>NZ_NADT01000214.1:0-330 GCF_003264205.1 Bacillus sp. SRB_8 | reverse complement strand
ACGAGTACAGCTTGGGAGACAGAGCAGCGGGTGCTAACGTCCGGACTCAAGAGGGAAACAACCCAGACCGCCAGCTAAGGTCCCTAAAATTGGCTAAGTGGGAAACGAAGTGGGAAGGCTAAAACAGTCAGGATGTTGGCTTAGAAGCAGCCATCATTTAAAGAAAGCGTAATAGCTCACTGATCGAGTCGTCCTGCGCGGAAGATGTAACGGGGCTAAGCCAGTTACCGAAGCTGCGGATGTGCAATTTATTGTACGTGGTAGGAGAGCGTTCTGTAGGCCTGTGAAGGTGTCTGGTAATGGATGCTGGAGGTATCAGAAGTGCGAATG
>NZ_NADT01000212.1:0-428 GCF_003264205.1 Bacillus sp. SRB_8 | reverse complement strand
GGTGCAATATAAGATCTTGGCCTTCCTGTATAATGAAACAAACCACAATCTGCCAGTCTTTGTGTACTCCTTCAGCATGTCATAACTGCGGCTTTCAGTGTAGGTAAATTCAATTTGCATTTTGCTCATCTTTTTGTGGCCCTTTGTCATATTTGCTTTATTGAATCTTGATTTACAGGTAACGCCATGGGCATTGGATGGCCCAATGTCCCTCTTCCTGGCATGTAATGCACTTAGGCTCATCCTTATTCTTCTTTGGGCATGAGTCGGCCATGTGAGCTTCACTGCATATGTAGCAGGCAATCTTGCCACATTTGTTTTTTTGGAGGCACTCAATCTGGTAGCATGTTTCACATACTCGTATTTCCTTTTTTTGGAAGGCCAGGGGCTTGTATTGTTTCCCGAATATATGTACCGTTCCCTGCGAT
>NZ_NADT01000211.1:0-382 GCF_003264205.1 Bacillus sp. SRB_8 | reverse complement strand
TCCTAACCCGCATGCCATCTCGGTGGCGGATCAAGCGCAATCTAGGCTTGTCGGACGTCGGTATCCTGTGCTGCATACCTAATGCCTAGGCATTACTCACGTGCAATCGGTCGCCTTTCGCCCCTCGCATTCCATGTGCGGGGTGAACCCAAAAGCCGCTCTTGCGTCCCACGCCTTCCTCGCTTCGTCGTGCGATGGCGTGGTCCGCGAGCGGCGGCTGGAATTCTCGGATTCGGTAGACGCAGTGGGCATGGGGCCTTCACCGGCTCCTATCTGCCCAAAACGAATGCTCCTTGCGAACGACGGTCGTGCTCGCCTTGAACCCGTCTGTGCCCTTACGGGTGCGGCGGGCTCATGCGGCGTGCGGCGTCGTTGAGGAATG
>NZ_NADT01000210.1:0-303 GCF_003264205.1 Bacillus sp. SRB_8 | reverse complement strand
CATTCGCTATCTGGGACACAGTTAGGAAATTGGACTATTTAGTTCAATCTTCTAAACCCTTTCTGCTTTTTCCGGATCATAGGAATTTGGCTTCCATGTATAATCCTGAAAAGTGCACGAAGCAAGCTGGGGAACGTTTGGAAAGATGGGGTATGGATCTCAGCTCATTTAGATTCAACATCGAACATATACCAGGAGACATGAATGTCTGGGCTGATATGATGACTCGATGGGGGGCTGCATTATCAAAATCAGACATTGATAATGGCGTAAAGGGATCTGGATGCGGTTCTGAGAGATAGA
>NZ_NADT01000209.1:0-433 GCF_003264205.1 Bacillus sp. SRB_8 | reverse complement strand
GGTGGCGCAGATGCACGACGAAGAGCTGCTCGAAGCCATCGGCAAGAAGCGCGGCGCCATGCAGGGCGGCGGGCGCGTCAACCTGCAGAAGACGGCCGAGATCGTTCTGACCGACTTCCGCAGCGCGATCCTGGGCCGCATCACGCTGGAGGTGCCGGCCGAGTTCGAGGCCTGGAGCGCGGTCGCCGCGGTGCAGGAGGCCGAGCGCGCGGCGCGCAAGGAAGCGCGCAAGGCCAAGCCCCAGCGCAGCCAGCGCTGAACCGCCACCGCGTTGTGGCGAACGCCCACGAAAAAGCACCCGGTGCCGCCGCATAGCAGCACCGGGTGCTTTGTTTCAGGCCGGCGCAGGGCCTTACTTGTTCTTCAGCTTGCCGCGCGGCGCCACGGCGGTGACGGGCGGCGTGGGCCGGTCGGACACCGAGCCGCCTTCCTT
>NZ_NADT01000207.1:0-352 GCF_003264205.1 Bacillus sp. SRB_8 | reverse complement strand
GTCTTCTGCGCCTTGGCGTGGGCAATCAGGGTCTTGAGGTCGACCACATCGGGCAGCAGCTTGGGGTTGACCACCACCACGATGGGCAGGTCGTACACCGTGGCCACGGGCGTGAAGTCCTTCACGGTGTCGTAGCCGGGCTTCTTGTAAAGATGCGGCGCCAGCAGCGTCGGTGTGGCCAGCATCATCAGCGTGTAGCCGTCGGCCGGGGCCTTGGCGACCGCGCTGGTGCCAATGGCGCCGTTGGCACCGGCCCGGTTGTCGGCCACCACCGGTTGCTTCAACGCGTCGGACATCTGTTGCGCCGCCAGCCGTGCAATTGTGTCGGTCGCGGTGCCCGCCGCGTACGGAA
>NZ_NADT01000024.1:38680-90386 GCF_003264205.1 Bacillus sp. SRB_8 | reverse complement strand
TTATCAATCATTCCTACATAAGTATCAGCTATTTCACATGTTTTTCCTGGTTGAAGGGAGTTCATTAACGTCTCCATATCTATCTGTATATACTCTGTACCTTTCTTAATTCTTCCATCTTGAAAATAATCAGGGTTAGGATTTTTTTGATAAATACGCGTATTCGACTTGATACGAGAGATATAGTAGGCCTCTTTATCTTGTATATATTGAAGGTCTTTTAAATGAAAATAACCTAAATCTCGGATACATAAATCATTCGCTGTCACAGTTGGGGCACACAGAGAGCCGTAAGTGCGATCATGTTGTTTACCTGGTCCTGTATGAATATGGAGGAATTGTCCACTTAAAAGGTCATATTCAAGTTGAATTTTTACACCAGCCTTATGGCTACAACCTCCTGCACCAGGATAAACCGATGAAAATACATCTGGAAGTTGAAATGCAGTGGAATCTAAGATACGAATACGCTTAAAAATAGAAGTAAATGAAGAAGAAAACAACCTAGATGAAGATAATTTTTGGTTCAGAAGTTTAGCTAATACTTGTTGTAGAAACTGCACGGCTGCGGCATTAAATCGTTGATTTAGTCCTTCAGGACTGATGAGTACTTCTGTTGATGCTTCTAAACAACTACATAACTGGGTTAAGGAAGTTTTTGCTACACTCTGGCTTATCCATACGCATAAAGCTACTAAATCTTGTGCTTGATACTTACTTGTTCGCTGTACAAACCCAACATCCCTAGCTAGATTCTGTAAGATATTTGGGGATAAAAAATTCTGAATCTCCTGTGCAAATAGGTGTAACTCGTCAGATATCGACATATAAAAACACCATCCTTTCCTATGATTCTACAGAAAGAATAGCGTATTTTTTCATTTTAAGAAAGTTTAGTTTTGTTAGCTTAATAGCGATGGGTCTTTACTCCAACAAGGGGATTTATGGAAAATTGTAGAATGTATTAATTTTAAATTCTTATACCCAATTTTTTAGGAGTGACTACAAATGCGAATATACCCTGATTGTCCAATTATTACTAGAACAGTAGAGGTTGGCGGACTTACGAAATCACAGCTTATTCAGAAATTGCAACAATACTCCATTTTGATGAATGAGTATGGAGAAAGACTGCTAGCTGATGATAAATTTACGACTTCTAATACAAAGTACAGCCTGCAGACCGTTGAACTAACCGTTATAGACCTTGGCTTTCCTGATGGAGCTACTACGGCTCAGCTCTTTAAAAGAGCGAGCGAACTTGGTTTGGAATTGTGTCCGCTTGAGCTGGGACCTCAACTAAGATTGGAGTATCTGGAACAGCCTGAAGGTTATTTGGGGAATGCCTCACAACAACATCAAGCTCCATCTGGCTCCATCACAATAGCATCGGAAATATTAACTAAAGACGATGATTTTCCGAAAGGCTTTTATCTTAGACGAATTAATGGCGTGTTGTGGCTACGCGGATACATCGCTGACCATCTGCACGTTTGGAAGCCTGAAGACCACTTTATCTTTGTCAAACAAAAAAACTTTAAGAAGTGAGAAATCATGAGAAACTTACCTGCTTTTGTTCAACTAAAGGGGGGCTTTACTTCATGAGACCGTCGTTAGACGGTCTTTTTTATTGTCCTTGTTTTTAGGGATCACCACATCACCATCAAGCTAAGAAAAGCAAATACCTCAAAACAAAAAAATAAGCTTTTTTGTTACAAGTTAATACAAAATTTCGTTCTGGGGGTACTCTAAAATATTAGCTTGATAGCAATGGGGTAGCACCACACAATAGCAAAGGCAAAACATATTACGTTACTGCAAATGAAGCCTATGTATATGTGAAATGATTTTTAAAACCATCTCCTTTTAAGGGACGGTTTATTTTATCAATGAATATACTATATTAAGAAATTTAAGAGGTGATAATAATTGGATTATTTAATTGAATTAAATCAGTGGGGCATAAAAGAAGGGTTACCTACTAAACCCTATGTAGATGCAGATTATATACAAGCTGATAAGAATATTCAGGGGATAAACAATGCGTTACAATTTGCAGCATCTAATAATTACTCTGAAGTTATTCTTCCAAAAGGCAATTACGCTCTATGTTACCCACGTGAGATTGTTATGGTTTCCGATTTGGATTTTAATTTAAATGGATCAACATTAAAAGTTATATACGATTCTAATAAAAAATCGCCATTTGACAATAGAACAACTACTGATTATTACAACTTCAAAGGGAATAGTATCGTATTTAGTAAAGTCACCAATTCTAATTTATTTGTTGGAACAATAATTGGATGTAGGGACGACAGAAGTTTCTCTAATCCTTTAGAAGTAGCAATGGAGCATACGTATGGTATTCTCTTTCAAAAAAGTTCAAATTATTGTTCTGTGAAAAATTGTAAGGTTCGCGATTATATGGGCGATAATATTTCATTTAGCTCAAACTCGATATTTGATTATGGAGAATTTGATCAAGGTCTTACTTTGAGTACCTTAGATTACAACACTGGACAACCTATTCCTTCTACGAATACACTCACAACAAAGATGTTAAACATACCTCAAGATTTAACACCAAAGATTACTTCCTTTCTTATAGCTGGTGCAGGATACGCTAGAACAACAAATTTAAATAGTAAAGACTTGGATATCTTCTTTTACGATAATAACAACAAATTCATAGGGGTTATGAAGAAAAGAAGAATCTATACAGATATTTCAATCCCAGTTAACGCAATGAAATTTAGACTTCAATTTTATAATGAAAACAATGTAAATAAGAATCTGCAATATACAATTATGTTTGGTGGTATCCCTCACCATAACACTGTTGAAAAATGCGAGGTTTTTAATGGTCATAGGGGTGGTATCACTTTAGGGGGGAATTACAACGAAGTTATAAATAATAAAATCCGCGATAACGGAAAAGGATTGGTTAGGTTTTTGGATGGGAAACCTATTTTCAACGATCCAACTCGTTATTCAATAAACATGGAAGATTCATACGGAGCAAGCTGTACAATAAAAGATAACGAAATTTACGGGAGTTATCACGGCATTTTAGTTGGTTGCTATGATGTCTTAATAGAACATAATCATATTTACAATATAGACTACCTAGCGATTAATCTTTATTCCTTAATGCATGCAACTATTAAGGATAATTTCTTATACAACTGTCAAAATAACATTGGACTCATGACTTCTAATTTTAGTGCGGCATTTGTGAATATTATAGAAAATAGTTTTACAGGCGGTAATATGAATTTAACTAATGATTCGTATAGGGTTTCTTTATCTAACAATCAATACGTAAATCCTGATTTCGTTACATTGGGAGATAATTGCACATTTGATAATAATCACATTATTTTTACAGAAAATCCGACTACCACACCATGGATAAAAGCAAATAAAATAAGAAAATGTACCTTTAAATCGGTTTTAACACAAAGAGAGATGACGTTTAAAGTTAAAGAATATGATAGTTGTAAATTCGAAAATCTACGAGTCAGATCAGAAAACCCTAATACTCAAAATGTAGACGTTTGTGAGTTCACAAGGTCAGAATTTCTTAATTGCGAGTTAAGAAATCATTTGTTTAGTGGGCGTCCAATGAATATTAGAGTTACTAAATCAAAACTTATAGATACAACGTGCGAAGTTGGTATTACAAATGTGGATAATCAAGTACCATACACTACACTGGAAGACTGTGCTATCTCCATTAATACGAAAAATAATTTATTCTTATCTGATACAAATCGTCCATATACAACTTATATAGTAGAGAAATGCAATGTTACTATTGATAATCCAGCATTCGCTGCTCTCTTAGCTTCAGGGGCAGCAGCGGGAGTAAACGAGTTAATTTTAAAAGACAATGGATTTGTTTATACAGGAACAGCACCATTGAATTTAAAATATTACACAAATAAAAATCATATTCGTAACTTCATCAATTCGAATAACACCTTTACAAATATCAATTTACCTGCTGTGAATTAAAGCTGGCTCTTTCGAGTCAGCCCGTTTTTATTCTACATCCACCAATTCATTAAGTTTAAATTCTGTATTCAATCCAAATGAATCCGTATAGTATACCGTTTATATTCTTATACATATTTGCAGTTATAATGCATGACTGTACATAGATGACAAACATTAATGAGTAAATGCACAATAACAATGTTACGATCCATAAGTACTGGACGAGCGGAGCGTTGTTTTTCTGTTAATCCTTCTAATGAAGTTAATATGTACTTTAGCCGTTTTTCTTCCTCTTTAGAAATAAAGTCTTCATCACGTAACGCCCGATTAGGCTGAATCATGAGATTCATATCTTCTAATGGATTAGGTAGGCCTAAATATTGATAAAGTCTACTTAGGACAATATAAACACGATGTATCGTTTTATCAGAGTAATTTCGTTGCTTCTTTAAATCATTAAAATACTCTTCATAACCCTCGGTACTAAGTGTCGTCCATATATTGCGTAAGGGAAGCTTTTTTGATTTTTGCAACCACTGACCAAAATCTTCAATATCATAAACATATCGTTTAATTGTGGAAGGTTTTCTTCCTTTATCTAATAAGAAAGAAGAAAAATGCTGTATTGTGTCTTGAAATTCTTTTGTTGGCATAGCCTTATCATCCTAATCTTTTCTTTTAGTATATCAAATTTTGAAATTAGCTTTACTTACACTACGTAATACATACTGAATTTATGTAAATATTTCTCAATATTATATTATTGCTATATGAGCTATAATATAAGTAATTCTTTTTATTATTTATATTTTGTTATTTTCTGTTGCAGAATCCTTATTATAAGGATTCCTTTTTTGTATCAAAAATCTCCAAAGAAAAAAGATAAGATCGGGAACACAATCTTATCTTTAGTACAAGGAGAATACAAAAGGGATTACTATCTTATTTATATTATATTGTTTTTTGTTAATTTTTTATATCAAAACCATAAATAACAGTTATACCTATATTGAAAAATTTATTACAAAATTAGCTATAAATGATTCAAGAAGTGAATGTAAACTTTTATACAAAATTTCACATTTTAGAAAGGTAAAAAGAGCCCAATTAATTTAGGACTCTTTTTCGTTTTGGGTAATTCTAAATTCTTAAGTTGATGGATGTGAGTACCCCTATAAAAAACAATTATTTACGACGCCTTCTCTTTGCTTTTTTACGCTGATTTGTATGACTATATTTTTTTATATGAGTACTTCTGTTCTTCTTATAATTAGGTAACTTACATATAAGAACAGTAATTGCACAAAAAATGAAAAATATAAAGTTTGCAATCATCCAAAGGTTAATATCATAGTCATATAGCTTACTAAAATACTTTTTGTCACGAGTAATATGACTTACGTTACTGTCAATTGCTTCGAGGGTGTAAGGAATAATCCAAGAGGAACCAATTAATATAACAATTGTTCCAAGAATGAAACTGAGTATATGTTTTATCAAGTTCTATTCTCCTTTAATTATGTTACGTCAGTAAGCGTGATATCTTCTTTTTGTAAAACTCCCCAAAATGTGTATCTTTCTAATTCAGGAGTGACACATATCATCAGTCGCAAATAACAAATAATAGACAATTAATTTTATAAAAAATGTTGATAAAATGCACTCTTCTATTTTTGACACAATCAATAAAATAATTCATCTTTATATATTATTTTATTGATTTCACGGGGTGAAAAACATGCAAAGCAAAGAAGAAATAATAGCGTTTTCGTTAACGGCAGGATTAGTTATACCTGCTGTGGCATTATGTGATGAAGGTCATGAAGAGGAAAAAGGACAGGTTATTTCTGATTTACCATTTGAATATTAATAGGGTTTCCATAGACTCCTGGGTGCAAAGTGAAAATGAAGTAGATTGGTATTATGTCAAGGGGATACTTATGTTTGACCCATCTGATCCTTGTGATAATAATAGCCCTTGGTTGAAGATAGACGGTAGATGGTACTTATTCAACCCTGGTGGAAAGCTAGTTAGGAAAGAAGGTTGGGAACAGTCGTCTGCTAATGGGAAATGGATGTATTGGATTCCTGGAAATTATGGACTTGCAACAAATGAATCAAGGGTAATTGACGGGGTAACATATTACTTCGATAGTAATGGTTATATGAAATAAAAATGAAAGCATCCATTCGGGTGCTTTCATTTTTATTTTGTAGAAATTACACAATGAATGTGAAACTGAAAAAAATGGACATTTGATAAGGTTATAACATACATGTGTATAGGAATGGCTATTTTAGGCGCTGCCGTGATCGGTTTATCGTCTTATTTGTTGTTAAGGGATGATAAGGGGTAACAAAACAAACGAACACAACGAACAAAAAACACCTGAGACTATAGCCCCAGGTAAGTTTGTACCATTTGTAGTATTAAACCAGAGATTTAATCCGCTAGTATCTAAACTAGTGGAATTCAATTCATTATTTTTTCCATTCTGTAAGCTTGACATCCCATAGCAATGCATCTGTATCAATAAATTTAATACTAAGTTCATTTGCTTTAGCCAACTCTATCTTAAAGGAACTTGTGGATGTAGATATGCTTTCTTCAGAAAATCGAATGGTTTGTACATCTTTTCCATCAATAGAAAAAATTATCTTACCGGAATGTTTGCTCGCACTATCAGGGATACCGAGATATCCCGAAAGTTTTGCATACTTACCTTTTAGCAAGTATTTAAATTGCTGAGAATTTGTCCCTTTACTACTAAACATATTTAATTTAGGTTCAATTTTTTTATGAGCCACTTCAAAGCTAGTGGAATTGTTAACATTCGGTACATATCCAGTACTTTCTGTCAGTTGATTTAGCGCTATAACGGTTCCATTTTTGGGGGATTGTTGTTCCTTTTCTAATGATTTATTAATTTCACCTACAACTACAAGTACTCCTAATGTCAAGATAAATGCTATTACACCTGTAATAATAAAGTTTTTCAAAGTATTATTAGAGCGAAATCCTATTTTATAGGCACAAAATCCTATCGTAGCACCCATTGCATTCACAATTACATCATCAATGTCAAAACCACCAAGAAAAGTAACCATTTGTAGTACTTCTAGTATAAGAATAGAAATACAGAATGAAGTAATAAATCTAATAAAGCTACAACGATATAACATAGGAATTAATACCCCAAAAGGTATGAATGCTGTTAAATTTCCAAAATTAAAAAACCATAGATTAAAATCTTCTCTATCTACCATATTTGGCAAGCTCAAAGGAATACTACTCGGAATTAACTGGAATTCATATTCATGATTAATATATTTTAATCCCAATCTATCGAAACCAAGGAACATAAAGTAGAGAATCAGAACGGAATATAGTCCTAATATTGCGAGGGTAATGTTACGATGTTTTCCTTTGATAATAAAACCTCCTATTACTAATAATTGTTCGTATTGATAATTTCACAAATTCTCATATTTTAAATATAACAATAAAACTATGTTGGCGTAAGTAGTAATTCGGTTCTGTTGCAAAGTTTTTAAAAGTAAGCTAATCCTTTTACGAAAAAAGGTCCTGTTGTCTCCAACAGAACCTTTCCTAAAATGGCAAAGAGTAACTCTTACCTTACTCTTCTGCTATATAATAAACAAAAAACGTATAGCTGTGTATAACAATAAATCCCAATGTAAACATTTGAATAAAGTGTTTAAAAGTATTTTATCAGAGCTTAATATAAGGAATCAAATTACAAATGTTGATTTATCAATGAATATTAATGATGCGCTATTAAATGATAGTTAATAAATTGATATTACAATAAATAAATATGGGATATTGCATATTCAATTGAAATAGAAAATTACAAGTGGAAAGTGAGGAATAACAATGGGACTAGGAAACCGTGGTATGGCATTTGAAATGCATATTAATCTAGTGAATGAAATGTATCAACGAGGGGGAGTAGCGCTTATAAACAAGCGTCCGACTCCTGTGAAGGTGTTAAAAAGTAAAGGTGGCCGTGTATTAAATGGATTCTATGAAGCAAAAACTACAGAGAATCCTACACGATTAGATAGATAATCTGTTTTATAGGAGTAGCAGATTATCGTTATTCATATTTCCCTGATTGTATCCTTTATTTATCAGGGTCTTTTAAGATAGCCTTTTTTTAGGAGGGAAGTACCAAGCTAACCACTACTCCAGCGTGATCGGACGGCCAGAGAGCGGTTGACGTTCTGTCATGCTGTTCTTCTCCTACCACATCCGCCATAATTGGGTTCCAACCGTTTTTTAACAAAATAAAATCTATTCTTTTGTTTAGAGAGGACGCGGCATTCAATAGATCAGAACCCTGGCAACAGGTAAGTCCTTTTCATTTACCCACCTGTATCCAAACATCTCGAAATCCAGCATTGATAAAATTCCCGTATGTTGGTGTGCTGGTTCCACTAGCATTTGAATTCAAATCTCCTATAATGATTAGCGGTATCTTTAATGCTGGTTATGATGATTTCATTGTAATCTCTGACGTTGATCAGGAGTTTTATAAGAATATCAAGGATAAAAAATGTTATTCAATTAGCTATGATGTGATAAGTTTTGATGATATTGTTTCTGTGAACAAAATGCTGAAAGTAAAAGATATAGATAGTAAAAATATTTCAAGCGAAGTTGCGGCCTTGTAAAGCACCTTTAATAGCCTTAACCGCCTGTTTTTAATAGTATCCATTCTGATTTTAGCAATAGGTCTCTTTATCAGCATCATTCTGCTTGTTAAGTTGCAAAATTCAAGATATAGAGAATTGGGGCTACTATCTGCACTAGGTTTTAGTAAAGGCGCAATACGAAGAATGATACTCAGTGAAAATGTATTGTTATCGGGAATGGCGTCTGTTTTTAATGCTTTTCTAATTAGTTTCACATATTTTATCAGTATTGCTTTTGATCTTGGTTTAGTTATCACGATACTTCAAATGTTTCTTTCCATTTTAGTAACAGCAATTATTGTTATCGTGATCAGCATAACAGCAAGTTATAAGCTTATTAATACTGAGCCTGCTGAGGCACTAAGAAAGTAAAAAATTCATTAGGGGTACCGCTACATGCCCATCGAGCTAAAATTTTGAAATATCCCAAAAGTGAAAATTTTATATCTCTACAGTTATTTATGGGGAATTCAGCTCGTTTTTTTTGTTTTTGTAATAATTTATTACTTGTATGGGGCTTATAAGGGACTATTCAGTGTGGATCGAGAAAATTTAACTACCATATAAAGTGATAAAGTGATAAAGTGTTAGTTGCTGTGCATGTTATTATAAAAAAGAGAGCCTTCCCAAATGATGTTTGTAATAGTTTAGCTTATACGATTTTAGGAAATTAATAGCATTTTATACCGCTATTATTTACCTAATTTCCAAGAAATAGAGGTGATTGTAGGTGACTAAACCTTTTAAAAAAAATAGTCGTTATATGGTTGGATTAGACAGTCTAAGGGGCCTAGCTATACTAGGTGTTATTTTGTATCATATTAATTTTAATTGGATGCCTGGAGGATTTTTAGGGGTTACTGTATTTTTTGTACTCTCAGGTTATTTAATTACAGATATTCTAGCGATGGAGTGGAAGAGAAATAAGAGAATTGATTTGAAGAAATTCTGGCTTAGTAGGGCAAGGAGATTGCTTCCAGCAATGTTTGTTATGCTCGTTATAACGTTGGCCTGGATTACGATTTTTCATAGCTCTTTACTTGAAAAAATGTGTGGAGATTCATTAGCGGCGTTATTTTATGTTAGTAACTGGTGGTATATCTATCATAAATTATCGTACTTTGATAATTTTAACCAGCTTTCTCCATTGAATCATTTTTGGTCGTTAGCAGTTGAGGAACAATTCTATGTTGTCTGGCCGTTTATCATTAGTTTAGGGCTTTACCACATAAAAAAACAATCCCGTATGATTTTATTGATTTGTCTGGGAGCTGTTGCTTCAGCTTTAGCGATGGCAATTTTGTATGAACCTGGAGCTGATCCGAGTAGAATTTATTATGGTACAGATACGAGGGCCTTTTCTTTACTTATTGGAGCGGCACTTGCCTTAATTTGGCCAAGCAATAGGCTTGCAAATAAAATTATTCCAAAGGCACGTCTCATTCTTGATGTAGTGGGAGGAACTGCTCTTATTATTATTTTGCTTATGTTTTGGAAGACGAATCAATATGATCCGTTTCTATACAATGGAGGAATGGTTCTCTTATCAATTGCAACAGCATTGTTAGTGGCAAATCTTGCTCATCCAGCGAGCCGTATCGCTCAATTTTTACGATTTAGACCTTTACGTTGGATAGGAATAAGGTCGTATGGCATATATCTTTGGCATTATCCAATTCTTACATTGACGACTCCAAAAGTAAATACTGGGGATTTTTCACTAATAAGAGCAATTCTTCAATTTCTTCTCATTATAATGATTGCGCAAATTTCATGGAAGTATATTGAAAAACCAATCCGACAAGGTGCGCTTCGAAATATTCAGTTTAAGAATTTAAGACTTCAAAATGTCGCTTTAGGTGTTAAGTTAGCTTTAATTTGTGCAGTATTCGTTTCGTCGATAGCCGTCTTTGGGTTATCAAAAGTTAGTAAGGCCAAGGAGAATCCGCAACTAGATAAGGTGGAAGCAGTACAAACACAACCGGCGAAACATCCAGTTGCAGTTTGGGAAAATCCAATTCAAGAGACGCCCAAGAATCAAGAAGAATCAAAAGAAGTAGATTCTGCGCAACCTAAAAATTCTCCCAGCATTACAGCGATAGGCGATTCCGTTATGATTGATATTGCTCCATATTTAAAAAATACTTTTCCTGATATTAGGATTGATGCACAGATTGGTCGCCAGCTGTCAAAAGCGATTCCTATAGTTGAACAGTTAAAGAATGAAGGGAATTTAGGAAACTATGTCATTATTGGGCTAGGTACAAATGGAGCCTTTACTACGGAGCAACTTGTATCATTAATAAATTTAATTGGGAATGAACGTAAAATGATATTTATTAATACGAGGGTACCACGTCCGTGGGAATCAATCGTGAATGAGAGATTAAAAGCGACAACATCTGAATATCCGAATATAACTCTAGTAGATTGGTATGCAGCAAGTGCTGGAAAGGGAGACTACTTTGCACCTGATGGTGTGCATTTAACCAAAGTAGGTGCAGAAGCATACGCAGCACTTGTAGCCAAAGCGGTGAATCAATAATTAGATATATTTTATTAACTTCTTTTGCAAAATTAACTGAAATGTAAAAGAGGTTCTGGTGCAAAAATGATTACGTAGATAATCCAACATGAATGTTATATTCTCATGAGAATGAGTTGTTCGGAAGTCAATATAAAAATCCGTATTTTTATACTTTGTAAAGATTGAACGTTCGTAATTACTCTCATATTTTTGTGTATATTTTGACAGCATTCGAGGTTTGCACCAGAACCTGAAAATCACTATAACGAACATGCAGGATTCCTTTTTTATTTGTTATTTTTATCAGTAAAGTAGACCACATATCAGCTTCAGATACTTATTTTATGATACAAGTAATCAAACAAAAGGAGGGCCATACAACATAATTACACCATTATTAACAGGGCACTCTTTTAAGTACAGGAGATTATTAGCAGGTGGAGAAAATGTTGAAGATGTACAGACAGATAAACATATTCCATATGAAAAAAATGAATTGCAGCAAACTCTAGAAAAGTACGATTCGAAGGAGTTTGGGTTATAAAAAGAAAATAGATAAATTGACAAGAGAAAAGCACTTTGTGTATATCACAGGTGTTTTTTATTTTCATTTTGATATAGGGCTTGAATTAAATTCCCATGTTTTTTTGCAGCCATTCAATAATGAATATGTACATATTCATTATTGAAATTAGTAATAATAAAATGTATTATTGAAAAGCACTATTTATAATTCAAGTAATCAAGGCTATGTATCCATAATAATTTGAACGTTCAGAAATTATAATATTGTCATAAAAATGAGGTGAGGTTAATAGAAACAGTACATATTAAATGGTATGGATTGTATAGTTTAAATGATTTTTATAATAGAGAAGAAGCTTTTAAGAAGGGAATATTTGCAATCTCTAGAGTATATGCTAAGAATGAAACATTGATTTATATAGGAAAAACCAAAAGAAGCTTTATACAAAAGATAAGGGAACTTAATAAAGAATGGATTTTTGATGAAAGCGAATTAAAGATTACATTAGGAATAATAGAGTCTCCTAGTGGTGAAAGTTACTCTGAAAAAAAGGTAAAAGAGATAAAATCCCTTTTGATTTTACGACATACCCCAGTAGAAAACAACACATCTTTATTGTACCATAGAGGGCAGTTTAATTTGAAAATTATAAATAAGGGAAGAAGGGGCTTAATTGTTAAAAAGATTTCTACAGGAGATCTAATGTGGACGTAATTGGAATCGCCTTTGAATAAAATTGAAGGTTTCTTACGAACAGATGCTTATCAATTTTTAATGTATTAAAATATTTTTGAATAACATATGTCAGATGCTTGAAACAACACAAATTTTATTATGATATGAAATCTTGTATGGGAATTGTAATTCATTTCCATTATTTAATGAAAATATTAAGAATTATAAGGATAATGCATAAAGATTAGAAGAGAAAATAAACTCGGAGGTTTAAAAAATGGGACAAGGAAGCAGGTTTCAAGAAAAACAACAAAATCGTCGTAAAAAGGTGATTTTTAATATTGCATTTACTTTGGTATTAGTGACAGTTGGTATAGTGACATACCAGTTGTTTTCCCCTTCTGATACATCAAAGAAAGCAATTGCTCAAGAAAAGAAAGCAACAAAGATAGAAGAGAAGAAACATAAAGAGAAAGAAGCAGCGCAGTTAGAAGAGAAGAAACGTGAAGAGAAAGAAGCAGCGCAGTTAGAAGAGAAGGAACGTGAGGAGAGAGAAGCATCACTGTTAGAAGAGAAGAAACGTGAAGAGAGAGAAGCAGCACTGTTAGAAGAGAAACAAAAAGCAGAAAAATCGGTAAAAACGAGCGAAAATGAAAATAAAGAGGGAGAAAAAACGGCATCTCAAGAAAAGGGTTCTCAAACTAATCCTTCTTGGAAGCCAATTGGTACAGAGCAAGGAGCAAAACCTGCAATGCAATTTAAAGAAGGAACAGTAGATTGGAATGAGATGAAAAAAGCAATTTCTTATGCTGTTGATGTTCCAGAGAGCCAATTGATTTTCGATTTTATTGGGAATAATGGTAATAATAAAGCCTACGGTAATGTACGGGATAAGCAAAGTAATAAAAAATATAAGGTTGATATTGATTGGGTAGAGAATCAGGGTTGGAAACCAGCATCTGTTCAAGTGGTAAAATAAATAAGGGAAATGTAAATGTTCCCCTCTCTCGTTGTGGGGGACTAAGCTATTATTGTCCAGATAAGATAAACCTGGTTCTATATGATGTTTGAAGTAATTATGTATTTAAAAGTTTGTTTTTGTAAAAGTTCAAAATCTTGATTATCCGCATTACGGAATTTTATGGCGATGCGTTTCAAATTCACTTATACTTGTACAAGTGAATTGATAGATGTAAAAGCTTTTGGTTTCGCATCATTGAACATTTGAATGAACTGTTGATTAGAGGCACCAATCCATTGAAAACACAAATGATCAATTTCATTACATAAATTATTATGTATAGATTCTAATGTGATTCTGGTATTACTTGCACGATTAGCAGCTTCTTCTAGCATTTCAGGTGTTACTTTGATTTGAATCATTTTTTTCAACCTTTCCCAATTAAAATTGTGGGACAGGAAGAAAAATATAAATATCTAATGTAGAGATAAATGTAGCCAATGTATATGTGAAATAACAAAAGAAACCGGCTCTGTAATTTAAGTCGGCTTTTCTTTATTTATTCCGTATTAAGCGGAATCACCTGGTCAAATCGGTTCAACTGGAGCAAATTGCCCATGAAGTACCATATTCGCCTGCTGAATCACACCGGAAAAGTTAATGTCCCAGTTGTTTATGATTACTGGTGAGTAAGGTTCTTGTGGTATCACAAGGTTCTCTTTATCGAGCAATCAATCAGAGAAAATTCGAAGAAACACAGAGGTGACAAACTCCTGTGTTTTTATTTTGTGATTTATGACAGTAATCCTATCAATACTCCAAAAAAGCAGTAAATTGAACTACTCACCACTTAACGTCCTAACGGACTGTTTGAAGTGGGAGATTCCTAAGTACGGAAACTTAGCGGTAGGCTATCTCCATAGTCCCTACTGTTAAGAGACGAATCGCTTCGTTTCTAAGATTCAGTCCTGCGTAAATATCTCTATCGTGATGTGTGCCACAAGAAGGACAATCCCATTCACGAAGATTTGGATTTTTAACGTCTTTATTTTGGTAACCACAATTTGAACATAGCTGACTAGAAGCAAATGTTTTTGAGACAACTACAACTTGCTTCCTGTACCATTTTGCTTTGTATTCCAACTTATTTCGAAATTGTGACCAAGATACTTCACTGATTGCTTTGGCAAGTTTCCCGTTTTTCAGCATATTGCTTACTTGTAGATTCTCAATATCAATTACTTCGTGGTTTTTGATGATTTCGGTAGAGATTTTATCCAAGTAATCTTTTCTTGCATTAGTAATATGTTCATGGACTCGTGCCACTTTCACACGTTATTTATTCCAGTTCGAAGAACCTTTCGCTCTTCTGGAAAGGATGCGTTGTGCTTCCGCTAATTTTTTTCTAATGTACGAAAGAATTTAGGTTTTTTGTATGTAGTTCCATTTGCAAGAATAGCAAAATCCTTTAATCCCATATCAATCCCAACAGAAGATCCTGTTTTCGGTAATTCTTTTACTTCGGTTCGGGTGCAAAAACTTTGAAGTAGATGAAAATGGTCTATCAAACTTGGAAATACTGATAGTACTACTCTATAAAAGGTGTGTAATCAGTATGGAAAAGGAGAATTTATTTAAGTGGAAACATTATCAGCCAGACATCATCTTGTTAACTATACGTTGGTACCTACGGTACAACTTAAGCTTTCGTGATTTGGTGGAAATGGTGGAGGAACGAGGGTTATTCCTGGCTCATACAACTATTATGCGATGGGTACATCAATATGGACCATGAATTCGACGTCATCTCAAACAAACGAATTCATGGAGAGTGGACGAAACATATATAAAAGTAAAAGGACAATGGATGTATTTATATAGTGCTGTTGATTCTGAAGGAAACACGATTGACTTTTATTTGAGTAAATCTAGAAATCATAAGGCTGCAAAGCGATTCTTCAAGAAAGCCTTGCGGTCTTTTCATGTCTCAAAGCTTCGTATCATCACGGTTGATAAGAACCCTGCTTATCCAATTGCTATCGAACAGTTGAAGAAAGAAAAAAGGATACCAATAGGCACCAAAATCCAAAGGATAAAATATTTAAATAACATAGTAGAATAAGATCATCGTTTTATTAAAAAACGTATACGCTCTATATTGAGTGGTGTTGAAGCCATGCATATGGTCAAAAAAGAACAAATTGATTTGCAGGACCAGTCTGTCCAAAATCAGAATATTTTTATCAACCAGGTGTTTGGATTAACTGCTTAACAGGTGATTCCGTTAGGAATCCTTGATTCTTTTTTATTTATCATCTTTTTGCACCAGAACCATAAAAATTCAGCATAAGTACTTATATTCAGGCCAAAATAATTGTTTACTTATGAAATAACTATGTGATTTTTAGGTTTTTTTTGTTGTGATACATTTATTTGATAATAATATACTTTAAAAAGTTTACTTGAAGAAAAGAGCTTTGAAGGGGACTTAATAAATGGGGAAGGAGCCAATTTTGTAGATTTAGGTGATCATTTTTTCGTATTCATCACTTCACGCTCTTTGAGGAGGGAGTCTTCTTGGCTAAAATGATAAAGAAGAAAAGTAAAGTAAAATGATCGTGGAGAATGAGAAAGTGCTAAGCGAATAATACTTCTTCATAATGATTAAAGAATGGATGTTAATATATACCGTTTTAAAGATATGAATCATTACATTAAAATCCTCTTAAAAAGAATGTATGATGGTAATGTAATACAAACAGCAAGGGGGAACTTAAAATGAATTTAAATAAATTAATAGTTAGTTGTGGAGTAATTTCAGCATTAACATTTGGCGTGTTAGGTAATAATGCTTATGCTGAAGAGGTACAAAAATCAAATGATGCAATCAATGTAATTGAACATGTTCCTACAGACCTATTATTAACTCAAACACTGGATTATACTGGAGAGGCTGTAACTTCTTTTGTATATAAGGGGAGTACAGATTTAAGCTTTTTTATAAAAAATAATGGTCAAAATAAAATGGGATATAGCGTAAAAGGTCCAAATAAGGAGCCCATCGTTGGTGGTTATATAAAACCGGGTGAACAAAAAATTAATGTTACAAATGTGCGGAATGCTTTATCTCCATTACCGGTGGGAACATATAAAATTTACGTTTCAAATGATGATGGATCTACAGGACAATTCCAAGTTGCGGTAAACTCTTTGGATTAAATTTTTAAAAGCTGTTTTATAAAAAAACTACACCCTCCTCTAATTTTTAGGGCGCATCTAACCGTTGGAGGTGTAGTTAATCGTTTGATATTAAGTGGGTAAGGCTGCTTTTTATTGAATAAAATGGGCATTTCAAAGAAGTGGATTTAATTTTCGCTTACTAGGAGAGACTATAACGATTCGAGAATTATCCATAAAAGAAAAAACGAGCACTCTTATTCATAGCGAAAGGGTGCTCGTTTTCCTACTAATACACAGAAGGAGATATGCTTCCAACCACTTATAAATACGATAGAGAGAGGAGAGGAAATAAAATGAATATAGTGAAGTTACGTCCTAAACAGCGTTCTAAGTATCGTATTATGCTAGGAACATGGTATTACTCTACAAAGAGGTACATCCAGTGGTTAGCAGACGGAAAAACATACGCAAAAACTTTACAACAAGAAAAGTTACCCTGTACAGCGATTCAGCACCGAACGATACTACTTCGTAAGCTCAAGGATGTAGATATGTGGTATCAACAGAATAAAGTTGTTAATTTAAAGATTGCCATTAAACAGCTAGATGGTATCGTCATTAGACCGGGAGAAACATTCTCTTACTGGCGTTTAATAGGTAAGCCTACTAGGAGAAAAGGGTATGTAGAAGGTATGATACTACACTATGGATCTTTTCAAGCAGGCATTGGAGGAGGGCTTTGTCAGCTTTCAAATTTAATATATTGGATGACCTTACATACACCACTGACAGTAACAGAGCGATATCGTCATAGCTTTGATGTCTTTCCTGATTCCAAGCGGACCCAGCCGTTTGGAAGCGGAGCGACTTGTTCCTATAACTATTTGGACTTACAAATTAAAAATGAAACGGACCAATCGTATCAACTTCACCTTTATATCACAGATAAACATTTAGTTGGTGAATGGAGAACAGCCTATCCGCAGCTTTATCAATATGAAGTTTATGAAAAAGAACACTCAATCCAATCTGCATACTGGGGTGGTTATATACGACATAATGTTATTCAACGTAGAGTATATAGCCAACAGAAACAGTTTGTAGAAGATCAATATGTAACGGAGAATCACGCTATAATGATGTACGAACCATTATTAGCTTGTAATAACGAGGAAAGTGGAGATTAATATAGCACACCAGTAGTTTATCCGGTTCTGGTGCAAAAAATAATGTCATTGTGTACACTGAAATTATGCATAAAAAGTACGTCACTCTTTCCCGTTAATATAAAAGAATAGTAACGTGCTTTTAACTTTAAAAATAGCCTAAATGCTTAAGTTGATGGCGATGTGGCGGTACCCCTTATAGGCAAAACAAACTAATTTAATACAAACAATAGGGATCAATATCTTGAACTGCTAGGACACTTTTATTCTATAAGGGGCACGGCAAAGATTACTGCTTTTTGGGACCACCCGTCATTTTAAGTTAACAGAACTGGAATTCCGTTAACTTTTTGAGGTGATTTTAACAACATTTGTTTACAGAACACATATAAACGGTGATAAAAATAAGGTTAAGGAACATATTTAAAGGGCTTCTCTTTACATATTTCAACTCTATATACTTTTAAATCACGGTTTTATCATATCGTCTTAAAGGTTTTTATAAATGGCCCGAAAAAGAAAGAATTGTTGCCGTGGGACTCATCCGAACGATTCAGCGATTTCATGCACGTTACCAAACGGATCTACGAAAGCAGCATATCGCCCTTGAGTAGGTTTATCATGCAAAAATTGAATACCCTTTTCCTTCATTTCCTTATAAGTTTGCTCAACAGATACGACCTCTAACACCAAAACTGTTCTAGCCTCGTTTGAATAATCTCCAATTTCTTTGGTCTTTTCACACTTAAAAGCTATAAGCTGACAGCCGTCAAGGGCAAATACAAGCTTATTTTCTTGCTCTAACAATGTTTTTAAACCCAGCAATTCAGAATAAAACCATCTCGCCTTTGTCATGTCATTGACGAAAATCATTATATGTCCTAGTTTCATAAGGCTATGCCGCCCCTTCACTTTTTTAAGGATACCATTTTTTATGGTTCATGCAGAATCTTTGCTAATGATTATTTGAAGTATTCGCGAATTGATTAACATATCCTGCCCGTTAGTTTAATAAATGGCGAAAAGTGAACGATTTAATTATAACGTGCTTGACCAATATTGTAACATTATGGAATATGAATAAGGGAACCCGACATTCCTGAAAATTTCACGTGAATTATAATGAGATTCAGCCTAGATACGTGTAAAACTAGGTCATAGTAATACATTATTTAGCAAACGTTGTTTATCGGTGATATTCGTAACCAAAAAAATAGAGAGTGAGATTCATAAACTTGAGTATCACTTAGTTGAATTCTGGTGCAAAAAATCTCTTAAACTTGGCCATACTGATACTATCAATCTAGAAAAGGGATGGTGTTCAGTGTGAATAGGCAAAATTCGTTCAAATGGAAGCACTATCAGCCTGATATTATTTTGCTAACAGTAAGATGGTACCTACGGTACAATCTAAGTTTTCGTGATTTAGTGGAAATGATGGAGGAGCGAGGTCTGTCCATTGCTCACACTACCATCATGCGATGGGTACATCAATATAGCCCTGAGTTAGACAAACGAGTTCGACGCTATTTAAAGAAAACCAATGATTCTTGGAGAGGCGATGAGACATATGTAAAAGTCAAAGGGAAATGGATGTACTTGTATCGTGCTGTGGATTCTGAAGGAAATACCATCGATTTTTATCTGAGCAAGAATAGAAATGCTAAATCAGCCAAGCGCTTCTTGAAGAAAGCCTTGGCTTCCTGTCATTCCGTAACACCTCGAGTGATTACAGTCGATAAGAACCCAGCATATCCTGTTGCTATCAAAGGATTACATGAAGAAAAAAGCATGCCGATAGGTGTGAAGTTGAGGCAAATTCGGTATTTAAATAACATTGTGGAACAGGATCACCGCTTTATCAAGAAACGCATACGTACTATGTTAAGTTTAAAGTCCTTTCGGACTGCCAAATGGATTCTTGCTGGGATTGAAGCCATGCATATGATGAAAAAAGACAAACCTCTCAAGAGAAGTCTGTCCAAAATCAAGTGAACCTCATTCATCAACTATTCGGTATTCTAGCATAAAAGCGGATTCCGTTAGGAATCTCTTTATTTATTTATATCTTCAAAAAATATTTGCACCAGAACCAGTAATAGATGTATGAAAGATTTTTTTTATACTTATGAAAGACTTTTGTAACACTTATGAGAGAGAAATGAAAGATATATTAGATATGATGAAGTTGTTCTTAATAGTAGGTGTTCTAACTTACCTAAAAATCAAGGAGGAAAAATAAAAATGAAGAAATTGAAGCCCACACTTAGTGTATTAGGTAGTGTATCGATGGCACTGACCTTAGCATATCCTGCTTTAGCAGACATAAAACAGCCGAATGCAGGAAGCACAATTGAAATGTTCAAAGAGGATGCAAATGCAAAAGAAGGAAAAGATCTTATCTATGGAACTGATGGAAAAAAGGGAAAGATGTCTACTGAAAAAATTGAAATACAAAATAACGATTGGGATCAAGATGGTATTTCTAACGACTTAGAAATAAAAGGCTATAAAATTGAGTTCAATCGACAAACCGGGAAAAATGAGGCACAGGCATGGGATCCAGAGCGAGACAAAGATAAATTGAAATTTATTACAAATCCTATGAGCGCGAATTCGGATGGAGATCCTTTTACAGATGCATATGAAGTTCAGTATTATGGCAGTAACTCTGATACTGAGTTTAATCCAGTGGTTGCAAATATACCGAATTTGCAAGTTGGTATAAAACGTATTGGGGTTACTCCTCTTGCGGCTATTACGGATTCAAACGGTGGGTCCATTGATAAAGGTTGGGAAAAAAGTGTATCGACACAACATTCGTTTGGTGTAGGAGCAGGTGTCGAAGGTGGTGTGGAAGGTTCCGCAGCCGGTCCTGTTCCTTCTGGGAAGGCCTCATTAAATGTAAGCTATGGATACTCGAAAACATCAACAGATACCGAAAGATATTCTTCTAATATAGATTGGTCTACCGCAAAAACTGTTGATTCAGCAAAAGCAGCAAAAGTGAGCTTACAGTTAGAATATAAAAATACAGGGACGGCGTCTGCTCAAAATGTTTCTCCTCATTTTAACATTCGTTTAGGGGACAAGATTATCAGTACAGTAAAGGCAACACAAGATCGTTATAAAGCAAATCAGTTAAGTACAGAAAAAGGTGGAAGAAATACAACAGAAGTATTGATAGACAGTGTAGATAATCAAGCAGATGTAAATATTTACTTGTCGTTAGATGAATTGAAAGCTGTTGAACAAGGTGCAATTCTTTCTGTTGAAGTACTACCTACGAGTACAATGGAATTGTATATTGAGAAAGATGGAGAATTTATGAATTTAGGAGATTCAGGAAAATTTGAATCTCGTGTAAATGCTTCGACTACAATACTAGAGACTGATATCGGGAACAAACCGAAGTTTAGAATGTATGCACCAGAAGGTGTTGGTAGTGATACAAATTTAACGTTTAACGAGGTTCTGAAGCATGTTAAAGTAGATTCTACAAAGATAAATGAATTTATAGATAATAGCAGAGGAGATCAAGTTATCGTTGCGAAAGAGAATCTAGAAAATGCTAAAAAATCTTATGTTTCGAAAGGCGCAAAAGTCGGTGTTTTCACAAAAATTCAGCAACCGGAATTGTCATATAGTGCTTATGATCCATTTACGAAAAAGTTTTATGCAGCAGTCGTACCTGGCTTATTCGGAGCGAGTAATGAAGTCTCTGTTTCTTTTGAAAATAAAAAATCCAAACAAACACAACAAGTAACATTAGTGAGAAAAGGAAACGTATATGAGTCTAAAGAAGCTGTAAGTTTGAATGATTTCAATCCATTACAAAAAGTTACATTTGAAATCAATGATGCACAAAAGAAACTTCCGACACAAAAAATCTCTACAGTTGTTACGTATAATAAAGAATATGAAAATTATTTGACCCATCGATTCAGCGACGAACTTATTGTAGAAGGAACTCCTTATACTATGAAGGCTAGTGGAAATCCTGTGCTTAGTTATAAAGGAAATGATAAATGGCAATATCTTGCGTATGCTGGGAATTACACTCAACCAGTTAATGTAATTATTGAAAGAAAAGGGCAGCCTAAACCTGGACAACCAATCAAAAAAGGTGAAGATATACATATTAAAGTTCAAAATAGTGCTTATTCAGGCTATGAATATTTAAAACTTCAAAATGGTTATATCCATTTTGACCAAAAACAAAATGCAAGTACTTTTAAATTTAATCCTATACATAGCCCAGGCAGCCTTGATTACCAGAGAGAATGGAACCTACAATCTGATGGTAACAATATAGGGTTAGATAAGGGGGGATCTGGTTATGTGACATATGGTAATGATGTGCATACTGGTTCGTCTTTAAATAGATGGAGTTTCGACAAAGCTAAGTAAAAGGGAACGGTTTTGTTGCAAAGTTATAAAAAACACCGGTAATAAACTGCACCTAAAAAGTTAGACATACGAATGTAGGTTGATTTTGAAATTGTCAATATTTACTGGACACTAATTTAGTTAAATATTGGTTTTGTTTCTGTAAAGTGGACATTTCTAAGAAGACGAAGCTATCAGTGTGTTTCGATATAGAATCGGGGCACACTGATTTGTTTTTTTCTAGGATTTTTTATTATTGTAGAACTATATATCGGAATGACTTTTTATCAGATTGTAAGCTTTTATATAGTATGTTGTATTTGTATATAATGAATATGAGGTTTATGATGCAGAGTATCGTCTTATATAGACCTTTTCAAGATACAATCTTATGATTATAGAGATTTTGGGAAACAGTTACATCATAAAGTCGATTCTGACAGGATAAATATATAATCTTCGTAAAAAATCCGCTTTTAATTTTCTGTTTGTATGACTAGATAAATACCACGATTAAGATTATTTATCTAGTCATGTAAATAACTCAATGTTAAAATTATCATCTGGATTATATAGTTTTTAGGGTTTTTGGTCATTAAGAGATCGAAGTTTGAGATTCTGATTTAGTGATACAATCAGTTGTTATATCTTCATATCCAAATTTTCTTCAAAACGAGTGGTTAAAAACAACCGTCTTAAGATGGTATCAACTTTAGCCTTATAAGTTTATTTTTTTGTTTGTTGTAACGAATTTTCGTCGGCTTTTAGCCAAGCGTGATGCCCCTACTTAAGTAGGGGGGGTACATATTTATTAGATGAAAGCATATAAGAGAAATTTTTGTATTTTTGGTGAAAAGAAGAGAGGTTAATATATGAAAAAAATTTTAATCGTAGAAGATGAAGAAAATATTCGAGAAGTCTGCAAACGGTATTTAGAAAGAGAAGAATATGAAGTATATACCGCTGTAAATGGTACAGAAGGTTGGGATGTATTTCTTACTCATCAACCAGATTTAATTATTTTAGATTTGATGATGCCGAAAAAAGATGGATGGGAACTATGCGGGGAAATTCGTCAACAATCAAATGTCCCTATTATTATGTTAACTGCTAAAGGGGAGGAAAGGGATCGAATTTTAGGCTTAACAATGGGAGCAGATGATTATTTAACAAAGCCATTTTCCCCTCGTGAATTAGTATTAAGGGTTCAAATTATACTAAGAAGAGGCAGCCAGGTAGCGATACAAGCAAAAGAATCCCTATCGGAAGTGATAGAATTTCCAGATTTAAAAATATATCCAAAGACAAGATGTGTACTTGTTTGTGAAAATGAAGTGGAGTTGACGGTGAAAGAGTTTGAGGTACTTTATGTCATGGCAAAACATCCAAAACAAGTATTTTCTCGCTCGCAGCTTCTTGAATTAATTTGGGATTTTGGACATGAAGGGGCATCAAACACAGTTACTGTGCTAGTGAGTCGTTTGCGTGAAAAGCTCGAGAAGCATACGATAAAGAATCATTGGATTCATACAGTTTGGGGTATAGGATATCGCTTTGAGCCAAATGGAAGAAATGAATCATGAGATTACGTATTCAATTGTTACTCATGAATTTATTAAGTACCAGTATCCTGGTAATTGCTATATGGTATAGTGAGACGAAAATGTTACTTGAACCGGAACAAACACGGTTATTAACAGTAATTGCGGTTGTAGGACTGATTATTTCAACGTTTATTTACTGGTTAATGACACGCCCTATCATGAGGTCTATCAAAAATTTAATGACATTAACGAAGCAATTTAGTGATAGACAATTCGAAACAATGTATATAATTGGAAAAGAACCACGGGAGTTTAAAGAATTAGCAACATCGTTTCAACAGATGGCAAAAAAATTAGAAGAAGGGTTTACTCAGTTAGAAGAAGGGGAAAAAGCCCGCAAGGAGCTAATTACGAATATTTCACACGACTTACGAACGCCTATGGCTAGCATACAATTGATGATAGAAGCGTTACAAGATAACCTGATTGAAGATCCTGAAATGAGAAAGCAATACTTAGCGACGATCTTAAAAGAAATAGAAAGATTAAGTGGATTAATCAATGACCTATTTGAACTTTCAAAGTTAGAGTTTGAACAAGTAGATTTTTATCCAAGTTTCACACATATAGATAAAGTTCTATTAGATGTATTAGAGTCACATTCTGTCTTATTAGAAGACAAACAGATTGATTTACAATTGCAGGTTCCTGATAGATTACCCCGACTATTAATTATGCCGTGTAAAATAGCAAGGGTTATAGGTAATTTATTAGATAATGCTATTCGATATTCCCCTGTCTCTGGAACAATTGAGTTGATTGTAGAGGAAAATAAGCAAAATCAACAAGTCCAGTTCATTCTGCGTGATGAAGGAGAAGGAATTTCTCCAAATGACCAACTACGCGTATTTGAACGATTTTTTAGGACAGATCAATCAAGAAGTTCACAATCTGGAGGGTCCGGTCTTGGACTAGCCATTGCAAAATCATTGATTGAAATGCACAAAGGGGAAATTGGTGTGAGGGATCGCGCAGATGGTAAGCAGGGAAGTGAATTTTGGTTTACTCTTCCCATCACATCAGAAAAAAATAAAACCGCTGAAAGACTTTTGTAACATTTACGTTATAAAAATGAAAGACCTTCTTGTTAACATAAAACTAAACAGTATGTTACAGGAGGTTTTTTTACTTTATGAAAAGAAAATATGTATGGCTTATAGGTGGTTCCATAATTCTCGTGTTAATTTTATGGTCTTTGTTCCGACCGGAGAAATTATTTATTGATAAGAAAGTGAATGAAGCATTGCCACAGACGGAAATGCAATCAATGAAAACAAAACAAGTTCAGGATCAAGTTCAAGTTATAAGTGCAGGTCAGTTTCAAAACGGTGTCCATGAAACAACTGGAACAGCAACAATCCATCAATTAGCGGATGGAAAACGTATTTTACGACTTTCTAATTTTTCAACATCTAACGGGCCAGATGTGCGAGTAGTATTAGTTCCTACAGATCGTTTGAAAAATAATGAAGATGTTAAAAATCATCAGTATATTGAATTAGGAAAATTAAAGGGAAACAAAGGCAACCAAAACTATGAAATTCCTGAAGGGATAGATGTAAGTACATATGGTTCGGTTTCTGTTTGGTGTAAGAGATTTAATGAAAACTTTGGTGCTGCTTATTTTAAAAAGTAAGCACGAAGGTTCTTTTGCAAAGTTTCTTGACAGATAAAAAGTTGGTATGATTGCAGATGGATTTTATGCAATCGTTAGTAATTGTTGTAATTCATTGTACGTTTTTGCACCAGAATCCATAAGAAAATGAAAAATTTCCGTCTGTTTTTATTCGCCAAACACTATTAGAATTCGAAGCATTAGTTGCAGATGTGATTGAACGATATCACGGCGGTACAACTGTTGTAACAATAGCATTGGGAGATTATGGTGTAGATTTTGAAAATCGTTTAAATGGTGATTTATACCTTGGCTAAGTGAAGTGATATGTCTTACAAAGCCATCGCACTTGTACACAGTAATATTGCAAAACGTGGATATATCGTTTCAACCGGTGGTTTTTCGAAAAACGCCAAACGGTATGCGAAAGAATTAATTGTAGAGCTAATTGATGGATCTCGACTAGCTGAAATTTACATGGAATTCATTGAAGGTCATCTCATAACTCAATATGTAGTGAGCCTTCCTAATAATTAACTTGGCAGGTTAATTATTAGATATACATTCATTAGAGTGAAAAATCTATGAAGGGAATAGTACATCTTCTATATATCATATCTTTGTAGAGAAAATAATACTTTGTCTAATACTGGCATTACGTGGGGAATGTGTGTTTTTAGGGGGGATATATGGAGAGCAAAAATAAATGGTACGGATTAAACTCTAATGTAAATCTATCTGCAAGTTCATTTGATCCTAACTTGGTAGGGCCTACATTGCCACCGATTTCACCAATTTCTGTACCAACCGGTCCAACGGGAGAAACAGGTATAACAGGCCCAACCGGTCCAACGGGAGAAACGGGTATAACAGGCCCAACTGGACCAGGTCCAACTGTGAGTCTTAAATTTCTTTATGTAGCAAATTTCAATGAAAATACGGTAGAAATTTATGATATTTTCAATCCAATATTTCCAGTACGTATTGGAGAGTTTAATGGTGGGAATTTAGCTAATCCTGCTGGATTAGCTATTACAGGAACCACTCTTTATGTAACAAATAATGGAGATGACACGGTAGAAATTTATAATCTTTCCAATCCGACAGCTCCAATACGTATTGGAGAGTTTAATGGTGGCGATTTAAGTGAACCTATAGGAGTGGTTATTACAGGAACCACTCTTTATGTAGCAAATAATGGAGATAACACGGTAGAAATTTATAATATATTGAATCCGACACTTCCAGTGCGTGTAGGGGAGTTTAATGGTGGTAATTTAAATGAACCTGTTGAATTAGCTATTACGGGAACCACTCTTTATGTAGCAAATAGTGGAGATAACACGGTAGAAATTTATAATATTTCTAATCCGATAATTCCAGTACGTGTCGGAGAGTTTAATGGTGGAAATTTAAGTGGTCCTACTCGATTAGAAATTACAGGAACCACTCTATATGTAACAAATTTTAATGATGATACGGTAGAAATTTATGATATTTTGAATCCGATAGCTCCAGTACGTGTTGGAGAGTTTAATGGTGGCAATTTAAGTGAACCTGCTGGATTAGCTATTACAGGAACCACTCTTTATGTAGCAAATTTTAATGATAATACGGTAGAAATTTATGATATTTTGAATCCGATAGCTCCAGTACGTGTTGGAGAGTTTAATGCAGGAAGTTTAAGTAGTCCTGCTGGATTAATCATTTTTTCGTTATTCGGTTAGTAAATTCTATTACAGCGGCATAACTATTGATAATCATAGCTATATTTATTTAAACAAAATTCCCTTCAAATCTTCTGAAGGAACTTTTATTTCATGTTTTAGGGGTGGGTGACAGCTTGGAAACCTTGATATGACAACGTTTTTAAGGGTTTTTATTTTGTGGAAAATGTACTTTGAAATAGAAAAAAACAGATGTATTTTAAGTGAAAAATCATCGCGATATTTTAAGTGAATCCTTTAT
The DNA here is from genome assembly GCF_003264205.1 of Bacillus sp. SRB_8. Classification (NCBI taxonomy): domain Bacteria; kingdom Bacillati; phylum Bacillota; class Bacilli; order Caryophanales; family Bacillaceae; genus Bacillus; species Bacillus sp. SRB_8. The sequence continues at coordinate 63,054 of NZ_NADT01000024.1, read as the reverse complement.
GAATAAAGAGAAGAGAGCCCCTGTAGAAACCATCATTAAAAACTTCTTGTTAAGTTATCAAGTTGTTATCACAGATGTACCTTCGGATCAGTTATTAAACATGGTATGTGACGATATTTTGGGATCTGGGATTATAGAGCCTTTGCAAGAGGATAAGGACGTAACCGATATTTATATAAATGGCACAAAAGAGATTATTTACGAAAAAATAGGAGAGGGAGAATGTGCTTTCCCTTACCGATTTGAAACGGAAGAAGAAGTGAAAGCTTTAACTTATAAGATGGTAAACAGTACTTCAGAATCCTTAAATACAGCTAAAGCCTATGTAGAAGAAGCCTTTTATCCAAATGGTACAGGTACTAGTGGATACAAAGTATTTGATACAAGATTAGGAGGGAATCGAGTCTTATATCCCTATACGGTAAGAGAAAGTTCTATTGCTGTTTTTAAGTGATTAAACGTTCCAAATAATGATTATATTTCCGCAACCTTTAAAGCGAAGTCACAAGGATTGGGGAGAATTAGTTTCTATGGTGATGGAAGCTGGGAAACAGGAAGAGAATTTGATTATTATAACGCTACTGTTTTAAAAGATGTGCCAAGCGGTTCAAAAGAATTAGAGATTAGTAATATATCTTTGTTTCCGGAAAGGGAACCAGGCACCAACATACCAAGTGATAGAAAACACATTACTTCAGATATAAACAAAGATGTGTATCAAGATTCTCCCATGATAGATAAGGTGATACCTTACCAGGGTGGTTCTAGACAGGGGAAGTGGATTCCTAACAAAATCTATTGCCCTTTTTTCAAATTTGATTATATTTGCACCAAAACCTAAAGGTTTATGTATAAAACTATTTTATGAAACTAGATAACGTGATAAAATTCTATTTGCTGTGTATCTAATCATAAAAAGTAAGTATATTTATTAATGAGTTTTGTAATATTTTTGTAATCTTTATATTTTGGAAATAGTTCATACTTTTTAGAGGGAATGAAATTAATAGGTTTTTATAGTAAAAGTATTTGCAGAATTTTCAGATGAATATAGGGGGTGACTGCGAATGCCCGAACCATTAAAGAAAAATAGTCGCTATATGGTTGGATTGGACAGTCTAAGGGGCCTAGCCATACTAGGTGTTATTTTGTATCATATCAATTTTAATTGGATGCCCGGTGGATTTTTAGGTGTCACTGTATTTTTTGTACTTTCCGGTTATTTAATTACAGATATTCTGGCTATAGAATGGAAGAATAATAAGAGAATTGATTTGAAGAAATTCTGGCTCAGTAGGGCAAGGAGATTACTTCCTGGAATGCTTATCATGCTCATCGTCACCTTAGCATGGATTACAATTTTTCATAGTTCTTTACTTGTTAAAATGCGAGGAGACTCACTAGCTGCTTTATTATATTTTAGTAATTGGTGGTATATTTATCATAAATTATCTTATTTTGATAGCTTTAGTCAGCTTTCCCCGCTAAATCACTTTTGGTCGTTAGCTGTTGAGGAACAATTTTATGTAGTCTGGCCATTTGTCATTAGTTTGGGGTTTTATTACATAAAAAAACAATCACGCATGATCTTATTTATTTGTCTAGGAGCGATTGCTTCCGCTTTAGCAATGGCAATCCTATATGAGCCAGGCACTGACCCGAGTAGAATTTATTACGGTACTGATACACGGGCTTTTTCTTTACTAATTGGAGCGGCACTTGCCTTAATTTGGCCAAGCAGTAGGCTTGCGAGTAAAATTATTCCGCAAGCACGTCTTATTCTTGATATCATTGGGGGAGTTGCTCTTATCATCATTCTCACTATGTTTTGGAAGACGAATCAATATGAGCCGTTTCTATACCGTGGGGGAATGGTTCTTTTATCAATTGCTACTGCCTTGTTAGTCGCTAACCTCGCTCATCCGGCTAGCAGAATCGCACAATTTTTGAGATTTAGACCACTGCGTTGGATGGGGGTACGATCATATGGGATATATCTTTGGCATTATCCGATTATTACATTGACGACTCCGAAGGTAAATACTGGGGAGTTTTCGTTTACAAGAGCCATTCTTCAATTTCTTCTTATTATAATTGTTGCACAAATTTCGTGGAAGTTTATTGAAAATCCAATCCGAAAAGGCGCATTGAAGAATATTCGGATTAAGAACTTGAAAATAAGAAACTTAACTTTAAGTTGTAAGTTAGTTTTAATATGTGCAGTATTCATTTCTTCGATAGCTACTTTTGGATTAACAACAGCTAGTAAAGAAAAGGAGAATACTCAAAAAGATAAGGTGGAAGCAGTGCAAGAAGAACAGGCTAAACATCCAGTTGCAGTTTGGGAAAAACCAGCCGATGAACCACCTCAGAATAAAGAAGAACAAAAAGAAGAGAATCCCGCACAGCCTAAAGATCCTCTAACAGTTACAGCTGTAGGGGACTCAATCATGATTGATATTACTCCGTATTTAAAAAATGCTTTTCCTAATATTAGGATTGATGCGAAAATAGGACGGCAAATGTCACAGGCAATCCCTGCTGTGGAACAGCTAAAGAATGAGGGGAATTTAGGAAGTAATGTCATTATTGGATTAGGTACAAATGGAGCCTTTACCAAGGAGCAATTAGCATCATTAATAGAAGTAATCGGGAATGAACGTAAAATTATATTAATCAATACGAGGGTACCACGTCCGTGGGAATCGTTGGTGAATGAGAAGCTAAAAGAAGCAGCATCATCTTACAAAAATGTGGTGTTAGTTGATTGGTATTCAGCAAGTGCTGGAAATAAGGCGTACTTTGAACCAGATGGCGTACATTTAACAAAAATAGGTGCAGAAGCTTATGCTGCTCTTGTAGCAAAAGAAGTGAATCAATAGGGGGTACGGAAACGACTCTGGTGCAAAGATTTACAAACATAAACTTGACTCAAGGCATATGGCTTGAATTTAAATTAGCAATGCATGTATAGGAAAAGGTGAAGGGACATATTGGTCCCTTTACCTTTTTTATTTTTTATAAAAAGATTTCAAAACCCTTAGTTTTTGGAAATAAAGTAATTCCCACTTCAAGCTTTGCTAAGTGGCGAGTAGTTCACGTAGGTTGGTTTTGAATAAAAAGAAGTCCTCTTATTTACAAGTTTAAAATAAAGAAGCNNGCTTCTTTATTTTAAACTTGTACTTGTTGTACTTGTAAAACTTTTAAAGTAAGATCTAGTACAATTTTTTCGCGAAGTGTATCAAATGGCTCGTTTAAATCTGTTGGACAAGGGGAAAAGTCTAATTCGAAAAATTGAGCGCTTACTAATTCACAATATGGTTGTTCATTATAAAACACTGTATTTTCGAAGAAGTATTTGTCTAAACGTGGTAAATCACCATTTTTAGGATTAATAAAGTGAGATGTAGTATCTGAGGAAGAAGCTACTATAGCTTGTGATAGAAAATCTGCTGCTGTTAAATCTGCAAAACCAGAAAATGGAACATTTGCAATACGATCATATAGCACTCCATTACACTCATCATTTGCATATTCGATATTTTTACGAATATATCCTTGTACAAATAATTTTGCTCTTGTAACTCGGCGGTAATTTGTACCTGGTACTGGAGTAAATGCTACAGGAACTAATTTACATTGTGTTAAAAACACGTTTTTTAAGATACGTTTAATTTCAACTGCTGGAGGATCTAATGAAATATCAGATTCTACAACAATTTGAATTGTTCTTTCTGCTAATACAACTGGTATTTTTACAATCGGTGCTCCTGGAGTAAGAATTGGTGTTGCCGCTGCATCACTTAATGGTGTTTGAGTTTGTCCGTCTACCTGACAAGGTACATTAATTGGACATTGTTCGCTCATATTATCTAATCTCCTTTTTGAAATTACTTTAGATTTTTAAAACTGTTCAATGTCAATATATTCATTTCTTTTATTTATGTATGTGCTTGTATACTAGTTTTTAAATTTTATTTATTGTAGTTTATTAATAAACTACAGACAATAATCTATGAGTATCAGTACCTTATTAATAGTAGATGCTTTTATGAGGTATATTCGTCTTATAATAAGATTATAAAAATAGTAATATGAGTTTTGTATTTTTGAGTCTTTCGATTTCTTTATTTATATTGTTTTGAATGTATACTTTTGTTTAAAATTTTGAGGATATCAGGGTAATTTGGTTGAAGTCAATTTTTATGAGGATTTGAATGTAAACTACTGAATAATAGTGTAGGAATAAGAAAATATTTAAATAATACAGCACGGATGACAAAAATGTACGTTCGTTTTCGTGCTTTCTGGGGAAATTCTTTTTTCTTAATTTAAGTAAAAATTGATATATTCGGAAAAAATCACAAACTACAAAGAGGATGCAGGGGGAATTTATGATGACGAAAGAGCAATGAGTTAGGGAAGCGGTGAAATGGGGTTTGAAACATGGGGTTCCGATTAAAGCAGAAGATATTTTTAAAATATATCTAGATGAATCTTATAAGGAAAATCAAATACATAAAAAAGAAGACTGTCGCGTTAAGTAGTCTTCTTTGATTAGCCATTCTTTTTATTTTGCATATAAGTAACATACATCTCTAACTGTTCCCAAGCTTTCTTTTTCTCTCTCATCTTCTGGGTTACATAAAAGCGTGAAAGTCATCGTGAAGTACCATTATATAACTCTAGATAAATGAGGGAAGCCCTGCAGAGGATGCAGGGCAGTACTAAGATCATCGAGTTGTCGATTCTATAAGAACTTCTTGGAATGTACAAAGTGTAACACATAATTCATACAAACTTTATATATAGATGTTACGAAATTATGAACAAAGGGGAATGGAAAATGAATAAAGATGAATTGAATTTGGGTAGTTTCGGTCAAAAGTTAATAATCACTGGGCTAGCGAGATTAGTTGAAGAAAAAGGCTATACGCCTCATGAAGCTTTCGATTGTTGGAAACGATTAAAAGAAATACGTTCTATGCTCTTTTAGAAATCCCAAAAGAGTGGAGAGAAAACACAAAACCCTAGCAGAGGAGCTAGGGCAGGGGAAGGGATATTAAGAATTGTTGATTCAATAAATAACGAATGACTTCTTCGAATGAGCTTAGTGTAACACAGGAACTCATGTATATGTGTTACGGAATTATGAACAATAGGACAAATCTTCGCTTGTTGATATATTCAGGAATCTAATGGTACCCCCCACCTAGCAAATGGGTTCCTGGATATTCCGATGTGCGAAACATCAAAACAAAATAAAAAACCGCCCTACCCCTAGGACGGTTTGGAGAAAATACATGTAATTACGCTAATTACATTATATCAAATGTTTTCTCCTAAGAATAAGGAGGAGTTAGAATATGACAGACTTTTTACCTAAACAAGTGGCTCATGCGGTTGAAGAATTAAAAAAGATGTCTGAGAACAGGACAAGCTTAAAAAGTTAGATATTGATTATGTATTTACAGTTTTAACAGGTCAAGCGTATGGAAGAATGCCATTCTAGGTGGGAAATAAACTATGAGACTTTACGACTTAACAAATAACTATAACGAATTACAAATGATGATTGAGGATGGTGTAGGTCCATCAGCATTAGAAGGTAGATTACAAGCTATTGAAGAAAGCATTCAAGATAAAGCGCAAAACCTTGCTCTACTGATTCGCAACCTTTAAGCAGATACAGAAGCTATCAAGTGAGAAGAAAAGCGATTAGCAGAACGTAGGAGTGCGGTAGAAAACAATTGTAAGAGCTTAAAAGATTACCTCTATCAGAAAATGACTTTATTAGAAGTAAAGCGTATCAAAGGAACAATCGTAACAGTTGGTATTCAGAAGAACCCAGCAAGCTTAGATATCGCACTAGATGCTGTAGTTCCACCGGAATACATGGTTCCACAACCAGCAAAGGTTGATAAGAAATCATTACTTGCAGCTGTTAAAGAGGAAATGCAGTGGGATGGAATTACATTACGTCAGAGTGAAGGCGTGAGAATAGGATGAGTGATAAAATACTTTTCCAACAATTATACGACATAAATGTGAATGACAAATTAGAGAAAAAGGCTAACTTATCATATCTCACTTGGGCATGTGCGTGGGCTGAAGTTAAGAAGATAGATCCCAATGTCTCTGCCGAAATTCATGAATTTCCATTACCAAATGTGGAAGGGATAAAGGTTCCATATTTACAAACACCAACTGGTTATTTTGTTAAAGTGAGCGTGACTATTAAAGGACAAACCGAAAGAGGTACACGTATCGCCCAAGGTGTCATAGCGCCAGTGAAAACAGCGAGTTTTGTTGAAGTGGACGGCCAAAGAGGAGAAAACGGATTCGGATCTATAGGAGTGAAGTAAGACCGAATTTAAATTTTGTTAAGAAAAGAGGAATGAGAGATGAAATACAAACATGGATTAAACCAATATCGAATTAATCATGTAAGAGACTACGCAAGGTATACGGCAGAAATGGTCGCTAAGATAGAAATGCTGTTTCACTTGTCACAGGAAGGACATATTGAAGAAGAAAAAGCAGAGAATGGCATTTCGAATTTGACGAAAGAAATCGAACGAAGCTCAAAAGAATTACTGAACTATATAGAACAACGTGATGACATGCGGTAACAAAACTGAATAAAAGCGTTATTTAATAAAAAAGCAGTTAGCCTTCGCTAGCTGCTCCGCTGTTCTCGTTATGTAATTTAGATGAAGATACTTGCTACTAGAAATATAGCTCCTATCAAAATTAGAGATTCAAATAAAATCAAAAATTGGTTTTTCTTTGGCTTTTTTAATTCTTTAATTAAGCCCAATACTGCACTTATACCGAAAACAATATATAGGCAGATTATTATGGTTTCTGACATTTTTAACACTCCTAATATATAGATATTTCCATTATATATCAAAAGCTAAATGTATGTAAGATTTTAACAAAATCCTTATTTAAATAAAAGAAACCCCGATTGTCTGCGGGGCTCCTAAGGGTAATCGTCAAGTAATGACATACTCGACTAATTAACGATATCATGAATTTTTTGGTAAAAATACTGGTAAATGTGTCCTAATGAATGAGGGTATCATTTAGAACAAAAACGCTAGTTTAATAAGTAAAATAAAAGAGAGCACATTTGAGTATGTGCTCTTGGATAAGGGGTGCTGAATTTTAATTTATTGATTCTCTTTCATCGGAGGTATCAAATTTATCGATTAATTTAAAGATAGCCTCTAGAAGAACCGTAGATAAAATAGCAAAAATCAATACAGCATGAGGTGTTAATTTCACAGTTGTAAAATTAAGATTAGCTAGCCAAAAATATCCGACATACATCGTCAGGAAGGTACTAACAATTGAAATTGTAAACCCTAAGAAACCTAATTCTTTTAGCTTTTCCTCAGATAATTTGAATACTCGTAATACTAAAGAGAAGATGATTCCTACTATGAAAAATCCAGTACATAATGTCAATAGTGATATTATACTTGGATATTCAACGTCATCAGGCATCCATTGTTTTATTCCTACAATTATAGCTGTAGGGAGCACAATAGGTATTAATAGTGGTGATACTATTAGAAAAATTGCCAATAGTCTACTGATGTTGTTTGTTCCATTGTTGTTTTGATTATTCATAAATCCTCCAAAAAATAATATAAAGATCAATATTCTAGAGGATTTTAACACAAAAGTGTTAGTAAGACTATAGCTAAAAATAAGGATGGTTTTAAACAAAAAATTCATTTTGTATGTATTTGAAACACGAAAAGAGCACTTAATAAAGTGCTCTCGTTACGAGTTCATTCACTTAAAAGAAAGGATACACCAAATCATACGGGATTTTTCAAAATGTGCTTGGATAAATTAATTAGTATTTGTAAAAAAGCAGCTAGCAAAAGCTAACTGCTCGGCTGGTTCTCCAAGGGGGAAAGGAGAAAGGTTAGGGACTTCATTAAATGAGTTCTGGCTATCGCCTATCTATATTATTGACGGAATATTGAGTTTTATTCAGGGGAGGAAGAGGAAAATGAACAATTCTAGACTGTCCCAACTTGGTTTTGGTCTGCAACATCAGAATCGTATGTGTTTGTTGCACTAACACCGCTAAAGGTATTGGCAACAAAAGCAACATTGGATGATCCTGAACCATTATAAGCCTTCGTATTTTCCTTTGGAGAAACGTTGTAAAAATCGCCTAAGTTGAAAGAACCGTTACTATTTTGTACAACCAGATTTCCAACAACAGATGGTATAGTTTTCACCTGCTTTATTAAGAAGTATTTAAATTATTATATGGTGTATGCGTCTAGAGGTTCATCTGGATCTGAAAATTTTGAAATGAAGTTTGTTAGAAAACATAACAAAATAATCCTTTTACGAAAAAAGGTCCTGTTGTCTCCAACAGAACCTTTCCTAAAATGGCAAAGAGTAACTCTTACCTTACTCTTCTGCTATATAATACACAAAACACGTATAGATGTGTAGACTGAGAAATTCCAATGTAGTTATTTGAATATAGTGTTAAAAAGTATTTTTTCCGGGTTTAATATAAGGAATTAAATTACAAACTTTGATTTATCAATGTATATTAATGATTAACTAGAAAATAATAGTTAATAAAAGGATATTAAAATAATAAAATATGAAATATTGCATATTCAATTGAAATAGAAATTTACAAGTAGAAAGCGAGGAATAACTATGGGACTAGGAAACAGAGGAATGGCATTTGATAAGGTTATTAATCTATCGAACGAAATGTATCAAAGAGGGGGAGTGGCGCTTATAAACAAGTGTCCAACTCCTATGAAGGTGTTAAAAAGTAAAGGCGGCCGTGTATTAAATGGATTCTATGAAGCTAAAAGTACAGTGGACTATGATGGCGTTTATAAGGGACGAGCTATTGCGTTTGAAGCGAAGTCTACAGAGAATGCTACACGATTTGATTTAAAGAACATTGCGCAGCACCAATTGGATTATCTAGAGAAGGCAGAGAAGATGGGAGCGATTTGTTTCTTCCTTATTGAGTTTAGCAAAGACAAGTCAGTATTCGTGGTACCATTATCAGTCATTCAATCTTATGTAAGGATGTCTCATCAGCCAAAAGGTAAGAAGTCGATACCAAGAGCAGACTTTGATATTTATGGGTACTTAGTAGATCAGACGGAACGAGCACCAGTTGATTACTTGCAATACGTCGATGAGCAAGGATTTACACCGGTAATAGATGGCATGATTCAATTTGATCAGGACCATAAAAAGGTAACGAATAACATTGAAGCAACAAAAGAGAAGATGGTCAACAAGAAACGAAAATTATTAAAGGCTTAATGGATAACGGAACCATGCAGAGTGGATGGTGGGGGCTACTCGCTATGCATGTTTCCCTTATTCAACAATGAGATATTAAAATTTCGCGTACCTGATGTTAATATAAAAACCAAAATTTGAAATAGGAGGGATTCCAACTTGGAGAGACAATTATCTTTGTTACCGGATATCGATGATAAGAAAGTACAGAAGGAAGTAGTGAGCATTTTAAAGGAATACAGGGCACTCAAGATGCGATTTAGTAATGAAGTGGAGCAAGAAGGAATCAGCTTGTTTCCGGAACTACGTGATTCAAGGAACACGAGTAAATGGAAGGTGCAGCAGGTTGAAAAGGCATTTAACAATTTATTAGATGAAGATGAGCGTAATATTGTAGAGCGGAAGTTCCTGACAAACGAGAGAGTGAAGGATTCAGATGTTTATCACGATCTATTACTCAAGAAGACATACTTCTATGAGAAGAAGCAGAGTGCAGTTAATTTGATTGCTACAGCGCTAGGAATCATCTGAAAACCGCGAACAAAATGCGAACTTTTTGGGGGACTACATAAAAACGTGAAAATTATAAGCTATTCCTATAAACAGTTCTTTGAAAAGAGAATACGTTTTGGGGATAGCGTTCCCATTATAATAACGTTACTCGGTGACGCGGAGGCTAGAGGGAATAAGAGCTTCCCGAAATTATTTATATTTTACTTCTCATTGAGTGTATAAGCGTACCGCCTTTCATAGGTAGTAAAATCACGCCTGTCATGTGGATTTCTTGATTTCTATGTTAAAACTAGATCGGCACCAATTGGATATGATGGTTTGATTGAATGAACTGCATGTCATAAAAGAAGGAAAGTCTAAATTATATTAGTAATTGCTACCGACAATCACCGATATAAGTCAGGCTGTTCTTCTTAAACGATTAAACGAGCAGAGAGCTTCCGCTCTTTGTTTGAGCCAATACAGCTGAACATTCTCCTCAGTTTTATGTGTTGGTTCAAGCAAGGCGTAGGAAGAAACATATGCGTCTGGATATAAATCTTTTATAATTCGACATTGGCGAAAATGACATTAAGTAGCCGATTCTACGGAGTATAAACGAGAAGACTGAGAGTATCTAGAATACCAGAGGCTTGAAGAGATACTTATTGCCATTTGTTCTCTCTCTTCCCCTTCAGGAGCTGTCACTTCGGTGATGGCTTTTTGTTTTGTAGGATATTCTTCTTTTCTGTCGAATAGATAGATTGGGAGAGGTGGGGAATAAGTAAATGAAAAAATTTATAATAAGCATAGAAGCAGTCGATGGTAAACAACACGAATTTGAAATTGAGCATAAAAAGACAGTAACAGTTGCTGCTATAGAAAATTCTATACAAGCAAGAGAAGCTAGATTCTTCAGATTTGGAGATCGTATGATTAATTTGGACAATGTATTCTCTTTAGTGGTAAAAGAGAAGAAGGATTAAATACAAAAAAAGCATCCAAAACGGGTGCTTTTTTCTTTGTTATATAGAAATTACACATTAACCATTCAGCATATTAGGGAATATCGAGCATAGAATGATATGACTGACACCACGATATCAAGTTTATTGCTGCGTTTTAGTGTTACCTCTATGTTCACGAAAGGGCACCTGAATAAGGTGCCCTTTTTGATGAACCATTTTAATAAAGAAATCATATAGTATAGTGTAGGACAAGCTAACCGCTTATATCCTATTCAATGCTCATTGGGGAAATCCCCTTCTCATATTTTAGCATCTACTGACGTGGATGCTCTTTTTTATTGAGCAAAATGGACATTTAAATAGGAGGTTAATGATGGGTGTAACATTAGAGGAATTAGAAAAGTGTTTTAATGAAGCTGTAAATGAAGGAGCAGAGTATGTAGCTGTTCAAATTGAAATGGATGGGTTTCCTAGCGATGAAGTAATTATTAACGACAAACATAACATTGATTCTAAACTAGCGTATTATAAGAAAACATACAATGAAGATTTAGAACATAGATGCACTCCAGGAATTCGTATTGTAGGTTTTGCGTATGGTTATTCGTTCTCAGAAATCCTACGTGAATTAGGATTGTTGGTGAAGTAGTGATTAAACCAATAGCAATTATCGTAGGCGCTGCCGTTATCCTGGTGGCGTCTTGTTTGTTGTTAAGGGATGATAAGGGGTGAAATAGACTTGCAATTTGAAGATTAGATAATAATATTATTACTTTAAAATGCAGAAAGTAGACTAATAAACAAGCTGTTTTTAACTTTTAATCATAGAATATGAGGAATTCTATTGTTAAGAGGAGGTAATCATATTTATGGGATGTAATTGTAATTTCAGACATTGCAGAGATTGTAATAGATTTTGGGATGATTTAATGTTCTGCAGACGCAGACATAGAGATTGTGATGACCGTCGTTGTAGACGCGACCGTGACTGCGATTGTGATGAATGCCGTCGCAGACGTAACCATCATCATGACTGTGAGCGTGATAATCGTCGAGATTAGTAAAGTCCTTTGAATGAGTGTGCTTCTTCGCAGCACTCTTTTTTTGTTTATGGGTTTTCTAAATTAATACTTATTAAATACGAAGAATGTAGTTGCAATTCGATTTAAGGTCCAACAAAACAAACGAACATAACTAACGAAAATAAATGTCTTGTTTATATGTCTAAAAGTTGCCCCTTTTGTACAATTTGATTTCATAGGTTAAAAACTTTGTAAACAGATAGTTGTTAATGTCTAAAAGATAGTCTGAAATAAAAGTATAGAATTCTTAGGACTTTTAGACTATTTTGAGGTGATTGTGATGGCTATTGTTGGTTATGCAAGGGTAAGTACAAAAGAACAAAATTTAGATGCGCAAATTGAGATATTAACAGATTATGGATGTGATAAAATATATTCTGAAAAATACAGTGAAGCTAATAGCAATCGAGGAGAATTGCAAAAAGCATTAGAGTATATGAGAGAAGGAGATAAATTTGTTATTTGTAAAATTGAACGTTTAGCTAGATCAATATTCGATTTATATAAGATTGTGAATACATTAGCTAATCGAGGCATAGCGGTGGTATTTCTTAAAGAACAAATTGATTTCTCTACACCCGCAGGTAAATTGATGTTCACTATGCTAGGGGCTATTGCTGAATTTGAAAGAGATTTAATCAATGAAAGAACAGCTGAAGGCCGAGAAAGGGCTAAAGCGATGGGCAAACACATGGGAAGAAAAGGGCAGGATGAAAAACAGGTCATGAACTTATTCTTTAATAGAACAGAAAATAGTTTGAGTGTAAATGACATTTCCAAAATGACAGGTGTTCCGCGTTCTACTATTTATGCGAAAGTGAAAGAATTAAAAGAGGGGGATTTATAATGGCGGAATATGAACAGCTTCGGCAGGAATTCCAAATTTTAAGAATTACTGAGCAGATAGTAGAGGTCACTAATGAACCAAAACTTCTCATGATTTTCACCTCGATTCAAAGTTTTAGAAATTCTTACACAATTATACATTTAAAAAAGATTTACAAAAGGAATTACCATAAGGAGGAGCTATGACGAGTTACTTCCTACGTATACGCTCTAACGGGACAAACTGTTGGGAATGGTGGAGGAAACGGCGGTTCTAATGGTGGATATCAATACGTTAAGTTAGGTGGATTCGGTACTAACTCCTTAGATGAAGCTATTCAAGCTATGATAGAACGAGGAAGAAAAGGTAGCGTTAATGTTGATCCAATTTCTGGACTATGTTATATCCAAACCGATGTCCTACCTAATGCAGAGTTAGATAAGATTACTTGGTGGATGGATACTAGACCGGGTGGTAAATGCTTCCTTAGCTTTCTCTATTGAGTTCTGTTCCTCTTTTGTATTTGTAAATTCGATAACCATAACAGACAGTCCAAAACATAAACAAACAGCCTTTATCTTGCTAACTCTCACAAGAACTTACAATTTTTCTCTATCTGTATTTAACCTAGAATACAAGATTCTTTCATTTTTATTCCCGGATATATTTGAAAAATTGTATGTTTTTATCTCAAATCAATTATATCTATAAATTTAAGGAAAATTCTGTTATAAGATGCATCAGTGCAAGTTATTAAATTCTTTATCGGATTTATGTCAGTTACAGTCACAGATCTAGTAAGCAAATGACCATCTCTATAATAAGTAATCAATATCTTCTCTTTAGAAAGAAATGAACATAATAACTTGTTTTCAATAATTTCTTGTTCGTCTTGGGTTAATGTAGGGCGCTCCACTTTTGTTTGTTTTTTAACAATCTTACCAATACCGATGAATTTTTTCGGTATCGAAGCGAATGGAGTCCGCTTAACCATTCCTATTCCTTTTGGCATATGTGTATATCTCCCTAATTGCTATTAATAGCTGCATCATTATATCAAATTTTGGAGATGTTAGGATTATTTATGTAATTATAAAATAAACATTTAGAGGTTTTTGGCTCCTTATAAAATCAAATCAATTTAACTAAGCATGATTTATATATATAATAGGAGAAATTACTGTGGAGTCCCTTTGTAGGTAAGCGTGTTGTTGCTAAGGTTAATAATATTCGTTTCAATAATACCCTTCTTGGCAGGGGAAAGATGTCGTTGGTTCTGTAGATGTAGGGTTAGGATTTACAATTGATGTGAAAATAATTGTTAAATTGCACCTTCTTCTAGTCTAACATCTTGATTATCTGCATTGCGAAACTTTTCAGCGATTCGCTTCAAATCTTCTTCTACCTGCACAAGTGAATTGATAGATGTAAAAGCTTTTGGTTTCGCATCATTGAACATTTGAATGAACTGTTGATTAGAGGCACCAATCCATTGAAAATACAAATGATCAATTTCATTACATAAATTATTATGTATAGATTCTAATGCGATTCTGGTATTACTTGCACGATTAGCAACTTCTTCTAGCATTTCAGGTGTCACTTTGATTTGAACCATTTCCTTCCTCCCTTTTCCCAATTTAAATTATGAGATAAAAAGAAAAAAATGTAAAAACAGAAATTTTAGATTAGTATAATGATATTTGTGTAAAATAAAATCTACTAAATTGTAAATAAAGCCTATGTATATGTGAAATAAAGAAGAGCCGTCCTGTTGGATGACTCTTCTCATTTAAATATTTAATCTTGTTATTCAAATAATTTATCCATTAAATCTTGGACTTCACGCCTTCTTTTAGCTGTTTCGTCCTTATCAATTGTATAATTATCATCATCAATTATAAGAACATCACCCTCTTTTGCAGTAGAAGGGAGTTTAGATTTAAGCACATCAATTGTTGAATTATTAATTTCAATAACTGCTATTTCCCCTTCAAAACGGTCAATAATACCTCTTTGCATAATTATCTCTCCGTTCTTACAGAAATATTTGAACCATCACTGTTAACAACTACTGTCCCATTTAAATCTGTTCTGTACACCTTAACAGACATTGAAGATAACTTAGCTAAAGTTTCCTGTGTAGGGTGGCCATATCGGTTACCCGCACCGGCACTGATTACAGCAATACTTGGTTTAACTGCATCTAAAAATGGCTGAGAAGAGGAAGTCTTACTTCCGTGATGACCAGGTTTTAATACATCAGATTTTAGGTTAGAACCATGCGCTGCAACCATATCTTTTTCACTTTTTGTCTCAGCGTCGCCAGTAAATAAGAATGATTTGCTACCGTGCGTTACTTTTAACACAGCACTCCATTCGTTTAAGTCGTCACCATATTCTTTAACAGGAGCTAAGAATTGTGAGTTTAAACCATTGATTGGTAAAGTCATACCAGTTTTTGCTTCTTTAATTGTTAATCCTTTGTTAGCTACTGCAGTTAAAAAGTCTTTATATGTTTGGGTAGTATGGCTTACTTTAGGAGCGTAAACATTTTTAACATTCATAGAATAAAGGACCTCATCTAATCCGCCTACATGATCGGCATCAGGATGAGTAGCAATCATATAATCAATTGTTTGGAATCCTAATCCCTTTAGATAATTCGCCACGACTTTACCTTTTCCATTGTTACCTGCGTCAATGAGGATTGTTTCTCCACTTGGTGACTTAATAAATGTAGCATCACCTTGTCCCACATCAATATAATGAACCTCTAAGTTACCCTGAGGCTTAGGAAGAGACGGACGGAAACTTGGTTCTAATACACGGGCCAAGAATGCAGCGAATTGTTCACGAGTTACTTTTACGTCTGGACCAAATGTACCGTCAGGCAATCCAGCAGTGATATTGTTTTGAGCTAGAGTTTTGATATATTGATAACCCCAATGAGTAGATGGAACATCAGGGAAATTGATGTCCGCGCCTGTAGGCTTCAAATCAAAAGTTTTAACAAGAACTACTGCCATTTCTGCACGAGATAATGAGCGGTCAGGGAAGTAGTTTTGCTCACGTTGTACAATGTTATTATGTGCTAACTTATGTACAGAATCATAGTAATAGATACCTTTGGTTACATCAGAAAAAATATGATTATAGCTAGATGGTTTTTCTAATTTTAACGATAAATCTAGCATTAAGGCCATTTGTCCACGAGTTACATTGTCACTTGGCTTAAAATGTCCTTCTGGAGTACCATTAATAATGCCTTTTTCTGATAAATAGTTAATCTCTTTAATTGCCCAATGGCCAGCTTGGACATCAGGGAAAGATTTAGCACTTGCAAGATTAGGGATGAACAATGATAAAACCATTACAAATGCTGTTAGTAATAAGCTTAACTTCTTCAAGAATGCCGCCTCACTTTGTATGTTTTTTTACCTACTTAACTTTAGCATCTCTTACAAATAATTCAAAGTTTAATAGAATAATATATGGTACATGATAGTACCGGCAAAACATACTATGTAACAATAAATGAAGCCCATGTGTATGTTAAGTAAGAGTTGCAAAAGAGCATAAACACTTAAAAATATAAATTTGCTATTAATCTATGCTTTTATATGATTAAATAAAAGAACTGCCTATAAGTGGAACTTTTAGGGCAGATTCTTTTTATATAATAAATTGAAGGGTGGAACTAAGGTGATTAGTGATTTGAAAAAAGGGGCTTTATCTTCATTGAATGGCCGTTGGGGATTAGGAGTAGGTTCAACATTCCTAAATTATCTCATTCCCGCAGCAAGTATGTATCTCATTGGTATAGTAGTATTTTTAATTTTTGGTTTATTTGTAGATGTTATAGGACCTGAGAACCTTGTATATTATTCGTATGGCGAACCTAAACTTAATTTTGGAGTTATTTTATCTCAAATTATTATATGGGCTATTATTTTTATTCTTTATATCGTTGTACAAAGTGTTATGAGTTACGGTTATTACAACATCACTTTAGGTTTAGCAAAAAATGAATCTACTACAATTGGTGATTTATTTGCTGGATTTAAATCAAATAATATATTTAGAGCTATGAAATTAGGTATCTTACAAACAATATTCATTTTCTTATGGAGTCTTTTGTTCATTATTCCAGGTATTATTAAATTTTTCTCTTATTCTATGGCTTACTACATTATGTTAGAGGATCCAGAATGTACAGCAAGCGAAGCGATTAAAAAAAGTAAAGCGATGATGAAAGGACATAAGTTAGACTTATTCATCACTTGGTTAAGTTTTATTGGTTGGTTTATTTTAGGTTCATTGGTAGGAATATTCACATTAAATCTTCCGTATCTTTGGATTTCCCCATATTACACAACGACTGTATCGCATTTCTATTTGAAATTAGCAAATAAAAATGTGACTGATGACGAAACTATTGTTATCTAATCTATATAATGATTAATATCAAAAAAGAGAGGGAACTAATTGTTCCCTCTCTTTTTTGATGTTTTGTAGCTTTAAAATAAAGTTCAAATTTTGGTTCTGGTGCAAAGATGAAGTAGACGAGAATATAGCGCATATATTTCTAGCGGAATTGTATTTTATGCTGTTAGCCCAAACAATTGATGGACGAACTCTTTCTGATTTTGGACAGACTGATCCCGTAAATCAATCTGTTCTTTTTTAATCATATGCATGGCTTCCACACCACTTAATATAGAAGTTGCAGTTTTAAATGATTTAAACTCCAACATAGGACGCACACGTTTCTTAATAAAACGATGATCTTGTTCCACTATATTATTGAGATATCTAACTTGCCTTATCTTTATGCCTTCGGGCATATGTTTCTCTTCTTTCAACGCTTGAATCGCTACAGGATAGGCAGGGTTCTTATCTACTGTTATCACACGAGGTTTAGAAACATACGAAAAAGCAAAAGCTTTCTTGAAAAAGCGCTTGGCCGCTTGTTTATCTCTTGATTTACTTAGATAAAAATCAATTGTATTACCCTCTGAATCAACTGCACGATATAAGTACATCCATTGCCCTTTTACTTTAATATAGGTTTCATCGACTCTCCACGAATCATTTGTTAATTTAAGATGATGTCGTACTTTCTCTTCTAATTGAGGCCCATATTGATGAACCCAACGCATAATGGTTGTGTGAGCCATTGATAATCCTCTTTCCTCCATCATTTCCACCAGGTTACGGAAGCTCAAATTGTACCGTAGGTACCACCTTACTGTTAATAAGATTAGTTCAGGCTGATAATGCTTCCATTTAAACAAATTTTCCTTTTCCATACTGATCACACACCTTATTTAGAGTCATACTATCAGTATGTCCAAGTTTAGGAGATTACTTGCAAGAGCTTTAGAGTTTTTGCACCAGAACTAACGAATATGTCTAACAAGTCTAAAGTTCACGGTTTAAAAGAGAATCAGCAGGAAGAAATTGACGCCATTCAACAAACGATCACTGAGATTGAGGTTGCATTTAATCAACATGATGCGGATGAATTAGATCGTCACTTCACTTCAGACGCTACATGGGTAAATGTGCTTGGTGAACGGCTATCAGGTTGGAAGCAAATCAATGAAGTGCACAAGATTATCTTGGCAGGACCACTTCGCAACTCATATGCTTCCTATACAGTCGAAAGCATTAACTTTGTGCGTTCGGATGTAGCTATTACACATATTAGGCAATATCCGACAACCTCTGAAGGGACAATAATAGAAAACGGGCAAGGCAGTCTTGCTATTTATGTGATGGTCAAAGAACTCGGAACGTGGCAGGTCGCTGCTGGACAGAATACATTTGTCCATAATTAAATAAAAAATATATCTAGAACGTTATCTTTTTCTTCTTTGTTGATTCCAATATAAGTCAATGTGTGTTGTGTATTTCTTGCAACATAGCGATATCTTTTGTTTATAGAACCAATAGCCGAAGGTTTTGCGCATGGTGTGGGTACCAATGGATTCTACACCGGCAAAATCTCCGGATTTTTGCAATTGTCGATAAGCCTGGATCTTACTAATGGGTTGCTTTCCTTTTCGAGAAGGGAATAACCAGGTACTTTCTAGTGTTCGGACATAAGAGTATACTTCATCAAAAATAGAGGTAAGATTAATCATGCGTTTTTTCTTCATTTTTCCCTCTTTGATCTTGAATTCTTTTCTCTTTTTTCGTTTTGAGGAACAATGTATTTCTTAACTTGATGGCGGTGGGGCATTACCCCATCGCTATCAAGCTAAGAAATACAAATACCCCCTAAACGAGAATTTCGCGTGTTTTTAATCTAAGAACGTTAGTTATTTGATTTTAAAAGACTGGATTAATGCAAGTATTTTTTGTTCTCTCTCCGTAAGTGGGGATATTTATATGTATAGAATATTCTTAGTTCAAAAAAGATGACTTATGTATGTGTTTATCGAAATATGTATTATTACGATAAATTAGTTAAAGTGAGGTTTACATTACATGATTCGATTAATTATGGAAAAAGATGCAGAACCTTTTCTAGAATTATGCAAAAAAATTGATGGAGAAACGGAATTTATGTTGTTTGAGGGTGGAGAAAGATCTACCACAATTGAACAACAACAAAATATTATCAAAAAAATATCTCATTCTTCAAATTCAGCTATTTTTGTTGCCGATATTGAAAATAACTTAGCAGGATATTTAATAGCAATTGGTGGTAATTCTAAAAGAATTAGACATAGTGTTTATATTGTTGTCGGTGTAACAAATGAAGCTAGCGGAAGAGGAATTGGAACCCAGTTATTTAAAGCACTTGAAAATTGGGCTAAAACTATAGGGGTAATTAGATTAGAACTGACAGTGAGAGTAAATAATACATCAGCTATTTCTTTATATAAAAAATTAGGTTATGAGATTGAGGGAATAAAAAGAGCTTCTTGTGTTATTGCTGGAGATTTAGTTGATAGTTATTACATGTCTAAGATTTTGAAATGTACCTAAAGCAAAAAAAGCGCTATTCTTTCTGTAGAATCATAGGAAAGGATGGCGTTTTGTATGTCTATTTCTGTATCGGATGAATTACAACTATTTGCTCAAGAAATTCAAAACTTCTTATCTCCAAATTTCTTACGAGATCTTGCTAGAGATGTTGGTTTTGTACAACGAACCAGTAAATACCAAGCAAAAGATTTAGTCGCTTTATGTGTATGGATTAGTCAAAATGTTGCTAGAACCTCTTTAACTCAGTTATGTAGCTGTTTAGAAGCAGCAACAGAAGTGCTCATCAGTCTTGAGGGACTAAATCAACGATTTAATGCCACAGCCGTGCAATTTCTACAACAAGTGTTAGCCGAACTTCTCAACCAAAAGTTATCTTCAACTAAGCTACTCACTTCTCCATACACTTCTATTTTCAAGCGTATTCGTATTCTAGATTCAACTGCATTTCAACTTCCCGATGTATTTTCATCTGTTTATCCAGGTGCAGGAGGATGCAGCCATACAGCGGGGATGAAGATTCAGCTTGAGTATGATCTATTAAGTGGACAGTTCCTACATATTCATACGGGTCCAGGTAAACAACATGATCGAACCTATGGTTCTCTGTGTGTCCCAAATGTGACAGCGAATGATTTATGTATCCGTGATTTAGGTTATTTTCACTTGAAAGATCTTCAACATATACAAGATAAAAAGGCTTACTATATCTCTCGTATTAAATCAAATACACGTATTTATCAAAAAAATCCCACCCCTGATTATTTTCAAGATGGAAGAATCAAGAAAGGTACAGAGTATATACAGATAGATATGGAGTTCTTAATGAATTCTCTTCAACCAGGACAAACATGTGAAATATCCAACGCTTATGTAGGAATGACTGATAAAGTAGCAACTCGTGTGATTGTTCACCGACTAACAAAAGAACAACAACAAAAACGATTACAAGATCAAGCTGTAAGAGAGAAAAAGAAAGGAATGAAGTATTCCCCCCGTAGTAAACGTCTCAGTGGTATCAATGTATATATGACAAACCCCCCTACAGATATGGTCCCGATGGGACAAGTACATGATTGGTACTCTTTACGTTGGCAAATCGAAATTATATTTAAAACATGGAAATCATTCTTTCATATTCATCATTGTAAAAAGATAAAACGAGAACGATTGGAATGCCATTTGTATGGGCAACTGATTGCCATTCTACTCTGTTCTTCTACCATGTTTCAAATGCGGCAATTACTTCTTATAAAAAAGAAACGAGAACTGAGTGAATATAAGGCCATATATATGATTAAAGATTACTTTCTTCTTCTTTTCCAAGCTATACAGAAAGACACCCAAGAGCTATTAAAGATTCTAATTGGCTTGTTCAACCTCCTACAGCAAAACGGGCGAAAATCTCATAGGTATGAGAAGAAAACAGTCTTTGATATATTAGGTGTCGTTTACATTTGTACCATGTCTGATAATCAAGCGGCTTAAATCAAAAAAATGAAACCCATTAGGGTTTATTTCGTATGCAAATCTTTAAATTCCCTACACTTAGCCTTTAGAAAAAAGAAACAACCGTTACTATAATTGACGTTGTATGAGCTTAGCTTGATAGCGATGTGGCGGTACCCCACATCCATCAAGTTAAGAAATTCACTGTTCTCCAAAACGAAAAAAATGAACTTAATTCTCATAAATAAGTGTAGAGAGAAAAAATTTCGTTTTGGGTGTATTTCAAAACCTTAGGTTGATGGACATGTGGTGCTACCCAATTGCCATCAAGTTAAGAAGTTCATTGTTCCCCAAAACGAAAAAAATGAGTTGAATCCTCATAGACAAGTGTGGAGAGATAAAATTTTCGTTTTAGGGTTACTCCAAAATATTAGGTTGATGGGCATGGGGTTCAGCCGAGATACGTGTAAAAATGGGTCATATACTGGATTTTATTTCCATGATATGACCCATTTATTTTTTATACAGGTATATTCTCTTCTATGGGGCACGGCAAGAATTCTTACTTTTTGGAGCCATTCAAGAATAAATTGAGAAAACCACCAATTTAAATGATATTTGCTGGGATTTTTTAACGTTAAATTCATTTAATCGAGTTATACGACACTTTTTCTTGATGTTAATCATTGTTAATTCATCATTTTTCATCAAATTAAAATGAAAAATGACACAGAACACTAATTCTACGTCATTTTTATTTGAGTGGCTCAAAAAAGAACGAATTCTTGCCGTGCCCCAACCATGAGTTACCTCCTCATTCGATTGTGATGCAGTTGACTGTAATAGTGTTATCAATGCAGCGCTGTTGATTGTTGGAGGCGAAGATGGTCTCGAAGGTTACGTAAAAGGAGCAGGGGTTGGTTAGCGCCTTCACCTATCCTACCCGAATAAAGCGGGAAATGGTTTAGTCCTTTGTTACAGAAGGCGGCTTTTTTATGACATCCGCATCATCACCTGTAACGTAAACTTGTGCTGTTTCTTTTTTCAGCTTTTCCTTTATTTGTTTTATTTCTTCTATTTGACGTTTTGTAACCAATACTTTATTTACTTGCACGGGGTGTTTGTTTATTTCAATTTCTTCTTCTTTTAGAGGAATTCGAAGTTCCTCCTCATTTCCTGCTTCTATTACTAATACTTCACGCTTAATAGGAACAGTAAACGTTTTCTGTTCTTCGACGACTTCTTTATGAACCTTTACCTCCCCCGTTTGTACTCGTTTTTTTTTTATTTCCAGCTGCTCTTCTCGTAATTGAAGCGTTTTTTCTTTAATTTCACTTGTTTTTTTAGTCGGTTTGTCGATGTTCCTTCTCGAATTCATTGTATAACTAATGCCGCCTACGATTGCTCCTATAACGAGTCCTGTTACGATTGTAAAACCTGTTACCCAACCGATTATGCTACCGATTATCGTACCAATAGTAATATACTTTCCCATAGGACCTCCTGAAGTTCTTTTATATATATGAATGGAAAGAAACCTACTTAACTAGAAGTTAAGTAGGTAGGCACAATTAGTCCTCTTTGATAATGTCTGTATTACCATGCGATTCAACATCTGCAACTTCTTTACGAAGTACGTCGCGTACTTGTTCTGTTTCCTGAACCGAACGTTTATGAGCAGAGACTTCACCAGTGACGACCGTATGCTTTTCTACATCAATTTTTTCAGCAGTTACTGGAATGTGAACCGTTTCTTCTTCTGTAATTGGTTCATCTGTTGGTTCGTGATCAACGGCTCTTTGTTCAATAACGACTTGATCATGTAAAACAGGGACATTCACTGATTGTTCTTCCTCAACAATGTCCTTATGAAGCGTCACATCACCAGTCTCCACACGGTGTTTGTCGATCTCCAATTCTTCAGCACGAAGATCAAGATGTACGTCTTCTGCTGCAAATTCTGTATCGGCAGTGCGGTCTACTTCACGTACCTTTTTTCGAGTTTCCTTTTGAGTTCCTTCTTCGTTAAATAAATCAAAAAAGCCCATGATGAAAACCTCCTAAGGGATGTGTTTGAATCGTACAAGTACTAATGTTACCTGTGTGAGTGAAAATATGCGCTTGATTTGGTGCTTGTTTCTAAAAAGGCTTTACTTAGCCATTTGGTATTTACATCCAATTTTTTATTAGGGATATTTAAAAAACCTCAGAGTCGTTAGCCTTCATCCTCGATTAACGCGCCCTATCGTACTATAAGGTCAATCGCTAGACCAGTTCAAGAAGACACCGAATTTCATGTAGCATCTGAAAGGAAAAGCTATATTGGGGTTCAGCCGAGATACGTGTAAAAATGGGTCACAGGCTGTATTTTATTTCCATTATCAGATTTCGTTGTAACAAAAAGGCGTTTTATTAATAATGTTACGGATTATTTTTGATACAGTATTTTGTTACAACTAATCCAATAGAAGAAACTCATTCAAAATGGAAAAGTGGAGAAATAACTGCTGTTATATTTATGGAAATGTTAGAACTTAAGAAAAATACGTTTTATAAAATAATGAAAGAATATACAGAAGCAAATTAGCCTCTCATTTATAGAGAATGTTAATTTTTCATCGGTTATCAGAAAGCTGGTATTCCCCTTTGTTAAAACAACAGTCATTGGGAATTTCGATAGAAGTAGATCAATGGTATTCGTAGTCAAATCTGAGTAGAAAATACCCTATGTTAATATTACACTTTTAGGTATTAAAAACTAAATTTTGTACATGATAAAAATGTTCCTGCTTACAATGTGGGTACAAAAGGAGGATTTTTAAATGGACAAAAAAACAGAAAAGAAAATTGAAGCTGTAGCACGTAAGGCAGCGGATACAGAAATTTCTCAAGAATTAAGTGCAATCCAACACCAAGTGCAACATTTACAACAAGCTTTATCTCAGGTGTCCCAATCTTCACAAGGACAGCAACAACAAGGACAGCAAAATCAGCAAGGTCTTCAACAGGCCAATCAATTAATGCAACAACTGCAACAATTTAGTCAACAGTCTCAACAACAAATGCAACAAGCTGATCAGCAATTACAACAAACTATTCAACAAGCCATCCAAACTTTAAATCAAGGCTTACAGCACCTTCAATCAAATCAAACATTAAATCAAATCAATCAAGCTATATCTCAAGCTCAGCAACAAATTAAACAAATGGGTAACCAACAAGGGCAACAAATGGGTGGCCAACAAG
>NZ_NADT01000024.1:412-38625 GCF_003264205.1 Bacillus sp. SRB_8 | reverse complement strand
AAATGGGTGGCCAACAAGGACAGCAAATGGGTAACCAACAAGGGCAACAAATAGATGGTCAACAGGGACAACAATTTCATTAAAAGCATTTCAAACAAGCCAAAAAACAATCGATTTTATGTGACTTATATAACAATAAGCAAACTCCAATTTCTTTTCGTTAGTTATTATTAACATTAAAAAGATTTTGTCTTATCTTTTCACATTACAATCAATCAAACATATTAACTTATAGAATGTTTATACTTACAGCGCTTATTTAAAGCAGAGCACTTTTATAAAGTGCTCTGCTTTATTTGTGAATGATGATTCTTCTTTTTTTTACATATTTTTATAATCTTTACACAAACTATTTCTAAGCCGGTTGAACTAGCGGCTTCACTCTTGGAAAACAATTAGTTTTCCAATCAAGCTCATGAAACCCACAGGCAGACAATCTAAAGTATTGTCTGCCAAATCTTTAACTTTTTAAATAATGAATGAAATTTTTGTACATATCTTTTATAGGTTAACAGTAATGGGATTTCCCTCCAGTATACAAGTGCTGTAATAGCAGGGCATTAATAAAGTTACTTGCTTTTTTTGTATAATTACATTGATTTTACACAAACTATCAATGATTCATTTTACCAATGTGAGTCATTTGGACATTTTAAAAATCCTCATGAATTGCTCCTTATGGGACAAGCTATATAGCTTGTCCTATTTTTCATGTTTAGAATATGCCTCTTTTATTAACATTAGCTTAAAATATAGGTGCAGTGAAATAGCTATTAGCGTAGGTTTTTAATCTATTCCTAAAGAGGGAGAATTAAATATCACGCACAAGGCTTAGTTGCTTGATATATAGATTAACCAACAGGTTGTAAGTACCAGCATTCATGCAATTATTTGGACATATGGAAGTATCTCAGATATCTTGATGATTAACTAACGATCTAGTACGGGTAGCATAGCTCTTGAACAAGTTTCATCTAATTAATAGTAAACATTAAGTATTCATACACTACAATTAAATCATTTACCTTCTTGAATAAAAAAACTAGCTCAAATTCATATTTTACACCTTTCATTAGTATTAATCAGTATGAAAGCCAAGTTAGTAAGGAGGAGACGTAGAATGAATCAAACTTATGAAGAAAGTGCATTGTTTGAACATAAATTTTGGCTGAGAGTTCTTGAGGATCATGCACAGTTTCTTTTAGATGCTTTAGCCCCAAAAGAGACTGAAGACATTCAGAGAGCCAAATATTTTGTAGGAAAATTTAATAAATATTTAAGTCTTATTAATACAGTTAGTTTAATCGAATTCGCAAAAGATGCTAAACAATCGGCAGAAGAGATCCGAAAATTCAAGTTGAGTATTATACAAAAGCAATTGAAAGGAAAGATTGTTATCCACTTTACCCCAACTTTCATTAATCATATGGTAAATGAAGTAGAAGAGTATATAACAGTATTAGAATATTTAATAAAAGGAGAGGTGCCACCTGTTTTTCATGAATTACATTATCATCTGGTTTGGTTAACAGATGCGGCCGGTCATGCTGGTTCAATTTCAGGTGAATTAGATCTTGTAGAGAAACGATTGAAAGAGAAGAGTGAGATGTACGCGAAACATTTTGAGCAGTTCTATTTAAAAGCTGTTGAAATGACGGGATATTTACGTACAGAGCTCAACCATTTTCCAGCATTGAAGAGATTTACGAAAGATGTTTCATTAGAACTGAAATTATTTTCGCATTTTCTTCATGAAATAGAAGAATTAGAATTATCTGAGCAAATATTAGGCTCATTATCTGCGAGAATGGCAGACCACATGGCAAGAGAGGAATGCTATTATTTATTAAAATTAGCACAATCATCTGGTTTAGAGATGCCAAAGTGTAATCCTCTTTAAGAGTAGATAAAAAAGCCACAATTATGTGGCTTTTTGTTCGTTTATTTCTTCTTTTTTCTTGTCTTTTTGCTGTTTTACTTGTTCAATGCTAGCATTTAATGTTTCTATGATGTTGATGATATTAGTATTAGGATATATAATTTCATTCTTTTCTTGTTGTTCAATTTTTTCTTCTATAAAATCAGTAAACACTTCTTTATATTCATCTATGTATTCTTCTGGTTCGAATGGAGTGGTTAGATGGTGAATTAGATTCATTGCTGTAGTTAATTCTTGTTTGTGAATCGGGTACTCTTCATTCTTTGGAAGACCGGGCATGTTTTTTATATTACGAATCTCATCAGGATAATGAATAGTCTGTAAAATAAGGCCTTCTTGAAAGCTACGAATAATAGCTAGATGTTGTTTCTTACGGATAGTAATATGAATAAGACCAAGTTTATTTGTTCGGTCCAAAGCTTCTTTTAATAACAAATATGTCTTTTCATTACCAACGGTAGGACCCATAAAATAAGAACGATCGAAAAAAATTGAATCAATTTCATCATTTTGGATAAAAGATGAAAGGCGAATTAATCGAGGTTCATGTTTTTTTTGTAGTGTGTCTAATTCTTTATCTTCAACAATTATATATTTATGTGGCGCGTATTCATAAGCTTTTACAACGTCTTCATCGCTTACTTCAGTATCGGTACAATCAGGAGCAATCTTTTTATATTTAATGGGAGTAAGGCATTCCTTATGAAGACTTAAAAATTTAATATCTTTTTCTTCTACAGCACTAAATAGCCTAATGCCAATGTTTAATAATCCAAGTGAAAGAGAGCCTTTCCATACTGTATGCATTTGAAACTTCTCCTTTCATAAATAGAAAATGAATAATTTTAGTATGAGTAATAAGAAAATTCATATGCATTTCTTATATTTTTTTTATTTTGGGAGAGACTAAAAAAACTTTGAAAAGGAGGGTTCAAAATGCAATTAGCTACACATGAGTTACGTGATTTAAGTGAATTAATTGCTGGTTGTTACAATACAATTAATACGATGAGTACATACATTCAGCAAGCACAAGATTTAGAATTAAAACAATTATTACAGCAACATTTTCCGCTCCATGTGGAAGACTATAATTTAAAAGTAGAATTTGTCCAAAGCCAGAGTACGCCCGATATTGAGCGTTTTCAGCCCTCTAAGTTAAATCCAGTATTGGTTTCTTATTTAAAAGCACCTAGTGAACAATATCCCCCTGTTGCACCTAGTATAAATGGAGCACCTCCGAACGATCGAGCAATTGCTACGGGATATCTTTTAAATCAAAAATCAGCTGCACTAAATTATGCTGGGGCTGTATTAGAGTGTGCAAATCCAAATTTGAGGTCTTTTTTAGAAAAAGCTTTTTTAAATAGTAGTAGACATGCATATGATATTTGGCAATACATGGTGAAAAAGGGTTACTATCCGCTATCTCCAGCACCAGACTCTGAAATACAGGCTATAGCAAGTATTTATCAGCCTGTTAATCAACCATTACAATAATAGAAGAAATAGTAAGCGCAAATTTTAAAAAATATATATTAATTAGATGGTACCGGATAAAGCTGAACAGATTAATTATTCTTACTCTGCTCAGCTTTATTTTTTATTCTTCTTTTAGGAAGAGATTCAATAATTTATACATAATTAAAGTGGATTTTTACCATAAAAAGGAATAACTATTTTTCCATGATTCGTAGCATATTAAAAATATAGGAGGTGATACAATATGGCAAACACAAATAGCGGAAGTCGTAATGAAATATTAGTTCAAGGTGCTGAGAATGCAATTGATCAAATGAAGTATGAGATTGCACAAGAGTTTGGTGTACAACTTGGTGCAGACACAACAGCTCGTGCAAACGGTTCTGTTGGTGGCGAAATCACAAAACGTTTAGTTGCAATGGCTGAACAACAACTTGGCGGTGGAGTTAATCGCTAAGTTCAATTAATAAATGAGTGTAAAATATAGCAGATATTAAAATCAATTTCATTTGTTCATTCGTTAAAAGATAAACCCTTATATTAAACGATTTCTCACTCAAAGATTGTTGATAATCTTATTTAATAATCTTTGAGTATTTTATTTGCAAATTTCTTTACTAGTCTACAAACATACATTGTTGGGAAGGTGTTTCCCATGCATGATAAAAAATATTTTGTAGGAAAAAGTATACTTAAAAATTTATTTTCAATATTGAAAAATATACTTATGATGATATTTTCGAAAGGGAGGCTTTTTAAAATGGGTGTATTAAGTGGAAACCCTCAAAATGAACCTTTACATTATGGAGAGGTATTTGATATTTGGAGTTATCTTCTTGCCACACAAGGAGCTGTTGCCGGACATCAAGTATTTATGAATCACACAGGTGATGAAGATTTAAAGAAGTTTTTACAAAACTTAATTGAGAATGATATGACTTCTGAAATAGAAGAGCTAAAAACACTTTTAAAGGTAAATGGAGTGGCTTTACCACCAGCACCTCCAGAAAGACCGGTTGCTTCTATTGAAGACATTCCTCCTGGTGCACGCATCAACGATGCAGAAATCGCAGCAGCCGTTGCAGCAGCTCTTGCAGCAGGACTAGTAACTTGTAGCCAAGTTATGGGAAAATGCCTTCGAGAAGATGTAGGCATGCTTTTTGGACAAATTCACATGAAGAAAGCACAAGCAGGAGTAACATTACTACGTTTAAGCAAGAAGAAGGGGTGGATAGTTCCTCCACCATTACATGTTCGAAATTCTGAACAAGCTTAACGATAAAAAAGTGGCCAAGGTCCACTTTTTTATTTCAATTTATCAGTTCCATCTTCTACTTTTCTAGATGGACTTTCTCTTTTTATTCTAGAATAATTTACATACTCGTCAGAAATCTCCATAGCATATTCATCGTGACCAATAGTAGTGGATTCTCGTGAACCCTCATTCGCATGTAAAACAACTTTCCTCATATAGATATGAAAGAATATTTCTGCCACACCAATTAGCAAAGCTGCAAAAAAAGCAGATGCTCCAATATTACGAGTTAAATTTATATTTGTTAAAAAGTATGTTAATGCCCAAACTCCTACAAAACTCAAACCAAAATCAGCAATGGTAGCCACCATGTTTCCATACTTAGGTAAAATAAATAAATCTCCTATTAAATAGGATACTACAGTAATTAATAATGAAATAAACAATATTCTAGGAATCGAAATACCTTGAAAAATCCCTAGTATCATCAATAATACAGCACTAATAGCGGTATATTTAATTAATAAGGCAACAATATGTTTCATCTGTATTCCTCCAATTCTTTAATTGTTATGTGAGAGAAAACGTCTTAATAAAAACGGGCTGTGCCTTCATAAAGCACAACCCGTTTCATCGTGTTCTGGAGGTCTGTTTCATACATGATACTCCTATGGCAAGCATTTTTTATTTCGCGCTCCTACACATTACTATTTTGTGAAATATATGTATTATTTATGCTTTAGTAAGCTGAAAAAACAATACCAAAAAAAGGAATATATATTTTTAGTTGCTTTTTAGCATATTAAAAACATAGGAGGTGATACAATATGGCAAACAATAATAGCGGTAGTCGTAATGAACTATTAGTTCACGGTGCAGAGAATGCAATCGATCAAATGAAATATGAAATCGCTCAAGAATTTGGTGTACAACTTGGTGCAGACGCAACAGCTCGTTCAAACGGTTCTGTTGGTGGTGAAATCACAAAACGTCTAGTAGCAATGGCTGAACAACAACTTGGTGGTGGAATTAATCGCTAACTTTAAATATGCATGGATAAAAAGGAGAGACACATCGTCTCTCCTTTTTCATTATAATTTCTAGTATGTAAAGTTACTAAAAATATTAAACTCTAGAAAATTCTCATAAATTTTCGTAAATAAGCCTAGATTCACTGATAAAAAGGATCAAAGGGGGAGGGAATTATGTTTATGGAACGATAGAGCATTTCAGATACTGTTACACATTCATAATCGTTTCTGTATAAATATCTCATGATACTTTCTAATGCTTCAACTGTCTGAGATGTCTGAGAAAATTCGCTCCCATTCCAATCATGGAGTAGAATGATATTGCCGGGTTTAATGCCTTTTGTTATATATTTAGAAATTTTGCTAGCTGCTGGATTTCTCCAATCCTGAGGATCCTGATGCCATGACCATAGAATAACAAGTTTCCCATTCTGTATAGCTGTATTAATAATTAAATCGTTGTGAAGGCCTCCGACTGGACGATAGAGAGTTGGTTTATAGCCAGTAATTTGCTTTATAATTTCATCTGTCTGATCTAATTCTGCTGTTAATTTAGCGGTAGTAATATTTTTATCATATATATGATTATAAGTATGATTAGCAATTTCGTGTCCCTCTTTTACTTGCCTTTTTAAAATAGCAGGAAACCTTTTAACTTTATTACCTGCTACAAAAAAGGTTGCTTTCGCATTGTATTTAGTTAAAATATCAAGTATTTGAGGGGTAAAAACAGGATGAGGACCATCATCAAATGTTATTGCAACTATTTTTTCCTTTGTGTTTACTTCCCAAATTACTTTCCCTGTTTTTTCATACTCCTTACGACTATCTGTAAAAGCATATATGGGTATTTGTGTGGAACAAAAAGAAATGATTAAAAGAATGAGGATGGGATTAAGGCAGGCATATGAAATGGTTCTGGTGCAAAGATTGCATTTATTTGAAAGAGGTATATAGATTCCTAATGAAATCTATTCTTATGCAGCCATTCCGAATAGTTGATGAATAAACTTCATTTCATTTTGGACAGACTTGTCCCGTAAAATAAGTTGGCCTTTTTTAATGATATGCATGGCTTCTACTCCAGAAAGAATGGATGTAGCTGTGGAGAAAGATTTAAGACCTAGCATAGAACGGATTCGCTTCTTTATAAAGCGATGATCTTGTTCTACAATGTTATTAAGGTATTTTACCTGCCTTATTTGGATGTCCACAGGCATCTTTTTCTCTTTCTTCAACTCTTCAATCGCTATAGGGTAGGCTGGGTTTTTGTCTACTGTAATCACACGGGGCTTTGAAACATGAAAAGACTGCAAAGCTTTCTTGAAAAAACGCTTTGCAGCCCTATGATCTCTTGTTTTGCTTAAATGAAAATCAATTGTATTTCCTTTTGAATCAACAGCATGATAAAGGTACATCCATTGACCTTTGACTTTCACATACGTCTCATCGACTCGCCAAGAATCATTGGTTGACTTAAGATGAACGTCGTACGCGCTTATCTAATTCGGGACCATATTGATGAACCCATCGCATGATAGTTGTATGAGCAAGGGATAGCCGGCGTTCTTCCATCATTTCGACTAAATCACGAAAACTGAGGTTGTACCATAGATACCATCTCACGGTTAATAAAATAATATCCGGTTGATAATGTTTCCATTTAAATAGATTTTGCTTTTCCATACCAATCACATCCTTTTTTAGAGTACTAGTATCAGTATGTCCAAGTTTAGGAGGTAACTTACAAGCGTTTTGGAGTGTTTGCACCAGAAATGTTTTTCATATAAAAGTCATATCTGTTCCGCCTTTTACGCCTCGTAATATTTTTATCCTATACAATGAAACTCTCTTTTTCCTTACCCATTCCTTACAAATTTCTTACGTTCAAAATAGATTCTATTTATTAATATTATTTAAAATCTGCGATACGATTTAATCTTAATTTAGTTGTTTTATAGAAATATTTCTGGTTTTTAGAAAATAATAATCGGAATATTCATTGTTTTCTATATTATTTTTAGAAAATAATCCCATTAATAGGAGTGTTATGATTTAATTGTTAGTCAATATCTCACTTTTAGAGCGTTAGTGTCTTTGAGAAAGTCTAAGCAAGCTATTGATTTCATTACCATCACAAACGAACTGCAAAAAAAGAATAGGATTGAAGAGGCGGGAGAAGTCTCGTATCCCACTCAATTAGTTTCTATCGTCCCTATTTAGTAAACTTAAGGAGCTCGTTTTTATGAAAACTACCGAATCAAAAAGTCTATGGGGAAATACAATTTATTTACAAGTTTTCTCTGCGTATTCACTGCTTATGCTCGGAGTATTTATTGACATGTTAGCCATTATGACCATTGTTAGTTTTGAATGGGAAGTAGACCCCACCATGATTGGATTAATTCCCGTTGCGTATGCACTTCCTGGGATTATATTTAGTTCATGGGCAGGCGTGATTGCTGATCGCTTTAGAAAAATTCCAATTATGATGTTTTGTAATCTAATGGTTGGTTTATTAACAATTGTTCTTTTATTTGTCCAAACTATTCATTGGCTTTTGTTAGCATTAATGGTTCGTTCCATTTTCACCGTTTTTTATTATCCTGCACAGCAAACACTAACACGACAGATTGTTTCTCCTGATCTGCTTACCAAAGCGGTAAGTATCAATGGGATAGTTGAGCAAGGAACCAAGATACTGGGCCCACTTATAGGAGGAATGTTACTGAGCTGGTTTCAGCCAGAGTTTTGTCTGATTATAAGGGCAATATGCTGCTTACTAGCTGCTTTGGTTCTGTTGCCCACAATAAGGTTACAGGAATCTCTGTCAAGAGAACATATAGAAAAGAAACAGCAAAGTACTTGGACTGCTTGGTTACAAGGCTGGGGTTATGTATTATCCAATCGGATGATATTATCAACCATGATTTTCTTTACAATAGCTATGGCAGTATTACAATTAGTAGACTCACAGTTCCCTACTTTATTTAAAAGCTTGTTCCCAAATGATAAGAGTAAAATGGGATACATAATTTCTATTATTGGTCTTGGGGGAATAATTGGCGCATTCTTAACTCAGAAATTAAAACATTTTCAATATGGTTGGGTAATATGTGGAGGTATTGCTTTAATGGGAATTGGCTTCGGGGGTATTAGTCTGATAACTCTGATAAATCCTGGTGCATCCCTCATTTTTGCCTATCTGATTAGTTTTATAGCTGGTATTGGAAGTGGACTTATGCTTGTATCCAATCAAGTCATTCTACAAATAGAATCTCATCAAGAACAGGTCGGAAGAGTATTTGGGATTCAAAGCAGTTTAGCAAATGCAGTCCTCATTATTTCTCCTGCTATGAGCGGTCCACTGGTTCACTTTTTCGGAGTAATTGAACTCTATTTTTATGTGGGTATTGGGCTCATCATCATTGGAGTAATTGGGGTTTCACTACAGAAATATATATGGGTTAAACATAAACAAGAACCTATAAGAGTAAATAATTTTTGAAGGGAAGATTTTTTATGGCCAATGAAGAATGTTATCCGTTAAGTCATCCACAGAGGAGAATATGGTATACAGAAGTTATTCATTCCGGTAAAGGGATATGTAATTTAAGGTTTTTGTTTAAACTTCATAGAAAAATGGATTATTCAAAATTAAATCGAGTTGTGAATCGTGTTATTAGTGAAAATGATGGTCTTTGCATCAGATTAAAAGAAAATGGGCATCAGGAACCTGAACAATATTTTATTAAACATGAAGAACAAGAATTTGAGTTTTTCGATTTCAGTTCCGTGGAGGATTCAGATTTGCTTGAGAAATGGATCGAGCAGAAAACAAAAGAAACGTTTACATTATTTAATTCGGATTTATACTATTTCGCTTTAATAAAATTAAACGATAATGAATGTGCAGTCTTTGGGAATGTTCATCATATTATCATGGATGGTTTATCAATCCAAATATTTACCAGTCAGATTGCAAAATATTATTATGAGATGCATAACAAGACTGAGGAAGGCGAAATTAGAAATTCATATGTTCAATTTCTGGCCAATGAACAAACATACTTGAATAGTATTCGCTTTCAAAAAGATCAAAAATTCTGGTTAGAGGAATTTAAAACAATTCCATCTGTGACGGGATTGAAGCCTTATAATACGTACCAAGTTAGTACCAAAGCATCACGTGAAACGTTTATATTATCGGAGCATTTGAAGAGAAAGATAGAGTTATTTTCTGACGATTATAAATTAAGTGTATATTCTCTTTTTGTTGCTGCTTTCTCATTGTCTATGTGTCGGTGGACCTCATCGCTTGATATTGCATTAGGAATGGCTTATGGCAATCGTATGACTAAAATGGAACGGGAATTAATTGGAATGATGGTAAGTACGGTTCCTCTAAGAATGGATATCGATCCAGAAGAAGAAGTACTTTCATTTATTGGTAGGGTGTCCAGAAAACAAAGTAAATCATTACGACATCAGAAATACCCATTTGATTTGTTATTAAAGCAGATTAATAAAGAGAATAACAGCAATGTTAGACTTTTCGGAACTACGATTGATTATAGAGATCGTGATGAAAGTGGTGACTCACTTTGGATTCCAAATGGTGAAGAAATGCAAGATTTTGCAGTACATATTGAGAATTTGACTGATATAGACTCTTTACAAGTACATATTGACTATCGTAAAGAGCTATTTTCTAAAGAAGAGATAAACCGCTTTTTTAAAACCATGTTAGCAGTAATAGAAAATACATTTAAAAACCCAAAGCAAAAGGTTTCTGAGATTAAAATTATTTCAGAAGAAGATAAAAGAAAAAGTTTAGTAGAGTTCAACAATCCTAAGCTTGATTTTCCACCTCAAGTAACTATTCATGAATTGTTCGAACAGCAAGCGATGATTTATCCAAATTCTATTGCAGTTACGTATGAAAAAGGAAAAGTTACTTATAGGGAGCTAAATGAACATGCAAATCAGTTAGCTCATTATCTGCAGAAAAAAGGAGTAGGACCTGATACTTTAGTTGGGCTGTGCGTTGAACGTTCTCTAGAAATGATTGTAGGTATTTTAGGGATTTTGAAGGCTGGTGGAGCCTATGTTCCACTTGATCCAACATATCCAGAGCAGCGACTTCAATATATTTTAGAGGATGCTGGCATTCAGTTATTCGTAACGCAAGAAAGTTTAAAAGAATTGAAATGGTTACCAGAAAATATTAAATCGATTTGCCTGGATCGTGATAGAGATGAGATTGGGCAAGAAAGTAAGACCTTACCTTTTTCTGATGTAAGTTCTCAAAACCTAGCTTACGTAATCTATACTTCGGGATCAACAGGGAATCCAAAGGGCGTTATGATAGAGCATCACAATGTCATTCGTTTATTTAAATCGACGGATTGTTGGTATCAGTTTAATGAAAAAGACACTTGGACGCTTTTTCATTCTTATGCATTTGATTTCTCAGTATGGGAAATTTGGGGAGCATTATTATATGGTGGGAAATTAGTTGTTGTTCCGTACTTGATTAGTCGATCGCCCAAAGATTTTTATCAATTATTGGTGGAGGAAGAAGTCACAGTTCTAAATCAGACGCCTTCCGCATTTCGACAATTAATACAGGTGTGTGAACAAGAAGATGAGAATAAAAACTTGAATCTACGTTATGTAATATTTGGTGGGGAAGCGTTAGATCCTAGTAACTTGTTACCGTGGTTTCAAAGATATGGAGATAAGGACCCACAGTTAATTAATATGTATGGAATTACAGAAACTACCGTTCATGTTACTTATTCTCCGATTACTCAAGATGAGGTCCGGCACTCTTCACGAAGTAATATCGGAAAACGGCTTCCAGATTTAGAAGTGTATGTGCTAGATGCCAGTCAACAGCCTGTGCCTATTGGTGTAGCTGGTGAACTATATATTGGTGGAGCAGGACTTGCACGTGGGTATTTAAATAGACAGGAATTAACTGCAGAGCGCTTCATCCCTCATCCATTTAATAGTGAACCGGAAGCAAGGTTATATCGGACAGGAGACTTAGCGAGATTCTTGCCAGATGGGAATCTGGATTATCGTGGGCGAATTGATCATCAGGTGAAAATCCGTGGCTTCCGAATTGAGATAGGGGAAATTGAATCTACTTTAAACGTACATGCATCTATAAAAGAAGCTGTTGTGATTGTTCGAGAAGATCAGCCGGGTGATAAACGATTGGTGGCATATGTTGTAGGGAATGGGAATGTAGGTGCGTGGAGAGAGTATCTTAAAGCAAAACTACCGAGCTATATGGTCCCTTCAGGATTTGTAATGATGGAAGCTATTCCACTAACTGCTAACGGTAAAGTTGATCGTGAGGCCTTACCTATGCCGGAGGAAAAGCAGATTAACAGTGAAGCTGTTGCCCCTCGGAATAGTAACGAAAAGATACTGGTTACCATCTGGAAGCAAGTATTAGGTGTTAAAAATGTGGGGATCTATGATAATTTCTTTGAAATTGGTGGCGACTCAATTCTCAGTATTCAAATCATATCTCAAGCAAGTCAAGTGGGATTAAAACTTACTCCAAAGCAAATGTTTGAATGCCCAACCATTGCCGAGTTGGCACAAGTGGCTATAGAAACTCAGGGAGTACAAGCGGAGCAGGGAATTGTGACAGGAGAAGTGCCCCTTACTCCAATTCAGTACTGGTTCTTCGAGCAAGAACATTCACGTCCGGAGCATTGGAATCAATCGATGCTTTTAAGAGTAAAAGAGAGAGTGGACGTGAAGTTACTAGAAGGAGCGATCTTATACTTACTAAAACATCATGATGCTTTACGTTTCCGGTACGAACGGTTACCAAATGGAACGTGGAGGCAGAGAAATGAAGGGACTGATGTGCATTCTGTACTTCATGTGGTAAAACGGAACAAAGCTAATGAACAAGCGTGGAATAAAGTAATACAAGAAGAGATGAACATTACTCAAACTAGTTTCAATTTAGTTACAGGTCCGTTAATGAGAGTAGTTTACTTTGAGGACACCTTGTCTGGAAATGATCGAATATTCTGGGCGATTCATCATTTAGTAGTAGATGGAGTATCGTGGAGAATTCTATTGGAAGATTTACAGGCGGTATATAACCAGATGAAACAAGGTCAAGGAGTTCGCCTACCTGCGAAAAGTACATCTTTTAAAGAGTGGTCGGAAAGACTGCAGGCATACAGTGATTCGGGTATTTCAAAAGAAGTACAAGATTATTGGAATGAACGGGTAGAAAAAGAAACGATGAAAATTCCAATGGACTATCCAATGCAAGAAACAACAGAAGAATCGATTGATCAAGTGACGAGGACTTTAGGAGTAGAAGAAACACATGCATTGTTACAAGAAGTTCCAGTGACTCATAAGACAAGGATTAATGAGGTACTATTGGCGGCATTAGGACAAGCTATCGTCGATTTTACAAATCAGCAAACGGTTTCTATTCATCTAGAAGGACACGGGAGAGAAGAGATGGTTGAAGGTATTGATCTATCACGGACAGTGGGCTGGTTCACGAGTATTTATCCTGTTCATCTGAATTTTCAAGGAACTAAAACACCTATTGAAGGATTAAAGGCTGTAAAAGATCAATTGCGTCAAATTCCGAATCGTGGAGTTGACTATGGTATTTTACGTTACTTGAAAAAAGAATTACTTCCGTTTTATCAGCAAAAGCCTTCAATAAGCTTTAACTATTTGGGCCAATTTGATCAAGTTTTTTCAAAGGAATCTTTGTTTATGCAAGAGACAGGGTTTACATTTTTAGATCATGCTCCAGATTCCAAGCCATCTCATCTAATTGAGGTTATCGGTATGGTAAAAGATGAGAAGTTACATTTTGTTTGGATATATAGTAGAGAACAATTTTCTAGATTAACAATTCAAGCGATAGCAGATGGTATGTTGAGGCATCTTCGTCAACTTATAAATAAACCAACAACAGAGTCAGCTTTTACAGTATCAGATTTTGCTGATGCTGAGGATCTTACGGAAGAAAGCTTGAGCAAAGTATTACTTAAATTAACAAAGAAGAGGGTGTAAAGATGGGAGACGTTATAGATATATATGGATTATCACCTTTGCAAAAAGGAATACTGTTTCATACTTTATACGATCAAGATGATGAACATTCTTTTTCCTACATTGTACAAGTAGGCTTCTTGCTCGGGGGGCAATTGGATGTTGCTACTTTTGAAAAGGCTTGGGAATATGTTATTCATCGACATGAGGTTCTACGTTCAGTATTTGTGTGGGAGGAAGTAGAAAAACCTCTGCAAGCAGTTTACCAACGTCTTCCTTTTACTATTCATCAAGAGGATTGGAGTGCCCATTCATATGAGGAGAGGGAGAAGAAATTACACCAGTTTTTGATTGCAGATCGTAGAAAAGGATTTTTATTGGATGAAGCACCATTGATGAGAGTCACTGCGATTAAAGAAGCAGAAGAGGAAACGAGAATCATTTGGACACATCATCATATTTTGCTAGATGGGTGGAGTTTGTCATTGGTCTTTAGTGAAGTGATGGAAGTTTATCTCAAGATGATAAAGGGAGAATTGTTGAATCCACCTAAATCTCTTCCTTACAAAAAATATATCCAGTGGATAAATAAGCAAGATCAAAGTAAAGCAGAGGAATTTTGGAAAGAAGAATTAAAGGGATTTTATGCACCTACACCATTAGAGATGGAAAGAAAGGATCAAGGAGAGGATAAGGGCTATGGAGAGTGTACTTATCAAATATCTGAGGAACTTACTAAGAATTTACAAGAGTGGGTACGAAATAGTCGATTAACATTGAATACATTAGTACAAGGCGCATGGGCTTACTTGATGAGTAGGTATAGCGGTGAAAGTGACATCTTGTTTGGCGTAACTAGCTCTGGACGTCCTACTGATTTGATAGGAGCAGAGAATATGGTGGGTCTATTTATTAACACATTACCTACTAGAATTCGATTAACGGATGATACATCAGTAGTAGATTGGCTTCGTAAAATACAGATGAAAGAAATGGAACGAAGACAATATGAGTATAATTCGTTGGTTGATATTCAAGGGTGGAGTGAGGTTCCGCGGAATAGTTCCCTATTTCATACCTTGTATGTATTTGAAAATTATCCAATTCAAGGTGAGAGAAATGATGATTTAAGATTACTAGAGGTTCAAAGCGTAGAACAAACAAATTATCCTTTAACACTCATTGTAATGCCTGGTAAGGAAATTACTTTAAAGTTGATGTATGACCGAAGCTATTTCAATGAAGAAACAATAAATCGTATTCAGGGTCACTTATTGCAAACATTAATTCAGATGACGAAGAGCCTAGATTCAAAGCTCTCCGAAATTACTCATTTAACAATGGAAGAGCAGACACAGTTACTAGAGGAATGGAATAATACTAAAGTAAAATATTCAGCTGAAGGCATGATTCATACGATATTTGAGGAGCAAGTTAAGAAAACGCCAGAAGCAATCGCGGCTATTTACGAAAATGAACAAATTACCTATAAAGAGTTAGATGAACGCGCTAATCAGCTAGCTCATTATTTACAAAAGCGTGGTGTAGTTCCAGAGTCTCTAGTTGGGGTATATATGGAACGCTCATTACAAATGATGATAGCGTTATTAGGGATTCTAAAATCAGGAGGAGCGTATGTTCCACTTGACCCTACTTATCCAGAGAGTCGGCTTCGTTATATATTAGAGGATGCTGGAATTGAAGTACTAGTGACGGGGGGGAATTCTAAAAATTTATATATATATGAACAGATTGAAACGATTTATATGAATCAAGATTATACTGCAATTGAAGAAGAAGAATCAACCCCATGTATAAGTGGAGTAACAGGAAGAGGTTTAGCGTATGTTATGTATACTTCAGGATCTACAGGGAATCCAAAGGGAGTGATGATTGAGCATCATTCAGTGATTAATTATCTTGAATGGATGCAACATCAATATCCACTTTCTGAAAAGGATGTTATCTTGCAGAAAACACCATTTTCATTTGATGTATCTGTTTGGGAGTTATTTTGGGGTATTAGCGTAGGCGCTTGTGTATCTTTCTTACCTCCAGGTGGAGAGAAAGATCCTACCATTATAGCTGAAGTGATAGAAAAACATCAGGTTACTATTACTCAATTTGTTCCTTCGATGTTATCTGTTTTCTTAGATCATTTCACTCATATTGAGTTAAAAATAAAATGTTCGTCCGTGCGTCATGTATTTTCTGGTGGGGAAGAGCTAAGTTCAGGATTGGTTAGACGGTTTCAACAGCAATGGAATCAGAGCGGGCAAGTAAAATTAACCAACTTTTATGGACCAACTGAAGCAACTATTTACGTAAATGCATTTGACATTCAACCTAATCAAGAATTTGTTTCTATTGGGCAGCCGATACAGAACACGCAATTATATGTATTAGACCAAAATCAACGCTTGCAATCAATAGGGATAGAGGGTGAGTTATATATTGGTGGTGCCGGTTTAGCTCGTGGATACTTAAATCGTCCGAATCTCACTGCCGAAAAATTCGTTTCGCATCCATTTCGATTGGGAGAACAACTATATCGAACAGGAGATTCAGTAAGATATCTAACTGATGGGAATTTAGAATTTATAGGGAGAATGGACCATCAAGTTAAGATGCGTGGCTTTCGGATTGAGCTTGGAGAAATCGAAGCGACTTTAGAAAAGTATTCGTTTATTAAAGAGGCTGTCGTATTAGTTAGGGAAGATCGCCCGGGTGATCAGCGATTGGTTGCATATGTAATAAGCGACGGAAATACTCAAAAGTGGCGAGAGTATCTACAAAATCAATTGCCGAATCATATGATTCCAGCGCATCTTGTAGAGTTAGAACAGTTTCCGCTTACTCCGAATGGAAAAATTGATCGAAAAGCTTTGCCAGCACCTGATGAGCAACCTATGGGAGATTTTAATGTTTTACCTCGGACACCAACGGAAGAGCTTATTGCCTCTGTTTGGAGTCAAGTGTTAGGAATAGAAAATATCGGTATTCAGGATTCCTTCTTTGAACAGGGTGGACACTCACTGCTCGCTACTCAAATCGTCTCTCGATTACAAGAATTGTTCCAGATTAAAATCCCGCTACGTGAACTGTTCAAGCACGATACAGTGGAATCATTAGCGGAACGAGTAGATCAGTTGCGCAAAGAAGATAAAAAGCGAGAGGTTCCACCCCTTGTACCTATGAAGCGGGAAGAATCTATTCCACTTTCCTATGCACAGAAACGCCTATGGTTTATTGACCAATTAATGCCAAATAATGCGATGTACAATATTCATGCAGCGTGTCGCTTAACTGGAAAGTGGTCAATTGAAGCATTGGAGGCCGGATGGAATCAGTTGTTGGAACGTCATGAATCATTAAGGACGATAATTCTAGAACAAGAGGGTGAACCTTTTCAACAGGTTCAATCTCATGTATTCAGACATATCCCTCAAACAGATCTAACAGACCTTTCTTTGGAAGATAGGAAAAGGGAAATGAAACGGCTCATTCAAAACGAAGCGGAGGAAACATTTCATTTTGGGCAAGGTCCTCTGATTCGAACACGAATATTGAAAGTGGACAGGGAAGAATGGGTTCTCCTTTGTACGATGCATCATATTATTTCAGATGGGTGGTCAATGGGAATCTTACTTGAAGAATGGATGGCTTTTTATGAAGGAGCACTAAGCGAAAAACCGCCGGAATTAAAGGAGTTATCTATTCAATATGCAGACTTTGTCATGTGGCAGAAGGAATGGCAAAAAGAAGAGAATTTGGATCAGCACCTCCAATATTGGAAGGAAGAATTGTCTGGGGAGCTACCGGTTTTACAATTACCGATGGATCGTCCTCGACCTGCGGTTCAAACCCACCGTGGTGCGAGTCAGTCCTTAATGGTGGCGAATTCCCTACAGGAAAAGCTCAAAGGTTTAAGTTTGCAAGAAGGATCCACTTTATTTATGACATTGATGGCAGCGTATCAAAGCTTCCTTTCTCGTTATTCAGGACAAGACGACATCTTGGTTGGGAGCCCAATTGCAAATCGAAATGTTAAAGAGATTGAAGGATTAATAGGTTTCTTTGCAAATACGTTGGTTTATCGAGCTGATTTCAGTGGAAATCCGACGTTCCAAGAACTTTTGTCGCAGATACGAAAAAAAGCACTAAAAGCATACGAGTATCAGGACATTCCATTTGAGAAAGTGGTAGAATCTGTAAAACCGGAACGAAATACAAGTCATTCACCGATATTTCAAACCATGTTTACTTTACAGAATACGAAACAAGAGTTTCCTCAGCTATCTGAAAGACACATGGAACTCATGGAAAGTCATACTTCTGTGGCGAAATTTGATTTGAGTTTATTTGCTTCTGAGACGGAAGAAGGATTATCGCTAACCTTTGAATATAATACTGATTTGTTTAATGATACAACCATTGAACGTATGGCAAGTCATTTTGAACATTGGTTATATCAAATTGTATCTCATCCAAAAGATTTATTATCGGAAATGAATATGTTATCAAAAGTGGAATATAAGCAACTACTAGAGGAATGGAATGAAACAGGTGTTGTAGATATACGAGAAAGCACAATTCATACATTATTTGAAGAACAAGTGGAAAAAACACCAGAAGCAATTGTAGTAGTGTGCGAAGATGAAGAACTAACATATCGAGAGTTGGACGAACGCTCGAATCAACTGGCACATTATTTACAGAAAAATGGT
Source organism: Bacillus sp. SRB_8 (assembly GCF_003264205.1). Taxonomy (NCBI): domain Bacteria; kingdom Bacillati; phylum Bacillota; class Bacilli; order Caryophanales; family Bacillaceae; genus Bacillus; species Bacillus sp. SRB_8. The sequence continues at coordinate 20,133 of NZ_NADT01000024.1, read as the reverse complement.
GTAGTATGCGAATCATTGGTTGGGATTTGCGTTACACGTTCATCCGTGATGATTGTCGGCCTCTTAGGAATTATGAAGGCAGGAGGAGCATATGTCCCAATTGATCCAGCGTATCCGGAAAGTCGACTGAAATACATTTTAGAGGACGCTCAAATAAAGGTACTGGTGACACAGGAAAAGATAAAACAAAAGATGGTTATACCTAAATCCGTTGACGTGATTTGTATTGATCGTGATCGAGAAGAAATAGAACAAGAAGCAACTACGGTGTGTACGAGTGAAGCGACGGGAGATAACTTAGCCTATATTATCTATACTTCAGGTTCAACTGGAAATCCAAAGGGAGTAATGATTGAGCACAGGAATACAGTAACAATGATTCATTGGGCGCATCACACATATTCCCGAAGGGATTTAGCGGGAGTGTTGGCTTCAACTTCTCTATCCTTTGATCTATCCGTTTTTGAAGTGTTTGTTCCCTTAACGATGGGTGGTAAGGTAATTGTCGCTGAAAATGCTCTACATCTAGACAAGTTGTCTACCAAGGGTGTGACTTTGGTCAATACTGTGCCATCGGCAGCGAAGGAACTGGTTCGAGCAAAAACAATTCCTTCTTCGGTAAAGGTGATGAATTTGGCTGGAGAACCATTACCATATTCACTTGTTCAAGATTTATACGAGAGAAGTACGATTGAGAAGATGTACAACCTATATGGACCGTCCGAAGATACTACGTATTCCACATATATGGAATTAGAAAAGGGTGTCATGTATAGGGTACCACCAATTGGTAAACCAGTCTTCAATGCAGAAGTATATGTACTGAGTGCTGAACAAAAAATGGTTCCAATTGGTGTAGTTGGTGAGCTTTACATTGGTGGATCAGGATTAGCACGTGGGTACTTAAACCGTCCTGACTTAACGCAAGATTGTTTTATACCGCATCCGTTTAAAGAAGGAGAGCGAGTATACCGGACTGGAGACCTAGTAAGGTATCTGCCAGATGGAAATTTGGAGTATCTTGGCCGAATCGATCATCAGGTAAAAATTCGTGGGTTCCGGATTGAACTAGGAGAAATTGAAGCGACATTACAAAAGCATACATTAGTTAACGAAGTCATTGTGATGGTGCGGGAAGATTATCCTGGTAATCCACGTTTGGTTGCCTATGTTGTGGGAGATGGGGATGCTCATAAGTGGCGTGATTATCTCAAGGTCCAGTTGCCAAATTACATGATTCCAGCCTATTTTGTCGGATTGAATGCATTTCCACTCACTCCAAATGGAAAGATTGATAGGAAGGCCTTACCAGTACCAGAGAGACAGGAGATAGTGAGGGGGTATATTGCTCCCCGTACACCTACGGAAAAAACAATCGTTTTAATATGGCATCAAGTTTTAGGTGTAGAAAATATTGGAGTGCAGGATTCGTTTTTTGAAATAGGTGGGCATTCATTACTTGCTACACAAGTTGTTTCCAATCTTAAAGAGGCTTTTGGAATCGAGTTACCATTGCATGATCTATTTACGTTTCATACGGTGCAACAATTGGCAAAACAGATTGATCAATTGTTCTATAACAAAAATCAAGAAATACAGAATGATAGTAAGGAGAATGTAAGTCTTCAAGACTATATTCAAAAAGAAGCAGAAGTGAGTAATGATGAAGAATTACTTGAACTACTTAAGCAATTAGAAGAGCTATCAGAAGAAGAAGCACAAGGAATATTCGAGAGTAATTTAGTTGAGGAAGGGGTAAAAAAATGAGAAGTGATTTACATGCAAAGCTGAGTTCACTTTCTCCTGAGAAAAGAGCTTGGCTTCAGAAGCAAATGCAAAAAAAGGAGAATAAAGAAGCACTTCCGTTGTCTTATGCACAACAACGTTTGTGGTTTATGGACAGCTTTAACCCAAACAGTTCTTTATATAATATTCCAACGGTATGGCATCTAAAAGGAAATTGGATTCCTGAAGCATTAGAAAAGGGATTCAATCGACTCATTGAACGTCATGAATCATTACGAACCGTTTTTAAAGAAGTAGGAGAACAACCTGTACAACAAATTGTCGAATTCCTTCCTAGAGCATTACCTGTAAGGGATTACTCGCAACTTCCTCTAGAAGTAAAAGAAAAAGAGGTAGATAGTTTAATTGCGAGAGAAGCGCAAGAACCATTTGATTTAATGAATGGCCCTTTAATTCGTAATCAGCTTGTTCAATTAGGAAAGGATGAATGGTTATTACTATGTACGATGCATCATATTATTTCTGATGCTTGGTCCATCGGTATACTCATGAATGAATTACTTACTTTCTATGAAGAAGAAACGGGCGGGAATCCTGCTAAATTAAGTTCACTATCCATTCAATATGCAGACTTTGCGAAGTGGCAAAAGGAGTGGTTGCAAGGTGATGTGTTAAATCGTCAACTTACGTATTGGGAGGAAGAATTGTCTGGGGAGCTTCCTATATTACAACTGCCAGTGAACCGACCTCGACCGGTTACGCAAACTTACGCTGGGGATACGCATCACGTGATTTTTCCTTATAGATTACTCAATCAATTAAAGGATATAAGTCGACAAGAAGGATCTACCTTATTTATGACTTTAATGGCTGCATACCAGAGCTTTCTTGCTCGTTATACGGGGCAAAAAGATATTCTAGTCGGAAGTCCGATTGCAAATCGGAATCATAAGGGAGTAGAAGGATTAATCGGTTTCTTTGTTAATACGTTGGTTTACCGATCAGATTTGAGTGGCACCCCTACTTTTCGGGAGATTTTGAACCAAACAAAGAAAAAGGCGTTAAAAGCTTACGAATATCAAGATATACCATTTGAAAAAGTGGTAGAAGCTGTGCAACCTGAACGAAGTATGAGCCATTCTCCTATCTTTCAGACCATGTTTACACTACAGAATATAAAACAAGAACGACTAGATTTGCCTGGTAGAAGTATCGAAATGGTAGAAAGTAATATGTCTATTGTAAAATTTGATCTGAGTTTAACTGCCTACGAAGTGGAAGAAGGCCTATTTGTCTCATTTGAATACAACACGGATTTATTTGATAGTAGTACCGTTGCACGTATGGCAGGCCATTTTGAGAACTGGTTAAATGAAATCGCGTATCATCCAGATGAATCATATACAAAGCTGTCAATGTTATCGGACACAGAGCAGAAACAACTCCTAGAAGAATGGAATGATACTGACGTAGTTTATGGTCATGAGTGTATGATTCATGAGCTATTTGAGCAGCAAGTTGCACGTACACCTGATGCAGTGGCGGTAGTTTATGAGGGTGGAAAGCTAACGTATCAAGAACTCAATGAAAAATCGAACCAATTGGCACATTATCTACAAAAACGAGGTATAGGACCTGAATCATTGGTCGGTATATGTGTTGAACGTTCTCCTGAAATGATTATTGGTCTCTTTGGGATTTTGAAAGCAGGTGGGGCTTATGTCCCACTGGACCCAAGTTATCCCGAAAACCGCCTGAGATACATTTTAGAGAATTCACAAATTCAAGTGCTGTTAACAAAAGAGGCACTACAGGACTGGTTACCTAAAGATATTCAAGCAATTTGTTTAGACCGGGATCAAGTAATGATTTCTAAAGAGAGTAATTTGGCTCCGGTGAGTGGAGTAACAGCAAATAACTTGGCCTATATCATATACACTTCGGGTTCGACGGGAAATCCGAAGGGAGTAATGATTGAACATCATTCGGTTATCAACCGCCTACAGTGGATGCAGAAAAAGTATCCATTATCTGAGGAGGATACAATCCTACAAAAGACACCGTTTTCATTTGATGTTTCTGTCTGGGAATTATTTTGGTGGTCATTTGTAGGAGCGCGTGTTTGTTTGCTTCAACCAGGAGGAGAGAAAGATCCTGCGGTGATTGAGGAGTGTATCGAACGATATCGTGTGACCACCATGCACTTTGTTCCGTCGATGTTATCTACTTTCTTGGATTATATGGAACAATATAATTCGAAAAGGGATGTATCGTCTTTAAATCAGGTTTTTACTAGTGGAGAAGCATTAAATACTGAACAGGTTTGCCGGTTTAAGGGGGTATTTTACGATGTTCAGCAAACAAAGTTAATTAACTTGTATGGCCCTACCGAAGCGACTGTGGATGTGACTTATTATGATTGTGATTTAGAAAAAGAACCTATGCTTATTCCAATTGGTCGTCCAATTGATAATACAGAGTTGTATGTGTTGGATCAATATCAACAGGTGGTACCGATTGGTGTGGCGGGGGAACTTTACCTTGGAGGAGTAGGCTTGGCACGTGGCTACTTCAATCGACCAGAGTTAACTACTGAACGTTTTATTCCGCATCCCTTTAAGGAAGGGGAACGATTATATCGAACGGGTGACCTGGTGAGATATATGAGTGATCGTAACTTGGAGTATATTGGAAGAATAGATAACCAAGTCAAAATCAGAGGATTCCGAATTGAACTGGGAGAAATCGAAGCAGCTTTACATGATCACTCATCTGTAAAAGAGGCTGTCGTGTTGGTGAAGGAAGATCGACCAGGAGATAAGCAGTTAGTAGCTTATGTAGTGGGTGAAGGGGATACTGGAGAGTGGCGTGAATATCTGAAGAAGCAATTGCCAAATTATATGGTTCCGGCATACTTTTTCCAAGTTGAATCGATGCCACTCACTCCAAATGGTAAGGTGGATCGGAAAGCTTTACTGGAATTGGAGGCACAGTTCATAAGTGAAGATATTACTTCATCAAGAACACCAGTGGAGGAGCTCATCGTTTCTGTATGGAGTCAAGTATTAGGTATAAGAAATATTAGTGTTCAGGATTCTTTTTTTGAAATCGGTGGTCACTCGCTACTAGCTACTCAAGTAGTGTCACGCTTACAAGAAATCTTTCAAATCGAATTACCGGTACGCGAACTATTTGAGTATACAACGGTGGAGTCACTGGCAAAGCGATTAGATCAGTTACGTAAAGGAGATAGAAAACGAGATATTCCGCCACTAATGCCGATGGAACGAGGGGAAACTATTCCACTATCTTATGCCCAACAGCGCTTATGGTTTATCGATCAATTTACACCTAATAGTGCACTTTACAATATGCCAATAGTATGCCGCCTTACAGGGAGTTGGCTACCTGAGGCATTGGAAACGGGATGGAATCAGCTAATAGAGCGTCATGAATCATTGCGGACGGTCTTTCATGAAGTGAACGGTCAACCCGTACAGCAAATTGAACCGTATGCTTTTCGATTAATTCCGAAAACGGATTTAACTATGCTTTCTCCAGAAGACCGAGAAGAAGAAGTTAAACGTTTGATTCAACAAGAAACAGAAGTGCCATTTGATTTAGGCGAGGGTCCACTGATCAGGACAAGTATTTTGCAAGTGGGAGAGGAAGAATGGATTCTCCTTTGTACTCTACATCATATCATTTCAGATGGATGGTCAATGGGAGTCCTACTTGAAGAATGGATGGCATTCTATGAGAAAACTACGGATGGAAAGGTAGCAGAACTTGAACCATTACCGGTTCAGTATGCCGACTTCGCTCAGTGGCAAAAAGGATGGTTGAAGGCGGAAGTGCTTGATCAACAACTCCAATATTGGAAGGAAGAATTGTCTGGGGAGCTTCCTGTACTCCAACTTCCTATGGATCGCCCGCGTCCCGCAATACAAACTCATGACGGGTCGACATACACTCTGGTTCTGCCAAGCGCGCTACATGACAAATTGAACGAATTTAGTCGCCAAGAAGGGGCTACACTCTTCATGACGCTGTTGGCTGCATATCAAAGTTTTCTATCACGTTATACGGGACAAGAAGATATTCTGGTCGGAAGTCCAATTGCTAATCGAAATTATAGAGAAATTGAAGGACTTATTGGTTTCTTTGTCAACACGTTGGTTTATCGGGCTAATCTGAGTGGTAGACCGACATTTAAGGATGTTCTGTCTCAGGTTCGTCAAAAGGCATTGAAGGCGTATGAATATCAAGATATCCCTTTTGAAAAAATTGTAGAAGTTGTACAACCAGAGCGGAGTACAAGTCATTCGCCAATCTTCCAGACTATGTTCATCTTGCAAAATATGAAACAAGAGTTCCCGGTGTTATCTGGTAGAAGTATTGAAATGATAGAAAGCCATAGTCCAATCGCAAAGTTTGATTTAAGTGTAATGGTAGCTGAGACGGAAGAGGGAGTACGTTTTACTTTTGAATACAATAAGGATTTATTCAATGCCACAACTATTGAACGGATGGCAGGGCACTTTGAGAAATGGCTACATGAAGTTTCCCATTACCCGCAAAATCCGTTGCATAGTCTGAGCATGCTATCGGAACCTGAGCGTACTTTGTTATTAGAAACATGGAATGACACTGTAATGGAAATGCCCCCACAGGGTCTTATTTGCGACAGATTTGAGGAACAAGTAGCAAAGCGTCCTGAAGCGATTGCGGTAGTTGATCAAACAAAAGATTGGACTTACGGTGAACTGGATGCACAAGCAAATCAGTTGGCAAATGTTTTACAGCGAAAAGGAGTTGCTCCAGAGTCAGTCGTGGGAGTTTATCTTCCGAGGTCGGCTGAGCTCATGGTAAGTTTACTAGGCATATTAAAAGCTGGTGGAGCTTATGTCGTTTTAGATCCGTTGTATCCAAAATCAAGGTTAGAATACATGATTGAAGATGCAGGAATTCAATTTGTAGTGACGGCGGAAGGACAAGAAGGCCTTTTCGAACAGGTCGAAATGGTGAGGTTAGAAGAGTTAACAGTGGAAAGCGTAATCGCACCTACACGGCAGATAAATCCAGAGAACTTAGCTTACATTGTCTATACCTCTGGTTCTACAGGAAAGCCAAAGGGTGTCATGATTGAATATCGCTCATTAATGAATATGGTTTCTTGGCATCAAGAAGTTTATCGTATTACAGCAGAGGATCGTGCGACTCAGATTGCAGGGATTGCTTTTGATTCGGCTGTTCAGGAGATTTGGCCGTATCTAACTGCTGGTGCAGCACTCTACTTGTCAACAGAGGAACTGAGAATTAATCCAGAAGCACTAAGAGACTGGCTCATTGATTCGCGAATAACAGCTAGTTTTGCACCTACGCCTATTCTGGAAAGACTCTTGAAATTATCTTGGCCAGGTAAAACGGATCTTCGTTTTATCATTACCGGCGGGGATCAATTAACGCAGTATCCATCTAACGATATTCCTTTTGCGGTAATCAATCAGTATGGTCCATCGGAAAATACCGTTGTTACCACGGATTGTTATGTACCTGTAGGAGTGACAACAGGTACGCCATCGATTGGTCGACCGATTGCGAATACAGAAGTTTATGTGTTAGATTCTCATCTTCAGCTAGTACCAAGTGGTGTGATTGGAGATCTCTATATTGGAGGGAAGAGTCTTGCTCGTGGATATGCTAATCGTCTGGACCTTACAAAGGAAAAATTTATTTCGCATCCATTCAAGTCAGGAGAACGTCTCTATTACACCGGAGACAAAGCAAGTTATCGTTCTGATGGTGCTCTCCAGTTCCATGGTCGTATAGATGACCAAGTGAAAATTCGTGGTTTCCGGATTGAATTGGGAGAAATAGAAGCAGTCTTGCAGGCACATTCTTCTGTGAAAGAAGCGGTTGTATTGGTACGAGAGGATGATCCAGGCGACAAGAGATTAGTAGCTTATGTAGTTGGTGAAGGAAGTGTCCAAGAATGGCGAGAGCATCTACAAACACATTTACCAAATTATATGGTCCCAACAAACTTTATTGAGATGGAATTTTTACCACTTACACCGAATGGAAAACTTGATTTAAAGGCATTGCCAATACCTAGCAAATTATCTACGGAAAATACCGTTCACGCACGAACTCCGCTAGAAGAACTTATCGCTTCAGTGTGGAGTCAAGTGCTAGGAATAGAAAATATAGGTGTTCAGGATTCTTTCTTTGAACTTGGTGGTCATTCTCTACTTGCTACACAAGTGGTCTCACGCTTGCAAGAAGTCTTTCAAATCAAATTACCGGTACGTGAACTGTTCGAATATTCAACGGTCGAGGCACTGGCGAAGCGATTAGATCAGTTACGTAAGGGAGGCAAAAAACGAGAAATTCCACCATTGATGCCGATGGAACGAGGAAATGCCATTCCACTTTCTTATGCTCAACAGCGCTTATGGTTTATCGATCAATTTACACCTAATAGTGCACTTTATAATATGCCGATGGTATGCCGTCTTACAGGAAATTGGTTACTAGAAGCATTGGAGTTGGGATGGAATCAGTTGATAGAGCGTCATGAAGCATTGCGGACAGTATTTCATGAAGTGGACGGTCATCCTGTGCAGAAGATTCAACCGTATACTTTCCGTTCCCTTCCACAAATTGACTTAACTAAGATTTCTCCAGAAGAGAGAGAAAGAGAAGTGGAGCAATGGATTCAAACTGAAGTCGAATCCCCATTTGACTTAGAGAAAGGGCCGTTGTTCCGTGGGCAAATCGTGAAAATTTCAGAAGAAGAATGGGTTCTTCTGTGTAATATGCATCATATTATCTCGGATGGATGGTCGATGGAAATCTTGCTCCAAGAATGGATGGCATTTTATGAGGAGGCGATTGGTGAAAAACCAGCAGATCTTGCACCACTACCAGTTCAATATGCCGATTTTGCTCAGTGGCAAAGAGAATGGTTGATAGATGAAGTACTAAACCAACAGCTTGCATATTGGAAGGAAGAACTGTCTGGTGAGTTACCAGTCTTAATGTTGCCGATGGATCGTCCCCGTCCTCCGGTGCAAACCCACCATGGATTAACTCATAATGTGTTGTTGTCACGCTCATTACTGGATAAATTAAACGAACTTAGTCGTCAAGAAGGGGCCACGCTTTTCATGACCTTATTGGCATCGTATCAAAGTTTCCTTGCCCGTTATACAGGACAATCAGATATTCTTGTTGGAAGCCCAATTGCGAATCGAAATTATCGAGAAATTGAAGGATTGATTGGTTTCTTTGTCAACACGTTGGTTTATCGAGCTGATTTAAGTGGCGCACCGGCATTTCAAGAGTTGTTGTCTCAAGTGCGGATAAAAGCATTGAAGGCATATGAGTACCAAGATGTTCCGTTTGAGAAAATTGTGGAGGTTATCCAACCTGAACGAAGTACAAGTTATTCTCCGATTTTCCAAACCATGTTTACTTTGCAAAATACGGGACAAGAGCTACCACAGCTACATGGACGAAGTATAGAAGTAATGGACAGCCACGCTTCAATCGCCAAATTTGATTTAAGTTTAACTGCCGCAGAAGTGGAAGAGGGCTTATTGCTTACTTTTGTTTATAGGACTGATTTATTTGACAGTTTAACTATTGAATCCATAGCCGAAAATTTTGGAAACTGGTTGAATTTAATCGTGGAACATCCTGATAAATCATTAGCTAAGTTGCCGATACTGTCAGGATTACAGCAAAAACAGTTAGAAGAGTGGAATAATAATGCTGTAGCATATCCACAGGAATTTGGGATTCATCAGCTGTATGAAGAGCAAGTAAATCGTACACCTGACGCGGTGGCAGTGGTAGATGAAAAACAGCAGTTAACCTATCGAGAGCTGAATGAAAAAGCAAACCAATTGGCACATTATCTCCAGAAATGTGGGATTGGGAGCGAGTCATTGGTTGGTCTCTGCTTCCAGCGTTCAGTTGAGATGATTGTCGGTCTCATGGGGATCTTGAAAGCTGGGGCAGCCTATGTTCCATTGGATCCATCGTATCCAGAAAGTCGCCTACGATATATTCTGGAGGACACAGGGATTCAAGTATTGGTCACGAACGAAGCATTAGAAGGTTGGATAACTGAAGAAATCAAAACAGTTTGTTTGGATCGGGATAAAGCGATGATTTCGCGAGAAAGCACCCTTTCACCAATATGTGAAGTGACAGGAGAAAACTTGGCGTATGTAATCTATACTTCGGGATCAACAGGGAATCCGAAGGGAGTTATGGTAGAGCATCACAATGTGATTCGTTTATTTAAATCGACGGAATGTTGGTATCAGTTTGATGAAAAAGATACTTGGACGCTTTTCCATTCTTATGCGTTTGACTTCTCGGTATGGGAGATTTGGGGGGCATTACTCCATGGTGGAAGATTGATTGTTGTTCCTTACTGGATTAGTCGATCGCCCAAGGATTTCTATCAACTGTTAGTAAAGGAAAAGGTTACGGTTCTTAATCAGACACCATCCGCATTTCGACAATTGATACAAGTGTGTGAACAAGAAGATGAGAAGAAAGACTTGCATCTGCGCTATGTCATATTTGGTGGGGAAGCACTCGATCCTACCAGCTTGGTACCATGGTTTCAAAGGTATGGAGAGCAGGAACCACAGTTAATTAATATGTATGGAATTACAGAAACTACCGTTCATGTTACGTATTATCCAATTACTCAAGATGATGTGCAGCATGCTTCAAGAAGTAATATAGGAAAACAGATTCCAGATTTAGAAGTGTATGTACTAGACACTTGTCAACAACCTGTGCCTATTGGCGTAGCTGGCGAACTATATATTGGTGGAGCAGGACTTGCACGTGGATATTTAAACAGACCCGAATTGACTGCAGAGCGTTTCATTCCTCATCCATTCAGTAGTGACCCAGGAGCGCGATTATATCGGACAGGAGACTTAGCGAGATACTTACCTGATGGAAATCTGGATTATCTTGGGCGGATTGATCACCAGGTGAAAATCCGTGGTTTCCGAATTGAGCTCGGAGAAATTGAATCTGCTTTAAACGCACATGTCTCCATAAAAGAGGCTGTTGTAATTGTTCGAGAAGATCAGCCGGGTGATAAACGGTTGGTGGCATATGTCGTGGGTGACGGGAATGTAGGTGAGTGGAGAGATTATCTCAAGGCGGAACTACCAAGCCATATGGTTCCTTCAGGATTTGTGATGATGGAAGCCATTCCACTAACTGCTAACGGAAAAGTTGATCGTGAGGCCTTACCTGTACCAGAGGAGAGGAAAATCGAAAGTGAATGTGTTGCCACGCGGAATGGTAACGAAGAAACACTGGCCACCATTTGGAAGCAAGTATTAGGGATTAAAAAGGTGGGAATCCATGATAACTTCTTTGAAATTGGTGGAGACTCAATTCTCAGCATTCAGATTGTCTCTCGTGCGAAGCAAGCAGGTTTGCAATTGACGCCAAAGCAAATGTTTGAACACCAAACGATTGCCGAGTTGGCGCAAGTAGTCAATGAAGAACGGGGTGTACAAGCAGAGCAGGGAGTTGTAACTGGAGAACTGATCCTTACACCAATCCAGCAATGGTTTTTTGCACAAGATCATCCAAACCCACACCATTGGAATCAATCCATGTTTTTTAGAACAAAAGAGCGACTGGATATAGTATTACTGGAAAAAGCTGTGCGTACCCTTCTAATCCATCATGATGCTTTGCGTTTAAGATATGAACGGTTACCGAATGGAGCTTGGAAACAGCGGAACGAAGGGATCGAAAAACAATCGACGCTGACCGTTATTTCATTAGACGAAGTGCCACAAGCAGAATGGCATCAAGTGATTCAAACGGAGATTGACACTGCACAAGCAAGCTTGCACTTACACGCAGGACCGCTAATGAGAATGGTGTATTTTGATGAAGGTGAGAAAAGAGCCGGCCGATTATTCTGGGTGATTCATCACTTAGCAGTGGATGGTGTTTCTTGGCGGATTTTACTGGAGGATCTGCAAACGGCGTATAATCAAGCGAGCAAGGATCAGATGATCCAATTACCTACAAAGAGTACATCCTTTAAAGCGTGGTCGGAGAAATTGCATCATTACGCTGAAGCTGGGATTGTGCAAGAAGTGCGTGATTACTGGGAGCAGCAATCCGAACAAGAAGTGGCTATGCTACCAGTGGATACCACCCTCGAAGTTCCAGCAAACACAGGAAACGAGGAGATTACCGTGGTGCTGGATGAGAAAGAGACCCGTACGTTATTGAAAGAGATTTCAAGCACTCATCGTGTCCAAATCAATGAAGTACTATTGACAGCATTGGTACAGGCTACGGCAGCATGGACAGGTCATCCGACGCTGACCGTGGATTTGGAGGGGCATGGTCGGGAAGAGATTATCGAAGACGTTGACCTATCTAGAACCGTGGGGTGGTTTACAAGTATTTATCCTGTTCACTTAAATATTACCGGTGCTGACACGCCAATTGCAGCATTAAAAGCAGTTAAAGAACAAGTGCGTAAAATTCCTAATAAGGGTGTTGACCATGGAATTTTGCGGTATCTGAACACAACAATGTGTGAGCAATGGGGGTCTCAACATACACCGTCTATTAGTTTTAACTATCTTGGACAATTTGACCAAATGTTTTCTGACGATGCAATACTTATTCCAGAGAACGGATTTAAGCGCTTAGATCATGCTTCTGGTTCCAAGCGATTGCATTTAATTGATGTAATTGGAATGGTAACGGATGGGAAACTTCAGTTCACTTGGGTATACAATGTAGGACAATATGCGAAATCAACGATTCAAAGTATTGCAGAGAATATGCTCCATCAACTAAGTAAATTGATTCAATCTGCGGATGGAGAATCTGCACTGACCGTTTCAGATTTTGAGATGGCTAATCTTGATCAAGCCAGTTTGACAAAAGTATTAACCAAGATGAATCGTGGAAATAATTATCCGATTATCGATTTATATCCACTATCGCCTTTGCAAGAAGGAATGATTTTCCATACATTGCATGACCAAGGGGAGGAACATGTAGCGCCGTATATAGTGCAATTAAGTTTCATGATTAGAGGAGAATTGGATATTGCTACTTTCGAACAGGCGTGGAAATCGATAATTCAGCGGCATGAAATTTTCCGCTCAGCTTTCCTTTGGAATGAAGTTGAGGAGCCTTTACAAGTGGTGTATGAGAGTGTTCCATTTAAGGTGAATGTAGAAGATTGGCGTACGCTGACTGCTGAAGAAAAAGAAGAGAAAAGAAAAGCCTTTTTGGCATTGGATCGAAAACAAGCCTTTCTTTTTGATAAAGCGCCATTGATGCGGGTGACTGTCATTCAAGAAGGTGAGGAAGAATATCGAATTGTTTGGACACATCACCATATTCTGTTGGATGGATGGAGCCTACCACTGGTCTTTAACGAATTGCTTACAATGTACCAGAAGAGAATGAATGGAGAAGCCGTGCATTTACCTAATTCATCGCCATACAAGAAATATATTCAATGGCTAAGAGAACAGAATCAGGAGCAGGCGGAGCAATTCTGGAGAGAGAAACTTAAAGGTTTTACAGCTCCAACCCTGCTGGGCTTAGAAAGTAAAGAGCAAGAAAAAGGTTACACAGAGAAGGTAACTTATTTATCAGAAGAGCAAACCCAAGCGTTACAAAACTGGGCGAAGCGCAATAGGCTCACTTTGAATACAGTAATTCAAGGTGCGTGGGCGTATCTCATGAGCCGGTATAGTGGAGAAGATGAAATTGTCTATGGTGTTACTAGCTCAGGACGCCCTACGGAGATTATTGATGTTGAAAACATTGTAGGTCCTTTTATTACCACATCACCGACGCGAATTCAGTTGATAGATAATATAAAAATAATGGATTGGTTGCAGAAGATACAAGAGGAAGAGATAGAAAGAAGACAATATGAATATGCTTCTTTGACAGAGATTCAAGGATGGAGTGAAGTTCCTAGAGGAACCCCGCTGTTCCATAGCTTGTATGTGTTTGAAAACTACCCAGTGAAAGAGGAGTCCTCAGGAAATCTAGAAATTGGTGGGTTGGAAGGAGTAGAGCAAACTCATTATCCATTAGGATTGACAGTTGTCCCAGAACGCCAGTTGTTGTTAAAGTTGAAGTATGATCGTAGCAAGTTTAATGGTCTCACTATTGAACGGATGCTGGGGCATTTAAGCCAGGTGTTAAAGCAAATGATCGAGAACGTTGATCAAACTCTGTCGGAGCTGGTGTATGTTACGGAAATAGAACAGAAACAACTACTGGAAGAATGGAATGATAATGCAGCAGCGTATCCACGTGAAGGTGTGATCCACAAACTTTTTGAAGATCAAGTGGATCGTACACCTGATGCGGTGGCAGTGGTAGATGAAAATCAGCGGTTGACGTATCGAGAGCTGAATGAGAAAGCAAACCAATTGGCCCATTATCTTCAGAAAATGGGGATTGGGACGGAGTCATTGGTCGGGCTTTGTTTCCAACGTTCAGTTGAGATGATTGTCGGTCTCATGGGAATCTTGAAAGCTGGATCAGCCTATGTTCCGCTGGATCCATCGTATCCAGAAAGTCACCTACGATATATTCTGGAGGACACAGGAATTCAAATATTGGTTACGAACGAAGTATCACAAGGTTGGATGCCTGAAGAAGTTGAAACAGTTTGTTTGGACCGAGATCAAGCAATGATTTCGCAAGAAAACACTCTTTCACCAATATGTAAAGTAACAGGAGAAAACTTGGCGTATGTTATCTACACTTCAGGTTCGACCGGGAATCCAAAAGGGGTTATGGTGCAGCATCATTCGGTATTAAATCTATCCTATGGTTTACAGAAAGAGGTTTTTTCACATCGGGCACATGATAACATGCGCGTTGGTCTAAATGCCTCAATCGCCTTTGATTCATCCGTTAAACAATTACAAATGCTTTTGTATGGTTCTAGTTTGTATATTATTTCAACAGAAGTTCGCAGTGATCCTCAACAGTTTATATCTTATATTCGGGAGAATAAGTTGGAAATGTTCGATATAACACCTTCACTACTCCAATTACTCATAGATGAGGGGTTGTTAGAAACAAACGATAGTGTTCATGTTCCAAGCAAGGTACTGGTCGGTGGAGAAGCGATTATGCCATCACTGTGGGAACAACTAGTAGAGAATGACCATATCCATTTTTATAATGTATATGGTCCTACGGAATGTACGGTTGATGCGACATGCTATCGTATTAAAAAAGATAGTAAGAGAGTAACCATTGGGCGTCCGTTGCCAAATGTTCAAGCCTATGTATTGGATGAGAAGTTGTTACCTGTTCCAGTTGGTGTAACGGGTGAACTTTATATCGGTGGAGCAGGCTTAGCGAGAGGATACTTGAATCGTCCAGAGTTAACGTTAGAACGTTTTATTCCACATCCATTTAATGAAGGAGAACGGTTATACCGGACGGGAGATCTAGTCCGTTATTTAGCTGATGGCCATTTGGATTATCTGGGAAGAATCGATAATCAAGTGAAAATTCGAGGATTCCGGATTGAGCTTGGAGAGATTGAAGCGAATTTAGAAAGTCATCCATCGGTGAAAGAGGCGGTAGTCTTGATAAGAGAGGACCAACCAGGAGATCAGAGATTGGCTGCCTATGTGGTGGGTAAAGGAAGTATGCATGAATGGCGTGAGCATCTCAAGAGGCAAGTACCGAATTATATGATTCCTGCACACTTTATTGAGGTTGATGCGATTCCCCTTACAACAAATGGGAAGGTTGATCGAAAGGCACTGAACAGCTTAACGATTCAAAGAGAAAGTACCTTTTCTACACCAATCATCCCACGGGATGAAATCGAGTATCAGCTGATTACAATCTGGCAAGATTTGCTACAGTTAGAAGATATCCATGTAAACGATGATTTCTTCAATATAGGAGGTCACTCTCTCCTTGTAATCAAATTGATTTCAAAGGTCAGAGAGAAATTTGGAAAAGAGATTAAGGTGCCCGCACTAATTAAGAATCCGACAGTGGAAGGAATCGCTTGTCTCATCCGTGAGAATCATCGTATGGAAGAATCATTATCGGTTCTGGTTCCATTACAAGAATCAGAGAAAAGACCTTTCTTCTGTGTTCACCCGTTTATGGGTAATGTACTCTGTTACATTCAGCTAGCAAGGTTACTCAAGGATCAATGCTCATTTTATGGTCTACAGAATCCTCTCGTAGAGAAAGAAGGAATGAACGGGTTGATTTTATCGGAAGTAGTTCAACTCTACATCGAGGAAATGAAGCGGGCTCAGCCAGAGGGGCCGTATCGTCTGGGAGGATGGTCTCTGGGCGGTGCCATCGCCTATGAAATCGCAACTATGCTACGGAACCAGGGAGAAGAAGTTGAGGTGTTGGTACTATTGGATACCAAGGTGCCTTCAGAACGGGATTACAAGACAGAGGATGAAATGCTATCTTATATATTGGAGCATTTCATCCATATAGAGCTAGTGGATCAGGAAGAAGAGCTTGTTCATCAACAGGACAAGCTTGTTGAGCAATTAATTGTGGAAGGAGTGCTCCCGCCTGATGCAAATCTTACGAATTTGAAGCAAATTATCAATGCTCACAGGAAATGTCTGAATTTAATGGCAGAGCATGATTTAACACCATATTTTGGGGAAGTCATTTACTTTAGTGCTGAGGAAGGTAAAGAATTGTTTACGGATTGGAAGCCTTTATTAAAAGGAAGAGTGAATATGTATTCGGTCCCTGGATCACACGAAGAAATAGTAGCTTCCCCCGCAGTTGAAAAGTTAGCTAAGTATCTACTAAATGAATTAGAAGGAATAAAAGAGACATCCCTTTCGCTAACGGAAAAGTAGAGAGCACAAAAGAGGCAACTTTATAAACGAACATTGTTATTATTAAAGTTGTTATTTGTGAGTAGTAGTGTAAATAAAGAGAGCAGTCCAATAACTGCACATCAAGTGTAGCAGATTATGTATATATCAAGAGCATTACTTTTTAAGGGGCTAATGAAAAATTGCTTGATAGGGACATAGAAACATATATGAGTTGTTCATAGTATGCTGTAAATTCTCGGAAGTTTTTGTACCAGAAGCGAATGCTTTGATGATATTGCTGAGGAAAGGTGTATATTTTCATTGATATGTAAATATGCACCTTTTCTATTATATTTGCACTTGAATAAATGCAAGTTAGAAAATGAAATTGAATTTCTATAACGTATACATAGGAAGACATCCTTTTAAAAAGGAAGTGATTTATCATACAAATTCATGCTGTGAAAATACCAAAGAATATTGAAAATCATTTGTTTAATCAATTTAGTAACTTGATTTCAAATGAGAAGAGAGAACGAATGAAGCGTTTATTAAATTTATGTGATATTAATAGGACTTTGATAGGAGATTTATTAATCCGTTCCCTAATTTGCCAAAAATATAAAATTAATAATGAAGAAATTAAATTTATATATAATGAGTACGGAAAACCTTTTGTTCAAAATTTTTCTGACTTTCACTTTAATATTTCGCATTCAGGAGAATGGGTGGTCTGTGCCACTGCTAATTCTAATGTAGGTATTGATATTGAAAGAGTTTCAGACATAGAGGCTCTTAAATTAGCAAATGAATTTTTTTCAGAGGAAGAATTTTATGATTTATCTAATATGAATTCTGATGAACAAATCAATTATTTTTT
Organism: Bacillus sp. SRB_8; assembly: GCF_003264205.1. Lineage (NCBI taxonomy): Bacteria > Bacillati > Bacillota > Bacilli > Caryophanales > Bacillaceae > Bacillus > Bacillus sp. SRB_8. The sequence continues at coordinate 2,622 of NZ_NADT01000024.1, read as the reverse complement.
TGATTTATGGACATTAAAAGAAAGCTATATAAAAACGATTGGTAAAGGACTTTATATCCCGTTAAATTCATTCTCTGTAAAAAAAGAGTCACGAACTTTAATTTCATACAAGAATATACCTCAAAACTTTTACTTTAGACAATATAATATTGAGCCAAATTATAAGATATCTGCTTGTGCAACACGTGATGAATTACCGAATGGGATAATAATTAAAGACTTTTATACAATTGGCCAAAATATAAACAAATTTTAAAGTAAGGAGAAAATCTATGAATAAGACTAAACTTTTTTGCTTTCCACATGCCGGGGGCTCTGCGTTTAGTTACTCAAAATGGAAAAATTACTTTAATCCACATATTGAAGTAGTTCCAATAGAGTTAGCTGGTAGAGGATATAGAATTGAAGAAAGCCTGTACCAGAGCATGGAAGAGGCTGTAAATGATGTCTACAATAGTATAGTCAAGCAACTAGATAATTCGCCCTATATTTTATATGGGCATAGCATGGGAAGTTTGATTGCCTATGAATTAGCTAGAAAAATACAGGATTCTAATAATGTATTGCCTGAATTTCTTGTTTTATCCGGTAGAAATCATCCTAATAGTAAGATAAAAAATATTCGACATAACCTACCCGATGAACAATTCAAAAATGAAGTTATTGCAATGGGGGGTACATCAACCGAGGTACTACAATCAGAAGAATTAATGGGAATTTTTCTCCCCATTCTAAGAGCAGATTTTAAAATTGTAGAGACATATATACATAACAACAATATACGAGCATGTGACATTGATTTTCTTGTATTGAACGGAAAAAATGATGAGTTAACTACATATGATGAGGTGAAAAAATGGAAACAATACACAAGTAAATCGTGTACCTTCAATTCATTTGAAGGTAATCATTTCTTTCTAAATGAAAATATTGAAGAAATAGCAAGTGGTATTATAAGAAAGTTAGAATCTAAAAGATTTTCAACTAGTTTTTAGAATATTTCTAGGTATACTTATGGTTGAAAAATAAAAATATTAAAGGTGAAAAATACAGGTTCTGTTGAAACATCATTGAATAAAGAGATAGAATCTTAAACAAACTTTTCAATGACAGGTAATGATGTAATTCTAAGTAATTTGTTCATGAATAAAATTTTAGATTGGGAAAACTTCACCTATAGGTGAAGTTTCCTTTTTTCATATAATTGTAGTTTTTGTTGTTAAATTATTTTGCTTAATTATGGTATTTTAAGTTTACATAATATTATTATGCTTAATTTTGATTAATAATGCATTTTTAAAAAGTACTAGAGACAAGTAATATAATTCATAGTTATAGATTTTATTATTTTAGCCAAGAAGACTCCTTCCTCAAGGAACGCGAAGTGAGTAGGTGGGAAATGAATTGGCTTCGGACAAGGGATGGCAGGAAGCCATCTTAATTGTTCGACATACATAAACTGTTACTTCACTACCTATCGAATGTACGTTTGTTGTATAATAGACACATATCGAAATGGGGGTGAAACGAATGATGATCAATAAAGCATATAAATTTCGTATCTATCCAAATAAAGCACAAGCGACCCTAATCAATAAAACAATTGGCTGTTCTCGTTTTGTATTCAATCATTTCCTATCTCTATGGGATAATGCATACAAAGAAACAGGAAAAGGTTTGACATATGGTACATGCTCTGCCAAACTTCCTGTCATGAAGAAAGAGTTTGTTTGGCTAAAAGAAGTGGACAGTATTGCGATTCAGTCGTCTGTTCGCAACCTTGCGGATGCTTATACACGCTTTTTCAAAAAACAAAACAGTGCCCCGCGTTTCAAATCTAAGAAGAACAACGTACAATCTTATACCACAAAACAAACAAATGAAAACATTGCCGTTGTAGGAAACAAAATGAAATTGCCAAAACTAGGTCTTGTTCGATTTGCCAAAAGTCGTGAAGTAATTGGACGTATTTTAAATGCTACAGTTAGACGGAACCCTTCTGGCAGATACTTTGTTTCATTGTTAATTGAAACAGAAGTGCAAGAACTTCCGAAAACAAATTCTTACATTGGAATGGATGTGGGACTAAAAGATTTCGCCATTTTGTCAGATGGAACAACCTATAAAAATCCGAAGTTTTTTCGGTCATTAGAAGAGAAGTTGGCGAAAGCGCAGCGTGTTCTTTCTAGAAGAATAAAAGGATCTTCTCG
>NZ_NADT01000024.1:0-322 GCF_003264205.1 Bacillus sp. SRB_8 | reverse complement strand
AAATCATCAAAAACCACGATGTTATCGGTATAGAGGATTTGCAAGTATCGAATATGTTAAAGAATCATAAGTTAGCAAAAGCCATTAGTGAAGTATCATGGTCGCAATTTCGATCCATGTTAGAATACAAAGCAAAATGGTATGGCAAACAAGTCATTGTCGTATCGAAAACATTTGCTTCCAGCCAATTATGTTCTTGTTGTGGATATCAAAACAAAGACGTTAAAAATCTAAACCTACGTAAATGGGACTGCCCTTCTTGTCGTACACACCATGATAGGGATATTAACGCAAGTATCAATCTAAAGAATGAAGCGATAAG
>NZ_NADT01000206.1:0-473 GCF_003264205.1 Bacillus sp. SRB_8 | reverse complement strand
TCGAATTGATCCTTAATCTAGGGCTGGGTGTGTGACACACCAAAAACAGGTCACTCGTAGGCTATAACATAGGGTCAATACGTTGACACATATGTTACACTTCCTTCTTTCAAAGAAATGCCCCACCCATGAAAATTTTAGATAAAAATCCGAAATTTCCTGAAGCCAGGTTGCGTCTATAATTATTATGCAAAAAAATAGGAATCTTTTACAAGTAGGTTATACTTTCCCTAATCAATATCGTTTCTAATATTAATCTAGTCCTCACTGACTATCTTGTTAGAGACCATGAATGAATCCTCATCCAAGGTACTGTGAGACTTTCACTCACTAAACCAAAAAAATCATAATAATATCGCAACACTGCTTCAATCATATCGTAGGCTAACTGTGGGCTCTCAGTTTCCGACGCCTGGGATATGACTTGGCCTTACACTTCAACTCTGGTGAAGCAACCACATTAATTGATTTGT
>NZ_NADT01000205.1:0-320 GCF_003264205.1 Bacillus sp. SRB_8 | reverse complement strand
TATAGTCTCTATATGCAATTTCTATTGGTTGAGGTGTGTTTTTCATGGTTTGGTGGATTTCCGCTGCCAACCATGGGAGGTAGTAATTGAGTTTTCCGCCTATGAATCCTTGACATATTTTTTGAAAGGTCGAAACTGGAATTCCATATTTTCGTAGCCCTCTCATTAATTTGCATCTGGTTTTAATGTCCTTTGCTACTTCTTTGAGATCGATTTTGATTGTTGAGTGGTGATTCTCATCATTTGCTCTTAAGGTTGCCCCTCAATCTCTTGATTTTGTCTGTTGTTTTGATTTTATGCTCGTTGACAGTTATTTGGTC
>NZ_NADT01000204.1:0-299 GCF_003264205.1 Bacillus sp. SRB_8 | reverse complement strand
CGAAGTTGGTCGACAAGCAAGCCGAGACTGTGGAGCTCATGCAGCGCGTGACCTGGTAGGGCCCAACGCGGCGGATGCCCTTGCTGCGCAGGATGTCGGCCGCCTCGATCTGGTTGGCCGGCGAGCCGCCGCCCGAGCCCATGATGAGGCCGGTGCGCGGGTGCGACACCTGCTCGGGCGCCCAGCCCGATGCGGCGATGGCGTCCGCCAGCGCGATGTGCGCATAGGCCGCCGCTTCGCCCATGAAGCGCAGCTGCTTGCGGTCGATGCACCCTTCGACGTTGATCTGGCGCACGCCT
>NZ_NADT01000203.1:0-486 GCF_003264205.1 Bacillus sp. SRB_8 | reverse complement strand
TTTCTTTATGCAAGATATTAACTGCCGCATTAATATCTCGATCATGCTTGGTTTGACACTTAGGGCAAATCCATTCACGAATCTCTAATGGCTTAGCGCCACTATTATAGCCGCATTTTGAACAAATTCTGGAAGTATTCTTGGGATCAACTGCAATTAGTTTTTTTCCATACCATTCGCATTTGTATTCTAGCATTTGTCTAAACATTCGCCATGAAGCATTGGCAATTGACTTAGCCAAGTGATGATTTTTCTGAAGATTCTTGGTTTTCAAATCTTCAATCGCAATTACATCATATTGCTTAACTAAATGCGTAGTTAGTTTATGCAGATAATCTCTGCGCTGATTTGCTGTTTTTGCTTGGTATCTGGCTTTTGACTTTTGCGCTTTTTGCCAATTAGTGAAGCTTTCTAAGCTTCTAGGACAAAGCACCTTTTTATTCCTGTCTTGCAAAACTAATAATTTAGCTAAATGTCTGCGACGAG
>NZ_NADT01000202.1:0-360 GCF_003264205.1 Bacillus sp. SRB_8 | reverse complement strand
GCATACGAGATTTACTGCAACCTTTGAGAAAAGGAATGTTACTCATTTTGCCTGACGAAGATATACTGTGCTCACCTGAAGGTACTGCTGGTGAACTTTCAGCTTCCGCTTTGCTGTAATTGTGTGAAATTACATCATGATGCACTAAAATGTAAGTCAAATGGGTACCCGGATTGCCGATGACCAAGAATTATTTAACCTGACGAGACAGTTCTGCCGATAAATTTGCAGCATTGCTAGGTAGCATTGCTGCAGACAGCTTCTCAATCAAGATTGTCTTGAGAGTTTGGAACTCTCCAGCAGTGATGAGTCCGTTGGCATGCAAATCTGCCAAATCCCGGATTGCAGCTACAATGGATC
>NZ_NADT01000023.1:0-28836 GCF_003264205.1 Bacillus sp. SRB_8 | reverse complement strand
CAACGATTGTTACAACATTTGGAGATACCTATGATACGTTTCTAAAAGAGCCTTTTGTTATTTTTTTATCAGAAGAAAGTGCTAAAAATGATTATACAGCTAACAATGAAAACCGTGCTTACAAAGCTCCTACTTTTAACAAAGGAGAATTTGGTATTAGTGTGTATGATTATAATAAAAACCAAAACTTTTCTAAGAGAATTAAAATTTTCTATAAAGATGGGAAAGTTGAATATAAAACGATAAAACATGGTCAACAAATTCTCATTAAACAGGCTGGTATCATAGTGGACTTACATCCTGATGCCTCAGATCTATATGAACATGATATGTATTATATTACACAAAAACAATTAGATGACGGGAATACTGGTATTGCGCTTACGAATTGGCAAACATATTACTTGAAAAGTGACAATAGTGGTCAAATGAATGGTCCTTTAGCCTTTAAATTTATTAGACAGGAGTTTCCAAATATAAAACCAGGTAGTGCTTCTTTTGACCTAGAGAAACTTTTTCATGCACTACCAGAAGAGAAACGAAAACTGGCAACATTAACTTCGAATCCAGTAAAAGAATCTGATATTTTTAGTTATACCTCTGATGAGCTTGCGGAGATAAAGAGACATAAGCTCGGCGTCGTTACACAGCATAAAAATGAAGAATGTTTTTCTATTTCTGTGAAAATTAGAAACAGGGATAACGTCATGCGGACATGGGAGGATAGTACGAATATTTCTGCTTCATCTAATTGGATCCCAGAAGATAGGAGCATATTTACAATTATTCCAATTGAAAAAGGATCTAATAAGGTGTACATAGAAGCAAATGCAACCTATCTTACATCTGCAAATGGTGAGGTGGGCGTTACAGGATTTCGTGCTTATGGACAAGTATGGACACTTGTTAATTATGGATTTGAAAACTTCTCTTTAAAAAATAACCACGGACAATATTTATCTGTTCATGATACATCCGTATGTCTTACTGACAAGCCTGATAAAAACACTATATTTGCCATTACTATTCAAAAAGATAAATGGAATGAGTGGTTAGCTAAATGGTATTCTAGCAAATAAAATGCAAGTTGATATAACCTCTAGAAGCTTTACAAACATTTTTTACGAGTAACGAACCAACAAACTAATTTTCTGTACATTAAGGAAATCGGCTACACAGATCCCTAAGTTGTTTTTAATCAAGCTTTATTTCAAACCAAAAATAATTGGCCCTTACGTTGCGTATATGTATGCAACGTAAGGGCCCTTTTAAATTCATATTTTAATTTTCTTGGTCAAGGTAACGTATATATCTCGGCTGAACCCCTTATTCCCCCTTTTCGAGGGGATGGGCAAAAACACCCAAAATGGTTTTTGATATTCATGTTTGTTCTATTAATAATATCAATAAATGCTGTAGTGCAGACATCAATTAGTTTATCTGTAACAGATAAAGAAGTACAATTTCTTTATCTAAGACTAACTCACTAAAAAAGATCCCTAATATGGGGATCTTTTTTTCAAAAGGCTAGTTTTTTTGGTAACAAACTTTGCGCTTAACCTACAGTGTATCAGTTGAAATATGTCTAAATTGTGTCTAAACGTACAATTTTCTTTTTTGGATATGGTGAGGCCAAATAGAAGGTAGTTTTTATGTGTGTTTTTCAATCTATATATTTAGATTGAAAAATAACGAAATGAAAGGAATGGTTTGTCTCGTTCCTGTTGTACAAAGGCCTTTTCTTTTCTTAAGATATGTCATAAATACACCAATAAATAATAATAAAGGTGTAGTAACGAAAATTCCAAGTAAACCGAAACTATCTTCAACAAATCAAGGTAAGAACGGCATCCTTGAGGCGAATATAAATAGGTTAAGTACTAGAAAAATAATTATACGAGTAATAATCTCATACTATTAAATTATAAAGGCTACAATTCCTAAAATGATACACAGAATTCCGCTTAATAATTGCCCGATTCCAGAAGCTTGTCCAAGAATCAATAAATTAAAAAGATTTTTTCTTGTTTGGTTTTTCCCCACAAATGCATCATCCGTTTTCATTCTATATATACCCCATAATACTAAGACTACTCCAAAAAGTATAAATAATAGTTTTAAAATCATAATATATTTACCTCTATTCATTATTTGTATTTTACTATATTGTTTACGTTTTTCTCGTCAATTGTACTTATATACTACTATTAGTCATCTTCTTCAAATATAAAAACTTCTTCAATTGATAGGTTAAAAACCACAGATATTCTATATGCTAGTAAAACAGATGGATTATATTTTTGTTTTTCTAACGAAATAATCGTTCTTGAGGATACAAATACTTTATCAGCTAATTCTTGTTGGGTTATTCCATGTTTTAAACGCAACTCTTTTATCATATTTTTCATAGAAATCACCTATTTAAAGAAAATAATTATAATATTTTTTAGCTAACATTTTAGTAATTAGGCAACATATTATTATAAGAAATAGCCCAGTATTTGTTGGAATTATAACCCATTTTGAAATAAACATCATAAGAATAATTATAATCATTAGAATACTTATGGTGAATTGTGCAACTTTCCCTTCTATTAAATCATCCCTTTCATCATATTCCTTTGAAAGCTCTTTTTCTAACTGTTTGCGATTAGTTTTGTATTTAGTTTGAGAAACTAACGCGAAAATTAAAAACATGGTTCCTGTAAGTATCTTTAAATTTCCCAAATAAAAACCTTCACTAAAATCAGCTTCAGTGTGATCAAAAAATATTTCAAAAAAACCTATTGCAATTATTGCAAACGAACATAAATAAAGCTCTTTAAATCTATTTTTCAAACAAATCACTCCTAACACAGCCCTATATGAAGTTTACTTCACGTGAAGCAAACTTCATATTACACTACCATGAAGAGAATGTCTAGAATTAATTTGTTTTAGAATCTCGTTAATCCTAAATTTAGTTTTACTAATAATAATCGTGTTTTCAATTCCATTTTTTTATCCATAGCTGTATAAATTGCTCTAGAAGTTGTGTTTAACAGTGACTGTGCGACCATGTTTTTCACGTTTTGGGAGCGTTATAAAATTCTTAAGTTGATGGATGTGTGGCGATACCCCATACCCATCAAGCTAAGGTCTTGAAGTACCCCCTAAACGAAAAAATTGTACATTTTCACCTGGAGATGCCAATTTTCTCGTCTTGGGGTATTTGCTTTTCTTAGCTTGATTGCGATGTGGCGGTACCCCGTTATTACATTTTATAATCAAGAACGTTTTCAAAAAAACTTCACGGCCTTTTCCAGATAGAATATCGGGAAAAGGCCGTGGTATAAAACTCTTTTTATTGTTGTCTACTTGACGGGGAGATGACCACAGGAACTATCAAAGATTCTTCGTCTGTTTAACCTCTTACAGTGAAATAGACTCCTTAAAAAACAACCATCATGTCGTATATCTATACAATGAAAAATTTCAAATAAAAATTTAAATTTATATATGCATTAGAATAGATTTATTTTACTAATAATGAATATGTTCCCTTTCTATTTTCCTCTTCAAAAAATGCAACTACGTAATACTTCCCAGGTTTCGCTTCAAATTTCCCTTTTATATTATTTCCATCCGCTTGGCCTGTAATGACAGGATTTCCTAGATCTGATTCGTGAAACACATCCCATTTTATACCAATCCCTTGTTCATCTATAACAGAAATATCTACTTCTTTTGGAGATGTGACATTGAATGTGTATATATACGGCATATTAGGCATATCCATATTTCCTTTGAAAAGCTTGTTAAAACGAATTACCTTTGCACTGTCAAATCCATGACCTGCTGGCTCATCCTTTTTTACAGTAATCGTTGTTTGTCCTCGGCCTACTTTTCCTTTATTATCTTTCACTGTTAGCCTTGCAGTATATGTCCCCTCTTTTCCATATACATGAGTAGGGTTTGCTTCTGTACTTGTTGTACCATCCCCAAAATCCCAGAGATAAGAAATAATTTTTCCACCTGTGCTTTCTGTACCATCGCTATGAAACTCAACTTTTTCATTTAATATCTCATTGTACGGTCCATTCATATTTACTTTAATTGTCTGTTTTTCTTCTTCTCCCGTTGCAACACCATGGAATACAACATCGTATTCAAATTGATTGTTCGCATTCACACGATAATTAACAAAATACGCTGTAACTGTTTTGTAGCCGCTCCATTCTTTTTGCGTTAACTGTTCTAAAGATTGATTAATTTGCTTGCTCATCGCTTTCCAATCTTCAGATTCTCCTTTTGTTACGCCGCCTGTATATGTTCCTTCTAATGTAAACGTATCAAAGAATTGAGACTTATGCTTTGTCATTGTTGCATCTTTTATACGTGCCACATTTTCAATTTCTTTCTTTACATCAGCTAGTGGCTTTGGTGCATGTTCAGCTAAATAATCATCTGATACTTGTGGGGTATTATATGTATCTTGATTATCAATTAACTGCTTCATATAGTCTTGGTATTCTTTATTTAAATTTGGATCCTTACTTAAAGCTTCACGATATGCATCGTAACCCTTCACATCATTTGCACGAATTAAATCTTGAATCTTATCGAAAGTTTCAAATTGATGAGTATATAAGTAAGACTGCAGTGCAAAAGAATAATTATAAAAATCCCATGATCCATATTTCGAAAATAATGTTCGTTCTGCTGTATAACGTTCTGCAGGATTAGATGATAATCCTTTAATTACACTTTTGCGCGGAACAACGTTATTCGTACGAGTAGATCCCGCAAAAAATTCTGCATTTCCTTCATCAAACCAAGTCATACGTTCATTTTGATATAATTCTCCTTGTCCCCATGCTCCTGGAACTTCGTATCTTGCCTGTAAATAGTGTGTAAATTCATGACGGAACAATTCTTCTAAAGTATAGCTACTTTGCTGTGGTGTACGTTCATATGTAAAGAACGTTCCTTTTCCTTCAATGTAAATGCCACCATTATTCGTATCATATCCATATAGTTGGCTATTTCGTTTATATTCATATGGATCATTATAAATTACGATTGTCAGTACATCATCAGCTTTCCCTGCTTCTAACGCTGCATCATTTCCAATTACACGATGATATTGCGCTTTTACTTCTTTAGCAGCCCAATATAGTCTCTTAACCTTTTCTTCCGTTACTTTATCTCCTGTTTTAAATACAATAGAACCGTCATCGAATGTATACGTTTTTGGTAAGTACTGCTGTTGACCTTCTTCACGGATTTTCTTTAAATCTACTGTATTTCCGCTATAATCTTTTCCACCATAGTTTGTTGAAATTTGCTCTACTGCATTAAAATAAGCTTCACTTAAACGAGGATACATATGCATTGCTTGTGTAAGTACTTCTAAAGGTTTATTTGGATTACTATGGAATTTCCCTAAACGGCCAGCATAATAAATACCATTATTAATTAACCCGCTATTTTCTGTTGTTACATGATTCAGAAGAGCCAGTCGACTGACTTCATTTATGAAACCATCAATTTTCCCATACCATATTGTTTCATCTGCTTTTTTCTTTGTATCATTCAAGTAAGGCTGTATATCCTCATCAACCCCTTGTATGAGATTATACACGGCAGCCCCTTTGTTCTGATCACTTACATATGTAGCTATATTATCGTTATATTGTTTTAATATATTCCCTGCATATTGAACTATTTCAGCATCACAAGAAGCATTTCTAATTAATTTACCGTACGCAGATACCACTGCATCCTGTTTATTTGTACCCAGTTTAAAATTCGGATTTTTTGCAATTGCTTTTAATGCAGGTAAACATTTATCATGGAAGCTTCGCTCATTTAAATAGTTTAGCTCTTTATTATTAAAGCCTAAATAAAGACCGCAATATAATACTTCAACAAACGTCTCAATCCCTTTTGTATCATCTTTTGTAAATGTGCTTCCGCGACGACCTAATTCATCAATAATAACCTGTATTCGCTCTTTATTTTGATAAAACACTTTTGTTTCTTGATTAAATTGAGATAAATCTGTAATTTGATCCCAACTAACATTTGCAAATGTATCAATTAATTCGTCATCACTCATTCTATTCAGCTCTGCCACAGAATACTTTTGCTGAAATTGTTTTGCCGCTGCTCGTTTCACGGCCGGAGCTGGACGTTGTGAAAAATCGCCTACTTTTAAACGTTCTTCATAAGAAAACGTTTCGTCTGCTTTTGTAGAATGTGCAATTTCATCCGTTGAAGTTTCTATCCCAATTGGTTTCTTTTGTAACACATTATAAGGTGTGTTTTCTTCCGCTGATACTTGTGTTTGAATACTTCCAAATGATAAGGCCACTGTACTAATACCGAGCATCATTTGAGTAAATTTTGATTTCTTGTTCATAACATTTCCTCCGTTTAAAAGTTTAATAAAACAACATATTAATTCTTTGCATATTTCTATACACAGGAATACCATATCAAAAAGAACATGATACCTTTTGGTGCAAGTTAAACCGTAAAAAGCACTCTAATGAGTGTCGAGTGAGTACTTTTACGGTTTAACTTGAATACGCTAAAGGATAAACATTTTGTATATCATTTGAGCCTTTTATAAAATATTTGATCCTATAGATTTAGTGTGGACAGGTTCATTGCAATAACATAAATCCACAATATTATATCTGTGTGAGAATCTACCCAAGTAATAATAGAGATTTCTATATGCTAGTAATAATGAAACTGAGCTTAATTTTTCTGTTTTTTACTTAAGATGTAAGAGTTAATAAAATACCTACTGGATAATCATATGTTTTTCTTAAATTAGATTTATGCAACCTCTTCCTTTCTTTCATCATTTCTACAAGATTATAAAAAATGAAATTATACTGTACATTGCTTATACTTTTTACTCCAGATTAAAATAAAAACACCTTCGATATATTTATCTTATTATATATATATTTCAATTTGATTTCATAAATGTTACAAAAGTTTTTCAAAGGTCTGACTTCTTTCCTGATGAAACTAATAAACAAAAAGGGAAACCTGCATGTTCATTATCTTTATAGCTACTTTTTAAGTTATATATATAGATTATTTATTAATATGTAATATTGCATATTAGGGGTCACCTGTAGCTTTATAAATAAGTTAAAAATACTTCTCAAACCTATATAGTGCGATAAATAAGGTTCTGGTGCAAAAATAAATTATAAAAAAAGTAGGACCTGAATTTCCTACTAAATTAGAGATTATGATTCGATACCAAACAATTTATCAATGAAATCTTTTTGATTTTGGGCAGACTTTACGGTTCTGGTGCAAAAACGACTACGTAGATAATCCAACATGAATGTTATATTTTTATGTAAATGAGTTGTTCGGGAATTAGTATAAAAATCCATATTTTTATACTTTGTAAAGATTAAATGTTCGTAATTAATCTCATATTTTTGTGTGTATTTTGACAGCATTCGAGGTTTGCACCAGAGCCGAATTCACTAACCTAAATCATGGTAACCCTTATCAAATTATCCCTTATAAAAAAGGAACGAATAAAGTAATCGTAAAAACAGGTTCAAAATATCTTTCAGGAAAAGAAGGAAAAGGACTTCAATATTCCGATTCGCTTGGCGATGATGAAGTATTTGAACTCGTTCAGACAGGAAATAATCACGACGGTAAATTCCAGTTCCATTTAATAAATAAAAATGGCGTACGTTTGTCTGGAAATTCTTACATTCAACAATTCGGTTCTGATTGGAGTTTCAGTTCTGAACTTCGTTTTACAAAAAGCAACAATGAAATTAACAATTGGTTAATAGAGTGGTATCCGGGTAAAGAAAATGAGAGACAGAAGTATGACAAAATAGAGATGATAAAGAATGAAAAGGACCCTACTAAATATAGTGCAAAAGATTCTTCTGGAAATGTAATAAAGAACAGTTGGGTAAATCGCGAGAATCAGTATTTCTTTGCAGATGCTGAAGGAGCCCTTTTGACAGGCTGGCAAGACATTAAGGGGAAGACTTATTATTTCCACCCGACTGATGGTTACATGGTTACTGTAAATGGATCTGAAATCGATGGGAAGTACTACAACTTCAATGATGATGGTTCCTTGCAACGATCAACCTGGAAAGGTGATACTTATTCCGATACTGATGGAGTGGTTATTAAAGAAGGCTTGAAAGATATAGATGGTAAAATTTATTATTTCCAAAATTACAATGTAAATAAAAAGGAAATACGTCTAGAAGATCGAGATTTCATTCTTCACTTTTCTGACAAAGGCGCACTTGAGAGAGTTTCTAATCTAAAGGGAGAAGCTATAAACAGCATTGTTAATGTTGGGTTTGACGACAAAGTATTAGCATTTAATAAAGACGGTTCGATTTTGAAAACAGGGATCAACAAAAGAGAGGGAATAATAGAATATTATAGTTTAGAAGATGGATCTTTCCATACCGGTTGGAAAATGATAGACGGTAAAAGATACTATTTCACAAATGGTCACAATACTACGTTCAATGATTATAAAGACATTGACGGAAAAAAATATTATTTCAATGAAGACGGATCAGTTAATAAAACAGGGTTCGAAAAAATAGATGGTAAGCTATACCACTTTGACAAGAAAGGCGAAGCACAAACGGGTTGGCAAACTATCGATAATAAATATTATTACTTCGATGAGAAAGGGGCAGCTAAAAGAGGATGGTTCCAAGTTGGTGGCGGATACCACTTCCCTGATTACGGATACTTTACTTATTATGCTAAAGAGGATGGTTCTATTTATACAAATACCAAGGTTGAAATTAATGGAAAAACCTATAAGTTTGACAACCATGGACACAAAGGCTTTTAAGTGATACAAAAAAAGTCTATTTTTATAAGTATCACTCGTTAAAAGGGATGTTTTTACCTGACTTAAGCATACAACCCTGAAAAACTAAAAATGACTGTTCCACTCAGTGAGTGAGAAAATCGTTTGAAGAGTTAGCTTATATATACAAAAATGGGTCATATTATGCACTGGATTTTATTCCTATTCCTATAATATGGCCCATTTTATTTTCACAGGTATAATTATTTCTTGTTGATTCTATCTTTTGAGATTGACGAAAATATAAATATTTTTGCTCAATTGAAGTCACTCTATGAAGCGTTACCGTGGGCCATATGTGATTATTAGCTTGCTGGCTACATGGTGCTACCTCGAATAAAAAGGAACCCAGACTGGGGTCCTTTTTATTCGTATTTTATCATTCAATAGGAAGGTATTTTTGTGAATCTCTTAAATGTAAAATTTGATTGTATTTTTCTTCCCGCTGTTCTCGTTGATTTTTAATGATCTTTTTCACATGACACCATTCTGTAGAAGGATTTAGTTTACTATCGTCTATGTTTAATGTAGAAATGTCATTATAATTCTGGTACCTGTTGTTATGCCAGATATGCTCTTCTTGTAACATGATATTCGGGAAATAATAGATACTTAACAATTGGGAAGTGTTTGCAATCAGAACCCATGGACGCGACTCCGTTAATCAATCTATATTGTTGTTCTTTTATGTTTTGAGAAGGAGGAGATACCTGGTGCTTTTTATTTTTAATAAGAGAGGATGACAAATATTGTTGTGCTTCTTTTTTAGAAGGAAAAGAGTGGTATTGAGCACCTGAATACCCTTTTACATGCGTCTCACATTCTTTCCAAGAATAAAAAATGCCAGTTTTCCTTCCTTTTCGCACAGCATATACTTTCTTTTTCATCCTTCTTCCCCCTTATTTCATTTCTAACAATCCCTCTTCTTATGCATTATGTAGTAATGGTGGAAATAGCATTTTTATAGATTAATTGTTGTTTACCATTCACCATAAATAGCACCGTGAATCGATCAATACCGATCACCTGACCAGAAATTCGAAAACCATTTTTTAAGATAACCACCATATTTTCCTTTTGCTGTCTTAACTGTTCATAGTACTCATCTTGTAAATTTTGCATTGTTATTCTCATCCCCCTTTACATGATGGTATCATATTTTAGACCATTTGATGTTTTATGTATACATTTCTTCGAATCGTTATCCGAAAGGAAAGGTAAGATTTAAATGGATACTAATTTTGGTTGTTGAATGTTTTTATAAATATTACGGTACGTGAAATTATATGTGTGTGCGTAGAATAGCTATTTACACCTTTCCTGTAAATCCTGATCTTTTGTGATATCATTCCCTTATAATGCATTAGACGAAAGGAAGGAACTAATATATGGAGAAGCAACCAAATTGGCAACCTATCCAAAACCTGCCTATCTTTGCAAATCTAATCGATGGTCAATCCTCAGATGCTAAAGAACAATATATAAATCTTTTAGAAGCCCGCAACAAACCTCATGTGTTGAATGATGCAATCATACAGCGCACCATCCATGTTTACACAGAACAACTTGAATTTGTATGGATATTTGAAGAACAGCTTTCCAAATGGAAAAAGGAAGAGCGTTTAACATCTATCGAGCAAAGTGAAATTGAACGCATTCAAGAACAAGTGCAACAGTTACACCATATTTTGATCGATATTTTAACTCTAACAGAAAAATTAAAAGAGGGAACCTATGAAAAAGTAATGGCAAAAAGTGATTGGCAACTTGGAATGGAATCTTTGCAAAGGATTAAACGATCCGATTATTGAGAAGGAATACTTACAAAGTGAGAATTTGTACATTTCTAGTAAAAACGTTATAATAGCAACCTAAAATCAATCATTACCTGGAGGTATACATATGAATAAAACAGAACTTATCAAAGAAGTTGCGGAACGAGCATCCTTATCACAAAAAGATGCTACTGCATCTGTGCAAGCTATCCTGGATCAAGTTACACAAGCCTTAGCGCAAGGGGCATCTGTTCAATTAATTGGATTCGGTACATTTGAGGTACGAGAACGTTCTGCACGTACAGGACGTAACCCTCAAACAGGAAAAGAAATGCTCATTCCTGGAGGAAAAGCACCTGCATTTAAAGCGGGAAAAAATCTAAAAGAGGCTGTTAAATAGATTAACATACATAAAAAGAAGAGAGATTCTTAACCTCTCTTCTTTTTCATATTAACCATTCCTTATTTTACTAAGAACTGTTCCAATTCTTTCATTAAAAGCTTCATACCCTCTGAGCTTAAAGTAATCTTCCCATTTGCTAAAGAAACATTCTGATTCGATACTTTCCCTGTTATGGCACAAGTACCACTAGCTTCATATTTTTTTAAGATGATTTTCTCACCATCTACATAAATCTCTAATGGTGTCTTCTCTCTAACTCCTAATGTATCTCTTAACTCTTTTGGTATTACCACTCGTCCTAATTCGTCTACTTTTCTTGTTATACCTGTTGATTTCATTTGGCCTCTCCCTTTTATATCTTTATTTATAGCCCACACACGATACCCTATGTTTCTTTTATTGTAACAAACTCTCCCCAAAGATTAAAAACATGATAAACCAAAAACTTAGAATCATAATAAGAGCCTCTTTACACATTTGTAAAAAGGGAAATTGTACGTCTCCCATCTATTGTTTCCTCCTTTTATATAGGGGGCTGTGTAGTAATTGGGGTCACCATATAGGGGTCACCATACATGCCCATCAACTTAAGAATGGAAACAAAATGAACTTTCGTTCACATAAACGAAAAAACTTTTAAAATATTTTGTATATTTAAAAATGAGCACACCAAATAAGCCTAGATAGGTATCGTTTTTAAAAATTATGCAGCTTTCTTTTGTTTTCTCATTCCATTATACTCATAGACAACACCCAAAATATCAAAGACTGTTTTCTTCTCATATCGATGAGATTTCCGTCCATTCTTCTGTAGGAGGTTGAACAGGCGGACTAGGATCTTTGTTATTTCTTGGGTGTTTTGCTGTGTGGATTGATATAAAATGTGTAAATGATCTTGAATCATCCCAATTGCTTTATATTCACTTAATTCTTGTTTCTTCTTTTGTAAAATTAATTGTCGCATCTTAAACATAGTAGAAGAGCATAGAAAAATGGCAATAAGCTTTCCATAAACATGACATTCTAATCGCTCTTGTTTGATATTTTTCCAATGATGAATTTGAAATAGAGATTTCCAAGTTTTAAAGATGATTTCTATTTGCCAGCGGAGAGAGTAAAAATCATGTATTTGTTCCATCGGAACAATCTCCCAAGGTGTATTGGTAACATACAGGTTCATGCCAGCTAATCGTTTGCTTTTTTCTGAATACGTAATTCCCTTTTTACTTTCCGTATACACTTGTTTTTTCATACGTTCACGAAGTTGTTTTTCTGTTAATCGATACATAATCACCCTAGTGAATAGTTTTTTATCCTTTCCAATATAAGCATCTTTTATTTCATAGACCTGGCCTGGTTTTAAGGTATTCATAATGTGTTCTAAATCAACTTTGATGTACTGAGACTGTTTTTTTACTGTCCCATTTCGAAAGTATTCAGGAAATTCATTTTTGATATATACCATATTGTTTAATTTGAGCCTTGATATATAATACACACCACGTTGGTCCATTTGATCTAAATCATCCAGTGAATAATAGCCTAAATCCCGAATACATAGATCACCAGGACGTAATGTCGGTAAACACTCTGTGCCAAATGTTTTATCATTATTTTTCCCTGGTTCCACTTGAAAATTTAAAAACTGGCCACTATGTAAATCATATTCTAACTGGATTTTTATACCCGCTGTTTGAGCACAACCACCTGATCCAGGATACACACTAGCTAAATGCTTTGGTACCTGGAAAATTGTTGCATCTAAAATACGAATTCGCTGAAAATAAGCGATTGAAGAGCTTGGAATCGCTGATGTTTCACAAATTTTAATTTTTAGTAATGTAGAGAAAATATGTTTTAAAAAGCAAACAGCTTTTTTATTGAAACGCTTATTGAGTCCTTCTGGACTCATAAGTGTTCCTGTAACAGCATGAAGTTGACTACATAGTCGCACTAAAGAATCACTTGCTACCCGTTGACTAACCCAAACACAGATAGTAGCTAAATCATGAGCTGAAAACTTTCGTTTCCGTTGTACAAGCCCTAGTTCTTTAGCGAGATTTTCCAGAAATGAAGGAGTAAGATGTTCATATAATTCTTCAGCAAATAATTGGAGTTCACTTTGAATCGAAAGATTCATAAAAAACATCATCCTTTCTAATCTAGCTTGTTTAGAAAGAATAACGCTTTTTTATACCAGAGGATAGTGAAAACTTCGCGTCTTTCTTACAAATATCGTGACTTTATTTCAAATTCACAGTTTTCTGTTATTTTTAAGGGGACTGAATTGGATATATATGCTAATATGAGAAAGGAATTGTAAAGGAACCTGGAAAAATGGAGGGAATTATGAAAACTTTCATATATATGGTGAGACATGGGGATTCACCGAAATCTGGAAAAGAAAAAACAAGAGGATTAACTGAAAAAGGAAAATTAGATGTTCAACGAGTAACAGATGTATTACAAGGTGAGGGAATTGACATTGTTATCTCAAGTCCATACGATCGTTCAATTCTAACTGTTCAGCAGTTAGCGAAGCAAATAGGACAAGAAGTTTTAGTATTTGAAGACTTAAAAGAGAGAATTTTTATTGCTGAAGAGGAACGAATGTCGGATAAAGAATTATTCCCTTTGATAACAAAGTCATTTTTAGAACCCGACTTTGCTTTAACGGGAGGAGAGTCTAATGTCGACTGTCAGAAACGTGCTATAAAAGTCTTAAAAGAATTATTAAACACCTATCGAGGACAGAAAGTAGTATTAGGAACCCATGGAGCTGTTATGACTTTGATGATGGGGTATTATGATAGTAAGTATGATTTGAATTTTTTACTACAGACATCAAAACCAGATATATACAGAATGGAATTCAATGGACAGGAATTGGTGGAGATTAAAAGATTGTGGGAAATTGAATAGATTGACTTTATTCATCCATAGCTTTTCCCAATGACGTGTATTATAAACAATAGGGTTACTGCGGTAACTCTTTTTCTTATGGCACTAACGGGGGATTGAGTTCAACAATCTAAAAAATCCGGTTCCTTAGCGTACAAAATTCGTGTTTTGTTCTTGCTACTCCGAGATGAAATGGGAGGGAATGTTTTTGGGCAGGATACTTTTAAAGTTATTTTTTAAATCAATCCTATTTTTTTTCTTATGCGGTATTATTGTTTTTTCTATATTTCAGATTATTTTTGTCTGGAGTGTTTCAACAGGATTAGGGAGGGATGATATAGTCGGATTTTCTGATAATAAGTATGTAATTGGTCGTCCACCTGTTAGCTATAATTTATATAAAAAAGATAGTGGGGAAACTATATTAGATAATGTTATTGGATATAAAAAGGGGAAAACTAAAAGCTATGTTCGGAATGAAATTGAATTTGCAGTGATAAATGAGATAAAGGGTAGCTATGAACTGTATAAAATAGAAAATGCTTCAGAAAAGAATATAGAACGGCTGAAAGAAATGAAGAAATTAGAATAAAAGAGACTATCTGAAAGGTAAAAATGTACGCTTGTTATTGTTAGATCTAAAAAATGTTTTAGACTGATAACTGAGTTTTATTTCATGAAAAGAGTCATTATTAAAGTAAAGTATTAGGGGTTCAGTCACATGTCCATCAAACTAACAGATAAAAATACCGTTTTTTTACACTTGGAGGTAATTAATATTTTTAAGTTGATGGGCATGGGGTCACCATATCATTTCGGGAAAATTGTACGTTTAGACACATTTTAGACAAAAATAGCCGAATCCCTATACGTTAAGGGGTCGGCTATTATTTTTATGTAATCCTTGCTAGTGAAAATAATTTACTTATAGCAATACATCTTTTCCTATTATTTAGTAGACTCTTTCATAAATAGAGCTGTCCATAGCGCAGGCACACCAAATACTTCATTTGATTGTTCAATTTCATTCATCTTACGTATTTCTATTTCAGAGAAGTCTTTAAAAATGGTTCTTAACTTTTCATCTGTAAATCCTAGTCCTCCTTTAAGGCTTCGTAATCTGTATACTTCCCAATCTGTTATGTCTGCTCCACCTAACTCTCCACCTTGAACAAAGCAAGTGATTGCAAAATGTCCATTTGGTTTTAAAGCTTTTTTTACCAAATTTATATAACTCATTCTTCTGTGTGGAGCAATGTGATGAAAACATCCTGAATCATACACAATATCATATGCTCCCTCTTCAATTTGCAAGTCAAAAATATTACTGTAAATAAAATTTACATTTACATTTTGTTCTTTCGCCCGTTCTGTTGCCCATTGAATTGATTCTTGCGATAAGTCTACTGCATCAACTAAACATCCTTTTTTAGCAAAGTAAATTGCATTCCTACCTGGACCAGATCCGAGTTCCAGGACTCTTCCTGGATTAAGTAATTTCCCCTCAAAATATTTTACTAAATTCTCATCTGGTTTATTAGCAAAAAAGGGGATTCCTTTTTCACGATTAGAATAAAAATCATCCCAAAACTGAGCTGGTTCACGTAATAATGAATCTAACATCTCTAATAAATCTTCATAACTACTAATTGTTTCCCTCAAAATGATCCCTTCTTTACAATTAAATTTTACTTTTTAATTGTACTAATAATTCTAAAGATTGTTGTTTCATCGGTGTTAAAATCACTTTAAATTGAAATAAACTTAAATACCCAAAACATAGTTATTTATAGTCATTTAACATATATAAAGCCCTCAATTTTTTCTTTTAAATCACGTTAAAGGCAATTGGTTTACTCTTTCTCAAAAACCCATCATACGTTTAAGAATGCCGTTAGAATTAAAGGTTAATTTCTAATTTTCAAACTTCTCATTACAAATATTACAATAATTTTACAGAAAATTATTACACGTTCTTGTTAAATTAATCTCTTCCTTAAAGCCTGTTATGGATATTCCAAAAAGTTTATCTACACCAGATTAAAAAGGAGAACATTTTCAAACTTACTTTACCCTGTGTCCAGAAAATTGTATGTTTATGAACAGAGGATGAAACACAATAATATCAACGTCTTCTAGCTATAATCATGTTCATAAAGTGTGTAAATAAATCAATGTTCAATTAAACTTAGTTTTTTATCTTTCTGAACATGTATTTATCTTTAAAACTACTGTAAGGATAAGGTTTTGTAGTCCTTAGCGTACAATTTTCCCAGAATGATATAGTGACCCCTCATAAGAAAAAATGAGTATCTCATCATTATTGAGATACTCATCCAAAGAAAGCATAAATTAACTATTAGTATTTAGCTCCTTACTGTATTTCTTTACAAAAAACGCCATTATTAACGTAATAATTCCTATAGTTAAACCAAGTAATTGATCTAACGAAATTACATCCCGAGAAATCCAACGTATAATAAATCCCACACTAAATACTAATACGAGTAAAAAACCAAAATATCTTAGTCCTCCATATACGTCTTCCATACCCACACCCCTTTAAAATTTACAACTAAATTATACCATATTGTGGAATCCAAATGAGAGTGTCTACATCAGTTAACATAACCTCATTTATCAGAAGTTAATCTATCTAGAAACCTAGAAAAGTCCCTTCAGAAGAAGATTTGAAGAGACTTTTCATTCACTTAATCAAGATTATCGGAAATATATTTCGCATTTTTGAGAAGCTACTTCTTTGTTATATTCATCAAGAATTTCTTTTAACATTGCTGCATCCGAAGGTAAGGTTTTGTTGAAGTTAGACCATCCTTGGAACACCAATTCACTTGGCATTTCAATTAAACCCGTAATAGCATCCCAAAACGCATCCCAGTTTTCCCCGTAAAAATCAGGAAACACAAGTTTTTCTTTAAATAGCAAGTGTAAATCTCTATTGTTTGTTACTCCGGTTAAATCAATGATCGTTGTTACTTTGTAGTCATTTTTCATTAATTAAAATACACCTCTATTGAATTTTAGATTTATATCGTATCATTCTTAACCTCAATTCAATAATAGTTCACATAATTTCCGTTATCGGCTGTTAGGCAATTACAAGATTTCTTTATAAAAATGACAAAACTGTAAGAATGCACGAATGTTTGTAAGAAAGTTCGATGTTTTCCTTTTTCTTTTTTTATTATAGTGAAAAAAAGAAGGAGGAATTTGAAAATGTCTTTTTCTCAATTCAATATTGATATTTTTCGAGCAATTAATGATTTAGGTAAACAATATTCATTCCTAAATTCAGCCATGATATTTTTGGCAGAATATATGGTATATATTCTTTGTTTAATTATTATAGCTTATTGGTTTACCGGGTCTAGAAAAAGTAGGATGATGGTTATTCAAGCGATGGTTGCTTTTGTGATTGCTGAGATGATTGGAAAAATAGCAGGGAAATTTCATTTGAATTATCAACCGTTTGCAGTATTGCCTGATGTTAATAAACTTGTCGACCATGCTGTAGATAATTCATTTCCTAGTGACCATACGATTCTCTTTTTTTCGATTTGTTTTTCATTTTGGCTTGTTCGTAAAAAGACTGGATGGTTATGGCTTATACTTGCATTTTGTGTAGCGATCTCTCGTATTTGGGTAGGAGTTCATTATCCTTTTGATGTTGTAATAGGGGCTTTAATAGGATGTGTTTCAGCGTTATTTTCGTATTGGTTAGTACCGAAATTTTCTTTTATCAAGCAATTGCTTACTCTATATGAAAGAGTAGAGAAACATGTTTTACCATCCAAAAACAAATCAAAGGGATTTTGAGTATACAAGTATAAAAGTTAGCGTGAAAGATACAGATGCTGACGACCTATATGTGGAATGTATTCATGTTGCAGCTGTTCTGACATGTATAAGTTATCAACAATCTTTATGTTAAAAGAATCTTAACGTACGAAATTCGCGTTTTGTTGGTACTACTCCTTTTATAAAAAGTTTATTATCAAATCATCTTGTATATCTTATACATATCAGGTTAACATAACGTCTCATTATCGGTAGCAAATAAAAAGGCATCCCCTTACTCTCACAAGGGATTCGCCTTTTTCTTTTTCTATGACCCTATGCATCTTTTTATACATTCCTATTCTGGAGTGCCTTTTGGCTTCCCTATGTCTCCCTATTTTTCGCATAAAATCTTGCATACTCTTAGCGTGGGTTTTTTCCGAAATGCTGGCGGTACCCCAGTATGTATTACATAGCAAGTGTAGAGATTGCTTGTTTGTAGATTAGTTGTTGTTTACCCTGAACCATCATTAGGACGGTAAATTTATCTGTTGCAAGGATCTGCCCACGTACTGGAACGCCATTCTTTAAAAATACAGTAACTTCCCCTTTTTTTTCTTTCAATTGTTCATACATATCTTCTTGCAAATTAAACATGAAATGCGCCCCCTGGTTTCTTTGTATTTACTTTTCTTCTAATACCTGCTGCTTTTCACTGTTGGATATTTGTGATTCCCATTCACTTTCTATTTTTCTAAACCATTTTCCTATTTTACTTAGATAATATCTTTTTACTTCACCATTAGGAATCCAAATTTCACGTTCCTGTATTTGATTCATCACTTCATGAAGAATCTCATCATGTTCATACTTCCTAGGTTTTCTATAATGTGTTTTTACAAACTGTGTATATTCTCTACGTAACCAATTAGAAATATGTTGTCTTTGTCTTTGCTTGAGATGTGACCATTTTTTATTTGTTTGAAGGATTTTTCCATTTACTTTTATGTGGTTTTTCATCGACACTCATCCCCTTTTACTAGCAAAACGAATATATCACTATCGTATCACATTTAAATCGAAATACTGCTTTAGGGACATATTTCGCAAGAAATCTATCCAAAATAAACAATACAGAATCCATTTAGAAGATTAATTCAACATAAAAATAAATGTAGACTATTGATTATGTAGTTTTTTTTTATTAAACATTACGGCGCGTGAAATTTTATGTTTCCCTTATTAAAAAAGCCCCCATAGATTTTGCACCTATGAGAGCTACCTAAGGGTATTTAGACTTTCGACTTGATTCTATTGTAACAAGCTTTCACCAAATATCAAGAACATAACAATCCAAAACCAAATAATCAAACGAAATGCACTCTTGAAACTTCCCCACAGAGAAAATGTTTCCTCTTGCATTTTTATCATCCTTTCTTACTTGTCCTTTGGTTCTCCAAACCATTCATACATTGCCTGCCGGCTTATAATCCATTCCTTACGCTTCCCTTTCGGATGCAAAAAGTACTTCACTAAACCTTCTTGTAACATGCGCTCTAAATCATTTATTTGCTTCTCGTTCATTAGAGAGGGGCTATATTTATTCTTAATTGTCTCACGAGGAATCCCCCAATAAAAAGCTGCTTCAGATGGTGTCATGTATTTATCAATTTCTTTCATGGGAATTCTCCTTTGTTTGTGCTTTTCCTTTTATGTTACAATAAATAAAGAAGGAAATGGACTAGATTTCCTTCTACTTCAGTCACTCATTAACTAAGCCCTTTGTTTGCTGTTAAGCAAATGAAGGGTTTTTATTTTGCTTGTTTATATTTACTATCTATGACAGCCAAACGGATCAACTTCAGCTTAATATCCTTACTAAGAGAAAGCCATTCAGATGTACCAATTTTCATATCCTTTTCCTCCCCATTCCCTTTTTATACTTCAAGAAAATGAACCCCTTAAAACATTTGTATTTTACACTAATTTAACAACTAGGGAATCCTCATCATATTCATGAATTTGTAAATCATAGCGCATCTCTGTTGCATCCAGTACTTTGCAAAACCTCTGATAGTAAGCCGGATTACTTACTTCCATGCCAATTTCTCCATTCCTGAACAGATACTCTAAATCATCAATGATTTCTTTTACTGTATTCTCCAATATTCTCACTCCTTATCTTTATGAAATAACCTTGTAAGGTTATTTCATAACAAAACAATCAACCTTACAAGGTTATCTGTTTGTTTTTCAGATATTTTATAGAAAAATTCTTAATGACATCCTTAACTCACTTTAAACCACTTATTTTCGCTTACAACACACCCTTTGTTATTTAGGTCTTATGTCATTCACTTTTAAATAAACATTGGTTATATCGAAATTTGAGAAGCCGTTTTTTGATGAGAGTATGATTTTTTAAGTTAATTCCTAAAAATAACAAAAAGAGCTGGATTTTCATCACAGCTCATTTACTGATTGGTTCTGTATGTGTACATGTAGGATATTGAGAACAGCCAAAAAACTTATTTCCTGTTTTATTCGAATTTCGAACGACTAAATGATTTTTACATGTTGGGCATTTCCGTTCTTCAGGTTTTACCCCTTGTGTAGCTTTGAAATAAAGTTTGATTAAAAATACCTCTCAAACCCATATTTTACGATAAAGAAAAAGAATCCATTTTGAAAAAAGATTGATCAAAATGGATTCCACTTTTGAGATTGACTATTTATCTTTCATAAAAAAGTTTGATCATTTTTGTGATCTTTCCTCCATTAAAGCGCCCGATTGCAGAATAAAGGCTGCATTGATTCGATCGGATAACCTAATATCATTTAATATAAATTTTCAAAGAAAAGCTGTCGTTGTTCTATAAGGAATTATTCTTAAATTCATCACTATTTGGCTAAATATTATATATTCCCTAACATGGACTCTAATTCTTTGTGATTTTCCGATAGCCAGAGCATTTCCTTTGCAAAACGTTCTGGAGGTCCGCAATGCTGATCCATACTTGAATTTATCCACCAGGTACTTTCCATAAACCATAACATTTTTAAAGAACTGATTATGAACCCTTTTTCAAGTAAACGTTGCTCACTATACCCTTCTATAAAAGCCTGAACAAGAGAAACATCAAAGTTATTTTCACATAAGGCTCCAGATATAATAGCTCTTGCAACATCAAGCTGTGGATAGTCATATTTCATTCTGTCAAAATCTAAAACAGCACTTATTTTTTTTTCTTCAAACAATAAATTGTCTACCCAGAGATCACGGTGAGCCCAACCAGTTTCTTTCAGATTAAAATCTTCTAAATTTATAGTTTCTGTTACTTTATATTGTGTTTCTAATATCGGTAATAAATGCGACTTGTCAGTATTATTTGCATGATTCCAAATAGATTCCCAATGAGTTAAACGCTCCTCACGACTTGGAGGAATAAATTCAGGTCCACTCTTAACCCTAAGTGTACCGTTATTTAACAAATGATGCATATTCCCTGTTACTCTTCCTAAGTCATACATTTGATGAACATTTAATTTTCCTGGAGGGATCACAGTTCCATCACAGTATTCCATTAACATAAAAAGTTCGCCCTTATCCGATTCAATAAGAAACTGACCTTCATGAGAATAGAGCTTAGGGCATGGAAGACCACTATTATGTAATCGCATTTGTTGAGAGAAGGCTAATAATAGTTCTTCATGGTTATACAGTTTATATCTTTCCTTGTTGTATTGCTTGATTAAAAAAATACCATAATCTGTTATTATTTTCCACTTTAAATTTAACCAACCACGTTTTATAGGTGTAGAATCTAATACCTTAAATCCAAAATTACGATTACAAGTGTTGATAAGGTCGTTCAATACCATTTCTTCTGTTAATACAAAACCCATGCTTCATCTCCTCGTATTTCTTTTACTTCTAAACTATATGATTCTCTGATTAATAAAACATATAAAAAATTTAGGAATAGTAATACCTATACGTTATTATTCTCCTTTTTTTTATAGAAATGGTCCGAATCACAGACAATAACCCATCCTATAATTATTAATGTTATAGAAAATAACTTAAGACACGCCTTATATATATAATCTAAATCTTTAAGATAAACAAAGGATATTACACATATAACAGCACCAACTATCCCTAGAATCAAACCCTTATATTTTTGTAAAAACATCAAGTTACCCCTTTCGTAGAAACAAAATATTCCATATGTAAATAATACTAAAATATGGAATATTTTCAAAGAATCAAAACGTTTTTATATTCAATTCATATATTTTATTTCTTTTCTCAATAAAAATATCCCCATAGATAAGTAAATCCAATGGGATAAAACGGTGCATCTTTTTTATAAACAGTTAATCTTTTTTCAAAACGGTTAAACTTTTTTATAAACAGTACAACTTTATTTCAAGTCTACACCTTGATATACATCTTCAGCCGAATATTCGGGATTAATTTTATTAATCAATTTCTGAAGTTCTACACGATCTATTAGTTTTACATTGCATGCTTCTGCTAATTCTTTCGCTTGCCTTGTATACACACTGTTCGTTACAACCCAACCCTCATGCGCTTTGTAATAAGCTTGTGCTGCATATATCTCTTGTACGGCACTGATGCCCACTCTATTTTTCATCCCGTATCGTTTGGCCTGAATTACAATGCGATTTTTACCCTTTAATACAAGATCTGCACCGAAATCATTTGACTGCTTTGTAACCATCGGTGAGTACCCAAGTTCTCGAAAGAGAGCCTTCAGATACACTTCGAATTGACGTCCATCCATTTTGTCTATATAGCGAATACCGGACTTCGCCATTCGCTTCAGCATTCTACGCTCCTGGATCTTCCGGTACACAAATTTACAAATATGAAAAAGTACGTAAAGGATAAAACTATAAATCAAAATCTGTAGTATGTTTGGCATAGATGGTAGATTAGACACTTCTTTCCACCTCTTTGATTGGTTTTATTTTCATTGGTTGAGCTGTTTCTTTTGGCTGTTGTTCACTCACTTGTTTCTTCCGGACATCGTTCCAATCTTTTTCATGTGTTGGAATGTCCTCTTTAAGATCTACAAAGCATTTCATCGTCTGAATGAAGTCTTTCCCAGCTTTATCATTATCAACCGCCATAATGACTTCTTTAATATCGTGCCCTTCTTTTTTCGCATCCATTAAAGATTGAATCACCGTTTTTGACTTCAATCCATGCATAGAGACCAGGCGAGCGTTTTGTATTTTATTTTGCTTGATACTCCAATGGGACAACATGTCGATTGGATCTTCATAAAAAATAATCTTATCCGGCTTGCCTACATCAACGGTAAAACCTGCATGAATCCTTTCGTAATTCGGGACAATTTGTTTAAAACTTCCTCGTTTATTCTCCATTTTGACCGTACCTTGACGGTTCATTCCAATTACTTGCCCTTTGCCACCTTCTTCTCTCCATTTGAACACGACATTGTTTTTCTTATCCTGGACGATGAGATCCTTTTTAATCAGCCAGTTCACCAGGCGAGGATCTATTTTTCTTTCATCAATTAGGTACTGCTTGATCTCTGTTTGTTTCTGCACCTCTAAGTGTTTCGGATAGATGAAAGGCTGCTGTTCTTTTTTGCGCTCTTCTTCAGCTTTTGAGCGATCAAACTCTTTGTAATCCCCTTTATTGATGTCTAATACAGCTTGCGGAAATGTCATTTCATAGTACATCATCGCAAAGCTAATCGCTCCATAGCCCTTTTCGCCACGACTATTCCAGGCATATTGATTTCCTTTAATAAGAAGACTGTCATGTTCCGTATGACGATAATAGTTTCCTTCTTTCTTAAACGTTTCTCCCTTTGCTTCCAGATAGGAGAGGAAGTGTTCAATCTATTACTAGCGAAAGGAGCCAAAAAAGAAGATGCTGAAGATATAATTCAAAACACTTTTTACAAAGTGTACACACTGTTGGATGATCTAACAGAGTGCAATATACGTCCGTGGTTTTTTAGAGTCGCATTCAATGAATATATTGACTTAAAAAGAAAAAAGGAACAGCAGAACATCTACTTAACCGAGGAAATTTATTCAAAGCTACAATATACAGACAGCGAATTTGACGCCATTTTAAATAAGGATGAGATTTTCTATTTATTAAAAGACATCAAAAAGGACTACAAAGAAGCTTTCTTTTTAAAGTATTACTATGATTTTTCATATGAGGAAATTGCGACTATTTTGGATATTAAAGTAAGCAGTGTAAAGCAAAAGTTGTATCGTGCCCGTAAATTTATTCACTCAAAAATAGGAGGAAAACATTAGTGGACACTTCTTTAAAAGATGCTTTAAAAAAAGCTAAACGAAAACAATTACTAAAAATCATCATTACTTCAATTATTGTTGTACCTATTCTATTACTGATCTTTTATAAAACTGGAAATTATTTTGCAGCGAAAAGTTCTACAAAACTTCATGAAAAGCTCTTGTTACATAATAAAATCGCTGAACCTAATATTCTAATGAATTCTCAAGTTACGAGGAATACCTCTATGTTTGGAGGTAATATTGTGACGAATCGTTCTAAAAATATTGATGGTTATTTAGTACAATGGAGCACACTCACAAATTCGTATGATTGGTTTCGCGCTAATATTGATGACAACGAGTTAATACCGGGGTTCTATGGGTCTGATACAGAATTCTACGAATATGATAAACAAACAAAGAAGAAAGTTGCGAAATTTTACCATCCATCTATTCAAAAGTACTATGATGGTGTACGAAATGAGCTAGGCGCAATTTCACAAATGGAAAATCACGTTGCAGAAGTCGCAATTTCTTTTAATCGACCATATACATTAAAAGAAATTCAAGTAAAAATTCCCGATAATGTAAACATCGTATGGTTGTATATGACTTCACCAATTGCAGATGAAAGCAGGGGACCTATGGCTTTGCCGGTTTATGGATTTAATCCATCTGATTCACCGAAAAAGGCATACAATAGCTTTATTGATGCACTTAAAAAATATGATGCAGATAGTAGTGACAAAACAATCCAGGAGTTTTTAAAATTAAATAAAAATAAACAGTTTGATGAAGTGAAAATTTTAGGGGTAATGCTGACTGGTCAAACCCAAAACTTTAAAGTGTTAGAAAATCAAGATTTTATTCGTGGTGCTTCTGTTGGAGCTACTGCACAAATCGTCCCTTATATTAAACCAGAGAAATAATAAACAAGAGACCAGATGAACATTTGGTCTCTTTTCCTTGTTAATCTGTCCTCTTGTTAACTTAATAAATATCGAAATATTTCTGTGTTTATAATAGGGGCAAAAAAAATACGGTATCCGATGAAGGAGTTTTATAAAAAACAAAAAATCCGATTTTAAATAAAATTGGAAATAAAAGTAAGTCTATGACCTATTTTTACACGTATCTCGGCTGTACCCCATTAACGGCTTGCTGGGCACACAACATAAAAAAACCGCTCCTTTTCGAGCGGTTTCCTCTTAGAATGAAGGTTATCCATTCTATGTGGCAATGTTTGCATGAAAACAATAAAAATTAATAATTTCCTACACAAAAAAACAGAAACAGAAAAACACTATCCAGCATTACGTTCCATTACAAGAACCAAACAACCCTTTTCAGACCATGGTTCATGTTCTGTATTAGGTCCATAACAGAGATAAGAACCTGCTCCATACACAACATCATTGCTGATAAGAGCTCCATCTAATACGAATAATTCCTCGGTATCCTTATGCGTATGTTGAGGGAATTTTGCCCCCGGTGCAAATCGCACGACATAACGCAGTTCACCATTCTCATCTCGTAATGGAATTTGTTCTATACCATCCATAACAAATTTCCACTCACTGTTTGTGATATCAACGGAAAAGTAATCTTTCATGTTATCATCTCCTTCTATACAAATAGTAATTTACGATGATATATTGGTCAATATGAACAAAAATGAACTATTCTTCAGGAGGAATGAATTATGGAAATTCGTTTGTTACAGACATTTCAAGCTGTTGTCCAATGTGGTAGTCAGATAAAAGCAGCAAATCTGCTGCAATACGCACAATCTACCATCACCCTACACATCAATCAATTAGAAGAAAAACTCGGCATCGAACTGTTTGAGCGTAAAGGAAAACAAATGGTGCTAACCGAAGCCGGAAGACTTGTGAAAGAACAGGCAGATATTTTATTAAATCAAGTGGATGTAATCACCGAAACCGCAAAAGAATTTTCACTCGGTCAGAAAGGACTTATTCGGATTGGAGCAATTGATTCCATTGGCAAAACAAATTTGATTTCCGTACTAACAACGTTTATGAAAGAACATCCACAAATTTGTCTTTCCATCGAAAGTGGCGTAACCCAACAATTTAGTCAACGGATTATCGCTAACGAACTTGATATTGCCTTATGTCCCCCTCCATCACCAGAATTAAATCTTGAATTTTATCCGCTATATGAAGAAAAGCTTTGTTTGATACTGCCAATCGACCATCCATTATCTACACAAGAAAAAATTCACATGTGTGATTTGGAAGATGAAAATTTCATTTTAACTGGACAATTGTGTGATTATCGGCGAAAAATAGAGCATGTTTTTCTGCAACATGGCTTTCATTTACACTCTAATTACGATGCAGCAAACATGGAGATGGTTTTAAATCTTGTATTACAAGGATTTGGTATTGCTATGCTACCTAGCAATTTCGTTGCCAATTCACATCAATACGCTATTCGTGACATCGATGATATTTCATTCGCTTTACCTGTTGGATTAATCCGCAAAAAAAATAAAGTCCTCAGCCCTGCTACAGAAAAATTGTTAGCTAATATATTTTCATCCTGCTAAACAAGCACAAAAACCAGCTAATGTTTGTCAAGCAGATCTGCCTTGGTACCTAAAAGAATGTTTATGGAAATGACAAATAAACCTCCATCGGCGGGGAAGTCTACAGAATTTATTGGTTATGTGCGATAGGGCTCGCCTCGGGTAAGGATGGCATAAACGTGATGTAGAAGCTTGTTGGCGCAGGCGATCACGGCCACCTTGTAGGGCTTGCCCTCTTTCTTTTTCTTATCATAGTAGGCCTTAATCCGCTCATTATTTCCTTTGCGCAAGCCACACTGCACTGCTATATATAAAGCTCGCCTTGCTTCCTGATTAAAACAGTCAGCTATCGAGAGAATTGAAGGCGCTAAAGTAATTCCGCGTATCGATACAATACAATTACTTGCAAAAACTCTGGGATTGAAATTGGATATTGTTGTCGATGAACAAGCTTCAGCATTAGCTATGGTATAAGAATGTTAAAAAAGTAGCCATGTGGTTTATTAAAACCATGTGGCTACTTTTCGTATCACGCAATATGAACTGTCTTTGTTGGCCAGCTCGAGCATCTGCATCTCATGTTCCTGGTGTTTCTGGAAGAAGTGCAACTTTGCGATCATTGTTTACAAATAATAAAGTTATAGACGGGGTACCGACCGCAAAACGGAAAAAAACCAAGTTAAGCAAATTTCGACATAAAATCCTTTGAGTTTTGTCCCGTTAAGAACATTTTGATACAACACAACATCATTTGTGTTGCATTAGAACTAAAAAAGACTAATGCAAACTGGTATTAATGCAACACAATTTAAATTAGCGTTAAAATGACTCAAAAATCCTTAGCATGGTTTTTTTCCAAAATGCTGGCGGTATCGCTTCTATGATAAAACAACACTTGTTTCAAGAAAAAAATAAAATAAACAAAACCCACAGAGAACAAGAATGTTTTCTGCGGGTTTTGTTTATTTCAAAGAAGCTTTGGGGAAGCTTGGTTTGATCAATTTTATTTTTCTAACACATCTTGCATTATAAAAATAAAATATAGAGTGTTTTGCATATACATTAGCGATAAGCTTATCTTACTTTAAATATCTTTCAAAAATCTTTCAAAAGTGTTACAAAAGTCTTTCATTGGTTTTAAAGACGCTCGGCCAAGATGAATAACAGAATCAGTCCATTCTCTACCTCACGCTAACAATAATATGTGTACTTTTTCTGTACTTGGATCTCTTTATTTTAAAGGATTCTTTTTTTGTTACAAATCCACAAATAAAAAAGATAAGATCGAAGAGTATGATCTTATCTCTAGCATAAGGGAAAAACAAAGGCAAAAACTATCTTAATTTTATAATAGTATATTTTTGTTAATTTTAAATATTAAAACCATAATTAACAGTCATATCTATATTGAGAAATTTATTATAAATTTAGTTGTAAATGTTTAAAATATCGAATGTAAACTTTTAGCCATTTATTTACATTCAAACTACCGAAAACATTGACTTTACCCCAACCCGCCTAATACCCTCAAAATCAAAAAGAAAAGTATACATTTAAAACATTGTAAATAAGGCATACCGCCAAATATAAAACATATCCATAGGGAAGCGTGTAGCACCTTGCTATAATAATGTTGGAGTTATTTCCTAATTATTGATGAAGGAGCTTAGACATGGAAAAGATTAATAGAATATTAAGTGATTTTGCTAAGGTTAATGAATATGATGGTGTAGGTAATGATTATAGACTATATCTTTTATCAGAAAATACAAAAGAAGATATATGTAAGCTTATAAAAAATTATATAAAAGCTACTAGTGACGACACAATAGAACTTATACAGTTGAATGAATGGCAGCAGGATTTCCTTTCTTGTGAATTTCCTGAAGGTGAAGAGTATTGGTTCGGAACAATACCCAGTGGATATGATTTGAAAGGATTAACACCAAAGGAGTTTATAATAGAACAGTTATTGAATACATTTGAACAAGGGATTGGAGCAGTTTATTGGGTAAAATTAGATATAGGAGCCTATTATGCTTGTAGTTATGAAGAATATGTCTTCGTAACCAATAAGGGAATTTATTATCTTTCTATGCAAGTACATGATTAAAAAGAAATTGTGTACAGTTAGACATAATTTAGGATATCTTTTACCCGGTTCTTTGTATGATAAGGAACTGTTGGTTTGAAATAAAGTCAC
>NZ_NADT01000201.1:0-345 GCF_003264205.1 Bacillus sp. SRB_8 | reverse complement strand
GTTAGCAACAGATTCAAAACCTGTTGGTTGTGGGTAGACTAGGGACAGTCAACGGTCAACAAATCGGTGATTTGAACGACCAGGTCAGAGCAGGACCATGGGATCGGCAAGTTTCAGACAACGAAACTCCGTGAAAAACTGCGACAGTAGAGGGCTGCGGCACAGTGCCGTTAGAGATTAATCAATTCATGATGGAATTGAGATCGTGACTCATGACATAGGTCTTGTGCCGATTGTTTGATTGGAATTGAGTTCATTTGGGATTTTCGATTTGATTGGAACTCTCGTAATGGTAGACTCGGTCACCGCAAGTGATAAGATTCCTAAGAAGAAAAAGTCAGTCCC
>NZ_NADT01000200.1:0-357 GCF_003264205.1 Bacillus sp. SRB_8 | reverse complement strand
AATCCGAGGCTTTTCTAGCAATCAAACCGTTTATCTGAATGGTCAATACTCTTTTCTTGTACAATGTCTTCTCAGTCAAATACTTTCAAAGCGACAATGGCGGCGAATATACTTCCAACGACTGTCAGGCGCTGTTTCAAGAACTGGGCATTGTGCATAGAAAAATTGTTCCGTATCAATCAGAGCAAAATGGGATGATCGAAAGACTGAATCGCACAATCATGGACTGCGCAGAGAGCATACGATTCGGTGCAAACTTAAAGCAAAACTTCTGGACAGCCTCTGTTTGTACAGCCGTTTATCTCCTCAATCGCAGGCCCCACAGTCACCTATCGGAACACATGTCTCCATTCGAAG
>NZ_NADT01000198.1:0-379 GCF_003264205.1 Bacillus sp. SRB_8 | reverse complement strand
ACATTGGTCATCCGTATGGCCAAGGTGTGGGTGAACTTTGCATCGACGCTTCTTGCCAGCAATGTTTGCTTGTGTAGAGGCAATATCTTGGCCTTGACGAGCTTCTTCGTTTAGCAGCAGGGAGGTGATCGTGACTAGTGAAATATGATCAAAGTCCTGGCAGTCTAAGGCAGTAGCAACTGAGTGGAAACGGCTATCGAGGTTGCAAACAACGAGTGCTGAAATTAATTTTTCTGGTATCTCGATGCCTGCACCTTGGAGGTCTCGGGCTCGAGATTCGACTCGGCCTATAAATTCTTGCACTGGCTGCCCGTCTTGCATGCAGGTAACCCATTGGCGCAACTTGACGACAACTGAAGAGAGTGATTTGCGCTGGTAG
>NZ_NADT01000197.1:0-360 GCF_003264205.1 Bacillus sp. SRB_8 | reverse complement strand
CAACTCACCTGCCGAATCAACTAGCCCCGAAAATGGATGGCGCTTAAGCGCGCGACCTACACCCGGCCGTCGGGGCAAGTGCCAGGCCCCGATGAGTAGGAGGGCGCGGCGGTCGCTGCAAAACCTTGGGCGTGAGCCTGGGTGGAGCGGCCGTCGGTGCAGATCTTGGTGGTAGTAGCAAATATTCAAATGAGAACTTTGAAGACTGAAGTGGAGAAAGGTTCCGTGTGAACAGCATTTGGACACGGGTTAGTCGATCCTAAGAGCTCTCTTTAACGTTTGGAAATGGTCGGATTCGTCCGGCAACGCTCGAAATGGAATCGGGTTCATATTCCCGAACCGGGACGTGGATATTGTATG
>NZ_NADT01000196.1:0-335 GCF_003264205.1 Bacillus sp. SRB_8 | reverse complement strand
GCTCAAAACGTAGCCTACAGAGTTCGAAACCCAGCAAAACTGGTTTTTTCACCAGAAACCTACTCCTCGACGCAAAAAGGGGAAACAAGGCAAAAAAGGCCTTGTTACTGTTTTGCCTAGCGCAGCTAGTAAGACTCCCTCCGGACGGACTCCCCTTTCAGCCGCCTGCAAAACCACTCCTACAAAACCAAAACCCTAGCCCCCAGTCGCCCAATTAGGCGCCCGCAGTCACGCCAGCGACTCAGAGGGCCAGGGCCGATCATTAACGGCCAGAAATGACCGCCAAAACCAAATGCGACTTGCGTTTGGAGCGGAAATCGTCTTTTTTGGGCCTG
>NZ_NADT01000022.1:0-10200 GCF_003264205.1 Bacillus sp. SRB_8 | reverse complement strand
TATAACATGTTATAATTTGGAACGAAATAATATTTTTAGTTTTTTTAAAATTTTCAGAAAAATGAGGTGGACTATGCGGATTGAATATCTATTAAATTCTAGTAAACTAGTGTGGTCTACAGCTAGAATAGAACTAATCTGTATTCTATTAATAAATATATTCCAAGGGATTTTACCATTATTTACTTTAATTATTACTCAAAAATTACTGAATTCGATTCAACAATTATTTACTTCTAATGATAAAGTAATCTCCAATGTGATTATCTATTTGATTCTACAGCTTTTAATTAATTTAACCTCTACTTTTTTAGATAAGTATAAGATAACGATAAATATAAAATTGGAGCAACAAATAGACTATAAAATAAAAAAAATAATTGCAAATAAAGTGTTAAAGGTAAAGTATCAATATTTTGAAGATAATAAGTTTTATGATCATCTTCAAAGAGTTCAGGGGGATATAGGGAATAAATTTTTAGATCCTATATTGAAAATTATAGAAATCACAAAAAATAGTATTACCTTAGTATCCACCCTTTTATTTTTGGCACAATTTCATTGGTTGTTTCTTTTTTTAAGCATAATTTCAGCAATCCCGCTGTTTATTATGCAAAAGAAATTTGGAGAACAAAATTACTTTTTGATGAAATTCCAGACACCAAAAGCACGAGAACAAAATTATATCTTTTCATTATTAGTAAATCGTCAAGCGAATCGTGAATTACGTTTAAATCAAACATATGAATTTTTAATTCAAAAATGGTCTAAATCATTAAAAGCAAATAATAATGATATCTTAATGCAAGTTAACAGGCAACAAAATAAATTAATCTTGTTTAATTCTATTAATCACATAATTAGTATGGGTACAGTAATTTTGTTGCTATTTTTTATTTTTAGAAAATCAATAAAAATTGGAGATTTTGTCTCAATAAATAGTGCGGTACAAATTGCACAAAACTCAATAAATACCATAGCAACCTTGCTTGCGGAGATATATAAACAAAATTTGTTTATAACCGATTTGTACGAGTTACTAGGCTACGAGGACGAACAAGAAATTAGTATTGCAAATGAATTACAGCTGTTTCCAAAAACACTACAGAAAGGAATACAGGTTAAAAATTTATCTTTTTCATACCCTGGAACAGAAAAAAAGGTAATAAAAAATATTAATTTTGATATTCATCCGAACGAGAAGCTAGTGATCGTAGGAGAAAACGGATCTGGGAAATCAACCCTTATTAAATGCTTAATCGGAAGTTTTGAAGTTCCAAATAACACGATTTTTTTTGATGAAATAGATAAAAATAGAATAGAAAAGAAAAGTTTATATAACAATATAGCTGTTATATTTCAGGACTTTGTTAAATATGAATTAACTGCTAAAGAAAATATTTCAATAGGTTCCTGTGAGTTTTCCGAAGACACCATAATTTCTTCTTCTAAAATTGCAGAATCACATAGTTTAATATCGAAACTACCAAACAGTTATAATACTCAATTGGGAAGGCTCTTTGGCAATAGTACAGATTTATCGGGCGGACAATGGCAAAGAATAGCTATTGCAAGAGCATTGATTAAAACAGCACCGATACTGATTTTAGATGAACCTACATCTGCACTAGATCCTAATACCGAAGCAAATCTATTTGAAAAATTCAAAGAAATATCAAACGAAAAAATCACAATCTTTATTTCTCATAGAATGTATGCATGCCATTTAGCTGACCGAATTATAGTGATGAAGGACGGGGGCATAGTCGAAATGGGTACACACAATGAATTATTGAATCTACACGGTGAATATTTCAATCTATATAGTTCACAAAAAGAGAAGTATATAGACCCTAAAGAAGATACAGTAAAGGAGCAAATTTATGAACCTAATTATTAATATGACTTGCTTTATTTTTGGATATATTTTCATTACATCTAGTTTATATAAATTATTAAGATTTGAACAACACTACGCTATTGTACATTCCTATAATATAGTACCCGAATCCACAAATAGATTATTTGCATGGTTTGATAGCCTAGTAGAATTGGTAATTGGACTCTGTTTGTTGATTGGATTGCTACTTAAAATTAACCTAATATTCGCGATGTTATTAATGCTAATGTATACAATAGCGATAACAATTAATCTATTTAGGGGTAGGACAAATATCGATTGTGGTTGTGGGGGAGTTGTTGGCAATGGGAAAATATCAAAGAAGTTGGTATTCCGAAATGTAATAATGATAATTAGCATTTTTATACTTTGGTTGAATTTTGATTATAAAGTATTTAGTTTCCCTTTTAATAACCAATTTCTATTTCTTCATTCCTATTTAATTTTGACAATCATTATATATTTAACTATAAAAATCATATATAGTTTCAAACTCAATATTAGAAACATAATAACAAAGGGGGAATAATATATGGATACATTTTTAATTGTGGGTTTTATTATTTTATGGATTGTTGTTATAGCTGAAGCGGGATTTATGCTTTACATCATTAAAAGCTTGAACGACTTTATAGAGGTAATTGAGTCAACTAATGATAAATAAGGGGGGATACGATGAACAATTCAATAACCTTAATGGCTTTAATACTTTTATCAATTTTAGTAGTATTTCAAGGATTGTTATTGTTTAAATTTACAAATCAAATCAAATTTTTCGCTGGGGTAATTGCCACTTCATCTTATGTAAAATTTAGAACGGAACTACAGATTGGACAGGCTGCACCACCATTTAAGTTAAAAGACCAATTCAAGCAAGAATTAAGAGTTGGGCCAAATTCCAATAGTAATACACTACTAATTTTTATTTCATCAGGATGTCCAACTTGCAAAAGATTTGTCGATTCAATTAGTTCTACCTACAATTTTGAATATATCAAAATTTTCTTTATTAGTAATAAAGAATTAGATGATAGTTACATTTCAAAATTCAAAAACCATAATTTATCTTTCTCGGTATCTCCTGATATTTTTCAGTTATATAACATAAGATCCGCCCCGCAAGCCATTATAGTTAACAGTCGTGGGTACATAACCGATACTCTAAAATTACAAACTTGGGAAGATTTAGCGAAACAAAAAATAGGATGATAGATAGGTGGGCATTTTATGAGTACATTACAAAAAATAGTCAACAATATTTCAAGGGTAATTATAGGTAAAAACGAGTCGATTGAATTAGCGGCCATTGCTCTTATAGCAAAGGGACATATTTTATTAGAAGACGTTCCTGGAACTGGGAAAACATCTTTAGCTAAAAGTTTAGCTAAAAGTATTGATGCCGAATTTCAAAGAATCCAATTTACTGCCGATACCTTACCAGGTGATGTGATTGGGTTAGAATATTTTAATGTCAAAGAATCAGAATTTAAAACGAGATTAGGGCCTATATTTGCAAATATAGTATTGGTCGATGAAATAAATCGCGCTGTACCTAGAACTCAATCTTCATTATTGGAAGTTATGGAAGAACGTACAGTTACTATAGCAAAAAGCACATACACTTTACCTGGACCTTTTTTAGTTATTGCAACGCAAAATCCACTTGAATCAGCAGGGACATTCCCTTTACCAGATGCCCAATTAGATCGTTTTTTATTAACTATACGTCAAGGGTATCCTACTAGAGAGGCTGAGAAAGAGATGATGCAGCGATTCCAAAGAAATGATCCTTTAGAAAACCTACATTCCGTCATTTCAAGCGAAGAAATCTTAGCTTTACAGCAACAAGCAAGAGAAGTTTTAATGGGGGATGACGTTCAAGAGTATCTTCTTGAAATTATTGAGGCGACACGTAAACACGAACTCATCGAAATTGGTGTCAGTCCACGGGGTACCCTAGCATTAATGAGAGCTGCTCAGGCTCGTGCATTATTAAAAGAAAGAGATTTTTGTACTCCTGATGATTTACAGGCACTTGTAAGACCGGTATGTGCTCATCGATTAACCTTAACTATTGAAGGTGAAATGAAAACTACAAAAGAGGAACTTATAAATGAAATTCTCGATCGCCTTCATGTTCCGGTGGAGAATACGCAATGAAACGGACACTTATTTACACTCCATTAGCTGAGCCACTTATGATAGGAGTTGTATCAGTAGCTGCCCTAGTGTTATGTATATTTTCAAGCAATCTATTGATTTTATCGTTTGTATTCTTATATATATTTTTAATACTGTTTGTCCATGTTTATGTACGTAAAATATCTCATGTGCATTGGGAATATGTTCAAGGTAGTCCAAATACTTTTATAGGAGAAAAAAATATTTGTTCAATTAAAATTTCAAACAATACTATATTACCTATATTTAATATAGTATTTCGATTTAAATGCGATAATAGACTAAGTTGGAACCATGACGCACTAAACAAAAATCAAAGTACAGGTTCAAATTACTATATGAAATTCAATATGAAGGGAGAGGAGATAAGAACATTTGACATTCAAGCCATAGCCTTGAAAAGGGGAATCGGGAAATGGGAAGAAGTTGAAATAGTAATTTCTGATCCATTTGGTCTCATTATGAGCCATCTAACGTATAGTCAAATTGATACACCTGCTTATTTGATTTTTCCTGCTGTACCTAATATCCAAGTACCAGAATTAAAAGAGTGGTCGCGTGGATTTCGAAAATCTCTATCTTCACCATTGTACGATGAAACGAATGTAATAGGGATAAAAAATTATGAAAATGAAGATTTCCGCTCGATACATTGGAGTGCAACGGCAAAAACAGGAATCATAACTGCAAAGAAATACGAACGAACACAATCTGATAAATATGCACTCTATTTAAATTTAATAAATAAGAACGGAGTGTCAATAAGAAAGGATACAGAGGAACTTATAGAAATAACAGCCGGTATGTGCAAACAACTTTTAGTACAAGATTGTTCTTATGAATTGTGGATAAATACCGTAAGTCACAATGGATTGCTACACATTAAATTAGGAAATAGCAGAAAGCAGTTACAAAACACGCTAAAAGTACTTGCCTCCATTAAAGAACAGGATACTCCTGTATCTTCTTCTTATTTTTTTACGGCAGGTTTTCGTCGTAAGCAATTAGATGCTATTCCCTTAATTATCGGTACTTCTCCGAAACCAAATAATCGAACCGAAAAATGGATTGTAATAAAAGAATAAGAAGGGATTTATGTCATGTTCAATAGTAAAGGGCATATACAGATTGGCTTGTGGTGTGCAAGATTTTTGATAATTATTTTTTTCTCAATTGGTGCGATAACTATGTCCACTAGTGTTGTGCACATACAAAAAGTGATTAAAGAACATTATTTTAAGAAATCACCCAAGAAAGAGTATAAAGAGACAATAAGGGAATTTAAAGAAACTGACCTTCCTGAAACACCTATGGATGAAGTCGAATATATTGATACTGAGCAAAAGACTCACACCAATCGAAAAATAAAAATAGCAGAAGAAAAAAATTTCTTGAATTCTGTAATTTTACTACTTAGCAATTCATGGATTACTGTAGTTTTTTATCTCATTTGTATTCTAATTATCGTTTATTTTATTTATAAATATGTTAGAAAACAAATCCGCAAAAAAAGGAACCACCCAAAAACATATCATACAAGCAATCAAAAAATTAATACAGAAAAAAAAGGAGGGATTATTAATAAACCATTAAATCAACTTCCCACTGATCCGGTGCGAATAAAATTGATTGAATGGGAACAAACCTTGCAATTACATGAAAAACGGCGTTCTCACGAGTCCATACAGCAATGGTTATATAGAATTTGTAGAACCAGGGATATCATTCCTATTTATGAATCCATCCGATATGGAAATAAACCTTCTTCAGAAATAGACGTAGAAAAAACAGTGCTGTGGATACAGCAAAACAAGAAAACTGAGTAATAAAATCGGTTCTGGTACAAAAATAAAAGAGAATAAAACGCATAGATTCCTAACGGAATCGTATCTTATGCTGCAAGTCCAAACAATTGATGAATGAATTTTTTCTGGTTTTGGACAGACTGGTCCCGTAAATCAAGCTGTTCTTTTTTAATCATATGCATGGCTTCTACTCTAGGAAAAATGGATGTAGTTGTGTCAAAACATTTAATCCCTAGCATAGAACAATATCATCGCTTCGTTATAAAACGATGATCTTATTCTACTATTTTATTCAAGTACTTTTGTTGTCTAAGTTGCATACCATCAGGTATGCTTTTTTCTTTTTTCAACTGTTCAATTGCTATAGGATAAGCTGGGTTCTTATCGACTGTTATAACACGTGGCTTTGAAACATGAAAAGACCTCAAAGCTTTCTTGAAAAAGCGCTTTGTAGCCTTCTGGCCTCTTGTTTTATTTAGGAAAAAATCAATTGTGTTTCCTTTCGAATCAATAACACGATATAAATAG
Source organism: Bacillus sp. SRB_8 (assembly GCF_003264205.1). Taxonomy (NCBI): domain Bacteria; kingdom Bacillati; phylum Bacillota; class Bacilli; order Caryophanales; family Bacillaceae; genus Bacillus; species Bacillus sp. SRB_8. The sequence goes on along the minus strand of NZ_NADT01000022.1, from coordinate 3,786 downwards.
ATTCATTAACCTTTTAATTTGATATATGTTTCATCGACTCCCCAAGGGTCACTTGTTTGTTTGAGGTGACGACGGATTCTTTTGTCCAATTCAGAACCATACTGATGAACCTAACGCATAATCGTTGAATGAGAAATGGATAAAACCCGTTTCCCCATCATTTCTACCAAATTTTGAAAACTGAGGTTGTATCGTTAACAAAATATTATCAGCTGATAATACATATATTTGAATACATGTTCCTTTCCCAGACCAACCACATACCTTTTCTAGAGTAATAGATTCCTTATGTCCAAGTTTTAGAGATTACTTACACGTCTATTAAAGTTTTTGCACTAGAACCACAATATGTAATTGAAGCAATAGAAGAAACGAAAACTGGAGAATAAAATAATTAATATTCAATGAATAATCTATTTTGTATGGAAGAGAACACTAAATTTGATTTTTCTTTTTCATTCCAAAAGGTACACCTTTTTTAGTAGTAATAATTTCATTAAAATTATTACTTCAAAAAGTATAAAACCATATTTTTGAAGCACTAAATAATTTTATATACCTTTTGAAGTGTTTTTTGGTATAATTTAAATAAATATATTGTAAATGTAAAATGTTATCATTATCAAAAGGAGTATTTATATTTTGAATGTACGAATATTTGGTTATATAAGAGTTAGTAGTAAAGATCAAAATGAAGATCGTCAACTTGAGGCAATGAAACAATTTATTTCTGATGAACGAGATATTTTTATAGATAAACAAAGTGGAAGAGATTTCAATCGAGAACAATATCAACTTGTAAAAAGAATGTTACGAAAAGACGATATTCTATATGTTCATTCTTTAGATCGTTTTGGTAGAAATAAAGAAGCAATTCTTCAAGAATGGACTGATATAACAAAGAACATCCAGGCACACATTGTTGTTTTAGACATGCCCCTTCTTGACACAACTCAATATAAAGATAGTTTAGGTACTCTTATTACAGATCTTGTACTTCAAATTCTTTCTTGGCTTGCTGAAGAAGAACGCACAAAGATTAAAACTAGACAACGTGAAGGGATTGACTTAGCCCAAAAACAAGGAAAACATCTAGGTAGACCGAGAACTGCAATTACAGATGAATTCATTCTTGCGTATACAAATTGGAAACAAGGAGAAATTTCAGCACTTGAAGCGATGCGGAGATGTAATATGACGAGCCCTACATTCTACAGGGTAGTAAAAAGACATGAAAATAGAAAGTAATTCAAACCAGTATTAATAGAAGTAAATTAAAAAGACGAGAATAGAAGCCCTTCAAAATTCACGAAATGAGGTGGTTAAAAATATGTCTACCACAAATCTAGAAAAAACAATACAACACTTTACTGATTACTTATTACAAAAAGGAAGAAAAACTTCAACAATCAAAAGATATACGTATGATATAAAACACTTTTTATCATGGTTAAAAACTACCGATCGGACCATTGATGAAGATATATGGAAATCCCTGAACAAAAGAAATTTCAAAGATTTTTTTCATTACTTAAAAGAAGAACGTCACTATTCAGATAAGACTATACACCGTATTTATAATGCACTGAATCGACTTTATGAATCATTGGATTTACCTAGTCCGATAGAAGGTGTAATACAAATAAATCAACCCGACCGATCATTAAGGGATAAAGATTTTATATCTTCAAAAGAAGAAAAACGTTTAAAAGAAGTCGTTTCTTCCTTAGCGGAGCTAACTGACAAACAGAAAGCTACACGCCCAATGTTATTAGAGCGCAATCTTTCTATTATTATATTACTCTTAGATTACGGATTATCTTTACAGGAGCTTGTTTCTTTGCAAATGAAGCATGTTCATTTCGAGATTAATATGTTATCTATTCCTCAAGACTCACAAATAAATCGTACAATCCATTTGAAAGAAGAAGATAAATTACATTTATACCAGTACTATAAAACCATTCCTGAACCTGTCCGTCCTAAATACCACAGCAGTGATCCACTATTTGTTGCTTTTGACTTTACTCGTGGAACATATCATTGGAGCTATGACGATGATGCACCAAAATTTTTGACTGAAATCTCTGTTCAAAAAATGATTCGTTTAGAAGTAAAACGTGCCAATCTTCGAAAGGGAATTTCTGCTCAACATTTCCGAAACACCTTTATTTTAAGTAAAATTAAACAGAAAAATAAACTTGAACAAATTCTGCAGCAAATCGGCTTTAAGTCTCACTTATCCTTAAAAAGATATTACGATTACTATAGGCAATACCAACTAAACACAGATTAATCAACATCACTTAATGTGTAATTTTTACACACCTACAGTTTTTTAATTATTTTAAGGGGGAACGAAAAATCATATTACGTTCATGAGTATACGCTACTAGATAAAACTACTAAATCCATTAAAATTGAACCCTGGCGTTCATTTAAGGAAGAAATGCGTGTTCTAGGAATAAAAGACAGCGATATATTCCAAATTCAAACGATAGAAATAAATCCGAATAAAAAGTAATATAGACCAAGAATAAAAGTGTTAAAATTAGTGATAATTCAAATTATGGATAAGAGAACAGTAACGTGCTTTTAACTTTAAAAATAGTCTAAACCCTTAAGTTGATGAATGTGTGGTACTACCCCATCACTATCAAGCTAAGGTTATGAGGTACCCCAATAAGCTGTATTCTTATCGACCGTTATCACACGTGGCTTTGAAACATGAAAAGACCGCAAAGCTTTCTTGAAAAAGCGCTTTGCATTCTTATGATCTCTTGTCTTGTTTAGGCAAAAATCGATTGTGTTTCCGTTCGACTCAACAGCACGATACAGGTACATCCATTGACCTTTTACTTTGATATATGTTTCATCGACTCTCCAAGAGTCATTTATTTGTTTGAGGTAACGTCGGATCCGTTTGTCCAATTCAGGACCATACTGATGAACCCAACGCATAATCGTTGTGTGAGCGATTGATACTTCTCGTTCTTCCATCATTTCCACCAGGTTACGAAAGCTCAAATTGTACCGCAGGTACCATCTTACTGTTAATAAGATCAGTTCAGGCTGATAATGTTTCCACTTGAATAGATTTTGCTTTTCCATACCAATCACATCCTTTTTTAAAGTACTATTATCAGTATGTCCAAGTTTGATAGACGCTTTTCATATACTTCAAAGTTTTTGCACCAGAACCGTACAACTTGCTTCTTACCCAAGTTGTATGGAATAGAGCATTTCATAAAAAACACTGCTCTATTTTAACTTTCATTACATATTATTGAAATCTATGCCCATAATATATATAAATCACGAAACATTTACACTCCTTAAATTCGTGAATGTAATGTTCTCAAGGCAGTTAGCTATTGCTAACTGCCTTTTTATTATAAGTATGTTCTCATCAAAATGATGAATTCCGGTTCTGGTGCAAAAACGACTACGTAGATAATCCAACATGAATGTTATATTTTTATGTAAATGAGTTGTTCGGGAATTAGTATAAAAATCCATATTTTTATACTTTGTAAAGATTAAATGTTCATAATTAATCTCATATTTTTGTGTGTATTTTGACAGCATTCGAGGTTTGCACCAGAGCCTTATTTTTTGTACTCATTTTTTCAATAGGAACTTTTTTTGCTGGTATGAAAGGATTCTCTAAAGTAGATAATTGGATTTCAATGCTTAGAAGCATAGTAACAGTTCTACTAACACTTTTATTATCAGTGTTTTTAACACTAACTTTGATTGTGGGATATGCATTAAGTTAAACGTATT
>NZ_NADT01000195.1:0-254 GCF_003264205.1 Bacillus sp. SRB_8 | reverse complement strand
CAGTTGAAAGATTCTGAGCATGCATGACATGACAAAGCTGAACAATTATATATAACTTAACAGAGCATATTGAAGAATAGTATAATCTGAACATGATGAATAAGAGTTTAGGTTTTTGTTTAAGGGATTTTAGGTTAGGGTTTAGAGCTTAAGTTTTTCAAAATTTTTTAGGTCAAGAGTTGTTTTCAATTTAGGATTGATAAAGATTTTTTAGGATCAATATTGTTTTTTACGATATATGAGTTCTAAGGGCT
>NZ_NADT01000194.1:0-272 GCF_003264205.1 Bacillus sp. SRB_8 | reverse complement strand
TATTCGCGCTTGCCGCATCCCTGAACTTGACACTGAGACAGCTCGACGTGGTTGGGGCTTTTCTACAAGCAGAACTTCCAGAAGAGATCTATATGGTCCAACCGGAAGGTTTTATCTCTGAGGATCCCAAATTAGTGTGCCGACTCAAGAAAAGCCTTTACGGACTCAAGCAGGCCGGACTAGTTTGGAACGATACAATCAACCGCTTCATCACTGAAACACTTCACTTCAAACGTCTCAGCTCGGATGCCTGCGTGTACGTCAAGAGATCG
>NZ_NADT01000193.1:0-336 GCF_003264205.1 Bacillus sp. SRB_8 | reverse complement strand
AAAAAAAAAAAAAAACTACCGACTGAGCCACCTCTCCGATTAGCATCGTCATGTATGGATAACTCGTGCGAGACATTATTCAGTTCCCTTATTTCGGTCTCATGGCACCAATCCCAGTCCACCCAACTACATTGTTTAATCGACAGTGGTGCGTCCTCTGCTTTTATCGACGCCACATTTGCCGAACGAAACAGCATCCCTCTCGTCCGACTTCCTAGACCGTTATCTGTTGAAGTTATCGATGGTCGCAGACTCTCTTCTATTACCCATCGCACATTGCCACTCCGCCTAGAGCCCTCGCCCATAAACTCACCTCCAAGCCTCTCACTCACTGAA
>NZ_NADT01000192.1:0-496 GCF_003264205.1 Bacillus sp. SRB_8 | reverse complement strand
AGAAACGGAATCTTCAATTGCAACATCAATACACGAATTGTCAACTATTCCAACTGTTCACAATGACATAAAACATTAAAATGTGATGATAGTACGAAATTCGACGGCACCCGAAAAATGACCCCGCTGAGCCTCAATTGAAAGTTTGACGGCCAATACCGAATCTGGTTAACTGAATTTTTGAAAGAACGACCGTTAGACGTAGAGCATGCAATTCAATCAATAATAACATGGATTCGAGCAGTATTGACAGAAACGCATCTTCATTTTGCCTAATTGACGTCAGAACGGAATCAGCAAAATGGCCTCAATACAATATAGAAAAATGCAGAGACAGAAACGGAATCGTCATTGTCAGCATCAATAAACGAATCTTGAACTATTGCAACTGTTCACAATAACACAAAACATGGAAATGTGATATTCAGCGCCAACCGTAAAAACGAAGCGATGAGCGTCCACAGTCATTATTATCAGAACTGGATCGCTGCAATCT
>NZ_NADT01000191.1:0-442 GCF_003264205.1 Bacillus sp. SRB_8 | reverse complement strand
TGCAGCTATTCAGATTCAAAATTGGCTTCAAGCTTCCAATCAATGCTCAATTGGTCGTTTTTGCGGGAGCCGTTTAATGTCGTGTCATAATCACATTTCAATGTTTTATGTCACTGTGAACAGTTGTAATAGTTAACAATTCGTGTTTCAATGCTGTTTTTGAAGATTCGGATTTGATTTCTTGCATTTCCTAGAATTTATTGGTGGCTTTATCTGATTCCGTTTTTGACGCAAAATTGGGCTAATTCAAATGCTTTATCGTAAGTAATGCTCGAATGAATGTTATTATTGATTTAGCATCATGCTGTATGTCAAACGGTTGTTTAATTTCACTTACAGCTATTCAGATTCAAAATTGGCTTCAAGCTTCAAATCAATACTCAGTGGGTCGATTTTGGGGGAGCCGTCGAATTTCGTACTATTATCACATTTTGATGTTTTA
>NZ_NADT01000190.1:0-287 GCF_003264205.1 Bacillus sp. SRB_8 | reverse complement strand
AACTGTTGCCCAAGGTCAAGAACATCATTGGCGTGGCCTCGGGCAAGGGCGGTGTGGGCAAGAGCACCACCGCCGTGAACCTGGCGCTGGCGCTGGCCGCCGAGGGCGCCAGCGTCGGCGTGCTCGACGCCGATATTTACGGCCCCAGCCTGCCGATGATGATGGGCGCCGAGGGCCGGCCGACGAGCGCCGATGGCCAGTCCATGGACCCGCTGGAAAACCACGGCGTGCAGCTGATGTCGATCGGTTTTCTGGTCGACGCGGACCAGGCCATGATCTGGCGCGGC
>NZ_NADT01000189.1:0-413 GCF_003264205.1 Bacillus sp. SRB_8 | reverse complement strand
CCGAGGTGCCGACCATGGACGAGCAAGGCCTCAAGGGCTTCCAGGCCGACGCCTGGTTCCTCGCCGCCGTGCCCGCCGGCACGCCCCAGCCCATCGTCGAGCGCCTGTACCAAGAGATCGCCAAGGCGCTGCCCGACGCGCATGTCAAGGCCAAGCTCGACGCCATGGGCGTGCTGCCCTCGGCCCTCAAGCCGGCCGCCTCGGCCGACTTCCTGAAGGTGGAAGTGGCCAAGTGGCGTCAGGTGATCAAGACCGCGGGCATCACGCTGGATTGAGCGCGCCCTGCACCCGCAAAAAGCCCCTGCCGCGCAGACCGCGGCAGGGGCTTTTTGGCATGGGCGCGTGCTGCCAGCGCAAGGGCAGAGGCGACCGGCGCTTCAAAAACAGGAGCTACCGGCGCTTTATTCTATTGG
>NZ_NADT01000021.1:34772-97105 GCF_003264205.1 Bacillus sp. SRB_8 | reverse complement strand
ACTTGACAGGGGTCACTGCAAATCAATGCTTGCTTCTTTTTTTATTTCGTAGAAACTTCACCTTCAGCTTCTGTCTGTGGAATAAAGTATCCGATTATACCACCGATAATTGCCGGAACAATCCAGCCAATTCCTAAGTTATAAAAAGGAATTGTGTGTACGATATTAGCGATAAAACTTGGAATCATTTCCACATTATCAAGTGCATGAATACAGCTAATAAGGAATGCAGCGATCATTGCTCCGATATAGACAGAAGGTTTACGTTTCGTATATTTATCAATAAATGATACGAAAATTAAAATGATTGTAATTGGATATAAAATAATTAATACAGGTAATGTAATTTTAATTAATAAGCTTAAGCCTAAGTTTGAAATGATGAAGCTAAATATACAAACGTATAGTACCAGTTTCTTGTATGAAACATTCGTTAACACTGTTGCGAAATAGTTTGCGAATGCACTTACAACACCGATTGCAGTCGTTAAACAAGCGAAAATAATTGCGATACTTAATAAAACATTACCGCTTGTCCCAAAGAATTGATACATAATCGTAGCTAATAGCTGACCACCGTTTTCAAATTGTCCTAAGTTTCCGTTTGAAGCCCCGATATAACCGAGTAAGAAATAAACAATTGTTAAGAAAAGGGCAGCAATGCTTCCGCAAATAATTGTATATTTTGCAATGGATTTTTTATCTTGTATACCGTTTTGGCGAATTGCATTTACAACAATCGTTGATAATACGAGCGCCCCAATTGCATCTAAAGTTAAAAACCCTTCAAGAAATCCTTTGAAAAATGGGATGTCTTTATAGTCACCGATAGGTTCTGTGAATGATCCTGGTGAAAGAATTGCTTTTGTTGCCATAATTGCAATAATTACAAGTAAAATTGGCGTTAATATTTTACCGATATGATCTACTAATTTGGATGGATTTAATGATAGGAAGTAAACGACTGTAAAGAAAATAGCGCTAAAAACTAACATAGAATACCATTGATCTGGGAAAAGTGGTGCAATCCCAATTTCGTAAGATACAGATCCAGTTCGTGGAATAACAAATAGTGGGCCGATTGAAAGATAAATAATGATAGCGAATACTGCTGCGAATTTTGGATGAACACGGCTCGCTAAAGTGTTAAAACTACCACCGGCAAGGGCAACAGCTACGATAGCAAGTAAAGATAAACCGACGTCTGTAATAATAAATCCTGTAATGGAAACCCACATGTTTTCTCCGGAAGAAAGACCGAGAAGAGGCGGGAAAATCATATTACCAGCACCGAAGAAAACTGCGAATAGTAATAAACTAATCGAAAGTATTTGCGCTGGTTTTAAAGTTGTACGCATATAAAGAAGAGCCTCCTAATGAGCGTTTTTTTGTCGAAAATTCAAATAATTTGTCGATTGACTGTTATTATTTTAAAGGTCTGATGACTAGAAAGCAAGAGGGAATTTTAAAAATATTTTAAAATAATGCGTAAAATTGAATAAATATACTATTTATATGTTAATGCAGGAAGAATTTCACTTTTAACGTAAAAAAACACATATCGCTAGGATATGTGTATTAAAAATAAATTTGCCTATCACGTTCTTCTTTTAAAATTTCTACAGCCTCTCGGAAACGTTGAGAATGGACAATTTCTCGTTCGCGTAAAAAGCGTAAGCTATCATTTATATCGGGATCGTCTGATAAATCAATTAGCCATTGATAAGTCGCTCGTGCTTTTTCTTCAGCTGCAATATCCTCGTATAAATCTGCGATAGGATCTCCTTTCGCTTGAATGTAAGTGGCAGTAAAAGGAACACCACCTGCATTATGGTAAAACAAGGCGCTATCATGATTCGCATAATGCGCGTCTAATCCGGCAGCTTTCATTTGTTCAGGTGTTGCATCTTTTGTTAATTTATAAATCATTGTAGCAATCATTTCTAAATGTGCGAATTCTTCTGTACCAATATCGGTTAGTAAGCCAACGACTTTATCAGGAATTGTATAACGTTGATTTAAGTAGCGAAGAGCAGCAGCCAGTTCGCCGTCCGCACCGCCATATTGTTCAACTAATAATTTGGCGAGTGCTGGATTACAAGTACTCACTTTAACTGGATATTGTAATTTTTTTTCATAAATCCACATAGTTTCTCTCCCTTATCCCGCTATTTGCTGCCCGTAAACTCCACTTGATTAAAGTTTCATTTTATATTTGCCATGGCCACGGTCCTTGGCTCCATTGCCATGGAGCGTTAGAATAACTATTTCCGAACTGCTGAAGTGGCCCGTATTTTTCTTCAATTTTTTGTTGTAATACTCTTCGTTTATAGGAGAAATCATTGAATTGATTTATAGCTGCAGTATCGTCGGGGTGCGTATCTAAATAGAGGGTAAGTTCAACTAATACAAAGTCTAGTTCTTGTAGTTCTTCAATCCATTTGTAATATTCATCAGGCAATGTTTGTGTCACGTTTTTATTCACCGTCCTTTTTTGTGAGGATTTTCATAAAAATCATAAAAAGCAGGCCATAAAGTCCCTTTTCTTAAAGCTTCGTTTGGTGGGAATTGGGGTAAGTTAGGTGGTTGAAAGCCCATAAATAGGTGTGGGGGAGTTGAGTAGTATTTCTTTCCAATTGGAGGGCAAGGATCATTTGGACCGTGATAAGGTATGTAAGATTTCATGAATTTATCCATATTACACGCCTCCTTTATAAATGAAATATTCATCACTATGTATTGTATTCGTACATAATTGCAAATTATGACTCATATAGAAAACTAAAAGGGGCAGGGGGAGTGCGGATGGAAAGTGTTACAACATGTATTGTCTTAGAATCTAAAAACTTAAAGGAAACATTATATTTTTATGAAGGAATTCTAGGGTTTAAACCGAGCAAGGAGAGGCCACAAATACGTGTAACAGGTGTGTGGTATGATATTGGTTTAACGAGAATTTGTTTTGTTGTAAACAGGGGACTGGGAGAGCATAGAGAGACTGTTATATCATCAGTGAAGGAACTATTGTTAAAAGCTACAAATATCGAGCGTTTAAAGAAAAAGTTAGCGTTTTATCAAATATCATTTGTAGAAAAGCGCCGCGGTGAAGAAGTTAGAATAATATTTCATGATCCAGATGGTTATAAACTCCAATTTATTTCAATAGAGAACATGGAAGAGAGTCTTTTACAATGTAATAATCTGAATGGTGAATGAAAAAAATATTGACAAGCTTAGGTAAATATTTTAATGTGATTGTATAAAACTGTGTATATAAAGGGGAGTAACTTATTACAGTAAAGTCGTCATTACAGGGAGAAACCCTCGGCTTTATTGGCAACGTTTCGTTGTTAGTGAGACCTTTACCAGCAATGGTAAAGGCCCCTTCTTGTCTTTTTTAGGACCCTTACCATATTTGGTAGGGTCCTTTTTGTATACAAAGAGAGGAGAAATAAAAATGAAAAAACTTATAAGTAGATTAAGAGTTGTATTTCATGTCCGCCGTTTCGTTCCATTCCTATTTGACTTTTTTACTTCAAAAGAGGTTTCAATAAAGAAGAAAATTTTATCTATTGCTTTTTTAGTTGGTTATGTAGCGATGCCGCTCGATTTAATTCCAGACTTCCTACCGTTCATTGGTATTTTAGATGATATTGGAATTGTGTTATTTATTTTGAACCGAATTGTAAAGATGGCGCCAGTTCAATTACAAGAAAAGCATAACGTAAACGTAGGATAGGAGTTGAAAATATGGAGCAAATTATTTTAGATATAATCGAGTTTTTAAAGCAGTTTTCTTATTTTGGAGTTGTGTTAGCATTAACGTTTGAATTTATTCCAGCAGAAGTAGTTTTGCCCATGGTTGGGTATTGGGTATATGAGGGAGATATGAATTTTTGGCTAGCTGTATTAGCTGGAACGCTTGGCGGAACGACAGGACCTTTAACGTTATATGCGCTCGGGTATTACGGTGGTCGTCCTCTATTAATAAAATACGGGAAATACTTCTTCATTAAAGAAGAACAAATTCAAAAAGCAGATGATTTCTTTGAAAAATATGGACCGGTTGTAGCATTTGTTGGACGCTTTGTGCCAGGAGTTCGAACGCTTATTTCCGTTCCATGTGGTATGGCGAAAATGAACATATGGAAATTTAGCATATATACATTTGTAGCAATGTTCCCATTAACGACTTTGTATATTTATTTTGGAATGAAATTAGGTCCGCATTGGGAAAAAGCAGCGGGTGTTGTTGGACAATATATGCTACCGATATTAGCCGTCGTTCTTATTATTGTAGGTGGTATTTTAATCTGTAAATTTATGAAAAAACGAAACAGATCGGAATCTATCTAGTCATTGGTAATGGAATTTGCATATTTTTTGAAAATAGATGAATAGTACAGGCAAAAGACTCTGAGGGACATACACATATAGGGAATATAAAAGAGAGAGGGGAAACAACTATGTCTTGTGAGTGCTCAGGGTCAGCATTAACTTGCTGTCCAGATAAAAATTATGTACAAGATAAAGTGTGTAGTCCGTGGTCTGCTACTGTAGTTGCAACAGCAATTGATAATGTTCTTTATACAAATAATATTAACCAAAATGTAGTTGGTACTGGTTTTGTTAAATATGATGTTGGTCCAGGTCCAATTACTGTAGAAGCGCTTGATTCTGCTGGGGCTACAATTGATACACAAACATTAAACCCAGGAACGAGTATCGCTTTTACGTATCGCCGCTTTGCTAGTATACAAGTTGTGTTACCTGCAACACCTGGTGGAACGTATCAGGGAGAATTTTGTATTACAACACGTTATCCACTTTCATAGTAGAATAGGAGAGGATCGAAATGGGAATGAGAAGTTCCGGTTTGTCTTGTTGTTCTAATAAAACACTTGTGCAAGATCAAGTATGTACAGACTGGTCTATTACAGGTGCTGGTACTCAAATTGTATATACGAATAATATTACACAAGAAGTATATGGTTCAGGTTATGTGAAATATGATGTAGGCGCGAATCCCATTACAGTTGATTTTTTAGTCGGTGCTACAGTAGTTGATACAATTACTGTACAACCACAAAGTAGTGGTACTTTCACTGTACGATATTTTACTACTGTCCGAATTACTACGACAGGAACAACTGTTAATCAAGGCGAGTTTTGTATTACAGTACGTTATCCAATTTCATAAAAAAAGCATACCGTAAATGGTATGCTTTTTTTAATTGAGGAAGTAATAAAATTGGTATTCTATAAGCAACATGTAAATTGGCAACAGTACTTGCCTTCTAAATATAGTGAAGGATTATTTTGTATATTAATAATACTAACGGATTTTAAATCTTTACCTGTGTAAGATATTGTATTGCCAGGAAACACAGTGAAAATATTGGTTACTGCTCCAATGATTTGAATTGTAATTGCTTCAGTGCTGCTAGTACTATTGTAAACCGAGACAGTACCTGATATAAGCAGTATCCCATCACTTTGCCACAGTATCATTGATTGTAGTGCATCTTTGGTAGAGGGAATGGTGTTGTTAGTTATGAGGAAATTCCCTGCAAATTCATTTGTTACTCGCTCACAACTTGGATTTGGGGGAGGGGGCGGTGGACAAGGGTCTGGACAAATGATAGATAAAGGAGCGAAACAGCCAATATTTTTTTTGTTCTTCAATACAACCCCTCCTTTTTAAGTTGTCTTTTACTACTATTAAATGTAGAAGCATGGCCGATGTGTTAAGAAAAGAAGAAAATTTTTAAAATTAAGATTGTCTAATAGGCTTACAGCTTAACTTATCATTAATGTTATAGAAAAGATTATATGTGAATAGACATGGGAAAAGAATGATCAGACTCTTTTAGACAAAAGGTGGTTGTATACAATAGTACGAGTAATGTTGGACTTAACACTTAATTAACTGTATATTTACAAAAAACTAATAAAATTCATTTGTTATTTAAACGATATTAATATGTTTAAGATAAAATAGCCCTTGTAATGAATCAATTATTATGAGGAGGATTCACGTGGAAAGAACTGCTTTACGAAAAGTAAAAGGTCTTATTGGATTATTAATGGTGTTTGTATTGGCATTTGTATCATTACCGTGGAGTACGTCGGTTAAAGCGGAAGAGAAAAAGCAAGAAAAGGCACCAAGTGAGAAGAAAATCGTTTTCCCAGTTGTAAGTGATGTGCATATTAAAGATAGTGGAACAGATGATACGTTCCGCTGGAAAAGAGCGATTGAGCAATTTAATACGCTTGCACCAAAGCAAGATGCGTTTGTCATTGTAGGTGATTTTACTGATTCGGGTTCAGTAAAGCAATATGATCGTTTCATGCAAGTGTATAACGAAAATGCAAATAAAGATGCGGTACGAATGAATTCTCTAGGTAATCATGATTATTGGAACGGCTTATCTGTAGAGGGAGCACAGAAGCGTTTCTTAGAAAAGACAGGAATGGAATCGGTTTATTATCATAAGGTGGTAAAAGGGTATCATTTCCTTGTTATGTCTCCAGAGGATGGGACAACACATGGCTATTATTCGGACAAGCAAATTAATTGGTTAAAAGAAGAAATGGCAAAGGCACAAAAAGATGATCCAGAAAAACCGATTTTTGTGTTTTTACATCAACATATTAAAGATACAGTGTACGGTAGCCAAGAATGGGGAACGAAAGATAGTGCGAAAATTAATGCGGTATTAAAAGAATACCCACAAGTAATTACGTTTTCAGGTCATTCACATTATCCGTTAGATGATCCAAAATCGATTCATCAAAAAGATTTTACGTCTGTTGGAACATCTTCTGTAAGCTATATGGAAGTTGAAGGCGGTAAAGTACAAGGGAATATCCCGCCAGGAGCTAGTACATTAAGCCAAGGTTTATTGGTAGAGGTAGATGACAAAGAGGTAACAATTAATCGCCGTGATTTCCATACAAACTCTTGGACAGGTGAGCCTTGGAAAATTAAATTACCAACGAAAAAAGAAGGATTCAACTATGGAGAAGATCGTGATAAAGAAAAGCCATACTTTGCGAAGGATGCAAAGCTTGCTGTATCAAATGTAACGGAAAATGCGGCAACAGTAACATTCCCGCAAGCATTGGACAACCTTCTTGTTCATTCTTATCGCTTGCAAGCAAAGGATAAACAAACAGGTGAGATTAAAAATAAGCTATTAGCATTCTCAGAGTTTTATCGAGATCCAGTGCCGAAAGAACTGACATTTACACTTGCAGGACTAGATGGCGGGAAAACATATACACTTGAAGTTGTTGCGATTGATTCATTTGGCAATGAAAGTGTACAACCATTAACGGCAGAAATTACTACGAAAAAAGATAATATTGACCCGAATGTGAAAGTACCAAAGGCAGATGTTTTTGATGTAAACTTTGCAGATGGTACATTTAAAGACAGTTCATCATTTGGTACAAAAGGTGATGTTAAGGGCAATGTGACTATTGAATATGATAAAGCATTGAAAAAGAATGTTATGAAGTTAAACGGAAAAGCAAATACATTTGGATACCTTCCATTTTCAGCAGCACAAAAAGAAAAAGTAGCAAATTCATTTACGTTAGAAACTGTATTTTCAATGAATGAAATTCGTGGACAAGGTATTTTGCAAAATACAGAGAGCGGTGGAATTGGTTTTGAGTCTACAGGAAGTGGCTATGTAGAATTATGGGCTCATATTGGTGGAAGCTATAAACGTGTGGGTGTTCAATTAGAAGCAAACAAAACGTATCATTTAACAGGAACATATAACGGCAGTGAAGTAGCAATTTATGTAGATGGTAAAAAAGTAAATAGTCAGCCGGCTCAAGGGAAAGTATATCACCCGAACGTACCATTCGCACTTGGTGCAGATCCTGATAGCAACGGAAATGGCGGTATTCCGTTAAATGGACAAATTGCATTAGCAAAATTATATAGTAAAGCATTAAGTTCTTCAGAAGTAGTAGCGGCATATAACGAGTTTTCTACTCGTACAAAATTAGAGCAAGTAAATACGTTATATGAAGAAATCGGAAAAGTGAAAGAAGTATTGGCAGGTACTTATGAATTTGGTGAAAAGCCAGGTCAGTATTCACAAGCAGCTTTTAACGAATTACAAAGAAGCTATGACAATGCAAAGAAAGTGTTTGAGAATATAGCGAGTACAGGAGAACAAATTGTTCAAACGTATAATGAATTAAAAACAGCAAACCAAACATTTGTCCAATCAAAGGTAGCAGAAGAACAGCCAAAAACACCGAAAGAAAAATTACAAGTGAATATTGAATCTGCAAAAGCTTTAGTAAAGAAAGCGCAAGATGGAAATGTAACAGACGGTTCTGTTAAATCATTAAGTCAAAAAATCACAGTTGCGGAAGCTGTGTTAAAAGATAAAAATGTAAAAGATGAGTATGTGGAATCAATGAATCGTACGCTAGAGCACGCTATTTCACTTGTTGAAAAAAGCATCAACAAATAAGGTATAAGAAAAAGAAGCTTATCATGATAGGCTTTTTTTTTGTTATACTAAAAGTAGTATAGAAAAAGGGAGCGAATAATTTGGAAGAGAAAAAGCTAAAAAGAATTCTTGAATATGTATGGATCGCCGTTGTGCTCCTTGTAGGATATTATTTATTAAAAGATAAAAGTATATGGATTCTATTTTTAATGACATTTTTATTAGCGGGATTAGGAACGCTATTTATTAACTTTTTCTTTGATAGTGTAAACGCGTGGAGAAAGAAAAAGAAAGAGACGAAGTAAGGGAGAATAAAGTGAAACTTTAATCAGTGGGAGTCTTACTGCCCGGCAAATAGCGGGATAAGTATACAAAAGTTGATCGGTATATTTTTCGTTTTACAATCGTTAATGAAAATAGCTCGCCTTTATTATAGGCGAGCTATTTTTTTATACTTCTTTTTTCTCATCATTTGTTTTTTTAGTAGCTAAATGACTATGTTTTCTAGAGTAGAAGAAGTATACGCATAAACCGACTATAAGCCAAAATGAAAAGCTGATCCATGTCGTTTTGGACAAATTAGTCATTAAATATAAACAACAAAGAATAGCGACAACCGGTAGTACAGGTACGAGTGGTGTGCGGAAGCCTCGTTTTAAATCAGGATGAGTTTTCCGTAAAATAAGTACAGCAAAGCAAACGAATGTGAAGGCTGTTAACGTACCGATGTTTACTAAATTCGCTAGTAAATGTAGGTCTAAAAGTCCTGCTAATAAAGCTGCAAATACTCCAGTAATCCATGTGTTTAATAAAGGGATTTTTACTTTTTTATTTACGCGTGATAAAGCTTTTGGGAGTAAGCCGTCTCGGCTCATTGCATAAGAAACACGAACTTGTCCATACATAACGACTAAAAGAACGGTTGTCATTCCTGTCATCGCACCAACTGCAAGTAGCCCCGCAATAGTATCTTCACCAACGAAATGTAGTGCAAATGCAACTGGATCAGAAACGTCTAATTGCGTATAAGGAACCATGCCTGTTAAAACGAAAGATACGATCATGTATAAAACTGTACAAATAAGAAGGGAACCTATAATGCCAATTGGTAAATCACGCTGCGGTTTTTTCGTTTCTTCTGCCGCGGTTGCGATTGCATCAAAACCTAAAAAGGCGAAGAAGACAGTGGCAGCTCCGGTAATAATACCGTCGTACCCGAATGGAATGAACGGTGTCCAATTTTCAGGCTTTACATATTTTGCGCCTGCTACGATAAAGGCGATAATAACTGCTAATTTGATAAGGACCATAACATTATTAATGCGTGCGCTTTCGCGTATACCAAAACTTAAAAGCCCAGTAATGAGAAGTAAAATACAAACAGCTGGTAAATCAATGAGACCACCTTTTCCTGTACCAGGGGCCGAGGAAATAATGGTGGGAAGGTGTATATTGAACCCTTGAAGCAATGATTGTAAGTATCCAGACCAGCCAACAGCTACCGCTGCAACAGCGAGTAAATATTCGAGCATTAAACACCAACCAACGATAAAGGCGACGACTTCCCCGACTGTCATGTATGCGTAAGTATACACACTTCCTGAGACAGGAATAGAAGAAGCAAATTCGGCATAACAAAAGGCTACACAAGCACAAGTAAATGCAGCAATAAGGAATGATAGCATAATACCAGGGCCAGAATGTTTTGCCGCTACGATACCTGTTAATACAAAAATCCCTGTCCCAATTACGGCGCCGATTCCTAAAAACGTTAAATCAAGTGCCGTTAATGTTCGATCTAGCTGTCGTGGTGATTCAGTACTAAGCGCTTTTTTTCGTAATAATGACTTCACTTTGAACTCTCCTCCTTTAGTTTTCATTTCCATAACTGCGAATATAGTACGAGCCCATTGGAAAAGAGTATGTAAGTGAATGAAAATACAGTTATGGTATGTAGTTTTTTAAAATTTCTGGGTTAATCTTATTATAATTCAGAATATTTTGTCAAATAAAATTTTAACAAATAAAAAGCCGGTTGTAAGGAGAAACTATGTGCAGAAATAGATGCAGGTTAACAATCAGTAGAGATGAAGAATAATCCACTGATTAAAGTTTTACTTTATTATAGTAGGAGAAGATGTTATGTTATTTTATTTTGAACTTGTCGTCATTTTACTTTGTACGAAATTAGCTGGTGATATTAGCGTTAGACTTGGCCAGCCTTCTGTACTCGGTAAATTAATCGTTGGTATTATTATCGGTCCGGCTTTGCTAGGTATTATTAATAGTTCAGAACTTATTGATGAGCTTAGCGAAATTGGTGTTTTGCTACTTATGTTTATGGCAGGACTCGAAACTGATTTAGAAGAGTTAAATCGTAATTTAAAATCTGCATTCGCAGTAGCGATGGGAGGAATTATTTTCCCATTCCTTGGTGGGTATTTAGCAGGACTTGCGTTTGGAATGTTACAGTCGCATGCGATTTTTTTAGGGTTATTACTTTGTGCCACTTCGGTTAGTATTTCTGTTCAAACACTAAGAGATTTAGGGAAAATGAATACGAGAGAAAGTACGACGATTTTAGGTGCAGCTGTATTTGATGATGTAATTGTCGTTATTTTATTAGCATTTGTGATGAGTTTTTTAGGTACACAAGATGTAAATGTAACGCTAGTCATTGCAAAGAAAATTATCTTTTTTGTAAGTATTGTTTTCATCTCTTGGAAAGTTGTTCCATGGATTATGAAAATGCTCGTACCACTTCGCGTAACAGAAGCATTAATTAGTGCAGCTCTTATTATTTGTTTCTCTTTTTCGTATTACAGTGAAATGATGGGGATTGCAGGTATTATTGGAGCATTCGCAGCTGGAATTGCCATTTCTCAAACAGAGTATAAGCATGAAGTGGAACATAAAATTGAACCAATTGCTTATGCAATATTTGTTCCAGTGTTCTTCGTAAGTATCGGAATGGAAATTACATTTCAAGGTATAGGAAGCCAGCTTTGGTTCATTATCATCATGACTCTTATTGCGATATTCACAAAGTTAATCGGATCAGGTTTAGGCGCAAGACTGACAGGATTCAACCTTCAATCTTCTATTAGTATCGGTGCGGGAATGGTTTCGCGCGGAGAAGTGGCGCTTATCATCGCAGCAAATGGACTTGCGGCGAATTTGTTAGCGAAAGAAAATTTCACAGCGATTGTCATTGTTGTTATATTGACGACAATTATTACGCCGCCGCTTTTGAAGAAGTATTTTGTATAGAGAGGAAGGGCTTATCTGATGTAGGTAAGCTCTTTTTTTATTGCAAAATGCAGTGGTCATGTAGCATGAATGGATTGTAATTATGATAAAATCTATGTATGTGATATGACAAGGAGAGGGAAGTGTGAAGATTACAAAGGGGAAAGTTATAGGTGTAATCATACTTATTGCACTATGTATACCATTTACTGCATGGAAAGATTCAAAAGTGAAAAATTTTCCAGTTTCTATTTTTTCTTCCTATGTAGAAGATGAAAATCCGAAAGACTATAAGTACACTGCTTTTGTACCTGACTTTGCAATTTGGATACATGGATGGGAAAAACAGCGATCTGAAGGTGAAATAACGTCATATAAAAAAGGGGATCGAACTGTAATTGTTCACCATCCACCTGGCAATGATGGTTTTTATCTATATGATACAAATGATATTAGAGAATATACGCAACCATAAGAAGTGGAGGTTAAATAGTGAAAGCTTCAACATTACTATTTAAAATTGAAAGTAATATGGATCAATTTTCACCAGCCGAAAAGAAGGTTGCCATGTACATAATGGAGAATGCAGAAATTGTTCCGAACTTAACGACGAAAGAAGTGTCAACGAATGCAGGCGCAAGTGAGGCAAGTGTTGTTCGCTTTTGTAAGTCGATTGGGATTGGGAGCTTTAAATCATTTAAAATCGCGCTCGTTCGTGAATTAACGATTGCTGATTATAATATTAATGATTTTTCAGTGATGAATACGGAAGATGGACCGTACGACTTGTTTAATAAAGTTACATATGTGAATAAAGCTGCAATTGAGGCGAGCGTCACGGCGATAGATAAGAAGGAACTTGAGAGAGCTGCAGATCGTATTGTAAATGCGGATAAAGTTATATTTTACGGAGTAGGTGGTTCAGCTACTCCAGCGATGGACGGGGCTTATAAATTTACACGACTCGGATTTACAGCGATGATGCTATCTGATTTTCATATGATGTTACCGCTTGTGACGAATTTAAAAGAAGATGATATATTTGTTGCGATTTCAACTTCTGGTCGTACGAAAGATGTACTTGAAATGGCGCAATATGCGAAGAAGCGAGGGGCTACAGTTATTGCGATTACGAAGCTAGACCAATCATCTCCGTTATATAAAGCGGCAGACATTCGCCTTTGTATGCCAGATGTAGAGCAAGACCATCGCATTGCGAGTATTGCTTCGAGAATGACGCAACTGAATATGATTGATGCTTTATATGTGATTACTTTCAATCGAATTGGTAATAAAGTATTAGATCAATTTATGGAGACGAGAGAAGAAGCATTACGGTTACGGAAATTGAAGTAGAAGAAAAGATGGGGAGACTCATCTTTTTTATTATCTTTGACACAAATATGTCATGTTGTGAAATTTCATTTCATAAAATAAGAAAGAGTTATTGATTTTTAGTTTCTTAAAGTTATAATAAAAGTGTGAAATATAATTTCGAAGAGGGTGGCAATATGTTAGAGAATTTATCGACAGAACACCGTAATGAGAAAACGATGAATCTAGATGAGATGAGTATAAAAGAAGTTTTACAAAGTATGAATGAAGAAGATCGAACTGTTGCGTTAGCAGTTGAAAATGAAATAGAAGAAATTGAAAAGGTTGTACAAATTGTTACTAAGTCTTTTGAAGAAGAAGGCCGTTTAATTTATATTGGGGCTGGTACGAGTGGCCGTTTAGGCATTTTAGACGCAGTGGAATGTCCCCCGACATTTGGAACAGATGATAACATGGTTCAAGGATTTATAGCAGGTGGATTGAAAGCGTTTACTAAGGCGGTGGAAGGTGCCGAAGATCGTGAAGAGTTAGCAAAAGAAGATTTAAAAAGTATTGGATTAAACGAGAAAGATACGGTTATTGGAATTGCAGCAAGTGGTAGAACACCCTATGTAATTGGCGGATTGAAATATGCAAGTAGCGTGGGAGCAAGTACAGCTAGTATTTCCTGTAATAAAAATGCTGAAATAAGTAAATATGCAAAACTAAATGTGGAAGTGGAAACAGGCGCAGAAATATTAACAGGCTCAACACGGTTGAAGGCTGGAACAGCGCAAAAGTTAGTACTCAATATGATTTCTACAGCGTCTATGATTGGTGTAGGGAAAGTATATAAAAACTTAATGGTAGATGTTCAATCTACAAATGAAAAATTGGTAGAACGCTCAAAACGAATTATTGTTGAAGCGACAGGCGCTAGTTATGAAGTAGCTACAGAGTGTTATGAGAAAGCAGATCGAAATGTGAAAGCTGCAATCGTTATGATATTACTACAGTGTGAATATGGGGAAGCACTAGAAAAATTAAAAGGTGCGAAAGGATTTGTGAAGAAAGCACTTTAAACTTTGGGGAGGGGGATTCTATTATGAAGAAAGAAGAGAGAATGGCCAAAGAGATTTCAGAGCAACTTGGGGGAGTAAAAAATATTCGTGGCATTGCTCATTGTATGACGAGACTGCGATTAACGCTTCATGATGAAAGTAAAGTGAATATGGACCTTTTGAAAAAGGTTGAAGGGGTTATGGGCGTTATTGAAGATGAGACGCTTCAAGTTGTTGTTGGACCAGGGACAGTAAATAAAGTAGCAGCTGAGATGGAAGGTTTAACGGGACTGCGAATTGGTGAGGTGGCAGATCACCACCTTGAAGATCTTGGGCAAGAGATGAAGTCAGAGATTAAGAAGAAAAATAATACACCAGTGAAAAACTTTTTAAGAAAAATAGGAAGTATTTTCATTCCGCTAATTCCGGGGCTTGTTGCGTCAGGAATTATAAATGGGGTTGCTAACTTTGCGAAAAACGCAGGTGCTGACCCGAATGCAACGTGGCTACAAATGCTACTACTTATTGGCGGCGGTATCTTTACATTCTTAGGAATTTTAGTCGGTTGGAATACAGCGAAAGAATTTGGCGGGACACCAGTTCTTGGGGCAATTGCAGGTATTTTAATTTTCAACCCAGCGATGGCGAATGTAAAATTATTCGGTGAAGCGCTCGTACCCGGACGGGGCGGATTGTTTGCAGTTATTTTTGCAGCATGGCTTATGGTTGTAGTAGAAAGACAAGTTCGAAAAGCAGTGCCAAATGCAGTTGATATTATCGTGACACCGCTCATTACTGTGTTAGTAGTAAGTATCGTAACGATGTTAGCGATTCAGCCAGTAGCAGGTTTCTTATCTGAAGGAATTACAAGCGGAATTAATGGTATTTTAAGTATTGGTGGCGCATTTGCTGGAGCAGTGCTTGCTGGAACATTTTTACCTCTCGTTATGGTCGGATTACATCACGGTTTAACACCAATTCATATGGAGTTTATTAATCAAACGCACGTAACGCCTTTATTACCAGTACTAGCAATGGCTGGGGCTGGGCAAGTAGGAGCAGCGATTGCGATTTTTGTAAAAACAAAAAACAAACGACTTCGTAACGTAATTAAAGGTGCATTACCAGTTGGATTTTTAGGAATTGGCGAACCGTTATTATACGGGGTTACATTACCACTTGGGAAACCGTTTCTTACAGCTTGTTTAGGTGCAGCAGTTGGCGGTGCATTCCAAGCAGTTATGAAAACAGCCGCACTCGGAATCGGTGTATCAGGATTATCATTAATTCCGTTAATTGCTGATAATAAATATTTATTATATTTCCTTGGATTAGTAGTGGCATATACGTTCGGATTCATCTTTACGTACTTCTTCGGATTCAAAGAAGAAATGGCAGAAAACATATAGAGAAAGGGATTCCTTTCTCTTTTTCTATTCATAGAAAGGGAGATTCATATGATCGGAGTTTCAATTTATCTTGCAAAAGAACGAGTAAAGAAGCAAGAAGAGTGGCTAAAAGTAGCGAAGGAAAACGGGTTTTCATCTATTTTTACATCACTTCATATACCAGAGGATGATCCTGGTACGTATAAAGAGTTAATTCAAATACTTGGGAAACAGGCTCTTGAAAATGAAATGGAATTAATGGTCGATGTTTCTTCAAAATCGTTACACCATTTAGGTATGACGTACGAAAATGTCGAAGAGTTAGTAGACTGGGGCATTACTGGTTTACGAATGGATTACGGTATTACGCCAAAAGAAATCGCACGTGTATCTCATAAGATGAAGGTAGCTTTAAATGCGAGTACGATTACAGAATCATTTTGGAAAGAGTTACTTGCGGAAAATATACGAGTAGATCGTGTAGAAGCGTGGCATAATTTTTATCCACGTCCAGAAACAGGACTAGCAAAGTCGTTTTTGCAAAAACAAAATAAATATTTACATGAGTGCGGAATAAAAACGATGGCGTTTATTCCGGGAGATGGTGAAAAACGCGGTCCGTTATATGAGGGTTTACCAACTTTAGAAAAACATCGCAGTATGCGCCCGCTTCAAGCATATTTAGAACTCGTGCAAGATTGTGCTGTTGATAAAGTTTTAATTGGCGATATAAGCGGGAGTTTAGAAAGTGTACAAGAAATCTCGAGTGCGAGTGGTGGGATTATTCCAGTGCGATATGAGTCATTTATAAATGCAAGTGAAGTATTAAAAGTGGTAGAGCAAGTGCATACAAATAGGTTAGATCCGGCTCGTGATGTAATTCGTTCTGTAGAATCGCGCGAAGAAAATAAAGTTGCATTACAACCGATGAATACAATTTCAAGAAAACGAGGCAGTATTACAATTGATAATGAATTGTACGGTAGATATGCTGGGGAGATGCAAGTTGTTGTAAATGATTTACCTGTAGATGAGAAAGTGAATGTTGTCGGAATGGTTGTGGAAGAGGACGTGCCGTTATTGCCTTATATTGGTGCTGGAAAAAACTTTCAACTTTTTCTGTGTGATAGAGTAAAAGCTTGAATTAGCACTATTTTATAAAAAACATTATCTGCAAAAAGGATAATGTTTTTTTGTTTCTTTAAAAAAGCATTTGACGAATGAAAAGAAATACCGTATTGTTTTGTCTTGTGAATAAATGTTCACCATAACGAAACAAAAAAGGAGAGTTCAGAATGAATCAATATATTGGTAATTTAATTATTCGTATCGTATTAGGAGTTACTTTTTTTGCACACGGTTTAGCAAAGTTTCAATCAGGTATAGATAACGTAGCAGGATGGTTTACAAGCATCGGTTTACCAGGTGGTCTTGCATATGGCGTAGCAACAGTTGAATTAGTTGGTGGTATATTATTAATTATCGGTTTAGGCGTGAGGTATGTAGGATTGTTATTCGCTCTTATTTTGGCTGGAGCTATCGTAAAGGTAAATGGAGCAGCAGGCTTATTAGGAGATGGAAAGAATCCGGGATATGAATTAGATCTTGCATTATTATCAATGGGTGCGTATTTATTCGTTGTAAAAGCAGAAGGATATGTAGATCGCTTCTTAAAAGAGAAAGTAATGAAAACGAAGTAAATTTTATTTTTTTAGTGTTGACTTGACGACTTGGTGTAACTATAATGATTACATCAAGTCGATTAGTAATAAAATGATTCGTATATTTTTTTATTCTGGTTGTAACTAATTTAGTTACAACCAGAATAAAGCTTAAAGAATAAAGGAATATAAAAGAGTAAATAAAAAGTGGAGGAAATAACATGTCAAAATTACATTTAGAGGTTTTTACAGGATCTGAGCAAGCATTTCAAGTTACATCCACAATTGTATACGGAGAAAAAGATGCAATTCTTATCGATGCACAATTTTTATTAAGTGATGCGCACCGTTTAGCAGCTCAAATTATTGAAACAGGAAAGAATTTAACTCATATTTATGTGACTCATTTTCATCCAGATCACTATTTTGGATTAAATGTATTACATGAAGCATTTCCAGAAGCGAAGATTGTTGCATTACGGAATACTGTTGAAGATATTCGTAACACATTTGAGAAGAAAGTGGAACAGTGGAAACCATCTATTGGGCATAATGTTCCTCATCAACCAATTGTTCCAGAGGAATTAACAGAAGAGAAATTGATTTTAGAGGGAAATGATTTAATCATTAAAGGTGGTTTGCAAGGTGATACACCGAATAATAGTTATGTATGGATTCCATCATTAAAAGCCGTTGTTACAGGCGATATCGTTTATAACAATACTTTCGTATGGACGTTAGAAACAGATGCTGAAGCTCGTCATAAATGGTTAGAAACATTAAGTGAACTTGAAAATCTTCATCCTGAAATTGTTGTAGCGGGTCATCGTGATTATGACGTACCAAATACAGCAGACGCGATTAAACATACTCGTAAATATTTAGTTGCATTTGATGAAGTTCTTGCAGGAAATCCTTCAAGTGAAGAAATTCAAACGGCAATAAAGGAACGGTTCCCGCACGTTAAAGCGTTAGAAATTGGACTTGTTTTAGCGGCAAACGCGTTTGGGGTGAAAAAATAATGAAGCAAAAAACAAATTTAGAAATTGTTCGAAGCACATATGAAGGATCAGCTTCTTCGAATGCAAAACATTTAGCAGAAGCATTTTCTGAAAAAGTGGAATGGACAGAGGCAGAAGGTTTTCCGTACGGCGGAACGTATATAGGTACAGAAGCTATAATGGAAAATGTATTTAGTCGTTTAGGATCAGAATGGGATGATTATAAAGCGAGTGTAAAGACGTACCATGAAGTAAACGGAAAAGATGTGATTATTGCTGAAGGTGTTTACTCAGGAGTTTATAAAGAGACGGGAAAATCATTTGAGGCGGAATTTGTTCATGTGTGGCAGCTTAAAAATGGAAAAATCGTGAAATTTAAGCAATATGTGGACAGTTACATTGTACGAGAAGCGATGAAGGCTTAAAATGAAATAAGGAAACAAATGGAATCGACTATGTGCAGGCGATTCCATTTGTTTATGTAATTATTAGGGGGAATGGGGAGTACATAATATGAAAAAATGGATAATAGGGACAATTACAATGATTGTAATTGCGGTAGGAGCTGTATTCGGTGTTACTAAACTTCTTAATTATATAGAGGAGGAGGAGAAGAGCCTTAAAGTACAAAAAGTAATGGATCAACAGGAGAAGAAAGTAAAGGAAGAGAAGCCACAAGTTAGTGAAGATGAAATTATTTCTACAATGCATAGGATGGTACATCAAAAAGTGAAATCCTCTGAGAAATGGGGATTTATCGAAATGACAAATAAGGAAATTAGTAGTGCGAAGAACGCAGTAGAAAGCAGTACTAATTTTAAATATAAATCAAAGCTACTTTCTACTTTAGAGCGCTGGGAGAAAGGGGATTTTTCACAGACGGTTGAGGAGCATAACTTTTTGTGGGAAATTCAAGGTGGTGATACCGGAAAGGCAACAGAACGTTTATCGCCAGAAGAAGAAAAACAGTATGTGAAAGAAATGAAAGGTAAATAAAAACATCGCCACTCTGGTGGCGATGTTTTTTCATTAAGAATGCTTTCGTACTAAAGCTCTAGTCGTCTGAGGAGAAACAGTTTTAAAATGAGAAAATAAATAACACCCTGTCACGACGATGATTGTACCGAAAATTTGAATCCATGTTAATTCTTCTCCAAGGAAAATAAATGCTAAAATAGCTGTGAAAATTGGATTGAAATTTAGAAAAATCCCCGATGTAGTAGCGCCTAATTTCTGTATACCAATATTCCAAAACACCATACAAAGTACCGTTGAAATGAGTCCTGTATATAAAAGTGATGTAATGAAAGAAGAATTAATATTGGAAACAGTGAAGCTTCCTATGTTAAATGGTAGTAATAAAATAACGCCGAAAATACCAGAATATAATGTTGCCATGAGTGGTGTAGTTGTTTTTGTAGCCCATTTACTACAAACAGAATAGATTCCCCAAATACAAACAGCCGCAATCATCCATAAATCCCCGCTATTAAAATGTAGTGAAAATAAAAGAGCAAAGTTTCCTTTTAAAAGAACGAGGATGACCCCGAAAAATGAAAGAATCATAGAAAGAACTTGAAGCGTATTTACTTTTTCTTTTAGAAATAGCACAGAAAATAATGCAATTGAAATAGCGTTCAATGTAGAAATAAGACCTACATTCGTTGCGGATGTTTTTTCTAATGCTAAAAATTGAAAAATGTTGAAAAGAGCGACGCCTGTAATTCCCATAATTACTAACGGGATTATAGCAGCACGCGGTGGAATAATTTTCTTCTCTTTAAACCATACGAGTGGTAATAAACAAACAATCGCAATCATCCATCTTAAACTTGTCAGTGTCATCGGAGACGCATGATCGACAAGTGATTTCCCAACGACAAAATTTCCTCCCCATAATAAGCTTGTTAATAATAGTAAAAAGACGTAAAAATAAGGCATACTAAAAACCCCTTTGTTGAAATAAGAATGAACTGTAAATAATTTTAGCATTTTTCTTTATTATCTAATATATTATTTTGTATAATGGTAAAAACTCGATAAAATGTTTCGTTAGAAATCTTATTTACAGAAAAACATTCAGTTTTATATAAGTTATGAGATGTTTCTTCGAATAATCGTCGGTAAGAAAAAAGGGGGAATTTTGATGGAGTCATCTGTTATTAAAGTGCTTGATGATTTGGATGTAAAAATTTTAGATATATTGCAGAAAGAATCACAAGTAAGTAATGCAGAGCTTGCACGCCGTGTTAATTTATCTCCAGCTGCGATGCATGCACGAATAAAAAGGTTAGATGGGGAAGGTTTTATTGATAAGCAAGTAGCAATTTTAAATCAAGAAAAGCTTGGATTTGATTTATTATGTTTCATTTTTATGAGTACGAATATTCATCAGTATGAAAAGCTGGAAGTGTTAGAACGAGAATTAGAATCTATGCCTGAAGTGTTAGAATGTCACTGTTTAACAGGAGAGTATGATTATTTATTAAAAGTTGCGAATCGTGATCGTAAAGAACTGGAGCAGTTTATTAGAAAGTTGAACAAGCTTGGTATTACACGGATACAGACGAGTTTAGCACTTCGTGAAATTAAATATTCGACGGTATTGCCGATACGAAATGAGGAACCGAGCATCGATTAAGTTGCTTGGTTTTTTGTTTGTGTAAAGTGAAACTTTAATCAGTGGGGGTTTTGTTCATCCACCACTGATTATTAGCCTTCACCAATCGGGCGTTTAGGGGCAGTTGATCTCCCACCTACCTTCTTTGCTTCAGCCGAATTTTGAGGTGGGAGTCTTACTGCCCGTTAATGCGGGATAAAATTCAGAAAAGTGATTGACGGAGAGAAAAGAGAGATGTATTATTATATGAAATTATGAATTAAAATTCATATAATGTTATAAATATTAACACTGGGGCAAGGGGATATAATATGAAAATCTTTAATGCGGTTACAAGTGATGTGAAAGAAATTTATAATCTCATTGAAATGTATGCAAAAGAAGGAGTTGTTTTGCCGCGTTCTCTTTTGTCTCTCTATCAATATTTACAATGTTTATATGTTATGAAAGAAGGAGAGGAAGTCGTTGGAGTTGCTGGTTTACATGTGTTAGGAGAGGACCTTGCAGAAGTACGATCGTTAGTAGTTTCGCATACATATGCAGGAAAAGGGATAGGGCGTATGCTCGTGAGTCATGTGATGGAGGAAGCGACGAAAATAAATGTAAAAAGAGTGATTTCTTTAACGTATGAAACAGTATTTTTTCAAAAGTGTGGATTTGATTTTGTAAATAAAGAATTGCTGCCAGAGAAAGTATGGGTTGATTGTAGACATTGTCCAAAAGTCAATTATTGTGATGAGGTGGCGATGATACGGTATGTTGGATGAAATTTTTAGAGAGAAAAAAGGCCCACTATTATTTAAGAAATAGTGGGTATCTATATTTTAATACAAAATGAGATGGTATTAGGAATTTGAATTCGTTTTTCTCACGGCAAAATTATAAAGTGGATCTCTAAGTTCATAGTTATACGTAGAACCATCGACAAGCCCTACAACTTTATCGCTATCATAAAGGTCGAGCATAAATTGTGCCATTTGTTTTGCAGTGTGGAATTTCGGTACAACATTATCGTATTGGAACTCATCAATATCAAATGAACGTTTTGCGAATTCTGTTTCAGTTGCAGCAGGAGCTAAAACTTTTGCTTGTAGTTTTGCACCTTGTTCTTTCAGTTCGTGAGATAGTCCTTCTGTAAATGCACTTACATAAAATTTCGTAGCGCAATACGTAACAGCATCAGCAACAATCGTGTATCCACCGCCTGATGAAACGTTAATAAGCTGTGTTCCTGCGGTCATTGAATAATCTCGAACGAAAAGGGAAGATAGTATTGTTAGTGCTTCTATATTTACATGCAACATCGTTTCTATCTTGTTTAAATTTTGTTCAGCAATTGAGGCGAAATTACCAAAACCTGCGTTGTTAATCCACGTTTCAATTTGAAAACTTTGTAGACTTTCATAAAATTTATAAACTTCTTCAGTGACTGATAAATCAGTTCTTCGAATGACAACATCCAATTCCGGATGCATTTCGTTAATTTTCAATTTTAATTCTTCTAATTCTGCTTGTCTTCGAGCTACAAGTATTAAGTTTTTTCCGCGAGATGCAAAGGCTAAAGCGGATTCATAGCCAATTCCTGAACTAGCACCAGTAATAACAGTATATTTCATATAAAAGCCTCCTAAATTCAAATTAATTTATCATGGTTAGATTGTATTTGTTAGAGTATACTCTAAGTCAAATGTTTTTTATAATTTGGATAAGGCAGTAAAATATATGAGAGTAAATGGCGTGCGGAGGGAGAATGGTTATGTACACAATTAGCGAGGTAGCTAAATTATTAGGAGTGAGCACACATACATTACGTTATTATGAAAAGGAGAACATATTAATTGCAAATCGCGATGCAAATGGGAATAGATTGTATGAAGAGTCACATATAAAGTGGTTGCAGTTTGTAATGAAATTAAAACAAACACAAATGCCGATAGCGAAAATAAGAGAATATGCTAGATTATATTTAGAAGGGGAGCATACAACCGAAGCTCGTTTACAGCTCTTAGAAGATCATAGGAAATCTATTCAGATTCAAAGAGAAAATTTAGAAGTTACAGAGAAGATGCTCGAAAAT
The DNA here is from genome assembly GCF_003264205.1 of Bacillus sp. SRB_8. Taxonomy (NCBI): domain Bacteria; kingdom Bacillati; phylum Bacillota; class Bacilli; order Caryophanales; family Bacillaceae; genus Bacillus; species Bacillus sp. SRB_8. The sequence continues at coordinate 74,254 of NZ_NADT01000021.1, read as the reverse complement.
AAAATTATTGCATACAAAGACTCGTTGAAAAGTAAATAGCGTACAAAATATTTCGTTCTTTGTTGCATGTTGAAAAGGGAGTACAGGTTTTTGTTTTGGAATTTATCTATGAGTATTTTATTATAATGTGCCGATAAATTAAAAAAGAGCAGTTAGCTAAAAGCAACTGCTCGATTCAAAGGGATCTCCAAGGGGGGAATGGAGAAAATATTATGTTACTACCATTATTGACAGATTATTAAGAAATATTCATGTGGATTTAAGAAATTTAAAATATTTTTTGGTTAATAGAATCCGGGTGTTGACACTTTATCAATTGGTCATGTAGAATGTTTATGAATGACATTCAGTCATTTTTTCTGTGAAAGGGTGTAGATAAGCAACTTTTATATGTAGTTAGCTTAATAACGGAACAAATATAAGGATAAATGAGGATGATATTGGTTTTTTAAATAGTAGTTAGAGTGAGATTATATTTTTTAAATTAAAAATGACTGACGGTCAGTCAGTGAATAATAGAAGGTGAGAGATATGAAAAATAAAGCTTGGTTATATGTCATATTAACATGTATTTTTGAAGTCTTTTGGGTGTTTGGTTTTAATACAGCTCATACTTGGTGGCATTGGGTCATTATTGTAGGAGTTATCGCTGTTGATTTTTACTTCCTATCGAAAGCGTGCGAACATCTTGCAACAGGGACTGTATATGCTGTGTTTGCCGGAGCTGGTACGGTTGGTACTTTCCTAATGGATGTATTCCTTTTCGGCGGCAGTTTCAGTTTAGGAAAGCTATTCTTTATCGTAATGGTCGTAGCGGGCGTGATCGGTTTAAAATTAGCTGATAATAAAGAAGAAACCGCGGAAGAAATTGTGAAAGGAGCTGCTTAAAAATGGGTTGGATTTTCGTATTTTTTGCTGCAATTAGTGAAATAGTCGGTGTGATAGGCCTTAAAATGTATAGTAAAGATAAGACGTTAACAAATGGAGCGATTTATATAGGTGGATTTGCAACTTCCTTTGCATTCTTATACACATCTTTCTTGTTCTTACAAGTAAGTGTAGCTTATGCGGTTTGGATTGGCATTGGAACAGCAGGAGCTGTTTTATTAAATATGTTTCTGTTTGGTGAATCGAAAAGTAAGGCACGTTTGATTAGTGTAGCTCTTATCGTATGTGGAGTTACGGGATTAAAGGCTCTTTCATAAGAAAAGGATATTAAAGTTAAATCTCCTAACGATTTGTTGGGAGATTTTTATTATGAAAAGTGCACGATGATTGACAGTACAGCTAGTTATTTTATAAAATGAGTGACAGTCATTCAATACGCGTGTGAAAGGGTTTAGATGATGAATAAAAAAGAAAAAATTGTCTATGCAGCTATTGAGGTGTTTCAGGAAAAGGGCGTTGAAAAAACGAAGATTTCTGATATCGTGAAATTGGCTGGCATTGCACAAGGAACTTTCTATTTATATTTTCCTTCTAAGTTATCTGTTATGCCTGCAATAGCAGAAGTGATGGTTGAGAAGATGATACTTGCAGTGAAAGAAAAAGTACAGAACGATTCACCTTTTTCAAGTAAAGTTGAGCAAGTAATAGATGCAGTATTTACCTTTATAGCTGAATATCGTGAAATACAAGCATTAATGTATGCGGGCCTTGCATCAACTGAACATATAAAAGAATGGGAAGCTGTATATGAGCCTCTTTATATATGGCTAAGTGACTTTTTAAGTGAGGCAAAAGAATCAGGTGAAATTCGTGATTCGGTTCACGCTGAGCGAACAGCGAAGTTATTTATCGCTCTTGTTGAATCAGCAGCGGAACAAGTTTATTTATATGATCATAAAGATGATGAGCAAGTCGAGCTACAAAAGGCAGAAGTACTAGATTTTTTAACACATGCACTACATATAAAGAAGTAGTAAGATGAACCTGTCTGAAAAGGTAGGTTCATTTCTGCGGGAAACTGAATGATAGTCATTCACCCTGTGTTTATGTATGTGTGGAAGGATAGAGTGAAATTCTAATGAGTGGGGACATCTTTACTCAGTGTGAGCCCACAAATAGCAGGATAAAGAAAAAGCTTCTTGGGCATTATTTTTGAGAGGAACTACGGGAAGAGGTGTTAAAAATTGAAGAAACCGATAAAAGAACAAAAGATGGTATTGATCATTCTTTTGAGTAATATATTTATCGCTTTTTTAGGGATTGGATTAATCATTCCGGTTATGCCGTCCTTTATGAATGATATGAATTTAACAGGAAAGACGATGGGTTATCTCGTTGCAGTGTTTGCAATGGCGCAGCTTATTACTTCACCTATTACGGGTCGTTGGGTCGACATTTACGGTAGGAAGAAAATGATAATCATTGGATTATTTATTTTTGGTGTTTCAGAGCTTCTTTTTGGATTAGGTACAGATGTGTGGATGCTTTATGCAGCTAGGGTGTTAGGCGGAATTAGTGCCGCGTTTATTATGCCGGGTGTTACGGCATATGTTGCTGATATTACTTCTATTCAAGAACGTCCAAAGGCGATGGGATATCTTTCAGCGGCTATTAGTACCGGATTTATTATAGGGCCTGGAATCGGCGGGTTTATTGCAGAATACGGTATACGTGTGCCGTTCTTTGTGGCAGCAGTGATTGCCTTTGTTGCATGCGTGATTTCTATATTTATTTTGAAAGAGCCGTTAACGAAAGAAGAACTTGCAGAGATTGCAGCTAATACGAAAGAATCCAGCTTTATCGGAGATTTAAAGAAATCATTAAATCCAATGTATGCAATCGCATTTATTATTGTATTTGTACTCGCATTTGGATTATCAGCATATGAAACTGTGTTTAGCCTGTTCTCTGATCATAAGTTTGGTTTCACACCGAAAGATATTGCTGCAATTATTACGATTAGCTCCATCTTTGGGGTAGTTGTGCAAGTATTTATGTTTGGCAAATTGGTTGACATGTTCGGTGAGAAAGTATTAATTCAAATATGTTTAATTGTAGGTGCAGTATTAGCATTCGTCTCAACTGTAGTCTTTAATTATTGGATTGTACTTCTCGTTACTTGCTTTATTTTCCTAGCATTTGATTTGCTTCGTCCAGCTTTAACGACGTTTTTATCAAAAGCAGCTGGAAAAGAGCAAGGATTCGTTGCTGGTATGAACTCAACGTATACGAGTTTAGGAAATATCGCAGGACCAGCGATGGGCGGAATATTATTTGATATAAACATTAATTATCCATATGCATTTTCAGGTGTTGTTTTAATCGTTGGTCTCGGCATTACATTTATGTGGAGAGAGAAACAACTAGCTCAAAGTTTTGCGAAGTAATGTAGTGAATAACGAAAAGCCTCTTACTATTTTTATAGTAAGGGGCTTTTCGTTTATAAACTTAATCCAAACCGCTTTAATTCAATAAATATCCCCTCTAATTGCTTTCCTTTATCCGTTAACGTGTACTCTACGCGAGGCGGAACTTCTGGGTATACTTTTCTCGTTATAATCCCTTGCGTTTCCAATTCTTTTAGGCGAAGCGATAAAGTTTTCGGACTAATCCCATCCATTGATTTTTGTAAATCGCTAAATCTTAATGTTCCTTCGATAAGAAGATCGCGAATGATTAAAAACGTCCATTTTGTACTAATTACGTCAAGAGTTTTAGCGATAGGACAAGGTATACCAGGTAAACCTTTCGTTAATACAACTGGATCTATATTGCTCATGGAAATAGCCTCCATAAAAATTTTTTGAATGAATTTTCCTTATCGTATCACAAAACTATACTTTTGGTAACTATATGAAAAAAATATCACTACTTCCATAAAGGAAGTTAGTGCATATACAATAGCAATACGAAATACAAAGGGTTTGTATGAGGAGGAGGTGATTTCCATGGGTATGAAAAAGTTGTTTATGTTTCTTAGTTTTTTTGTCATTTGTATTGTGCTTGTAGCATGTAGTGTTGAGCAAAAAAATGAAATTCAGTTATTAAAGGAAATGCCGAAGCCAAAAGCAATGACAATTGATTCTTCATTAAGTAAAAAGGAAGCGACAGAAATCGTGCATGCAGCTCAGCGTTTTTATGCATTTTGGGATACAGGTAAAGAGGAGCTTATTCCGCAGACGGTTACTGAAAAATTTTTCGATAACACACTGCCGAAAGGTCGACCACAAGGCACTGAAGGATTAAAGCTTGCAGCGCAAAACTTTCGTAAAGTAGTTCCAGACATACATTGTGAAATTGAAGATTTATTAGTGGTTAGTGATAAAGTAACAGCTCGTCTTTCTTTTACAGGAACTCATAATGGTAAAAACATTCGTTTTTTTGCAATTGATATTTTGCATGTGAAGGATGGCAAGATAACGGAAGATTGGCATTTAGAAGATAATCTTACGCTGAAACAACAACTTGGGTTAATAGCTGAGGAATAAAATAAAGGAGAGAAAAGTGATGAAAAATATATTTATTATAAATGGACATGAAAAATACGGTACGAAAGAAGGTCGATTAAATAGAACGTTAGTTGATTATATGATAACTGTATTAAGTGAGAATCATTATGTGAAAACAACGACGATTCAAGATGGATATAGTATGAAAGAAGAACAAGATAAATTTCTATGGGCTGATGTTGTAATTTATCAAACACCTATTTACTGGTTTAGTGTACCGGGATTATTTAAAACATATATGGATGAAGTGTATGAATACGGTTTGTTCTTTAAAGGTGCAGATGAATATGGAACAGGTGGTTTATTAAAAGAGAAGCAGTATATGTTTTCTACAACTTGGAACGCACCTGAAAAAGCATTTGGAGATAAGACGAAGTTCTTTGAAGGAGAAAGTTTAGAATCAGCACTTAGTCATTTACATCGTGTGCAGAAGTTTCTTGGCATGAGTCCGTTAAAGAGTTTTGCTTGTTATGATGTGGTGAAAAATCCGGATATTGAGCAATATTTATTGAACTTGAAAGATCACTTAGATAGAGTAATTAAATAATAGTTTGTATCTGTATGTGAAGAAGGTACTACTAAGGATGTAGTACCTTCTCTTTCATGAAATACGTTGAAAATCTTTACTTATACAGGACGGTTTTAGTTTTTTTGATTTGATTAAATGTTTAATATCAGAGATGTTATCGTATGAAAGCTGAGTATGATAATAGTTAATGTACTCAAGTAATGCAAAAATATAAATAAATAGAGTGAATGATACCCCGCCTAAAGGTAAGTGGGGATACCAAATTACAAAATCAATAGTAAACGTAATAAATCCCGTGATAAGTAATGCTATATTTATCTTTTTAAGTATTTTTAAATATTGAATCATCCTAATGGGTGTAACAGATGTTTTCTCTTTTTTTAGTCGTTTCCACTTTACGTACCAGTAAAGTGTTCCTTGTAATAAGATAAACTCTAAAAGAAGAAATGAGATCCAAAAAGAATATAAGCAATATAAATGTAACGTAGGATAAGCATAATTAAGTAAGTAACTTGTGAAAATAAAAGTAATGACTGAAAATAACTCACCTGTGTATAGATAGGAAAGCCTTTTTTCTAGGTTGCTTTTCATGGTTCTTCTCCTTTTATAAAAAACTTCACATTTTAATGCGGGGATGGCTGTATCCATAACTTCGCAAAATTCGCCCAACCGAATGAATCAATTGTTACGTTTTTTAAAGAAGAAGGGTATGTTTTTCTTTTTAAAACGTGATAGTTAAATAAAATGATGTTTTCAGCTTGTAAAAACTCTTCAATCTCATACATGAGCTTATACCGTTTTTCTTTATTGTCTTCTAATAAAAAGGTATCAAGTAAACAATTAATTTGTTTTGCATAGTGTGGGTCCATGAATCGATTTACGAAGCAACTTTTATTTTTAAATACATTTAAAAATGCAATTTCATGATCGGTAGCAAATACTTCCCCCATGAAAATAATATCCGCATGTTTATCAATAGAACGATCCATATAATCTGAAACGAGAAATGGGTGAAGCTCTACTTGTATACCTAAACTTTCACACCGTTCTTTTAGGAAATGTGCGTCATTTTCACTATCTTTAAATGCGAAGAAATAAATATGTATCGTTTCTCCGTTATAGGTGCTCTTTTTTAAATACGCTTTTGCTTTTTCTAAAGAGTAGGACCTTTTAGTAGCTTGGCGGCTTCTTTCAGGGAAAAAGCTTGATGCAGCAATTGTCCGTCGACCCTCTATGCTACGAAGTATCGTTTCAACGTCATATAGTTCTCTCCAAGCTTTTCGAAAGTACATGTCGTGATGAGGACCAGGTTTTGTAAAGTTGAAGCTAGCATAAATACAACCTATTTCTTCTATTTGTATATTATGTCTTTCATTTTCTTCTTCATTTGGTAGTTCATAATCAGCATCTATTTGCACATGATCAGGAATACCCCAAAATTCAATACGGTCTAGTAACGCGCGCTCTTTAAAATAGTGGGTGAACGCTTCGAGGACGATATTGTCTTCAGAGTAATGAGCAAGTTTGAAAGGTCCAGTACCTACATAATGATGATTTTGAATGACTGCATCATGTGGTAAAATCGCGAGTTGAATGGAACTCACATAACGTAAGAAAAAAACGTTAGGTTTTGCTAAATGAAATCGTATTTGCAGTGGTGATGGTGTTTCAATTTGAACAATTTCCTGTGTTAACCATGCGTAAGGAGATTGAGCTTGCTGCAATCTTTCAAATGAAAATTGTACATCTTTAGAAGTTAGAACAGTTTCGTTATGAAAATATATATCTTTTCGTAAATGAAACGTCCACGTAAGCCCGTCTTCGCTTAATTCCCACGTATGTGCAATGTGTGGTTCCATTTTTTCTGTAATATCGTTATAAATGACTAATGTATCAAAAATTTGGTTAATAAGATGACCCTCTGTTGTTACAGCCGTAAAAGCGGGATCTAATGGTAATATCTTTCTTGATATAGGGATCTTCAATATGTCATACATATCATTTGAAGGTTCGTATCCAAAATGATGATGTAGTTTATTTTCTATCTTTTTTTGAATTGCAAGAGGAAGGGGCTCTTTTAAAAGAAGAAAGACATCTTTTAATTTTTCTTGGGTCAACAGTTCATCTGTATAGGATTCAATCGCTTCTGCTAAAGTATGTGCAAATATAATTTCTGTTTTATTTCCGCGACCACGCCCTGGTGTCCACTTAATGAATTGCTCCTCGTTCATTTTCTTTAATAAAATCTTTACGTTTTTCGTACTGCAATATAAAACATCCGCTAATTCTTGTAAGCTATTTCGTATATGCTGTTGGTCTTGTGCATGTAATCTTAAACGAATGTAATAGTCCATAATTTTCATATATACACTTCCTTCTATAATAAAGTGAAACTTTAATCAGTGGGGGACGCCCCCCACTGATTATTAGCCTTCACTAATCGGGCTTTTACGGGCAGTTGATCCCCACCTAACTTCTTTGCTTTCGCTGAATTTTGAGGTGGGGGTCTTACTGCCCGTTAATGCGGGATAAAAGGGGAAACTCTTTAGAATATTCTAACCTTTTTCTTCCTCTTTTTCAAAGTAAAATGAATAAGCATAAGGAGGGGGAAACAATGGGATTTTGGAGTATGCACCGAAATATAAAAATTAGAATTATAACTTCGTTTTTAACACGCACTGTATCCACAATGATTTTTCCATTTATGGCAATTTACTTTTCAATAAAGTTAGGTAGTGCGATTGCTGGTGCTTTATTACTCATCAATGTGCTAGCTGCATTAATTATCGGTTTATATGGTGGGTATGTTGGAGATCGGCTCGGTCGTAAAAAAGTAATGATTATCGGCCAAAGTATACAAGTCGTTTCCATAGCTTGTATGGGAGTTGCGAACTCAGATTATGTAGATTCACCGTGGCTAACATTTGTGTTTATGTTAGTGAATAGTTTAGGATCTGGACTTATGAATCCAGCGACGGAAGCGATGTTAATAGATGTGAGTACACCTGAAAATCGAAAAGTGATGTACAGCATTAACTACTGGGCTATTAACTTATCAATTGCGATTGGAGCAATATTTGGCGGATTACTATTTGAGAACTATAGATTGCAATTGTTTATCGGATTAACAGTTATTGCAGTTATTACTTTATATGTGATGGCTGTATATATGGAAGAAGTGTATGTGGCACGAAAAACGGTGGAGAAGAAAAATGTATTAAAAGATATGGCAGATAGTTATAAAGTCGTGATGAAAGATAGAGCGTTTTTAATTTTTTGTGCAGCAAGTATATGTACACTATCGTTAGAGTTTCAAATTAATAATTATTTAGGGATACGTTTACAGAAGGAATTTGAAACGGTGCACTTTTTCTTTGGGAATGGTTTTACATTCGATTTAACAGGTATTCGAATGCTCAGCTGGATATCGGCAGAGAATACAATTTTAGTTGTGTTATGTTCAGCGCTTCTTATTAAAATGCTGAAAAGATTCAATGATTTGAAAATCTTATATGTAGGTTTGTTCATTTATACAATTGGATTTACAATACTCGGAACGAGCAATAGGTTATGGATCTTATTAATCGCAGGGCTTTTCCAAACTGTAGGAGAGATGATGTATGTGCCAGTTCGTCAATCTATAATGGCGGACATGGTGCCGGATGAGGCAAGAGGTTCATATATGGCGATTAACGGAATGGTCTTTCAAGTGGCGAAAATGAACGGTGCATTAGGAGTTATGTTAGGTTCATTTATTGCATCTTGGGGCATGAGCACTCTATATTTCATCGTTGGTATGAGCAGTATTTTATTATTTATGAAGGCGATAGGGAAAGAGAAGTATCAGAATGAAGGAAATGTTTCTCAGATTGGATGAAACTATATAAAAGCGAACCAGTTATACTGGGACTCGCTTTTTATATAATTTTTAAAACGGATCAACTTCAGCTAAATCAGGATTGGCGTTAGGGTTTGTTAATAAGGTTTTCAGCTCACCTACTTCTGAGAGAGCGACGAGGATATAACCACTAATAAGGACGATGAGTCCGATGACACGTAATGTTTGCAATTTAATGTCACGGCTATTTTCTTCTGAGTTGTTTTGGGGCGTTGCAGGTGGATTGTTGTTCATAATAGAGCTCCTATCTTTTTTATTTATATGTGTAAAATCATTATTTAACTTATGGATAGGAATTATATAGTCATTTTCACTATATGAGAACTGCCTATGAAAAGTGATTAGAAATTTTGGGACGAAAAAAGAGGCTGTCTCAAAAAATCATTAAAGATGAAGAAATGTTTCATATGGTGTTAATTTTGGTTTTTACAAATAAAAAGGTTAACCAAAGTAGTTATTTAACTACTTTGGTTAACCTATAATAACTATCCTAATATACGCAATGATTCTTCAATAAACACTGGGATGTCCTCTGGTTGTCTACTTGTTACTAGCTGATTTTGGCATACAACCACTTCTTTATCATGAAAATTTCCACCGGCATTTTTCAAATCGACCGCAATGGATTTATATCCAGTCACATCGCGTCCTTCAAGTGTTTGTGCAGTGATGAGTAATTGGGGGCCGTGACAAATAGCAAAAACAGGTTTTTTCGCATCCATAAATGCTTTGCTAAAGCGAACAAAACGTTCATCTGCACGAAGTATATCTGGGGAAAATCCGCCTGGTATAAAGAGGGCATCAAAGTTCTCTGGAGAAACATCATCAATACTTTTATCAATTACGACTTCACTTTTTCCTTGTTTACCGTGTACCGTTTTACCTTTTTCCATTTCAATAGTTGTTAATTCGTATCCCTTTTGATTAAAAGCTTCTACTGGCTCTGTGTATTCTGTGTCCTCGAAATAATCCGTTATTAAAATAGCAATTTTTTTACTCATTGCAATCAGCTCCTTATATTATATAATCGGTTCCAGAATCGTCCTTGAGCAACGCCTTTTATAAAGTGAAACCTTAATTCATATTTTTTCATTCCCTCCAGTTCCTTTGCCCTGTTAATTTAATAAATACCCTTTTTATTAGGACGTAAACATGTATTATCGTTTTTGTATGTAAAAATCATAAAATATCGGTTGTTTCAGTGATTCTTGTTTGAGGAAGAAAAATAAAAAAGTCAAGGAGGTAATTTATTTTCTCCTTGGCTTTTAAGATAATTCTTTTCGTTAAAACGAAGAAACGCGTTGCTTCGTTTTTGGTACAATAATAAATTTGATCCAGATTAACCCGATAATCATAATGATAAGACTATGTGAAAATTGCCCTGTAGCAATGAGTATAATACTTGAAAATACAATGAGTTGAATGCTTAGCAATATGAAAATTAAGCGGAGAAATTGATTCATTCGTTTTTCAGTATCAATTGGATATAATGCTACAATAATATTTCCCGAAAAATATTTCCATAGAGAACGAAGCTGCATAGAAATCATATATAGGACGATATAAGCGATAGCACCTTTTACATATATATTCGGAATAAAATATAGAGCGAAAGTACCGATCAACCCTAAGCGAATATATATACCGAAATAATCATTACCGCGTAAAAATGCTAGTGTATGTAAATAGAAGAAAGTTGCTCGTTTTTTATGTAATAAAGGTTCAATCCAATTTGTAAGCCATTTTCTTTTATTTACTTGCTTATTTAGTTGCGGAACATCGGTGAAAATGCTAGCAAATTGATAGAAACGAACGTCCATTTTTTCTTCTTGTTCGATTATGTAATCCCACGGTATTCGTTTTGTAGGTTGTTTCTTCGTGTATAGAAGTAGGAAAGCAAGAAGTAAGAGTAGTCCGCCTAACACGATCACATTTGCAGTATAAAACAGCATGTAAATGATCAGGGCGTTACAAGCAATGCGAATGATAAACCATATGCTTTTTTCATAACTATCACGCCACATCCAATGTATGTATATGTTCCAGCCCTTTAGAATCATTAAAATTATAAAGATTGTACATAAGAAAGGTACGGTTAGTTGTAATGATTGCATGGCAAGCGGTACGATAACAAGGAACGTAAATATAAGCGGGAAAAGCTGAATGATGTAATTATATAGAAGAGATTTTTTAAAATAAGATGTTAATTTCTCTTCTAATGCAAGTAAATAGACAGCGTCCGGTTTTTGAATAAATGTGCGAACTTGGCATCTCGTTATAATGAGTGTAAGTACGATCGTGATGAGTAATAAAGATATTCCTTTAGAAGGATCCGTTTTAAGAAACTTAGCGTAATAATATGCACCTACACATGAGACGAAGATGAAGCTATATAGTAAACCGTTAATCATACGTGCAAAGTATGTGATGGCATTTTGAATATGTTGTTGAAAGCGAGAGCTCCATAGTGATTCGATTGACATGTTTTTCACCTCTTTTTTCTATTATATATGTTTTATAAAGTAAAAAACGAGCAAATTGCGTTACGCAACTTGCTCGTTTTTCTTTTCTTTATTTTTTTTCTGATCACGATTCATTAATGGATAGAAGGCAAAGCCAATCCCGAATAAACCAATTCCGAGAAGAAATGTTTTTATATCGGATGCGCCGGTTTTAATAACCCATAGTGCATAGCAAAGTGCGATAACTGCAACTACACCATCCATAATTCTTGAACCCATTTCATTTTTATATGTTTCACCAGTTGCGACTAGTTTTAACTGGAAGATTGGTGAAACGAGATATGGAATGAGGTAGGCCAGTGTTGATACGGTAATAACGAATGTATAAGCTTCCGCAATTGTTCCTGATAATGTTGAGAATAAGAACACTTGCGACATAATGTTTGTTAATCGTAGTGAATGAATTGGACTTCCTTTTTTATTCGTTTTTGCGAAGAAGGAAGGGAAGAAACCTTCTTTTGCTGCTTGATAAGGTACTTCTGAGCTTAATAAAATCCAGCCTAATATTGAACCGAATAGGGAAGTAAGAGCAAGTAATGCCATAAGTTTCCCGCCGCCATGACCCATTGCAGCGTTTAATGCATCTGCTAATGGACGTTCAGAAGCTTGTAATTTATCAACGTGAAGTACACCCATTGTTAAAATTGTAATTCCTAAGTAAATTGCAACTGTGATAAGTAATCCTGCAACAGTTGCGCGTTTTACCGTTTTTGGAGAGGTAGCTCGGTTTGATAAAAGAACGGCTGATTCAATCCCGATAAATGCCCAAAGTGTTGTAAGAGCAGCTAAGTTTACTTGTGAAAGTAGACCGTGTGATACGCCTTCTTTATCGATCATTGGTGTGTACCATTGTCCAAATTTTGAAGCTTCGAACGCAAATAACGTAACGACGATGAATAGAAGGAATCCAGTTACTTTCGTTGTTGTTGCTAAGAAGTTTAGCTTCCCAGCTCCGCTTACACCGTTTGTTAAAATTAAATGTGTTCCCCAAAGTAAGATGGAACAAATAGTAAATGTAATTAGTTTTCCAACTTCTATATTGAAAGAGCCAATTGAAAATAGTAGTCGTGTATCTTTCATAATTGGGAAGAAGAGCGATAAATATCCCGCGAAAGATGTAATAATGGCAACGTTACTTGCCCAGTTTGCAACCCAATATCCCCATACCATGCTGAAACCAGCCATTTTCTTTCTTTTTGGTGTTGAGAATAAAGCATATGCATGACTTTGTGGTCCTGTCGTTAAATCAGGACGACGAATTGCTAAATTACCGAAAACAAGAGCTAGCATTAAAACACCAAACCCTGTTGTTAACCAAGCTAAAGTGACACCGAGTGGGCTTGCTGTTTGTGCTAACGTACTTGGCACCATGAAAATACCAGCGCCAACCATGTTACCGACAACGAAAGCTGTTAGTACCCAAAAGCCCCATTTTTTTTGTTGCATAGAAAATACCTCCAAAGTTAGTATAACCAAGTCAAGCGAGGAGATATGTATGTCTTCCTGATAAGGAAGAGAAGGTCCAAACAAAACAAAAAAAGCACGTAATTTGCCGCTACATGCTTTCTATCTTATAAGAAACCCACGACATACCTCTCGATAGCTCTCCACAAACGAAACGTTTGTGACAGTTCTGCACTTATTAAATGCAGACCCAGCAAGCGTGTGTGGTGGACACGACTTACTTCGGCAATCATTCCTTTCTCATTTCTTCATCAATGCCACTACATCTCCTGAAATGATACTCTTAATGACTGCAACCTCTACCTCACCGAGATACGAATGAGGATTTATGTATTAAATTAACATGTTTAAGAGTAACAAATGTATTTTTATACGTCAATGGATATAGTAATAATCAGATTATAGAGAAGAATTTGTTATTAGGTCCTGGAGAGTTTTAACTAAAAAGCAGCTGACCTAAATATTAGATCAGCTGCTACATATAAGATTAAACTAAGTTTAATACAGTTACTTTTTGACGAGTCATAGACTCAAGGCTCTTACGAATACCTTGTGCGCCCATACCTGAACCTTTTACACCGATGAATGGGAAGTGGTCAGGGCCGCGCTCTGTGCGTCCGTTAATTTGAACAGAACCAGTGTCGATTTTGTTAGCAATTGCAAATGCTTTGTTAATGTCTTTTGTGAAGACACTTGCTTGCAGACCGAACTCTGATTTGTTAGCAATTTCAATCGCTTGTTCGTCAGAAGAAACACGGATGATTGGAAGGATTGGGCCAAATGGCTCTTCCCAAGCAACTTTCATTTCTTCTGTTACGTTGTCGATTAATGTTGGATAAATTAGGTTGCGCTCACGTTTGTTACCGATAACGATTGTTGCACCTTTTTCAGCAGCATCGTCAATTAAACCTTGAACGAAGTCAGCAGATTTGTCGTCGATTAATGGAACGATTGTGCTGTTTTGTTCTGGAGATCCAACTGATAGTTCAGCTACTTGCTCTTTTAATAAGCCAGCTAGTTCGTCTGCTACATTTTCATGTACAAGTACACGCTTAATAGCTGTACAACGTTGACCTGAGTAAGAGAATGCACCGCTTACGATATGCTTTGCAGCTTCTTGTAAGTCTGCATCTTCACAAACGATACCAGGATCTTTACCACCAAGTTCTAATACAAGTGGAATCATCGCAGCTTTTTTCGCTAAATGTTTACCTGTATTTGTACCACCTGTGAACGATACCATATTTACACCAGGATGTTCTACTAAGTAGTCACCAATTACAGAACCGCGTCCTGTAGCTACGTTTACAAGACCTTTTGGAAGGCCAGCTTTATGAAGTGCTTCAACCATTTTAACACCGCTAATTGCACCTTGAGTTGCTGGTTTGAAGATAACAGCGTTACCCATAATAAGTGCTGGTGCAAGTTTTGCAGCAGATAAGTTTACTGGGTAGTTAAATGGTGCAATTGCTAATACAACACCAAGTGGTGCGCGCTGAATAATCGCAAGTTTAGATTTAGAGCCACCAGGGAAGCTATCACCCATCATGCTTTCACCGTGCATGTGAAGTGCTTCGTCAACTGTGTAACGAATTAAGTCAGCTGTACGAACGACTTCTTTTTGCGCATCTTTATAGCCTTTACCGACTTCTTTCATAATGATATCGGCAATTTCATCTTGCATATTTACGAGCTCATCAGCCCATTTATATAAATATTTTGCGCGATCTTGTAGAGAAGCTTCAGCCCATGATTTTTGAGCTTCTTTTGCAGATGCAATTGCTTCATCTACTTCTCCTTGCGTAATTGCTTGTACTTGCCCAATTACTTCGTGTAAGTATGGAGATGGAATGTCGATTGTTTGACCTGAAGAGCTTTCTCTCCATTCTCCGTTTAAATAAAATTTGTACGTATTGCTAGTTGTCATGATTAGTCCTCCTAAAATAGCAACTTGTAAGAGTGAGTATAAGGTGATTGTAGGTGGTTTGATAATATTTTTCAAATGAAATGTTTGTGAAAACGATTTCTTACTATTTTTTTATTTTGTATGCCCTTTCTTACAGAAGATTCTCTTATTTCAAACTGAATTATAAGTAGAATGCATCACTTTTATTTTTTGTGATAAAAGATTATTTTATTCTAAAGCGAAAAAAACAATTGACAGAATACTCAATAAAGTTGTAAGATTATAAATGGAAAATAAATGAAGGGGGTGTGCGTAATGATTGTAATCGTAAATGTAATGGGCTTAGCTCTGTTAAATGGCGGAAAACATTCATATCATTACGCAACCCGTGCGGATATATAGGACCTTTTTGTCTTATGAGAAGCGTACGTTGCGTATATCGTAACGTACGCTTTTATGCATTCTATTGCATATCGTCAAGCGGCGGTATGCTTTTTTTTGTTTATTTTCCTTGTTACTATAAAAAATCAGAATTTGGAAGGTGGAAAAATGTGATGAAATTGTATGGCTTACGAAATGTAAATGTGATGGGTTTGGATAGCGGATAAGAAATGTGAATCAAACGGGAACGAGAAAGGAGAGGTTATATTGTTTTCAGTATTACTAAAGTTAAGCTGGTTTTTTAGAGAGCATTGGAAAAGGTATAGTATTGCAATTGGGGTACTTTTAATTGTAAACGTGATAGAGGTAATTCCACCGAAAGTGTTAGGAATTACAATTGATAATATTAAAACGGGAGCCTTAACGAATGAGGCGATTATGCAATATATTCTTATTTTACTTGGGGTAACGATTGGTGGGTATGTACTTACTTTCATTTGGCAGCACCAACTATTTGGCGGTGCGTTCGTACTTGAGAAAACGATGCGTTCAAAATTTATGGGGCACTTACTTAAGATGACACCGACGTTTTATCAAAAAAATCGTACTGGCGATTTAATGGCGAGAGCGACAAATGATTTAAAAGCAATCTCCATGACAGCTGGTTTTGGTATATTAACGCTCGTTGATTCTAGTCTATATATGCTTACAATCGTTTGTATGATGGGCTTTTCAATTAGTTGGCAGTTAACATTTGCTGCGCTTATACCGCTTCCGATTATGGCGTATGCGATGAATAGATACGGAAAGAAGTTGCATGAAAGATTTACAGTCGCGCAAGATGCGTTCGGGGATATGAACGATAAAGTACTTGAATCAATTGCGGGTGTACGCGTTATTCGTGCGTATGTACAGGAGAACGCTGATCAAGAAAGGTTTCATCATTTAGGAGATGACGTATACGAGAAAAATATGAGAGTAGCAAGAATCGATGCATTATTCCAGCCAACTGTAAAAATGCTCGTCGGTCTTAGCTATTTAATTGGTTTAGTGTACGGTGCATATCTCGTATTCCAATCAAAGGTGACACTTGGTGAGCTCGTTTCTTTTAACGTCTATTTAGGGATGATGATTTGGCCGATGTTTGCAATTGGTGAATTGATTAATGTTATGCAAAGAGGAAATGCGTCGCTCGACCGTGTAAATGAAACGTTAGCTTATGAACCGGATGTAAAGAATCCGAAAGATCCAAAGGTTGTACAAGAGCCAGATTACATTCAGTTTGATAACGTTACTTTTTCATATCCTTCATCAAATGAAACGAATTTGAAAAATGTTTCGTTCTCTTTAAAACAAGGAGAGACACTTGGAGTTGTTGGGAAGACAGGAAGCGGGAAAACGACGCTCGTTCGTCAGTTTCTTCGTCAATATCCACTTGGAGAAGGGGATATTGCGGTTTCTGATGTGAAGCTAGATAAAATTACGAATGATAACGTACTTGGCTGGATTGGGTATGTACCTCAGGAACACATTTTGTTCTCAAAAACAGCGAAGGAAAATATTTTATTCGGAAACAGAAAAGCGACTGAAGAAGAACTTGAAAAAGCGATTGAAATAGCTGCGTTTAAAAAAGATTTAGAGTTTTTACCGGAAGGTTTAGAAACGCTCGTTGGAGAGAAAGGTGTTTCTTTATCAGGTGGGCAAAAGCAAAGGATTTCAATTGCAAGGGCTGTTATTCAAAATCCGGAAATTTTAATTTTGGACGATTCTTTATCAGCTGTTGATGCTCGTACAGAAGCAGCAATTATTGAAAATATACGAACAGAAAGAAGCGGGAAGACGACGATTATAACGACGCATCGTTTGTCAGCAGTGCAGCATGCTGATTGGATTCTCGTTATGGATAACGGTGAGGTTATTGAAGAAGGCTCGCATGAAGCGCTCGTTCGAAATGGGGGCTGGTATGCAGAGCAGTTCGAAAGACAACAAGGTGAAAGTGAAAGTACGGATAGTGGGGTGAAAATATGAGTGTTTCAAAACGATTGTTTCAATACGCGATGAAAGTAAAAGGGCCGATTTTTGCAGCGATGGCGATGCTATTTGTTTTCGTTATTGCAGAACTCGCGGGTCCTTTCGTCGCAAAAACGATGATCGATGAGCATATCGTTGGAATAGAGAGACCCTGGTATGAAACAGAAAAGAGTGAGGATGCTGTTTCATATAATGGCGCCTTTTATAAGCGAAGTGATCGCTTTGAACAAGGTGAGCAAAAAGGGAAAGAAGTCCGAGTGATTCAAGTTGGTTTTCAGTACTATTTTGTACCGAATAAAATAACGCTTGAAGGAACTCGTTCTGTTAAGGGTGATGTGCTTACAGTACAAAGTGGTAAGGCAGTGCAAGTGTATAAATCGAAAGCCTTAACGAAAGAAGAAGTATTTGCGTTTTATAAACCAGAAATAAATAGGTTATTACTACTTGGCGGTGGATATTTCGCTTTATTAGTAGTCGTATCATTATTTGCATACGGAAAGCAGTTCTTCTTACAGAAGGCGGCAAACAAAATTATTCAAATTATGAGGGAAGACGTCTTTTCCCATATTCAAACGTTGCCAATTCGTTATTTTGACCATTTACCAGCAGGGAAAATTGTATCGCGTGTAACGAATGATACAGAAGCGATTCGTGATTTATATGTAACAGTGCTTGCGACATTCGTCTCTAGTATCATCTATATTATCGGGATTTTCGCTGCGCTATTTTTACTTGATGTAAAACTGGCGGCACTATGCTTACTCATCATCCCAATTTTAATTGTTTGGGCGATTATGTATAGAAAGTATGCGTCTGTATACAATCATAAAATGCGTTCGCGTTTATCGGATATTAACGGAACAGTGAATGAATCAATTCAAGGGATGCCAATTATTCAAGCATTTCGTCAAGAACATGAAACGAAGAAGGAATTTGAAGAGTTAAATGGTGATTATTTTAAATATCAAAATAAAATTTTAAATTTAAATGCAGCAACTTCGCATAATTTAGTGTCTGTATTAAGAAACATCGCTTTTACAGGTGTAATTTGGTATTTCGGTGGTGCTTCATTAAGTGCTTCTGGCCTCCTTTCTCTAGGGATACTGTATGCTTTCGTCGATTATTTAACGAGATTGTTCTCGCCAATTACGAACATGGTGAACCAACTTGCTAACTTAGAGCAATCGCGTGTTGCATCAGAGCGCGTCTTTGAATTGCTAGAGGAAAAGGGAGAGGCAGTAGAAGAAGAACGTATGCCTCGCTTAACCGGAAATGTGAAATTCGATAATGTTTCGTTTTCTTACAATGGAAAAGATGAAGTATTAAAAAATATTTCTTTTGAAGCGAAACAAGGGGAGACAGTGGCACTTGTCGGTCATACTGGATCAGGAAAAAGTTCCATTATGAATGTGCTCTTTCAGTTTTATGAATTTCAAAAAGGGAAGCTTACGATTGATGGTCACGATGTAACAGAGATGCCGAAACAAGCAACACGTGAACATATGGGAATTGTATTGCAAGATCCGTTTTTATTTAGCGGGACAGTGGCATCCAATGTAAGCTTAGAAAATGAAGAAATTTCAAAAGATCGCATCGTAAAGGCGTTACGTGATGTTGGTGCGGAAAGGTTTGCGAACAATATAGATGAAAAAATTACGGAGAAAGGAAGTACACTTTCAACCGGAGAACGTCAGCTTATATCGTTTGCTAGGGCACTTGCTTTTGATCCTGCTATTTTAATTTTAGATGAAGCGACTTCCAGTATTGATACAGAAACAGAAGCGATGATTCAACAAGCGCTAGAAGTTGTGAAGAAAGGACGAACGACGTTTATTATCGCTCATCGTCTTTCAACAATTAAGAGCGCTGATCAAATTATTGTGCTTGATAGAGGAACGATTTTGGAAAAAGGTTCCCATGATGAATTAATGAAAAAGCGCGGGCGTTATTACGATATGTATAAAACGCAAATGGAAGGAAACCAGAGTGCTTAATTTTTAGAAGAACTTGCGATTTTCGCAAGTTCTTTTTTGATCGGATTGTCCGCTTAGAAGTTAATATATTTCACCGGCTGAAAAACTTATAAATAAGTAGGTATTGTTTTACCTTTTTCTTTATAAATGCTATATTAAAAAATGTTACTTATTTTTTGTATGTAGCGCTATTTTTCCATTTTGTTTGATTATGAAGAAAAAGGTTAAACTAAATAAGAACATTTTCATTGAAAAATTGTTCGAAATTGCATACAATCAATATAGTTTTTAAATTCCTATCAGAATACTTGGAGGACTACTATCATGAAAAAATTATTTTCAGTGCTTGCAGTAACTACATTAGCGATTGGGATTGTAGCGGGCTGCGGTAAAGAAGAGAAAAAAGATACAGCTAATCAAGATGCATTACAGAAGATAAAACAAAGCGGTGAGCTTGTAATTGGTACAGAAGGTACATATCCACCATTTACGTTCCACGATACAAACGATAAATTAACTGGGTTTGACGTTGAATTAGCAGAAGAAGTTGCAAAACGTTTAGGTGTAAAGCCTGTATTTAAAGAAACACAATGGGATAGCTTACTTGCAGGAATAGATGCAAAACGTTTCGACATGGTTGCGAACGAAGTTGGTATTCGTGAAGATCGCCAAAAGAAATATGACTTCTCTAGTCCATATATTTCTTCTTCAGCAGCATTAGTTATTGCGAAAGATAAAGATAAACCTGCTACATTTGCTGACGTAAAAGGATTAAAAGCAGCACAATCTTTAACAAGTAACTACGCAGATATTGCTAAGAAAAATGGTGCGGAAATCACAGGTGTAGAAGGATTTAGCCAAGCAGCAGAATTATTAAGTTCTGGCCGCGTTGATTTCACAATCAATGATAAATTATCAGTGTTAAACTATTTAGAAACGAAAAAAGATGCAAAAATTAAAATTGTAGATACAGAAAAAGAAGCGTCACAAAGTGGATTCTTATTCCGTAAAGGTAGCGACAAACTTGTACAAGAAGTAAATAAAGCGTTAGAAGATATGAAAAAAGATGGTACGTACGATAAAATAACGAAAAAATGGTTCGGTGAAAATGTATCTAAGTAGCGCATTGATGTCAGATCGATTGTCTACTTGGATAGATATTATGCAGACTTCCTTCGCGCCTATGCTGAAGGAAGCTGTCTTTACGACAATTCCGTTAACGCTTATTACATTTGTTATCGGTATTATACTTGCGACGTTAACAGCGCTCGCACGTATTTCAGGTAGTCGTATTTTACAATGGATTGCTCGTATCTATGTATCTATCATTCGCGGAACGCCACTTCTTGTACAGTTATTTATTATTTTCTATGGTCTTCCAACTCTTAATATTGAAGTTGAGCCATATACAGCAGCAGTTATTGGATTTTCATTAAATGTAGGTGCATATGCATCTGAAATTATTCGTGCTTCTATCCTTTCAATCCCGAAAGGACAGTGGGAAGCAGCTTACACAATTGGGATGACATACCCGCAAGCATTAAAACGTGTTATTTTACCACAAGCAACACGCGTATCAATTCCGCCGCTTTCGAATACATTTATTAGTTTAGTGAAGGATACTTCATTAGCGTCGTTAATTTTAGTAACAGAAATGTTCCGAAAAGCGCAGGAAATTGCGGCAATGAACTATGAGTTTTTAATTGTTTATTTTGAAGCAGGTCTAATTTATTGGGTAATTTGCTTCTTATTATCTATCGTGCAACAAATATTAGAAAAACGTTCAGAACGTTATACTCTAAAATAACCCTTTCATAAAAGGAGTTTTTGTTTTTATGATTTCAATTCAACATTTACAAAAAAGTTTCGGAGATAATACCGTATTAAAACATATAGACTTATCAGTTGAGAAGGGCGAAGTGGTTGTTATTATCGGGCCATCTGGATCTGGTAAAACGACATTCTTGCGTTGTCTCAACGTGTTAGAAACGCCGAACGCTGGTAACATTCGCATCGGCAATAAAGAGCTCGATTTCTCTCAAAAAGTATCGAAGAAAGATATTGTAAATCTTCGTACGCAAACAGGTATGGTATTCCAACACCATAATCTATTTCCTCATTTAACAGCAATTCACAATGTAATGGAAGGGCTCGTTACAGTGAAAAAGATGGGGAAAGAAGAAGCGAAGAAAAAAGCAAACTATTTCCTTGAAAAAGTTGGTCTTGCGGATAAAGTAGACTTATATCCGTTCCAATTATCAGGTGGACAACAACAGCGCGTTGGAATCGCTCGTGCGCTTGCGATGGAGCCGGAAGTTTTACTATTTGATGAGCCAACGTCAGCACTTGATCCTGAGCTAGTTCAAGAAGTTTTAAAGGTTATGAAAGAACTTGCTAAAGAAGGAATGACGATGGTCATTGTAACGCATGAAATGCGCTTTGCTCATCAAATTGCGAACCGTGTTATTTTCATGGATGGCGGTGTCGTTGTCGAACAAGGTACACCGGAAGATATATTTACAAATCCAAAAGAAGAACGAACGAAGAAGTTTTTACAAATGTTGCAATAAATTAAGGAAGGTCTCAAGGCATATGCCTTGAGACCTTTTTGCCATATATATTTATTTTTGGAATCCGCCAAGGCTTTGCTCAGCCATTGCAACTAGACGTTTTGTAATTTCTCCACCAACAGAACCGTTAGCGCGAGCCGTAGAATCTGCTCCTAATTGTACACCAAATTCTTGAGCGATTTCGTACTTCATTTGATCGATTGCTGCTGTTGCACCTGGTACTACTAATTGATTGTAAGAACTTTGGTTTGCCATAGGAATATATCCTCCTTAGAGTTATAAAAATTTTTTTGGTTGGACTAGCTGGATTTGAACCAGATTATCGCCCCGTTTGGCGCTAATCCATCGGTAATTAAGTTTGTACTCATAGTATGGATGTTACCTAGAAAGATATACAAAAAAATAATTTGTAAATTTTGTAAAAAATATTTCATCATTTCGTAAATTATGAAATAAGAGTAATCGTTGTATTTTTAAGAAAGAAGGCTAAACTAAGAGCGAAATCATATGCGTTTTTTTCCTTGTATAACCAGCTTGGCTTACTTAACTTATGATTTGTTAAAGTGAGACAAATTCCAGTTTAGTAAAATGAAAATTAAATCGGGAGCAACTACATAGTTCTGTTTTAACCCAGGATGGGGCAGAAAAAGGAACTGACCGCGTCTATGCACGGCTAGATGCTCTCTTCAATCTAAAAAAAGGGCTTTTTAATTGTTTTTAAACGATAACGTATGGAGGAATCATGATGGGAATTTGCCCGCTTTGCAACGCGCTAGAATCACAAACATATTCTTGTCAAAATTGCCAAGGTATACTCCAAGATTATGGGAAAACTGTAGATTACATAGACGATTACAGTGCATATATGGATCAAGAATTATTAAGTGCAGTAGACGGTTTAACACATAATAATTCACAGGAGTATTGCAATCATGTTTTTTATTGCGGAGTATGTAATGTGGAAACAGAAGTTGTAGTGAAGCTCGTTTAAATAAAAAACTTCCACCTTATGAAGGAGGTGGAAGTTTTTGTTTTTGTATTTGTGAGTTAATCATAGGGGAAGGGATGTTTTCGGTATGTGACGAGGGATCTGATTTTATTTGTGACATTTTTTCTTTCGTGTCGCGCAAAGAGTGTTCAGTTAAATAGATGGCATATTCATAAAATAATTGGCGCGTAAGTTCACTTTGTTCTTTTAACTTTTCATCTTGGAATACAGTTCGCCCCGGTTTAGAATTTGCTTCAAATAGCCACGGGTTTTCCGTGGTGTCTAAACCAATGTCAAAACCAATTTCTCCAATGTTCCCGGTTACTTGCCCATCAAGTGCATAACTGATTTGTAAGGCTGTTTGTTTTAGTTTATTTTCAATTTGAACTTGCTTTGTTGAATCAGGAAATAGTTCCTGAAGTAATTTCGTATCAC
This sequence comes from Bacillus sp. SRB_8, assembly GCF_003264205.1. Classification (NCBI taxonomy): domain Bacteria; kingdom Bacillati; phylum Bacillota; class Bacilli; order Caryophanales; family Bacillaceae; genus Bacillus; species Bacillus sp. SRB_8. Next base: position 51,100 of record NZ_NADT01000021.1, on the reverse strand, counting down.
CGCCGCTATTTACGTGAGTTGTTAAGCTACCTTTGCCGGCGATTTTTGCGACGATTGCACTGACTACCCAATTACCAAAATGGTTTTTATTTGTATGAATGCGAAAATCGACGGGTTGCCCTTCGAAGCGGAGCAGTGAGATACCTTGTTGTACGATAAACTTTTTTAAATCATGTCCTTTTAACACATGGTTAAGAAGGGCTTCTAATGATTGATACTTTCTTAGTTTGTTTTGTTCATTTTCACGATAACGACAATAGTAGCAATTATCAGTTTGAGAATAGAGTATTTGATGAATATTTCTTCCGAAGCTACCGTGTATTGGTTTCATATAAATGTACTTATGCGTACCGAGAAGTCGTTCTACTTGTTCAAAATGTTGAAATACTTCTGTATTTGGTAAGAATGGTTTAATTGAATCTTCTTTCATTAAAAGTTGATGCACTTCCCATTTATTGAAAAATCCCGGATTAAACCACGGAATCGCATAGTCGCTTTCTAAACGTTTTTTTGCTCTTACGATAGGTTTGTAATTTTCTGCTTGCCGATTTGGTAATCGGTCGTAAATGACATTTGGTAAAGGGACTTTGTTTTTTACCCATTTTCCTTCTTGAAAGAAGTACCCTTCAATTGTTTCCTCTTCCCAGTTTATATGTTGAATGCCAAAGACAAATACAAATGGCTGCAATGTGAATGGTGGTGTTAATAACTCACTGAGAGAGATGGAACGACTTCCTAAAGGAGAATTAGAATCATCGTTAAAGCCAGTTGTGAAAATCCCGATTAATGGGCCGAAAACAATGGTTTGATTGTGTAAGAAGGCATGGATTGTTGCTGAATGCGGTAGTAAAAGATCGGCTGCAATCTGTTCGCCAATAATAATTTCTCGCGTGAATGAATAATGAATTTTAATATTCTCACATGTAATATAACGTAAGCCAAAGAAAAAGGATGTAATTGGTGGTGTAATAGAAAAAACGTAAGGTAAAGTAATACTATTTGGATGCTCATCTGAAATACTTAATGTATATATGTGCTCTTTCAACGGGGATTTCCTCCTTTCATTATGGTGTAAATCGGCTAAACTTTAATGGACCATGAAAAATTTGTTCAGCCAGTTCGTCGTTGTACCTAGTATAAACTTCGTAAGAAGGCATCGTATTGACGTACATAAGCCAAATGGCACCTTTTTGATCCATAATGGTAGAAAGCTCTAGTTCAAATAATGAAGAATAGGACTGATCGAGTGTTTTAAACACTTCATTTACAACATCATGTAAAGCATCTTTTAATAATTGAACGCCAGTTGGAGAAAGTAAATATTTAATTTTAGAAAATGGATGTAACATAGAACGTTCTGTTGCTGAAAGTAAAAATTGTGCTGGGAATGAAGAGTTTTGTATAAATTGACCGAGCACTTTCCAATTCTGTTCTTTATTTTTTTGCATAATGGTTCGAATATGAATCGGATATGATAGTTGATTTGGAGGTTGTAACATTGGATGAATCATATAACGGAATGAGTGTATGTTCGATTTGCACCATGATATAAATTTATCTGTTCGTTTGAATTGAGTAGAAGTATGATGTTGTTCATTTATTGTATCGATATGAAATGTTTTATTTTTGTAAGTGGCCCGATATAAATTTTCATTGGAGTGTATATTGATTGGTCTTATAATAATATCTCTTGTTTCTAGTAGTAATTTAAAAATTCCTTGTACTGTTCCTTTTATTATTTTTGGTACGTAAGGGGAAAGACGTTTATTAGTAAGAAAAAGATTGTGTAAATCGCTTGGGTTAATAAGTGTGTTGTTTAAAAAAGTAGTGGAAGAACGTTTGTGTAATGAATGAATAATCGCATTTGCTTGTTGGAATTCCTCATCCTCTTTGAAATGACAACGATCATATATATATGAAGGAATGGGAAAGGTTTGATCTATCCAATTTCCTGTATCTGTATCGTAAATAAGACCAGAAACAAGATCTGTCTTTGAATCAATGCTAAACGGTGTGAATTGGGCAACGACGTTATGATAAAGACGAGCTCGCTTAGCGATTTCGGTGTAATACGTTTGCTCGTGATGGAGCCCGGAAGTTAAAAGACCAAGAACCAACGAAATCACTCCTTTAGTAATAAGATGTTTGCATTATAGGCGAAGCTATATATTGCAAATACGTTTTTATACCATTATACTTTTGTCCGTATGATGATATGCTATAGTTTTGGAGAAGTGAAAGGTTGATTGTGATGAATATATGGTTAAATATGTTAATGACGACAGGGCTCGGGGCAATTATTGGAGGGTACACAAATCATTTAGCGATAAAAATGTTATTTCGTCCTCATCGTCCGATTTATATTGGGAAGTTTCAGGTTCCATTTACGCCAGGGTTAATTCCGAAGCGCCGCGATGAGCTTGCTGTTCAATTAGGTAAAATGGTTGTAGACCATTTGTTAACACCAGAAGGAATCGGAAAAAAACTAACAAATAAAGATTTTCAAACCAGTTTAATTCGCTGGACACAAGTGGAAGTTGATAAAGTAATTACAAATGAACAGTCGTTACGGGATATGTTAGAAAAATGGAATTTAGAACATGTAGAAGAAGAGGCGATTGGGAAAATCGAACATGTTATTACAGAAAAAATTCATGCATTTTTAGCAGAGTACTATACATATACATGGGAACAGGCGTTACCTCATTCTGTTCATGAAAAAGTAGAGAATGCGATTCCGAATGTAGCATCTTTTATTTTAAAAAGAGGAATTAGCTTTTTGGAAAGTGAAGAAGGAAAGGAACGCCTTTCAAAAATGATTGATGACTTTTTCGCTTCCAGGGGAACGCTGCTTAACTTAGTTGGTATGTTTTTAGGGAATGTAAGTTTAGTTGATCGCGTGCAGCCGGAAGTCATTAAGTTTTTAGGACAAGATGGAACAGAGCGTCTGTTAACAGATGTACTGCAAAAAGAGTGGGAAAAGTTAAAAGGAAGAGACGTAAAAGAATTAGAAATGTTCGTAGAGAAAGAAATGATTGTGAACTCCATATTGTCAGCGGTTAAAGTAGAGGAAACAGTGAGTAGATTTTTAAATCAGTCTGTTCAGCAAGTATGTGAGCCAGTGCGAGAAACAATCGTTGAAAAAGTGGTCCCTAGCGCAGTAGAGAAAGGCTTGAAGTGGGGGACAGAAAATGTGGGAAGTATATTGGGAAATCTACAGCTTGCGGAAATTGTCCAGCAAGAAGTATCTACATTTTCAACAGAGAGACTAGAAGATCTCGTATTGTCCATTACAAAAAATGAGTTAAAAATGATTACATATTTAGGGGCGTTATTAGGAGGAACAATTGGATTTATTCAAGGGTTGTTACTCTTGTTCCTTAAGTAATAAAGATGGGTGCATAGAAATAAAAGTGAAATTTCTTCCCATCTCTTGCATAGTTTGATATGGTAGGAAGAGGTGCGTATGTAAATGCACTTAAAAGGCAGTGCGAGCGAAAAGCGCTAGCCTTCTAAAGGAGGAAAAATAAAATGACAAAAAACATTCATGATGTTGCATATGAATTACAAAAAACAATCGCTGAAAACGAAGATTTCCAAACATTAAAAGCAAGCTACGCAGCAGTACAAGGAGATGCAGAGTCAAAGAACTTATTCGAAGAGTTCCGCGCGATGCAACTTGGCTTACAACAAAAAATGATGCAAGGCCAAGAAATCACTGAAGAAGACAACCAAAAAGCACAAGAAGTTGTAGCTCGCATTCAACAAGATGCAAAAATCACAAAGTTAATGGAAACTGAGCAACGTTTAAACATCGTTATCACTGACGTTAACAAAATTATCATGAAGCCACTTGAAGAATTATATAGCGCGCAACAAGCGTAATGATAGAAGACGCTCCTAGTATGGGGGCGTTTTTTTGTGTAGGAAATTTGATAGTCCTTCCACAAAAAAATCCCCTTCAAAATAGCCATGTGTTAGTGACTGTTTTGAAGGGGATATATGATGTATCTTTCAATTTCTCTTTTACATATATAATTACTTGTTGAAATACTCAGTTCTAATATTTTTTTCTTTCAAAAACTTTTCAATTTCTTTTTGCTTCCTACCATTAACTTTCTCAAAGCGTTTTGTAAAAGAAAAATCAGTTTTGAATAAGTTACCATCTTGCGCGATTTTGTCTAATTCGTGCTCTAGTTCTACTGAAAGTGCCGTAGATGCTGAAATGAATTCATACATTTCTTTCGAAGGTTTTTTGTAATCATCAGGGATCGTATTGTTACTAATAAAATCATGGAAATTCGCATCATTTTGTTGCGCTAAATCTACTAGTTGCTTTAATTTCTCTCGGTCGGATTCCGTGACATTCTCGTCAGACATAGATGATGAAAGTGGAACGATGTTTTCGTCTAACTCTCCGCTATAATCTAAATAAGTTTTTATATTTTGTTTCATTTCGTTTTCGTTAATCGTTTCATTCTTTTTTGAGGAAGTGAATATAGTTTCTGGAATTTTTATCGTTACATCTTTAATAGATTGCACATCGTTTTCTTCCTTAGGTTGTGCACTGTTTGAACAAGCTGATAGAAATAAAATTGTAAGTAACATGAGTAGATATAAAGTATACTTCTTCATTTTAATCTCCTTTTATATTCATTATTATCTTTGTAAAATAGCTATATTCCATTTCAAATACTTTACTAAAGTTGCGTATAGATGTTTTACCATTTGGTAAGATATGACGGATATGAGTAAACCGCTGCAAAAAGCGATGAACACATTATAAACATCGGAATAACTAATTTGATGAAATCCTTTAAAAAAGCCTAACCCTATTAATAAAATAGGTGAAATGATTAATAATGGAGTGGCAATGATAAGGGCTAGAAGAATCGGTAATAAAAAGAGTAGTACGAAAAAGGCGATAATGATAAAGGCAAAGTTTAAAACACTTAAGCTCATAACAGAAAATAGTGCGGTTATCATATTTTTGAAGCTTCGTTTATTGTCCGCGTTTTGTATTGCATAGGAAACATTAAGTTCTTTAGCAATAGTTTTAGGGTCTCCTAGTTTCCTGGAAATTTCTTCTTCAGATTTCCCATCCTGTTTAGCACTGATAAAATGAGTTTCATACTCTGAAATAATATCTTTCTTTTCTAAACTAGGCATATTCCGCAGGGAAGAACTAAGTTGTTCCAAAAATTCACTTTTGTTCATAACAATCACTTTCCTTTATAAAATGATGAATTACAGCTGAGAATCCTATCTTTTGAAAAGGGGGATACGAATTACAAAGTTCGTTCCAATTATTGGGCATTCCAATATTTACAAATATATCATTTAGTAGTGTTCTTTGCAAGGTACTATAATCTTATTAATACTGTGATTAGATGGGATTTTTTCGTGCATTTTTAGAGGAGATATAAAAATATTATTTTAGGATAAACAAAGGGTTGTAAGCGTATTCCTTAGAGGTTGTCAAAAAACTGTCAAATTCATATCGTTGGAAAAATAATGCATTTGTACTATAATGATAAACGAGATATATTACACTATGTTAATTAATGTGGTGAAGTATATAAAATTAAAATCTTTATTACACACATTATGAAATAAAGGGATGATTAGTTTGAGTACAGGTGTAAAAGCAACCGACGTGAAAACAAAAACAAAAGGAGCAGATCTTGTTGTTGATTGTTTAATTAAACAAGGTGTTACACATGTTTTCGGTATTCCAGGAGCGAAGATTGACTCTGTATTTGATGTACTGCAAGAAAGAGGACCAGAGTTAATTGTTTGTCGTCATGAACAAAATGCAGCTTTTATGGCAGCTGCTATTGGTAGATTAACAGGGAAACCGGGCGTATGTCTTGTAACTTCAGGACCAGGGACATCAAATTTAGCGACAGGTCTTGTTACTGCGAATGCGGAGAGTGATCCCGTTGTTGCTTTAGCTGGTGCAGTTCCGCGTACAGATCGATTAAAACGTACGCATCAATCTATGGATAATGCTGCATTATTCGAACCAATCACTAAATATAGCGTAGAAGTCGAGCATCCTGATAATGTACCAGAAGCACTTACTAATGCATTTCGAAGTGCTACTTCTACAAATCCAGGAGCAACACTTGTAAGTCTTCCGCAAGACGTTATGACTGCGGAAACGACAGTAGAATCTATCGGTGCGCTTTCTAAGCCACAGCTTGGAATCGCTCCCACAAATCATATTGAATACGTAGTAGAAAAAATAAAATCAGCAAAATTACCAGTTATTTTACTCGGTATGAGAGCAAGCACCAATGAAGTAACGAAAGCAGTTCGTGAGTTAATTGCTGGTACAGAACTTCCTGTTGTTGAAACATATCAAGCAGCTGGTGCAATTTCACGTGAGTTAGAAGATCATTTCTTCGGCCGCGTTGGATTATTCCGTAACCAACCAGGTGATATTTTACTAGAAGAAGCGGATTTTGTTTTATCTATCGGCTATGACCCAATTGAGTATGATCCGAAATTCTGGAATAAACTTGGCGATAGAACAATTATTCACCTTGATGATCACCAAGCAGATATCGACCATGATTACCAACCAGAGCGTGAATTAATTGGCGATATCGCTTTAACTGTAAATAGCATTGCGGAGAAATTACCGAAGCTTGTATTAAATACGAAATCAGAAGCAGTTTTAGAACGATTACGCTCGAAATTATCAGAGCAAGCAGAAGTTCCAAATCGTGCTTCAGAAGGTGTTACGCATCCACTTCAAGTCATTCGTACACTTCGTTCTTTAATTAGTGACGATACAACCGTTACATGTGACATCGGTTCCCATTCTATTTGGATGGCGAGATGTTTCCGTTCTTATGAACCACGTAGACTATTATTTAGTAACGGTATGCAAACGTTAGGTGTTGCACTTCCTTGGGCAATTGCAGCTACTTTAGTTGAACCGGGCAAGAAAGTTGTTTCCGTGTCAGGTGATGGTGGTTTCTTATTCTCTTCGATGGAGTTAGAAACAGCGGTACGTTTAAATGCGCCTGTTGTCCATCTCGTTTGGAGAGATGGTACATATGATATGGTTGCGTTCCAACAAATGATGAAATACGGTAGAACATCAGCTACAGAGTTTGGCGATGTTGATCTTGTGAAATATGCAGAAAGTTTCGGTGCAATAGGTCTTCGTGTCAATACACCAGACGAATTAGAAGGTGTATTGAGAGAAGCGTTAGAAGCAGAGGGTCCTGTCATTATTGATATTCCAATTGACTACCGTGACAACATTAAATTAAGCGAAAAATTATTACCAAACCAATTAAACTGATGGGGGCATGAGTGAGATGACTGTTGCGCAATTAATTGATATTGATGCAAAAAGAACGAAAATGAGTAATGAAGTATATCAAACATCTACAATGCTTGCGCTATTAGATGGTATATACGATGGTGTTATTAACTTTGAGGAACTGAAAGAACGTGGTGATTTTGGCATCGGTACATTTGATCAATTAGATGGTGAAATGATTGCGTTTGATAATGAGTTTTACCATTTACGTTCAGACGGTTCAGCGGAAAAAGTAGAACTGGAAGAAACAACACCTTTTGCGACTGTAACGTTTTTTGAAAAAGAAATGAGTTATACGGTAGAGCGTCCGATGAATCGTGAAGAAGTGGAAGCATTATTACATGAGTTAATGCCAAGTAAAAACTTATTTTACGGTATTCGAATGGACGGTACGTTCCGTGAAGTTAGAACGAGAACTGTTCCAAGACAAGAAAAACCGTATACGCCGCTCGTTGAAGTGACGAAATCACAACCGATTTTTTCGTTTAAAGATACAGAAGGTACGCTAGCTGGATTTTGGACACCAGATTATGCGCAAGGTATTGGTGTAGCTGGTTTCCACTTACATTATATTGATGATGAAAGAAGCGGGGGAGGACATGTTTTCGACTATGTTGTAGAAAACTGTACGATCCAAATTTGTCAAAAAGCTCATATGCATTTAGCACTTCCTGAAACAGCTGATTTTATGGCGGCGGAATTATCAAGAGAAAACTTAGAGAATGATATTGCGACCGCGGAAGGTGCGGAGTAAAAAGGAATCGAAATTATGTATTCTCTATATAAAGAACCGAAGTCTTGTTCAGGCTTCGGTTTTTTTCATTGATTTGCAATCTTCGAGTGAAATTCCCCTATCCAATTTCACTGCACCGCCTCATTATGTTTCTTTTGTAAAATGAAAACTCAATTTTGAAGCAAAAGAAATATAAATTTCTCTCCAAACATATACATCAAAAGGATAGGGGGGATATGATGGAAAACTCCATTACTATTAGTTTATGCATGATTGTAAAAGATGAAGAACAAACTATATCAAAATGCTTAGAATCGGTTAAAAGTGTTGTGGATGAAATTATTATTGTAGATACAGGTTCCACAGATGCTACAAAAGAAATTGTGAAGAAGTACGACGCGAAAGTTTATGATTTTCAATGGATTGAAGATTTTTCAGCGGCACGAAACTTTGCGTTTTCTAAAGCTACAAAAGAATATATTCTTTGGCTAGACGCAGATGACATAATAGATACGGAAGATATAAAGAAATTGTTGCAGTTAAAACATACGTTAAATCGTAGTACGGATGCAGTATCTATGAAATATTATTTAACTTTTGATATAGAAGGAAATCCAACACATTCTTTAAGGAGATATCGATTAGTCAACAGAAGTAAAAATTTTCAATGGTATGGATTTGTTCATGAATATTTAGAGGTGTATGGAAATCTTATAAATAGTGACGTAGGGGTAAGTCATAAAAAAGAAAAAGCATATACTAATCGTAATTTGAAAATATATGAAAAACATCTTGAGAGTGGAAAAGAGTTTAGCCCCCGCGATGTGTACTATTATGCAAATGAATGTAAGGATCACAGATTATTTGATAAGGCTGTTAAGGGGTATTCTAGGTTTTTAGATGAAGAAAAGGGTTGGGTTGAAGATAACATTCAAGCATGTTTAAAAAGAGCCGAATGTTATTTAGAATTGGGAGACTTAAAAAAATCTATACAGTCTTGTTTACAATCATTTACGTATGACACGCCTAGAGGAGAACTTTGTTGCCACTTAGGACGTGTATTTTTGCAACAAGGGGAATATTCTAAAGCGATATATTGGTACCATGCAGCAATTGACGGGCCACGACCAAAGGATTCGCCGTTTGTTCGAGAAGAGTGTCATACATGGTTGCCGCATATTCAACTATGTATTTGTTATGATCGAATAAAAGAATATGAAAAGGCAATTTATCATAACGAACAAGCTGCACTGTTCATACCTAATAATCCGAGCATTGAATATAATAGAAAATATTTTGATAGTTTATCGGAAAAATAATATTTAATAATACTAGATAATCATTTTGGCTGCTGAGAGGAGTTTGATTCATGCTCACAAGTATAATTATATTGACTCATAATCAATTACAGTATACAAAAGAATGCATCCAAAGTATTAGAACTTATACAGTGGAACAAGAGTATGAGTTAATAGTTGTGGACAACGCGTCAACAGATGGTACTGTAGAATGGTTACAAAAACAATCGGATATTATGCTAGTGGAAAATGCGGAGAATATGGGTTTTCCAAAGGGATGCAATCAGGGAATTAAAGAGGCAAAAGGTGACAATATTCTATTATTGAATAATGATGTGGTCGTAACTGAAAATTGGCTAAGCAACTTAATTCGGTGTTTATATGAAAGTAAGGATACTGGAGCGGTAGGGCCCATAACTAATAATGCCGCTTACTATACTGCTATACCAACCTTTTATAAAGATATTGAAGGAATGCAGAAGTTTGCAACTTTATATAATCAAAGTGATAAAGATAAATGGGAAGAACGTATGAAATTAATCGGATTCTGTATGCTTATAAAAAAATCAGTGTTAGATGAAGTTGGATTATTAGATGAACGATTTACACCGGGGAATTATGAAGATGATGATTTGTCACTAAGAATGTTTGAAAAAGGATATAAACTGTATTTATGTAAAGATACATTTATTCATCACTACGGAAGTGTCTCATGGAAAGAAGATAGTATGAAATTTTCTGTAGTTTTACATGCAAATAATATAAAATTGTATGAAAAATGGGGATTTTATGGTGAAAGTTTATACATTCATTATGATTTACTAGCAATTGTAGATCGATTTGCGCCTGATCAAGTGAATATTCTTCATATAGGAGCTGGATGTGGTGCAACTTTATTAGAAATGAAAAGGCGTTACCCGGCAGTTCCCATATTTGGAGCAGAAATTAATGAAAAAGCAGCAGCTCTTGCAAATAGGGTAGCTCCTACAACTTCTGCTGAGTATGACAAGTTACATGAGGTATTTACAGATGAAAAATTCCAGTACATTTTGTTATCACATCCTATTGAGCCAGCGAAATTACCGCAGGTCATACAATCTATGTCACAACTTTTAACGCCAACAGGAACTTTCATTATGTCGAAATTCAATTTGGATAATTATTATGCATTAAAAAAATAATGCTTTTAAGATTTTCTCTTTGGAGATGAGCTGTATTTGGCAATGTTGGAGGAACAACGGTTTCTTTTATAGAAACAAAACCGAAATCCGAGCCCGGATTTCGGCTTTTCGACGTGTGATGAATTACGAAAAAAGAGCTATCCTATAAGTTGGTTTCACTTACTTATAGGATAGCTTCTTTATTTTGAAACAAACGGATGCTTTTCATAATAAAACCGCCATGGATAGTGAACGGCTTCTTCTGCATAATCAATATTAATACGAGGGCCAGCTATTATGTTATGTGTGGATGATAAATGGTCTTCTTCAGGAACTAATTCAATATGTAACGTATCACTTTGTAATGATACGCCGCGCTCTTCTAAAGTGATTCCGAGCGCGCGGCATAGTTTTCCGGGGCCATTTGTTAAGTTTTTATACTGAGCTTTCGTAATGTCGGTTTTGTTGTAGCGCGCTAGTTTCATGTCTTCGATTCCATCTACAGGTTCAAGAGCACGAATGAGAACTCCTTGCGGGGTGCCGATTGGTGCTGTAATTACGTTAAAGCAATGATACATGCCGTAAATTAAATATACGTAAGCATGTCCGGGTGCACCGAACATTACTTCTGTTCGATCAGTCCGTCTGCCGCCGTAACTATGAGCGGCCTTATCATCTGGACCTTTGTATGCTTCTACTTCTACAATAATTCCGCTCCGCTTTATGCCGTCTACAATATGAACGAGTTTATGTCCGAGTAACTTCTTTGCGACCACTAATGTATCGCCTTCATAAAAAGAAGGTGGTGCCTGCATTGTACTATCTCCTTTGCCAGTTGTATATGTATATAGTAAACCAAATTTTCAGTAGTAATTCTAACTCGTTCTATTTACTACATTTATTTCATAAATTATGGATAGAGTACAACAGCGAAGAGGGGGAGTGCGACATGATTTATCGCTTACTAGCTCTTAATATAGATGGGACACTACTATACAACAACGGAAAAATCGCAAAAGGGATACGAGAAACAATTGAATTTGTGAAAAGAAAAGATGTATACGTTACATTATTTACGAATCGTAATTTTCAATCTGCTCATAAAATAGCGAAGGCGTTAAAATTAGATTCTATATTAGTTACGCATGGCGGTGCTTTCGTTTCAGCATCGTTAGATAAGCCGTTCGCTCAAAGGAGATTATCTGAAGAGAAAACCTTTAATATCGTGCAAGTGTTAGAGCATTTTGATTGTAATGTTCGCATTTCTCATGAACGATATTCAATTGGGAATCGTGAGAGAAATACACCAAACTTAATTGCGCGTACTGTATTATCAAGCGCAGATCCATTATTTTATCCGGTTCAATTTGTAGATTCGCTAGGGGATGCACTGCGTGATCATCCAGTAGCTGCGCCAAAAATTGATATTGTTTTCCATACGAAAGGTGAAAAAGAAAGAGGGATGAATACGTTAAGAAAGGCATTTCAAGATGTAGAGTACGTTGAGTGTGATGAAAGACGTATAGAAATTCTCCCTCAAAATGTATCAAAACTACGTGGTTTACAATTACTTGGGGAGCATTTAAATATTAACCTTAGTGAAATGGTTGCGATTGGAGATAGCATAGAAGACTTAGAGGTAATTGAAAATGTTGGGCTTGGGGTAGCGATGGGGAACGCTCCTGTAGAATTAAAGCAAGCGGCGGACTGGATTACACGTTCTAATACTGAGAACGGCGTAGAGTACATGATTAAAGAGCATTTTCGTAAGCAATTCCCGCTTCCTTTTTTAAAGAATCATAAACATACACCGAAACGATGAAAGAAAAACGTAGCTTTTTGGCTACGTTTTTTTGTCGACTTTATTTGAAAAGTTTAAATCAATATTCCAATAAGAAATGAAAGCGTTTCAGGCGAAGAATTGTGTCTGTAATCCATACAATTCACTTGAATACTTTAGAAAACTGTTGTAGAGTGGATGATGTTGCCAAAATAGTTACACCACATGAAATATTCTTCGAGTTAATTTTATTGAGCTCCCGTACGTAAAAACACTTCAGCATGTTAGTTTAGTTCACGTATTATCTCAAAAATGAATTGTAGTAGTTTCGCCAATTAGTTGTAGAGCTTCTTTGTTTTATTTAAATGGATTATTTGTAAATTAGTATGAATAGGTTTTAAGTACATCTGAAATGTACTTCTTGTTATAAGTTTTTGAAATTTGAAAAGGGGGAATGAATTTCTTGAGGAAATCATTAAGTCAAAAAGTAAAAAAGATATGCAGTAGTTTTATAATTATATTGTTAGTATGTATGAATTTTTTAATCCATTTACCGTATAAAGCGGAGGCAGCTACAACAGAATTAAAAGGTTTAGGCGATACATCTTATTATAACGCAATCATTTTTGGTGATCATAGTGCAACGAGTGCGGATATTGAGGGTGCGATGGCTGTTCAAAAGAACATGAACGCATCAAGTTATACAGTCGTAGCGGCTGCAACTGGAGCAAACAACTTAGCTGGAGCAACATGGAAAGATGAAGGATATCCATCATTATTACTAGGTGGTCAATTTACGAAAGCGGGAGCAGGACAAGTAATCATTCAAGATGGAACAGTGGCGATGACAAAAGATGGTGACCCAGAAGGTGCAATGAAGTCATCTTATGACCGTATCTCTTATAAAGAGCAAGCAGAGATTGATGCCAAGTTCAAAGAATTTAGAAAAGACGTTGATGGTGTAATTGGAGATGCGAGTCAATTACATACTGATAAACCAAAACCTAATATGAGTTTTGGCATCGGAGAGGATGTAAACAATCCTAATATTTATGTTTCTTCAGGCTTAACAGGAAAGAAAACATTTGATGTAAGAGATGTTTATCTTCCGAATGTAAATAACAAAGACTTTATTGTTATTTATTCAGACGCAGAAGAAGTGAATTTTGGTAGCGGTGCAATTTTGTACGATACGAAAAATACTGGGATGGCAACAGACTTAATTAATACATCACAAGCATATGATCCTAATTCACCTTTTACTGAGTTAGCTAGTAAAGTAATTTGGGCGTTTCCGAATGCTACAAAAATATCAACAAAAGGATATGGCGTAGTAGGAAGTGTGTTTGCTCCAAATGCTGTTGTAGAGACAAAGGGTGGTTCTATTAATGGACAAGCCTATGTTGGGGGATTACACCAAAGAGATGGGTTTGAGGTTCACAATTTTAAATTTAACTGGCCGAAATGGAAAAATCCATCAGTTGAAAAAGGAAATTTACAAATTAAAAAAGTTGATGCAAACGATGAAAACATTGTTTTAAAAGATGCAAAATTTGATGTTATAGACAAAGACAATAATGTTGTAGCTACTGTTACAACGAATGAAAAGGGTATTGCTGAAGTCAAGGATTTACCACTTGGTGACTATTTTGTAAAAGAAATAAGTGCACCAGAAGGATATATAAAAGTTGATACACCAGTAAAAGTAACAATTAATGGTACAAACGTAATTGAAATTGTTATGAAGAATACGAAAAAAGTAGAGAATGGTCAATTTAAATTGTTGAAAAAAGATAGTGAATCTGGTCAACTTCTACCAGGTGCAAAATTTGATGTTATAGATAAAGATGGAAATGTTGTTGAAACAATTATTACAGATGGTAAAGGTGCAGCTTTATCAAAACAACTTCCAGTTGGAACATATACATTAAAAGAAGTTGAAGCACCAAAAGGTTATGAACTATCATCTAGCTCAGTTCGTGTTGATGTAGCTGCTAATAAAACAGTGACTGTAGATGTGTTGAATAAAAAAATCGCTGAAAAAGCTACAGGCCAATTTGAAATCGTAAAAGTAGATGCGAATGATAAAACGAAGCTATTATCGGACGCAGAGTTTGAAGTGTATAAAGATGGTGAAAAGGTAGATACGTTACGAACAGATAAAACAGGTAAAGTAATATCTACGAAATTAGAACCAGGAAAGTACACATTAAAAGAAACGAAAGCACCACAAGGATATAAGTTGTTAAAAGAAGAAATTGAAGTCGTTGTGGAAGCAAACAAAGTAGTACAAGTACAAGTACAAGTAGAAAATGCGAAAGAACTAGGAAGCTTACAAGTAATCAAAAAGGATGCAGAGAGTGGAAAAGTTCTAGAAGGCGCGGAATTTAGACTGAAGAACGAAAGTGGTCAAGTAGTTGGAGAAGCGAAAACAACGAATAAAGATGGTGTTGTGACATTCGAAAACTTAGTGCCAGGTAAGTACACGTTAGAAGAAACGAAAGCGCCGGAAGGCTACAAAGCGGTAGAATTAAAAGTGGAAGTAAATGTTGTAGCAAATGAAGTAGTAAAACAGGAAGTAATGAACGAAAAAGTTCTGGGTCAATTTGAAATCGTAAAAGTAGATGCGAATGATAAAACGAAGCTATTATCAGATGCAGAATTTACTGTGTATAAAGATGGTAAAAAGGTAGCAGAGTTGAAAACTGATGAGAGTGGAAAAGCGATGTTACCGAAATTACCATTAGGTGAATACACAGTGAAAGAAACGAAAGCACCAGCAGGTTACAAGATTTCAAATAAAGAATGGAAAGTAACAATTCAAAATGAGAAAGAAGTAGTAAAAGTAGAGGCAGAAAATGAAAAACTCTTGGGCTCTCTACAAATTATTAAAACAGATGATAAAAATCAAGCGGAACGTTTAGCAGGCGCAGTATTTACATTGAAAGATGCTAAAGGAAATGTTGTAAAAGAAAAAATTACAACAGATAAGTCTGGAACGGTTAAAGTAGAAGGACTAGTACCGGGTGAGTATACGTTAGAAGAAACAAAAGCACCAGAAGGTTATGAGTTAACAAAACAAGTAATTCATGTAACAGTCGACGGTGAAAAAGTTGTTGATGTAAAAGTAACGAATAGTAAGAGCCTTGGTCAATTTGAAATCGTAAAAGTAGATGCAAACGATAAAACGAAGCTTTTATCAGACGCAGAATTTGAAGTGTATAAAGATGGTAAGAAAGTAGAGATGTTACGAACAGATAAAACAGGTAAAGTCATCTCTGGAAAATTATAACCAGGAAAATACACGTTAAAAGAAACGAAAGCACCAAAAGGATATAAATTACTAAAAGAAGAAATTGAAGTCGTTGTGGAAGCAAACAAAGTAGTACAAGTACAAGTAGAAAATGCGAAAGAACTAGGAAGCTTACAAGTAATCAAAAAGGATGCAGAGAGTGGAAAAGTTCTAGAAGGCGCAGAATTCAGACTGAAAAACGAAACTGGTCAAGTAGTTGGAGCAGCGAAAACAACGAATAAAGATGGTGTTGTGACATTCGAAAACTTAGTGCCAGGTAAGTATACGTTAGAAGAAACGAAAGCGCCGGAAGGCTACAAAGCGGTAGAATTAAAAGTGGAAGTAAATGTTGTAGCAAATGAAGTAGTAAAACAAGAAGTATTGAATGAAAAAGTGAAAGAAAAAATCACAGGTCAAGTAGAAATTACAAAGATAGATGCTAATGATACAGATAAAAAATTAGAAGGTGCAGTGTTTGAAATTCTGAAAGATGGAATAAAAATAGACACATTAACATCAGATAAAAATGGTAAAGCAACTTCGAAGAAACTGGAACCAGGAGATTACGTTTTAAAAGAAGTCCAGGCTCCAGAAGGATATAATTTATCTGATAAGGGAATTGAATTTACGATTTCTAATGAGAAAGTAGAAGTTATAAAGCTTCAAATTACCAATGAAAAAGAAACAGGAAAAGGTCCAGAGAAACCATGTGGAGAGACAGAAACA
>NZ_NADT01000021.1:0-34576 GCF_003264205.1 Bacillus sp. SRB_8 | reverse complement strand
CACCAGGTGGAGAGACAGAAACACCAGGTGGAGAGACAGAAACACCAGGTGGAGAGACAGAAACACCAGGTGGAGAGACAGAAACACCAGGTGGAGAGACAGAAAAGCCAGGTGAAGGAATAGAAAAGCCAGGTGAAGGAACAGAAACACCAGGTGGAGGAATAGAAAAACCAGGTGGGGAAACAGGAACACCAGGTGAAGGAATAGAAAAGCCAGGTGAAGGAACAGAAAGCCCAGGCGAAGAAGTAGAAAAGCCTAACTTACCAGAAAAAGAACAAGGCGGTTCTAATAATCAAAAACTTCCAGCTACAGGGCATAATACGGATTACCTTCCATTTATAGGTGTAATTCTGGTGTTATTAGGAATACGTTTAAGATTTATGATTAAAAATAGCTAATAGGTTTATAAAAGGCATAAGAGAAATGTTATCTCTTATGCCTTTAAGTTTTTAATAGACGAAATAAGGTAAAACCTTCTGTATTGACCTTCAAACGCCCTTCAAGTAAACTAAAGAGAGTTTGCAAATGAAAAGGTGATAATGTTGTTAATTTCAATTAAAACGTTACAAGATGATCGTTTTTTACGTCCGCTACAAAATATTGGCGGTTTATTTTTTGAAGAGAGCACGATAGGGTTTGAGAAAGAAGAAGCAAATCTTATCGTTGATATACAGATAGAAGGTAATGTGACAGCATCGGCTCGTTTAACAGATGTTGCAACCGGAAATGTATATGAAGAAACATTCGCGAAAGATTTATCTGCTTTCACAGAAGAAAAAGAACGTATGAAGCAAGTGAAACATGTTGTTTCTTACGTATATCTTTCTGTACTTCAACAGCTAACTGGACTTGAACAGAGCTGGGGAATATTAACTGGGGTACGACCAACGAAACTTCTTCACAAACTGCTTCAAAATGGTATGTCAAAAGAAGAAGCGCATAAAGAACTTCGTGAAAGTTATTTAATTCATGAAGAGAAAATTGAACTTCTTCAGCGTATTGTTGATTGCCAATTAGCGGTTGTTCCGGATTTATACCGTTTGAAAGAAGAAGTAAGTATTTACATCGGTATTCCGTTTTGTCCTACAAAATGTGCGTACTGTACGTTCCCAGCTTATGCAATTAACGGACGCCAAGGATCAGTTGATTCGTTCTTAGGCGGGTTACATTATGAAGTTCGTGAAATTGGTAAGTTTTTAAAAGAAAAAGGTGTTACAGTTACGACGATTTATTACGGCGGCGGTACACCGACGAGTATTACAGCAGAAGAGATGGATATGTTGTATGAAGAAATGTACCAAGCTTTCCCTGATGTGAAAGATGTACGTGAAGTAACAGTTGAGGCAGGTCGCCCAGATACGATCACACCAGCAAAGCTAGAAGTGTTAAATAAATGGAATATTGACCGTATTAGTATTAATCCGCAGTCATACCACCAAGAAACACTAAAAGCAATTGGACGTCATCACACTGTAGAAGAAACGATTGAGAAGTATCATTTAGCACGTGAAATGGGAATGAACAATATTAATATGGATTTAATTATTGGTCTTCCTGGTGAAGGATTAGACATCTTCAAGCACACGTTAGATGAAACAGAAAAGTTAATGCCAGAATCGTTAACAGTTCATACGTTATCATTTAAACGTGCTTCTGAAATGACGCAAAACAAACGTAAATATAAAGTAGCAGGTCGCGAAGAAATTACTGCGATGATGCATGAGGCGGAAGAGTGGACGAAGAACCATAATTACGTGCCATACTATTTATATCGTCAAAAAAATATTTTAGGTAACTTAGAAAACGTTGGGTATGCAATACCGACGCAAGAAAGTATCTACAATATTGTTATTATGGAAGAAGTACAATCGATTATCGGACTTGGTTGCGGGGCATCAAGTAAATTTGTTCACCCACAAACAGGAGCAATTACACACTTTGCGAATCCGAAAGATCCAAAATCATATAACGATGGCTTCGTGAAATATACAGAAGATAAACTGAAAATTTTAGAAGAGCTATTCGTGTAAGAAGAAGGGGGTTGTTCCGATTTGGAACAGCCTCTTTTTATAGTGTCAGTTTTTGTCGGTAAGTCGATATATTCGAAAAATAGCTGATATAAATTGAGTTGCGTTCGATATATTCAAAAAATCGCCGATATAATTTCATTTACCATCAAACGGTCCATATGTAAAACTATGTCGATAATAATCAGAAAAATTAGTCAGATTATTAGAGGACAATGTCTACTTATAGACGAAATGATAGATTTATGAAAGAGAAAAGGGGGAAATTGTTGGCATGTACATGACGATAGGGAGAATTTTTGATTTGACAGTTGGCAAGTATCCGAATAAAGAGGCGTTAGTAGAACCAGAAAAAAATATTCGTTGGACATATAAACAGTGGGATGAGCAAATAAATAAAACGGCGCAAGCTCTATTGAAAGAAGGAGTAAGAAAGGGAGATTGTGTATCTGTTTACCTATATAACTGTCGTGAATTTGTAAACGTTTACTTAGCCTGTGCGAAAATTGGCGCGATCTTCAATCCAATTAATTTCCGCTTAAAAGCAAAAGAATTATCGTATATCCTCCAAGATGCAGCCTCGAAAGTAGTTGTCTTTGAAAAAGCAGTCGAATCAACAGTTGCTATGATTGAACGAGATTTTCCAAATTCGTCTTTTTGGTACGTGGAAGACGATGCACCTTCCTATGCTAGTTCTTACCATGAAAAAGTAAATGAAGCATCAGCTGAAAAAGTAGATATTGTAGTCGATGAAATGGATTTTTGTTCTATGCTTTATACGAGCGGAACGACGGGTCATCCGAAAGGCGTACTACATCGCCATCGTGATATGGCTGAGCATAGTATGATTTGTACGTATTTCATAAAATATAATAGGGATAGCGCCGGGCTTGTGGTAGCACCTTTATATCATTGCGGCGAGTTAAATGCTGGAATTATACCGCGCATTCAAGTTGGCGGAAAGAATGTTATTTTACATCATTTTGATACGGATAGAGTATTACATACCATTCAAGAAGAGAAGATTACGACGTTTTTTGCAGCACCGACGATGTGGAATATGTTACTGCAAAAAGATCTAACTAAGTATGATTTAACTTCAATGAAAATCGGTGTATACGGCGGAGCTGCAATGGCACCGGCGCTAGTGAAGGAATGTAAAGAGCGCCTTTATATTGATCTTGTTCAAATTTACGGAATGACAGAAATGGGACCAGTTGTTGCGTTTCTCGTAGAAGAGGATCAAATTACGAAAGCTGGTTCAGCAGGAACACCGTGCTTTAGCCATGAAATTCGAATTGTGAAACCGAACGAAGATGGACCAGCAGAGCCAGATGATACGTTGCCTCCTTATGAAGTAGGGGAAATTATTTTGCGCGGTCCAACTATGATGGCTGGTTATCATAATCGAGAAGAAGCAAATGCAAAATCGATGTATAAAGGCTGGTATCATTCTGGTGATTTAGGATACTTCGATAAAGACGGCTATTTATTCGTTGCAGACCGCGTTGATGATATGGTAATTAGCGGTGGCGTAAATATTTACCCTCGCGAAATTGAAGATTTTCTTCATAGTCACCCTGGTGTATTAGATGTTGCAGTACTTGGTGAGCCAGATGAACTATGGGGAGAGCGTGTCGTGGCTGTTGTTGTAAAGAAAGATGAAGCGATTACAGAAGAAGATTTGGAAATATATTGTAAAGAAAGTGATGAATTAGCAGACTATAAACGTCCACGTCACTATTTATTTGTGGATGAACTGCCTCGTAATGCGAGTGGAAAATTACAAAAATTTGTCCTGAGAGAGTCGTTGAAAGGCGCGAAAAAATAGGGAGCTATCTTTACAAATAAGATTATCTTTCTTAATAAGGAAATAGTGTCAAGCTCTTGTGTTTTTAGTTTGAGAACGGGCTGTATATAAAAAGTGGAGACTATGTGTCCCCGCTTTTTATTATTCTTGTACGCATATAAGTTTGTTGATGAAAGATTTAATTTATACCTTTTAAAATCACATGCTTTATTTTTTTGCGAAATCGAGTGATTAGCGTAATGATAATAATACCGAAGATAATTTTCCAAATGTGTTGTTCAAGTACGATGAATATATCTTCTAAGTTTTCCCCTAACCAGTAACCACCGATTAAGAAGAATGATACCCAAAATAGGGCACCTGAATAAATTGTCATCGCAAAGCGGCGAAACGGTAAGTTGATAATTCCTGCAAAGTATCCTGTAAAGTGGCGGACGCCTGGAATGAAAAAGGCGATAAAGATTAGAAAATATCCGTATTTATCAAACCACATTTTCGTTAAATTAATTTTTCGTTCTGTTAAAAATACATATTTCCCGTATTTCTGAATGAAAGGCATGCCAAGTTTATTTCCTAAAAAGTATTGGAATGTCATACCTACGCTTGTCCCAATAAAGGATAAAATAATTAAAATTGGTAAACTTAAATCACCTTGATGTGATAAAAATCCTGCATAGGCTAATGTTGGCTCTCCTGGAAACGGAAGAGCAATATATTCTAAAAGTAATCCAATAAGTACTACATAATACCCATATTGCTGAAATAATTCGTGAATCCATTCCATGTTGTGCGCTCCTTTTTAAATTGAAGTTGTTACACATCTTCCTCTTTCTCACGATAATCGAACTGAAACAATAGTAGTAGAAGAGTTTGGCTGGAGGATTTAAGCTAGTATGATTTTTTGACAACCACTCGTGAGTGATATCATACTTAATATAGCTCTTTGCTAATTAGCAAAGAGCATTGAAGTGTAAATGTTACTATTAGTTAAAGTTATAGCGGTACAAAAATATGTTGAAATCTTCTTCTTTTGGTCCAAAATTAACTGCTTTTTCTTGTATACGTTGGAAGTTTTGTCTGTCATAAAATTCATAGTTGCATTCATTATCTGTATATAAATATAAAGATGTCACTTCTTCTTTTGTCATGTATTGGAATAAATGATTTAATAAAGATTTCCCAACTCCAAGACCTCTAGATTCTTCGGATACGATGAATAATTGTATACAGCCTTGAAAATGATCTTCTTTTCCTTGAATTAGTTCTTTATATGTTTTTTGAACCTTTATAAATGCTTTTAAAAACTCTCTATTCTCTTTATTCGTCATGAATAGTTTCAGCGTGTTAAAGGAAAAGCTAACAGTATTATGGAATCTCTTTAAACGGTTTTTATCTTTTTTGGAATCGCCTAAAATGACACCGATAATTTCATTATCTTTTTCAGCTACCTTACTAAAGGAGCTTCCTAAAATGCAACTGTGTAGGTAGAAGTTTAATATTGAATTTAAAAATTTTTTATCTGTAATGAATTCATTAAATCCAAATGCCTCACCAATTAAATGTTTTATAGGCTCATAGTCTTCTTTGACAAGATTTCTATATTTTACTGTGTTCATAATTGTATACTCCCTTTATTAATGTAAATGACTTATTATAAATAGTAATGTCTCCTCTAAGGGTAGAGTCAATAGTTGCATGCGAAAAAATAAAAAGGAAGAGATTCAGGTGAAAACATTATTTTCTATTGGAGAAGTTGCAAAAATAAAGGATATTACGATAAAAGCGTTAAGGTACTATCATAAGATGGGGATTCTTATTCCAAAACATGTTGATGAATCAACAGGATATAGATATTATTCTATAGATCAATTCATTCACATTGATATTATAAAAAGCTGTAGAGAGTTGAACACCAGTATAGTAGAACTTCAAGAGATTTTTAAGGAATGTGATATGGATAAATTGCTGCAATTTTTACAATTAAAGAGAGAGGAAGCGGAAGAGCATATAAAGAAAATGAAAGAGGTAATTGAAACGATTGATGGGTTAAATGAGAAAGTAGGGAGTTCACAGGAAATATTAAAAGGTGATGAAGTGTGTATTCAGTTCTTTGAGCAGCGGAATGTGATTGTAGCGCCATGCAAAGAAGTGGGGAGTTTACAAGAGTTACTGTATTATTCTAATTTAGAGAAAATCATTCAAGAGTATGAAGATAAGATGTCAATGGAAATGGGTATTCTATATAATGTCAATGAAAAGTGGGATGTAGAACCAAAGTATGTTTTTAATAAAGTACAAGATCATGTACATATGGAAAAGATGCAAAATATAAAAGTATTACCGGGCGGGAAATATGTAACATTAGCGTATAGTAAAGAAAATGAGGAAGAACGTCGAAATACCATAATTAAATACATAAAAGAAAATAATATAGAAGTGGAGAGTTTTATTGAAGTGGAGTTAGTTAGTGATATTTTTAATACGGAGACGTATAGTTGTCAAATTCAAATTTTTATAGGGGATAGTGAGAATAAGAAGTTTTGATGCCATAATTTAATGGATGGAACTGCCCAAAAAGCTTAATTTCGAAATTGATTTATGTTCTTATTGGGGTAAATTGCAACAGTGCATGAAATTATATCGAACGCAACTCTACATATATCGACGTTTCGACAAAGGATATCGGCTTAACTACAAAATAAGACAATGATAGCCTACCTATTAATAAAAAGAGGGCCATCCCCAAAAAAACTGGGACGGCCCTCTTTAGTAGTAAGGAACCTATTATTTACGTGAGAAACCTTCTTCATCAAGGTATTCCGCAGCTTCTGGATAAGAGTTGAATGTACCGTCTAAGTTTACGCCAGCGTAAACGTTCCACATGTCATCCTCTTGAATAAGAGTTAGGATATGACCGTCTTCGTTACGCCATTCTTCTTCCGCAGCAGGTTCCATTGGTGCTACAATTTCCTCTTGCTCCTGTGATAGACGTTCAATTACTTTTTCAATTAATGAACGCAGTTCTTCTTCTGAAAACTCACGGATGTTAATCATACCTTTATCATCTGTTCTATAACCTTTAATGAAGTTTGCATATACAAATCCGTTTCCATTGGGGTGTAAATGATATACAACGTTCTTTTTATCTAAACGACTTTCTTCAAAGTGAAAGTTTACGCGTTTTAATGATACGTTCTTTCTTTCTAATTCCGGGAAAGATTCAATAATTGATAATTTTTCTTCAAAAGTTAGCATAGTGCCTCCAAGTATATAGTAAAAGATTTAATTTGTTCATTATAGCATAGTCAAGTTTGTTTCCAAAGGTAGATTCGTCATATTGCTGTTTTTTAGTTTGACTTGGGAAGGCTATTTGTAAATGTAGACGTTTACTTCACGAGACTGTAAAGAGTTTTTTATAAATACGCTAACGAATGATTTGTTTTAGATGTACAATGGAACGTGGACTTTATCCCGCTATTTGCGGGCTAATAATCAGTGGGGGATGAACAAAACCCCACTGATTAAAGTTTCACTTTATACGAAGGTGGTTATTTATATGTTTCAAAAAATAGCAAAGGAATGTTTAGCAGGGTTTACTGTTGCGATTGTTGCCTTGCCGCTAGCGATTGCATTTGGTATTGCTGCAACGGGAACGTCTGAGGGAGCACTTGTCGGATTGTATGGTGCAATTTTAGCAGGTTTGTTTGCGGCGTTATTTGGCGGTACACCGGGGCAAGTAACGGGTCCTACTGGGCCGATTACAGTAATTGCAACAGGCGTTATTGCAACTCACGGATTGGAAGCAAGCTTTATTGCATTTATGATGGCGGGGTTATTTCAAATTTTATTTGGTGTATGTAAGCTCGGCTCTTACGTTCGTTACATTCCGTATCCTGTTGTTTCAGGGTTTATGAATGGGATTGCACTGATTATTATTTTAGGTGAAATGAAGCACGTACAAAATAGCTTTCTGCTTGTGTTATTAACGATCATTGTAATGATTGTTTCTGGAAAATGGATTAAGGCCATTCCATCAAGTTTAGTAGCGTTAGTAGGTGTTACAGTAACGTTGCCGTTATTTTCTTCTATGCTACAAGGAATTACGGTAAACTTACCAGTTGTAGGAACTCTTTCTTTAAATAAGATGATTGAAAAAATAGGTGCAATTCCAGAGGCGATGCCATCTCTTCACGTACCGAATTTAGACGCAAATGGCATGTTAGCACTTGTATTACCAGCACTTAGTATTGCTTTACTAGGATCAATTGACTCGTTATTAACGTCTGTCGTAATGGATAATGTGACGGGGACACGTCATAAAAGTAATAAAGAGTTAATCGGACAAGGTATTGGCAATATTGCGAGTGGTTTGTTCGGTGGATTAGCAGGAGCAGGTGCAACTGTTAGATCTATCGTCAATATAAGAAGCGGGGGGAAGACGGCACTGTCGGCTTGTATGCATAGTGTCATATTATTTATTTTCATTATGGGACTCGGTTCAGTGGTACAATATATTCCGCTTGCTGTATTATCAGGTATTTTAATTTTAACTGGCATCGGGATGTTTGATTGGGAAAGCATGAAGAAAGCACATGTAGCACCAAGAGGTGATGTGATTGTTATGTTCGTGACGATGGTTGTGACAGTGAAATTCGATTTAATGGTTGCTGTTGCGTTTGGCATTATTCTTTCCTTCATTATATACATGGTGAAGTGTAAAGAACGTAAAGCTTCTATTATAAAAGAAAAAGAAGCGACGTATACGATTCAGGGACCACTTTCATTTCTATCAGTAGATCGTATTTTTGCTTCTTTACAAGATGTGAAGTCACCAGTTAGTTTGCGTATGAAAGATGTACATTATATGGATGTATCAGGAGCTATAGCGTTATTAAACTTTGTTGAGCAATCGGATAAAGCAGGAGTGAGTGTGACACTTGAACATGTACATCCGCATGTTGAAAAGACGATAGTAATGATGGCGAATGATGAGCAAAAAGAGAAACTGCAGTTTTTAAAAGTTAAGGCAATATAACAATAAGAACCTTCACATGAATTGCGTTATAGAGTGTGAAGGTTCTTATTATTTGTATATGTGCTTACTATGTATAAAATCATTATATCTAAATGTTATACGTCTGTTGATAATTGATTTTCTACACAGTGTAGTAACATCTTAGATTAGCAATGTGCTATTATAAGAAGGTATATGAATTTTGAGATTCCTTTATATTCAGAAGGAAGAGCTTTAAGCTGGAGGGAATATTTGATGTACAAACAGTTACCACATGGAGTGAAGATCGGGATTACACGATCAATTGTTGTTTCTTTTGAGAGATATATGAAAGAAATTGAATGGAATGAAGAAAAATTTGATATGCAGCAATTTGTTGAACAGTGGAAACAATATTTATACACAAAATCAACTTGGATTAATAAAGTAGATGACGAGTTGAAAGGACATCCAGATTTCCATCAAGCATTAGCGATGAAAGTAAATGAAAAAATTAATGAGCTTATTAGTGAGCAGCCGAGTGAAGAACAATTAGAGCTGTTAAACAAGAGCGAAGTAAAGCATGTAGATGAAATGTGTAAACTAGAAGCTGAGTATCATATTGAACGTTTATTAGTAACGAAGTAGATTTTACATAAAAAATAGAGCCTATCCTAAAGGTGTGATGACCATCTTTTAGGATAGGCTTTTTTGTATATTAGTCTTGTGGTACAAATGCTTTCCAGCTAGATAAATCCATATTTTGTTTCAAGGTGGATGAAGCAGGGAAAACAAATGACCAAGGTTTTGTAGTATTCGCTTTAATTTCAAGATTCGGTAACGTGAAAGCACCTTTAACAACGATTTCTCCAGAAGCATCTTCAATATGAAGAGGAAGTTGTTCTAGTTGAATGTTATCTTTACAGCCGTTACGAATTAGAAGTGTTGTATGTAAATCACCGTTCTCTTTCAGTGCGGCTTGTAAACCTAGGAAGTTAATTTCACCTTCATTTGGAGGTGTTAAATTGTCTACAAAATTACGTAAAGCATCTTTGCTTGCTTCAGGTAACTGAGATTCCCAAGATGGATCTAAATCTAGTTGATGCTTACTTTCAATTTCGAAAGCTAATTCCCAATCTGATTGAGATAGTTCAGCTTCCGTTATTGTTTCTTGCTCAAATGTAAATACGAACGGCATATTTACGTTTTCAGGAATATCGCCAAGTGCAGACAGGTTAAATGTTTTACGTGCGCACAGCTTTTTATCTTTGTTTAATAGAAGTAATGTAACTTCTTCGAAAGAAATCGGTTTTGGGACACTGCTGCGAATGAAAGCAGCTACATCGTATGCGCCATCACGTTTTTCAATTTCAATTCCTGATAAAGAAATTTGATATTCTTGTAAACGTGGTAATTCTTTATGTAAAAATTGATAAATGTATTTTTGTTCTTGTGCTACGTCACCCCAGCTAGGATGGAAGTAAAGAACTGGCTTTACCGTTTTATTTTGAGAAGTAGTTTCTTCTTGTCCAAATAATTGATTACTAGAAACAGTAGTATCTTTTCCTTTTTTCTTTGCCTTTTTCAGGAATGATAACATAAATTTTCACCTCATGATTGTACGTTTTCTGGAACTGCTAAATGTCTCGCGATATATCGGCACATTTCTTTTTCAAAATTACCGTAAGTGTATAAGAAAATATCCAAACCTTCTTTTTGATAAAGGCGAGTTGGATCTTCTTGTTGATATTGTCTTAAGCCAATACCTTCTTTTAAGTGAGTCATTGCATCTAAGTGATTTACCCAGTTTTGATCTAGGAAGTGTAAACCAACGTAGCGCAGTGATTGTTGTAAATCCGCATGGTCATTTAATTCTTGTACACGTTCGATATAGCTAGAAATTGTATCTTTTAAAACGATTTGTAAATCCTCAGGTGAATGTACGTTGTTCGCAGATAATGGCGGCAAAGTTTCAGCCGCTAAAACTTCTTTAATAGATGCTGTTAAACTAGTGAAATCCCATTCTTCAGGAAGCATTCCTTCAAGAAGGTGCTGCTTAGCAATTGCATCCACAGAGTGTTCAATCATTGGAATAACAAGTTCTATCATATTTGTTTCTTCTTTTAGAAGGTTGTTACGTAGTGTGTATATAACATTACGTTGATCATTAATTACGTCATCTAATTTTAAATTATATTCACGCATTGAGAAATGACCACCTTCACAAATTAATTGTGTACGGTTAATGAAATCATGAACTTTAGATGTATTAATAAGCCCCGTTTTGTCAGGTTTCAGTGATTTTTCCAACTTTTCTACTTCTTCGTGAGCGAAGCGCTTTAGCATCTCATCTTCTAAAGATAGGAAAAATTGAGAGCTTCCCGGATCACCTTGGCGACCAGCTCGTCCTTTAAGCTGGTTATCAACGCGGCGAGATTCATGACGTTCTGTTCCAATTACATGTAATCCACCAAGGGCGTGGACACCTTCACCTAGTAAAATATCAGTACCTCGGCCTGCCATATTTGTAGCGATTGTAATTTGACCTTTTTGCCCAGCAGTTGCAATTAAGTCTGCTTCTTGCTCTGCACTTTTAGCGTTTAATAATTGATACTTTATGTTTGCTTCATCTAAATAACGAGCAACAGTTTCAGATTGCAAGATAGACATCGTCCCAATTAAAATAGGGCGTCCTTGCTTATGCTGTTTTAGAACTTCTTCACGCACAGCTTTATATTTATCATCAGCTGTTACATATACTACGTCATTTTTATCTTCACGAAGAATAGGACGGTTCGTTGGAATTGGAATAACTTCCATATTATATACACGGTTGAATTCTTTTTCTTCCGTTTTTGCGGTACCTGTCATACCTGATAATGCCGGATACATACGGAAGAAGTTTTGAATTGTAATAGAAGCTTGTGTTTGGTTTTCTTCTGTAATTTCTAAACCTTCTTTTGCTTCTAGTGCTTGATGTAAGCCGTCACTTAAAGAGCGACCATCCATAACACGTCCTGTGAAAATATCTACAAGTAGTATTTTTTCATCATGCACAATATAGTCAACGTCAAGCTGGAAAGCGACATTGGCACGTAATGATTGAATCATATAATGGTATAGAGTTTGATGCTCTAAATCATATAAGTTATCGATGTCAAATAAATCTTCTATTTTTGTAATACCGTCTTCTGTAAAACTAGCTGATTTCGATTCTGCATCGTATGTATAGTGAAGGGTATCTTGGAATGATTTAATAACTTTTGCACATAAATAATGCAAATCAGAGCTACCTGATTTCTTCCCAGCAATGATAAGTGGCGTTTTCGCCTCATCAATTAAAACGCTATCAATCTCATCGATAATAGCAAAGTGATAGGGGCGCTGGACTTGATCATTTTGTGAAGCAGCCATATTATCGCGAAGATAGTCAAAGCCAAACTCTGTTCCAATACCGTATGTAATATCAGCTTTGTACGCAAGTTTCTTTTCAGAAGGATCGATTTGAGGAATATTTAATCCAACTTGTAAGCCTAGAAATTCATGAACTTGGCCAATTAACTCTTTATCACGCTTCGCTAAGTAATCGTTTACAGTAATAACATGAACGCCTTTTCCTTCAAGGGCACGTACATATGTTGGGAGAGAGGAAACTAATGTTTTTCCTTCACCAGTTGGCATCTCCGCAATATTACATTCTAGTAATACAAGTCCTCCGATTAACTGCACATCGTAATGGCGTAATCCAAGCACGCGTTTTGCGGCTTCGCGTACAACAGCGAATGCTTCTACTTTTATGTCATCAACTGTTTTACCATCCTTAAGCATACTTTTGAAGGTGACAGTTTTGTGACGTAATTCTTCGTCAGGTAAATCAGCCATTTGTTTTTCCAAATCATTAATATCTTGAACGAGTTGTTCATATTTTTTTAGCTTTCTTTTTTGAGAATCTCCTAACAATTTCTTTACCGAATTCAGCATGTTGTAAACACTCCTCTTACTGACAATAGCTACATTATAGCACATGTTTATCTTGAACAAGTAGAAGTAGTAAGTTGAAGAAAATACTGGATAAAAAAACATATATATGGCACATATTATATTTAAAACATAAAAAGAAAGAGAGTATTCAATATATAAGAAATTTGGTATGATAACTAAATGAGATAAAGTGATGATTCTCAAGTTGAATGAATAATACGGATTTAATATTTTATGTAGATTATATATTGAAAGAAAAGAGATAGAAGATGAATAAAAAGTTTGTAAAAGGCGCTGCGATTTTAACCGTTACAACGTTTATATCGAAAGTAGTGGGGAGTTTTTTTCAAATTCCATTGCAAAATATAGCAGGGGATGAAGTACTTGGGATTTTTCGCCTTGTTTTTCCTGTATATATGATAGCCTTAACTTTATCAGTAGCGGGAGTCCCGCTAGCAATATCCCAGTTAATAGCTGATCTTCATGAAAAGAATGATCGTGACGGAATAGCTAAATTGTTTACGTCCGCATCTATTATCGGTGTTATATTTGGGGTGCTCGGATTTTTAATTATTATCATTGGATCGAGTGGCATTGCAAATATGCTTGGTGGGCAAGAGACGAGGCTAGCATTAATTGTTACTTCGTTTGCTTTATTAATCGCACCGTATATGGCAGTGTACCGTGG
The DNA here is from genome assembly GCF_003264205.1 of Bacillus sp. SRB_8. Classification (NCBI taxonomy): domain Bacteria; kingdom Bacillati; phylum Bacillota; class Bacilli; order Caryophanales; family Bacillaceae; genus Bacillus; species Bacillus sp. SRB_8. The sequence goes on along the minus strand of NZ_NADT01000021.1, from coordinate 21,077 downwards.
ATATTTCCAAGGGTTCGGAGATATGATACCTACTGGTGTATCACAAGTAATTGAACAGTTGATACGCGTATTCTTTATGCTAACAATAGCCTATATATTTGTATATTGGAATAAAGGTAGTGATATCATAACAGGCGGAGCAATGATTGGTTCTTGCTTTGGTGTTATTACGTCACTCATATATTTGCGAATGAAATATGTGAAAAGCACGTATCGCTATAAGAGTGAAACATATTCATTACAAGACTTTAAGAAAAACGCGAAAAGTATACTCCGTGTTTCAGTTCCTATTGCAATCGGAGCGTTATCGATGCCTGTTTTAAATTTAGTTGATTCTGTAACAATTCCACATGTGCTACATGAATCTTCTACAACTATTCAGGAACAATTTGGTATATATAGCCGTGGTTTTGCATTTACGCAATTAATTGTTGTATTTGCAAGTGCGATAGTATTTCCGTTAATTCCATTATTAACAGCGGCTTTAACAAAAAAAGATATAGCTTTAGCTAAACTGACAGTAAAACGTACAAATGAGTTTGCACACGTTTTAACAATGCCGATAACGATATGGCTTATGGCGCTTGCAGTACCGCTTAATGTTGCGTTATTTACAGATACAAAAGGAAGTGGCATGTTAGCTATTTTAATTGGTAGCTCGTATTTCACATCACTTATGGTATTATCAATAGGAATCTTGCAAGGGATTAATCGTTCGATGCAAGCAGCATGGATTGTCATCGGTGTAAGTTTTGTAAAAATTGTATTAAATATAGCGCTAGTAAACCAATTTGGTATAAATGGAGCAGCGTATAGTACTCTAATTATTTATATAATGATTTGTATCGCAAATCATATTTATATTAGAAAAGATCTTTCCTATCCAATAGCTATAGGGAAATTTTTGGCTGTGATTGGAGTATCTAGTATTTTAGGTATAGCATTATACTTTGGGACTACATTAATCAATGTGACAGATTCCAGGATTTTAGCAATGATATATAGTGCTGTGGCGCTAAGTATAGCTTCAGTGTTATATGGCATATGTGCATTGAAACTAAACTGGATATCGAAAGAACAAATTCCATTTTTACGTAAATAAAATCGTTGATTATAGAAAATGAACAATATTATACATGGGTATGACTTGTTAGATGTTTGTGAAAGAAATCAATTTGAAGTTATCAAACCTTTCTCGGCAAGGAATGGATAACAATTTGTTTAATTACAAAAAGAGTTGATTGCGAAATGTTGGAGGAGATTAAGAGTGCGGTTAGTTTTATCAGGATATTATGGTTTTTATAATGTTGGGGACGAAGCAATTTTGCAATCAATTATTAAAGCGCTACATGAAGAGGATCCTACTCTTGAGCTTGTTGTACTTTCAAATGACCCCGACTATACAAGAAAAATGTACGGTGTAGAAGCAGTAAACCGATGGGATATAAGAGCGATTTACCGAGAAATAAAGAGAAGTAATGGTTTAATTAGTGGAGGCGGAAGTCTCTTACAAGATAAGACGAGTATTAAGAGTATTTTATACTATACGGGTATTATGCGGCTTGCCCGTTTTTTGAAAAGGCCGTATTATATTTACGCCCAAGGAATCGGACCTATTACGAAGAAGCAAAATCGTTTATTAGTGAAATGGCATGTATCAAAGGCTGAATATATATCAGTACGTGATGAAGACTCTTTTTTGTACTTAAAAGAAATTGGTATTAAGAAAGACATCGAACTTGTTCCAGATCCAGTATTAGCTTGTCAGCCAGAAGAAAAGAAATCCGATTGGCTTCAAAAACATGCGCTGCAAGGAAAGGTCGTTGCGGTTAGTGTAAGGTACTGGGATGCAAAAGAAGATTATATGAAGAAGTTAGCAGATACGCTGAAAAAGCTTAAGCAAGAGGGATACCATATTTTATTTGTACCGATGCATGGACCATTTGATCAAAATGCATCAAGGGATATCATTAATTTGATGGGAGAAGAAGCGCACATGCTCCCTTATAAAATGGATATTCATGAGAAAATCTCTATTTTATCAGAATGCTCTCTTTTAATAGGAATGAGACTGCATGCTCTTATATTATCGGCAGTTGCAAACACGCCTATGATTGGAATTTCATATGATCCAAAGATCGATTCGTTTTTACAACAAGTAAATCAGCCGATTATTGGGAATGTGGATGGAGACTGGACGACAGAAACATTACATAGTATGGCGATTAAACAATTAGGGCAGACAGAATATGTACAGGAAACATTAGGACAAAGGGTAGAGGAATTACGAGAGCAAATTTCCATAGCGTCCAAATATATTATTAATGACTTACATGCAAAAGAGTCTATAAAAAGAGGAATGGAATAGAGGCCATTCCTCTTTTAATTCAATAATTGAGTAGAAAGAAGAACAGGAATCACCTGTTCTTTTTTGCTATGTAAGTAAGAATTTGAAAGAGAAGTGTATGAAAGAAAAAAATGTCGAAAAAAACAACAGATTGAAGTTTTAGTTGTTCCTGAATAGATGTTTTTTCATCTTAAAATCTCAACATTATTATATAAAGAATATCGGTATAATGCGTTTTGTATGAAAGTAACTGGATAATGATGTCGGTCTTCTTCAAAAAAGCGACCTTAAGAATTATGTCGAACGCCAGAGAAATATAGTGTTTATTAATTTTATTATCTTTATATTTATATATTGAAATTGTAAGTGTTTTTCTGCTATAGTTGTAAATGGTTATATAAATATTGTACAAATTTAGTTCTGATGCATTGTTTCGTACATTTTAAATATCCCGATTTTAAAATCTGGTTATTTAAAATAAAAGTCGAAAAAAAAATGAACGTTAGAATTATGAGAATTCACTTTTTTGTCGAATTTAAGGATTTAAATTCGGGTAAAAACGGTTTGATGTCGTTATTATTCTGTATTACGGAGTAATTTTTATATATAGGATCTTAACTACATTTATATTTACTAGTTTCAACATTAAATAGAATATCTATTTAAAATATTATGGGACTAGTATTACATTCCTGAAGGAGGAAATATATAAAATGGCAAAGACTAACTCTTACAAAAAATTAATCGCTGGTACAATGACAGCAGCAATGGTAGCAGGTGTTGTATCTCCAGTAGCAGCAGGTAAAACATTCCCAGACGTTCCAGCTAAATTCTGGGCAGAAGATTCTATTAACTACTTAGTAGAAAAAGGCGCAGTTAAAGGTAACGATGCAGGACTATTCGAGCCTGGAAAAGAGATCACTCGTGCAGAAGCAGCTACAATGATGGCTCAAATCTTAAGCTTACCAATCGAAGAGAACGCTAAACCATCTTATCCTGACGCTCAAGAAGGCTGGGCTGTAAAATACATCGCAGCTGTAGAAAAAGCGGGTGTAGTTAAAGGTAAAGATAACGGCAAATTCGAGCCAAACGGCAAAATCGACCGCGTTTCAATGGCATCTATGCTTATAGAAGCTTACAAATTAGATACTAAAGTAAACGGTACTCCAGAAACTAAATTCAAAGACTTAGAAGATAGCTGGGGTAAAGCAAAAGCTAACATCCTAGTTGAATTAGGAATCTCTGTAGGAACTGGCGACAAATGGGAGCCAAATAAAACTGTAACTAAAGCAGAAGCAGCTCAATTCATTGCTAAGACTGACAAGCAGTTCGGACAAAAAGAAGCAGCTACAGTTGAGTCAGTTAAAGCGATCAACGCTAAAGAGGTCGAAGTTAAACTTGGCGCTACAGTGAAAGAAGAAGATGTGAAGAACGCGAAATTCACAATTTCTCAAGGTGGTACTCCAGTAGCAGTTCCTGCAAAAATCGGTGAAGATAAAAAATCTGTAATCTTAACTCTAGAAGATGCTGATATGCTTAAAAATAACAATGCTTATGTTGTGACTGTTGAAAAATTAAAAACTGCTGAAGGCAAAGAAATTCCAAAAGCATTAGAAGTTATCTTCTTTAATGATGAAGTAGCTCCAACTGTATCTACAGTATCTATTCCAGAAGGAAAACTTAAAGTTGTATTCAGTGAAAAATTAAATGCAACAAAAGGTGCAACTGTAGTAGTTAACGGCCAAAAAGTTGAAGGTAAAGTGGAAAACAATACGTTCACTTCTAAAAATGCTTTAAATTTTGAAAACGGTAAAGAATTCTCAATCATCGTAACTGGTGCTACAGATTTAGTTAATAACACTATGGAAATGTACGAAAGTAAAGCTACTTATAAAGTAGAAAAAGATGTTACAGCTCCAGAAGTTAAAGATGTTAAAGTGAAAGAACTTGCTAAAGGAAACGCTACATTAGAAGTTACATTCTCTGAAGAGATGGCTAACGCGAACCTAGGTACTGTAACAGTTAAAAAAGGCAAAGAAACTTTAGTAGCTACAATTTCTGCTGATGCTCAAGATAAAACAAAAGCGGTTGTTGAAGTAAAAGACGCTCTTAAAGCAGATGAAACAGCTACAAATCTTACAGTTGAACTTGTTGGTTATAAAGATGCAGCTAACAACGTAGGTCAAAAAGTATCTAAAGAAGTAAAAGTTACAAAAGATGAAGTAGCTCCTAACTTCGTAAAAGCTGTAGCAGAAAAAGAACAAAGCGTAGCAGCTACATTTACATTTGATAAAGAAGTAAATGTTGAAACAACTACATTTGATAAAAAAGTTGTTCGTATTATTAATCAAGATACAAGTGAAGATGTAACAGAACAAGTAACTGCAGCAGCAGTTAAAGATAATAAAAAAGCAATCACTTTAACATTCCCAGCTGCAGGTAACTACAAAGTTGCTGCTTCAAAAGGATTTATTCAAGATACAGCTGGCAATAATTCAGCAGCATTTACTGCAGATGTAAAAGTTGATAAAAAGAAAGATGAAGAAGTAGTAAACGTAGATAAAGTAGCTCCAAAGGTAACAAGTGCAGCATTTAATAAGGCTGAAACTACTCTTGTAGTGAAATTTGACAAGGTAGTAAAAGGTGGTCAAGGTGCAGAGTCAGCTGCTAATGTAAGCAACTACACATTAGCAGGTGCTAAATTACCAGAAGGTACACTAATCACTTTATCTGGTGATACTGCAACTATCGAACTACCAAAAACATTCACTTTCGAAAAATCAGAAACAGTGAAGTTTACAGTAGCTAACGTCGCAAATGCATCTGGAATAAAAATGGGTACAACAAACCTATTATTAGATGTTATTGATACAAAAGCTCCTGAATTCAAATCAGCTAAAGTTACAAATGTAGGGAAACAAGAAGTAACTCTTACATTCTCTGAAGCTGTAAACGTTGATGCAACTGACTTTGTATTTGACTTAAATGGTGTGCCATTTACAGTAACAGAAGAATCTGCTAATAAAGCAAAAGAAGCTGCTTCTAAAGAAGTAGCACTTAAGCTAACAACTACAGAGAATGTTAACTTTGCAACTGGTACATTAACGCTTAAAGCTAAAGAGCTTAAAGCGAATGAAACTTTAAATACAGTTGACGGCCTAGCAAATAACAAACTTGTTGCTTTCAAACCAGTAACAGTAGCTCGCTAATTGAAATAAATTTCAATAGAAAGAGTCCACATTATGTGGGCTCTTTTTTATGGTCTAATTTTTATAAAGAACGATTTTTGAAAAATTAATCATATTTTGAAGATTTATAGTTAGTTTTATTGAGAAATAAATTGACAACGTTTTCAAAAATAGAAAAACATCTAATTAATATGTAAATCTTTTGTAAATTCACACCGTTTTTCGTTAAAAAAACATTCGAAAAAAAGAAATAAACGTCGAATTATAATAATTTAAGTCGAATATAGTCCGGAAATTGCATTTATTGTAAAAAACATTTAGGTGATGAAGTGGAAATATGTGCTATAATTCCAATTGTGTATTCGATATGAAAAATATACGAAGCGCAGTGAGGGTGGTTTATAGGAAAACAGTTTATTCATTTCTATATTTTGGTATTATTGATATCCAAATAATACAATTAAAAGACTGAATTATCAGAATGTGTCGAATCTTCTTTTGAGAAAGTTCTTGATAACGAATAGTTTTGTATAGTATGATGAACTTGTTTCAAAAAATGGTATTTAAACCTTATATTTACATCTATAGGTTTATATCATTTTATTATGTAAACTGCTTTTTTATGGTATTTTATATTTTTGTTAATGTTTTTTATTGTTTTATGGCTTTTCTAACTAGCTAGTTTTCAAATTACATATGATATGAAACTAGTAGCATATTCCTGAAGGAGGAAAATTATAAAATGGCAAAGACTAACTCTTACAAAAAATTAATCGCTGGTACAATGACAGCAGCAATGGTAGCAGGTGTTGTATCTCCAGTAGCAGCAGCAGGTAAATCATTCCCGGACGTTCCAGCTGATCATTGGGCATTAGATTCTATTAACTACTTAGTAGAAAAAGGTGCGATTACTGGTAAACCAGATGGTACATATGGTCCAGCTGAAGCAATCGATCGTGCTTCTGCAGCAGTAATTTTCACTAAAATTTTAAGATTACCAGTTGATGAAAATGCTCAGCCATCTTTCAAAGATGCTAAAAATACATGGGCTGCTAAATATATTGCAGCAGTTGAGAAAGCTGGCATCGTTAAAGGTGACGGAAAAGAAAACTTCTATCCAGAAGGAAAGATTGACCGTGCTTCTTTCGCTTCTATGTTAGTAAATGCTTATAACTTAAAAGACAAAGTTAACGGTGAGTTAGTTACAACATTTGAGGATTTATTAGATCATTGGGGTGAAGAAAAAGCAAACATCCTAATCAATCTTGGAATCTCTGTAGGAACAGGAAAAAAATGGGAGCCGAATAAATCTGTATCTCGTGCAGAAGCAGCTCAATTTATCGCAGTAACAGATAAAAAATATGCAAAACCAGATAGCACACAAGCGTATGTAACTGATGTGAAAATTTCTGAACCAACGAAATTAACATTAACAGGAACTGGTTTAGATAAACTTTCTGCTGATGAAGTAACTCTTGAAGGTGACAAAGCAGTTGCGATTGAAGCAAGTGCTGACGGTACATCTGCAACTGTAACACTTGGTGGTAAAGTTGCTCCAAATAAAGAACTTACTGTAAAAGTGAAAAATCAATCATTCGTAACGAAATTCGTATACGAAGTTAAAAAATTAGCTGTAGAAAAATTAACATTTGATGACGATCGTTCTGGTCAAGCAGTTGCCTTCAAATTAAACGATGAAAAAGGTAACGCTGATGTTGAGTACTTAAACTTAGCAGATCATGACGTCAAATTTGTTGCAAATAACTTAGACGGTTCAAAAGCAAACATCTTTGAAGGTGGAGAGTCAACTTCTACTACAGGTAAACTTGGTGTTGGCCTTTCACACGGTGACTACAAAGTAGAAGTACAAGTTACAAAACGTGGTGGTTTAACAGTTTCTAACACAGGTATCATTACAGTGAAAAACCTTGATACACCATCTACTGCAATTAAAAATACTGTATTTGCAGTAGATGCTGATAAAAATGGTGTAGTATACGGTAATACACTTACTGGAAAAGACTTCAAGCTAAATAGCCAAAATTTAGTTGTTGGTGAAAAAGCTCAAATCCATAACGTAGTTGCTACAATTGCTGGAGAAGATAAAGTAGTTGATCCAAACTCAATTAGCATTAAATCTTCAAACCACGGCATTATCTCTGTAGTAAACAACTACATTACTGCTGAAGCTGCTGGTGAAGCTACACTTACTATTAAAGTAGGCGATGTAACGAAAGACGTTAAATTTAAAGTAACTACTGATTCTCGTAAATTACAATCAGTAAAAGCTAACCCAGACAAATTACAAGTTGTTCAAAATAAAACATTACCTGTTACATTCGTAACAACTGACCAATATGGCGATCCATTTGGTGCTAACTCAGCTTCAATTAAAGAAGTTCTTCCAAAAACAGGTGTAGTTGCTGAAGGTGGATTAGATGTAGTAACAACTGATGCTGGTTCAATTGGTACAAAAACTGTTGGTATTACAGGTAACGAAGTAGGCGAAGGTACAGTTCACTTCCAAAACGGTAACGGTAATACTTTAGGTTCATTATACGTAAACGTAACAGAAGGTAACGTTGCATTTAAAAACTTTGAGCTTGTATCTAAATTAGGTAAATACGGTGAATCACCTGATACAAAACTTGACTTAAATGTTTCTAACACAGTTGAGTATCAATTATCTAAGTACACTTCAGAGCGCGTATACTCTGATGCTGAAAACTTAGAAGGCTATGTAGTAGAGTCTAAAAATCCAGCAGTAGCTGATGCTGAAATTGTTGGAAATAAAGTTGTTGTAACAGGTAAAACTCCAGGTAAAGTTGATATTCACTTAACGAAAAATGGTGCAACTGCTGGTAAAGCGACAATCGAAATCGTTCAAGAGAAAATCGCTATTAAATCTGTAAACTTCAAACCAGTTCAAACAGTAAACTTCGTTGAGAAGAAAATTAACATCGGTACTGTGTTAGAACTTGAAGGAAGTAACCTTGATGATATCGTTAAAGGTATTAACTTAACGAAAGAAACACAACATAAAGTACGTGTTGTAAAATCTGGTGACAACCAAGGTAAACTTTATCTTGATACAAATGGCAATGCTCACTTCGATTTATTCGATCAAGAGCTTGGTCATGTAACGGTAAATCAAACAAGTGATTCTGCACTTCCAAACTTCAATCCGGACATCTATAATACTTTAACTACTAAGTACACTGACAAAGGTACATTAGTATTCAAAGTATTAAGAGATAAAGACGTTGTAACAAGCGAAATTGGTTCACAAGCTGTACACGTGAACGTGCTTAACAACCCAAATCTATAAGTTGATTATAGATAGAGTGAAAAATCAGTGGGGATTCATCCCCACTGATTTTTTATTATTTGTTTAATACAAAGAAGCCTCTTGTACATGTACAAGAGGCTTCTTTTATTTTTTAAACTTAAACATCTCACCGCTCAAATTCGAATCACTATACACGAACAATACCATGTTAATGTTGTTGTCTTTAATGTATTGATATACATCCTTTTCGTGATAGTGACGAAGGTCAAGGATGGATGTGTGATTGAAGTTTTGTGCTAAATGAGGCACGATTGCGTTTGCGAATGAGTCTTTTAGGACTAGAGCTCGTACATCATTTGGTGCATTGTTATTTTCGATGACGATTTCTGGATAGTCGTTTGCGTAATAGCCTGCGTATGATGTTGTGTCTTTTTGTTTTTCTACGCCATATAGTTCATCTAATGTGCGATATACGGTGCCGTTTACATCTTTGGCGGCTACGCTCGTAAAGTTGAAGCCGTCTTTTGGTGTGTAGTAGCATAGTTTTTCTCCAGTTGCATCGATTAGTTGGTATAGCTGGTTGTTAAAGCTTCCGACTAGATGTTTATTTGGAGCGCACGTACGAGTGTAATCTTCTTTTTTTATTTCTTTTCCTTTATATATAGAAGATTGTTGCGCGATTGTGTTCATTATATATTGATAGCCTAAGAAGGCACCATCCATATTCCAGTGATGGTCTGTTTTGAAGTACATACTTTGTATTTCTTCATTTGTATAGTTTTTCTTAAAGTGTTCCATGAGTTTAATTGGTTTTACGTCCGCTGGAAGTTTATCTAGAAAATAATTTAAATTTTCCTGTGCATATGTGTGAATATGGGAAGGTAATTTAAATGATAATGCATTCGTTTTGGACGGTGGTAAAGCAAAGTAAAACTCAACGTTTTGTTCTTTTAAAAACTGAGATAAATCGTTTATAGCAGACATGGATTGATCGATTTCAGTATATTTTGTAGTCCATGCTGGGTTTTTTAGAAGCCATTTATCATCAGTTAAAATAATATCGTTAATGAGAGACTTGTCCATATTAATTTGAGCAAGCGTATAGTTTTTAATGAGTTCATCTCTTCCGATTAATTGATCGTTTGTATATGTCTCAAAGTCTTTAAAGAAGCTACCATTTACGACAGCTTCTTTTGTAAGAGCCGGTTTTTGAGCGAGTGGACGATTTTCAACGGGCGAAACTGCTCGGTCAGTTTTGAGAAGCGATAATATGCCGAATGAAAAGATAATGGTGAGAAAACCGATAAATAGGACGATGTTCCCCAATTTTTTCATAATAACGTTTCCTTCCTACATAAAGTGAAACTTTAATCAGTGGGGGGTGTTCATCCCCACTGATTATTAGTTGAACCAATCGGGCTTTCACGGGCAGCCCGTAAAATAGCGGGATAAGTTAAAACCTGAAATAAATAAATGGATTATATGTTGAATTAACTAAATACATAATCGAAAGCATAAATAATGTTAGTAATAATATAGGACGTACAACTTGCATCGTGAATGTATACGTTTTTGGCGCAAGTTCTAGTATGTTTTTAACTCTCTTTAAAATCGGTGTCGCTGCGATAAAGGCAATGATAAAAATAATAATGTATTCATGTACGTATAACATTGTGTTGTCATCGATGAAAGATTGCCTCTCTATGCCAAACATCGCTTTTAAATATTGGAACGAGTATGCGAAGTTATCAGCTCGGAAGAAGACCCAACCGATCATAACGATGATTAGTACATATGCATGTTGCAGCGGCGTCCATAGTTTATTTAATATTTTCTCGAATCCAGATTTTTCAATCGAGATAATAAAGCCGTAATATAATCCCCAGGCGATAAATGTCCAGCTTGCTCCGTGCCATAAACCAGTTAATCCCCATACGATGAAGAGGTTACGGTAATTTGCTAGTTTGGAAACGCGGTTTCCGCCGAGCGGAATGTATATATAGTCGCGGAACCAAGAACCTAGTGTAATATGCCATCTTCTCCAAAATTCTGAAATGGACTTTGAAATGTATGGATAATCGAAGTTTTTGGGGAAATCAAATCCGAACATTTTTCCAAGTCCAATTGCCATATCCGAGTATCCTGAGAAATCGAAATAGATTTGAAGCGTATAGGCGATAATCCCGATCCAAGCTGTTCCAACGCTTATCTCAGACGGCGGTAAGGCGAAGATTTTATCTGCGACAAATCCGACCTGGTTGGCGATTAATATTTTTTTCGCTAATCCTAGAATGAAAATTTGTAGACCTTCTGTAAATTTTTCAAAAGAATGGATACGCGTTTTAATTTGTTCAGCAACGATATTATAACGAACGATTGGTCCGGCAATAAGCTGCGGGAAAATAGAAATATATAGTGCTAAGTTAAGTGGGTTCTTTTGAACATCCCCGTCTTTACGATATATATCGATGACATAGGACATCGCTTGGAATGTATAAAATGAAATCCCAATCGGTAGTGGAATAGGTTCCACCTGGATAGATAAATGTAAAGCGTTGTTTAAAATGTCTGTGAAAAATGAAATATATTTAAAATAAGAAAGTAATAAAATATTCCCGACCACAGCCATAATTAAAAATGTGACTTTCATATTTTTTCGTTTATCATAATGATGCACGAGTAGGCCGAAGCAATAGTTTAATACAATAGAGAAGAGCATTAAAAGAACGAAACGTGGTTCTCCCCATGCATAAAAAATTAAACTAAATGCAAGTAATACGAAATTACGAAGCTCGGCACGCACTATAAAATAGAAAAATAATACGAGAGGTAAAAAGATAAATAAGAAAATCGAACTACTAAATACCAAAGGACTCTCCTCACTTTTTCAAAAATACATTTCGTGCAAAAAACCGACATTTCTATTATATATTCTTTTAAATAAAAGTGCCTTTAATATTTTAGCATGTTAATAATTCGATTGAAATGATTATCCTATATAATAGAAGAAAAGGGGAGCGGAATCCTTTTGACACTCACTATTTGGATAAGATAAGATGAATAAGGTGTGATTTGTTTAGAAGGGAAGAGATGGTGTGTTATTTAACTCATTTGAGTTTATTTTTTTATTTTTACCGATAGCATTTCTTTTATATTTTCTATTAAATAAATTTGGACATGCTACATTAGCGAAAGCTTGGCTCGTTGCGGCCTCTCTATTTTTCTATAGTTATTGGAATGTGAAATATTTACCGCTTATGTTAGTGTCGCTCATTGTGAACTACTTTATCGGAATGAGGCTCGTGAAACAAAAGAGTAAACTTCTTTTAACGGTAGGATTAATATTTAATATAGGAATGCTTAGTTATTTCAAGTATTATGATTTCTTCTTACAAAATGTAAATTCATTATTTGGAACTCATTTTACATTATTATCTTTAACGTTACCACTTGCGATTAGTTTCTATACGTTTCAAAAAATCGCATTTTTAGTAGATACGTATCGCGGGGAAACGAAGGCATGTCATTTTCTTGATTACGCACTGTTTGTAACATTTTTCCCGCAGCTTATTGCAGGACCGATTGTACATCATGCGCAAATTATGCCGCAGTTTGCTGACGATAGTAAAAAGAACTGGCAATCGAAGTATATCGTTCTTGGTATATTTGTATTTGCAGTCGGTATTTTCAAAAAAGTAGGTATTGCAGATGTATTATCACCCCTTGTACATGAAGGGTTTGATGTGCAGCAATCATTAACATTTGTTGAAGCATGGCTTACGTCGTTAGCGTTTACGTTCCAATTGTATTTTGATTTTAGTGGATATAGTGATATGGCAATTGGAATCGCTTTAATGTTTAATATTAAATTACCTCAAAATTTTAATTCACCGTATAAAGCAGTGAATATACAAGATTTTTGGCATCGTTGGCATATGACGCTTAGCCAGTTTTTAACGAAGTACGTATACATTTCTCTAGGAGGAAATCGAAAAGGAATTACGCGTACATACGTAAATGTTATGATTGTATTTTTAATAAGTGGACTTTGGCACGGAGCTGGTTGGACATTTGTTTTTTGGGGATTCTTGCACGGTTTGGCTTCTGTTATTCATCGCTTATGGAGTAAAGCAGGAGGGCGCATGCCAGCCTTTGCTGGTTGGTTCGTTACGTTTTTCTTCATTAATATAACGTGGGTATTCTTTAGGGCAACATCGATGCATGATGCGGTGAAAGTGTTAAAAGGAATGTTCGGACTAAATGGAATCGAATTAGCAAATAGCGTATTCCCAGCATTTATAATAGAGAAGCTGCAATTTTTAACAGAGTACGGTGTTTCATTTACAGAAGGGTACCATGTCTCTTTATTAGATCCGAAAATCGTAGCGTATATTTTCGGAGCGTTATGTGTTAGTTTCTTCTTAAAAAATTCAATTCAGTTAAAAGATTCATTCCGTCCGAATGTATGGACTGCTTTATTTACTGCAGTATTACTCGTATATAGCGTGTTACATTTAACGAGTATTAGTGAGTTTTTATACTTTAATTTCTAGGTGGAGAATATGAAAAACAAACATTGGCTTATTTTCGTTTTTGTATGTGTTTTTGTTCCTCTGGCAGGTGTCGGGATATTTAATAGCTATATAGATTCACTTTGGTTATTCCCGCATAAAAATAAGTGGAATGATGTTCAGTACGGGTTTAACGAGAGACAACAGAAAACAAATTATATAACGTACCGTCCGTTTACATATGATGGAGTTATACTTGGAAGTAGTAGAACGACTTTTATTAACGAGAATGACTTCACCGGGTTAAACGCATTTAATTATGCGGTAAGCAGTACAGATCCGCGTGAGTATGATGCATATATTGAATATGCAAAAGAACAAAAAGGTAGTGGACTCGAGTCTATTGTACTTGGTTTAGATTTCCTTGGAACGAACAAAAATAGGGAAATTGGTTTTGATAAACCAGAAGCGTATATTAAGCAGGCGCAAAGTTTATTGTATCCGATTAAATCGTATGTAAGTATGGACGGGATTACTTATTCAAAGAATACAATTGCAAATTCCACCCATCATAGTACGAATCTTGACCGGTACAATCGAGAGAATATAAAATCGATGCGCGATTATACGAAAGAAGAACGTGATGCGCAAATAGCGGCGCAAGTAGATAAGTTTAGTAAAGAGATTTATGGCGGGAATTATGAGTATCAAAATATGAAAGAAATATTAGGAACAGTAAAGGCTCATAATCCGAACACGAAGTTTTATATTTTTACAACGCCTGTTTCAGAGCCTCTGTTCCGTACGATGATTCAATCAGGGCGATGGGAAGATTATAAAAAATGGCTTCATGACGCTGTAGATGTATTTGGAGAAGTGCACCATTTCATGTATCTTAATTCCGTTACAACGAATTTAGATAACTATATGGATGGGCATCATTTCAGACCGGAAGTTGGAAAGTTGATTGCGCATAAAGTTGTAAATGAGGAAGATAGCAACGTCCCGAAAGACTTTGGTATTGTTATTACGAAGGATAATATTGATGAGGTGTTGGAGGAGATTCGGGCGTATTTTTAATAGGGAAAGTTTGAAAAGCTAGATCATAATGTGATCTAGTCTTTTTTTTGTAGATTGCTGCTTTGTCAAACTTTGTCGGTAAATCGATATCTTCTATAGAATCGTTAATATAATTTCATGTATTACTTTCAAAAGAAGAAGCAGCATCCAAATGGATGCTGCTTCACTTTATTCTACCTCTAAATCAACAATTAAGTAAGCGAGTATAACAACGAAGAAAATACTAACGGACGGCGCTGTTAATACGTGGCCGGACATAAAGCCGATTCCAAGTGATAGTACAACGGTGCTAGCTAATAGCATATATTTCACAGTTAATATTTTCTTGAAGTTTGTTATGATGTGAATGAATAATTTGATACCGAAGTATAGAAGTGGTATTAAGTAAATAAGGAAACCGACGATTCCGAATGCAAAGAATAGATCGTGGAAGTCCATTTCGATTAATTTAATTTTAACCGTATAGTTACCAGCATAGCCCATTCCGAATAATTTTTGTGATAGTGGTGCGTCTTTATAGTATTGTTTGTATACTTTTAAAAACTTATCGCGATCACTGTAAATTAAACTTTTGACCTCAGAGTCTGTTAGTTCACCTTTTGCATGTTTTTTCTCTGCGTCAGGATCTTCTTTAATTATTTTTCCTTCTTTTCTATCCTTTTCTTCTTGTACTGATTTTTTGTATTCGTATATTTGCATGTGGATGCCCATATTTTTTGCGATAGGAGTATGCGGTGTAAGGGCAATTAAACCTCCTAGTATAATAGCGGCAACAACTGTATTTACGAGATATGTGAATCCTTTTCCTTCTTTTTTGCGATGAACCATATATTCAATGAATGAGAATAAAAGTGCCACGCCAAGCGTTAGAACAATTGCACCATATCCTACTTTAGTTCCGACCATAATACTTGCATACATCGCGAGTATTGTTGGAATCCAGTAATAGATTTTCGAGAAAGAAGTTGTTTTATGAATCGAATATAACACTACGATTGGGAACATAATTGCAAAAATAGAACTTAAATCATTCCCAGCAAAGAACCAACCTCTTGAACCAATCTTTGAGTGAGGGTAGCTTGGGAAATCTGTACTAGTTTGCATTGCAACAATTAGTGTGATGCTTAAAATTAAAGTTGCATATAAGAAATATGTAATGATTTTATGAAATGCATATTCTTTATTTTTTAACTCTTTAAAGACGATAATATATCCAAACAGTAGTACAATTGGATATATGCTCTTTAAAATGAATTTCACTTCTTCGCCAAATGAAACTGGGGATTTAATCATCATATTATTTACAAGACCAATTGCTAGTACGATACCGAGTAGGCATAAATAGAGAATGTACTTTTTCGCTCCATGTTGATTTCTATGAAGAAGTAGATAACCTAATGCAAGAAGCATAAAGGCGAAACGGACTACGATTCCAACTGTTGCGCTCATGTGTAATACATAGATTGAAAAAGACGTTAATAAATCTAAAATTGGTTGAAACACAATGAATAGCAATAGGAAATGCGGGAAGTAGTTATCCGTTTGTTTCAACTTATTAACCATATATTCCTCCATTTCTTCATTCCTTTAGTTCAATACCCAAGAGATGGGGATAAAAGCCTTATTAATATAGTAAGGTGAATGAATTTCAATATTTGTTTTTTTGCATCAAACTTAAGAATACACCATTTCATTGTAATGGTAAATAGATGAAAAGTATTGATAAACCGACTTTAATTTCTATATTTTTTAACGAAATTGTATGTTTTATACGGAGATATATACAAATTATGAGGTTATTAGACAGAAAATTAAGAAAAAAGAAGGATTTTTAACATGCTTTCTATAATTATATAAGTATAATCTTTATGTTGAAAAGAGGGGTATATATAATGGAAGTAACAAGTAAAACAGAATCTGTTGTTGTGAAATATGAAGGGCGCGTAGCAACGGTTATGGTTAATCGTCCAGAGGTTTTAAATGCATTAGATGAACCAACGTTAAAAGAGTTATTACAAAAGTTGAAAGAAGTGGCGGAAAGTTCTGTTCACGTTGTTGTGTTGTGTGGAAGTGGCCGTGGTTTTTCTGCGGGTGGAGATATTAAATCAATGCTTTCAAGTAATGATGAAAGTAAGTTTGAAGGCATCATGAATACAATTTCTGAAATCGTTGTGACGTTATATACGATGCCGAAGCTTGTTATTAGTGCAATTCATGGGCCGACTGCTGGACTTGGATTAAGTATTGCATTAACAGCTGATTATGTCATGGCAGATATATCATCAGTTATTGCGATGAACTTTATTGGAATCGCTTTAATTCCAGATGGTGGCGGCCATTTCTTCCTTCAAAAGCGCGTCGGTGAAAATATGACGAAGAAAATCATTTGGGAAGGGAAGAAATTATCAGCGACAGAAGCGTTAGATATCGGTTTAATTGACGAAGTAATCGGTGAGGATTTCCAAACGGCTGTGAAGCAAAAAATTAATGAATGGTTACAAAAACCAATCAAGGCAATGATTCAAACGAAACAAATTTTATGTGAAGTAAATCGTTCTAATTTAGAACAAACGCTTCAGCTCGAAAAGCGTGGTCAATATGCGATGAGACAAACAGCGGACCATAAAGAAGGTATTGCTGCTTTTCTAGAAAAACGTTTACCAGCATTTAAAGGGGAATAAAGTGAAAGTTTAATCCGTGGGGATTTGTCTATTCCCAGGGGATTAATAGTCTTACTGCCCGTTAATTCGAGATAAAGGGAAGAAAGTGCTAACACATTTTAGTATAATTGTGTTAGCACTTTTTTTAGGAGTAATAAATGAAGAAAATTATCGGTGTTATCGTTATTATTTTACTTACATATTATGGCTTTGCATAGTACACCATCTCTTGCGGTACGGACTGCATTATTCTTTGAGGGACATCCAACTGTTGCTTTCTCTGGTGAAGTGAAGAAAGAACGGGATGTGAAAAAAGAGGCGATTCCTGATGAGTACCAAACCTTATACGGCGATAAGAAAGAAGAACCAGAGCATTACTTCTTTCCGGTAGTAAAGGCGCACGGATCAGGAATTGATATGTTAAGTGCTTGTGTGAAAAAAGAGTGGTTTTTCTATAAAGCAGAGCTTGGGTGTTATTAAAAGTGGGAGGAAAAGTGATGTCAACTTATAACAGATTAGTAAGAGATCGTGTCCCAGAGAAAATTTTGATGTCTGGAAAAACATATACAGCACAAAAATTAACAGGACAAGCTTACATACAAGCGTTAGCGAAAATTGGTACAGAAGAAATTCGTGAATTTGCTTCGATGAAAGAGCGTGAACATGCGCTAGATTCACTTGCAGATGCACTTGAAATTATTATTTCATTAGCGCGTGCAGAAGGTGCAACAATGGAAGATGTAGAGCTTATTCGTAAGCAGAAAGAAGAAGAGCGCGGCGGATTTACAAGAGGGATTTATTTGATGGACGTTTCGGAAGAGTAGTTTTATCCCGCTATTTGCGGGCAGTAAGACCCCAAACTCAAAATTCGGCGAATGCGAGGGAGTCGGGCTGCCCGTAAAAGCCCAATTGATGCGGGCTGATTAAAGTTTCACTTTATAGAAAAAGCACAGTGTTAATGGAGATAATGCGGTGCTTTTTTGTCATTGAGATTAGGATAAAATGAATTTTAATATAATTTAGAAAATTAAACTATATGAGTAGAGGTTTTATCGTAATTTCGCTATACTAAATAGTAGAGAAAATGAGGAGGAAACGACAATGGCACATCATACGAAAGAAACGATGGAACTTATTAAGGAGCTTGTCTCTATTCCAAGTCCATCTGGAAACACGGCGAAAATTATTAGTTTTATTGAAAACTATGTAAGTGAGTGGAATGTAGAGACGAAGCGTAATAATAAAGGCGCTCTTATTTTAACGGTTAAAGGAAAGAATGATGAGCAGCATCGTTTATTAACTGCACACGTTGATACGTTAGGTGCGATGGTGAAAGAAATTAAGCCTGACGGTCGTCTTCGTCTATCTATGATTGGTGGATTTCGCTGGAACTCTGTAGAAGGGGAATATTGCGAAATTGAAACGTCAAGCGGTAAGAAATATACAGGTACAATTTTAATGCATCAAACTTCTGTCCATGTGTACAAAGATGCAGGGGAAGCGAAGCGCGATGAGAAAAATATTGAAGTGCGTATTGATGAGCGTGTCTTTTCAGCAGATGAAGTACGTGAGTTAGGAATTGAAGTAGGAGACTTCGTTTCATTTGATCCACGCGTTCAAATTACAGAGAGTGGATACATAAAATCACGTCATTTAGACGATAAAGTAAGTGTTGCAATTCTATTAAAATTAATTAAAAGATTACAAGATGAAAAGGTAACATTACCATATACAACACATTTCTTAATTTCTAATAATGAAGAAATTGGGTACGGTGGAAACTCAAATATTCCAGAGGAAACGGTAGAATATTTAGCAGTTGATATGGGAGCGTTAGGTGATGGACAAGCATCTGATGAATATACAGTATCCATTTGTGCGAAAGACTCTAGCGGTCCATACCATTACGCTTTACGTAAACATTTAGTTGAACTGGCGAAAGCGAACGCTATTGAATATAAAGTGGATATTTATCCATACTACGGATCAGACGCATCAGCTGCGATTCGTGCCGGATTTGATGTGAAACATGCGTTAATTGGAGCTGGTATTGATTCTTCTCACGCATTTGAGCGTACGCACGAAAGCTCGATTGCACATACAGAAGCACTTGTTTATGCATATGTGTTATCAGAAATGATAGTAGAATAGTGAGAGGGTGGTTGATTCTATGAATCAACCACTTTTTTGTGTATAAAAAATACTTTAAGTGTATTTTATTTTACAATATTAAGAAAGTAGGTTTACTACAGAATTCTAGTATTATAGAATGATAGAGGCGCACTAATTTTTTTAATTTATTTTTGCTAAAATTTGTATATTAAGATTATGCGTTTTTGAACATTCATTTTCGAGGGGAGTACTATTATTTATGAAGTATCGTGCAGTCGCGGCTGGTATTTTAGCCGCAAGTTTATTATCATCTCCAGTAAGTAGTTTCGCAGCAGGGAAAAAGTTTTCGGATGTTCCTACATGGGCGCAGGAATCGGTTGACTATTTAGTAGGGAAAAAAGCGCTTGATGGAAAACCAGACGGAACGTTTTCTCCATCGGAAGCAGTAGATAAAGGATCAGCTGCAAAAATATTAGCAGCAGTTCTTGGCTTACCAATTGATCCAAAAGCGAAACCATCTTTTAAAGATTCGCAAGATCATTGGGCAGCACCATATATTGCTGCGGTAGAAAAAGCGGGTGTAATTAATGGAGATGGTACTGGGAAATTCAATCCATCAAGCCAAATTAACCGTGCATCAATGGCATCTATGCTTGTACAAGCATATTCATTAGATAAGAAAATTATTGGAGAACTTCCAACGCAGTTTAAAGATTTGGAACCTCATTGGGGTAAGAAACAAGCTAATATTTTAGTAGCTTTAGAGATTTCAATGGGTACAGGAAATGGCTGGAATCCTGACGGTACTGTAACTCGTGCTGAAGCAGCTCAGTTCATCGCAATGGCAGATAAAAATAAAACAAATACATCGAAAAGAATGTATATGAATAGAAACTTTATTACATATCATCAAGCATCGTTATCATCTGGTATTACTGACGTTCAACATAAGCCACAAATGATTGAAGTGAAAGAGCAAAGAACGGACGGTTGGTTGAAGGTTGTAACGAGTAAAGGTGAGAAGTGGACACCATTACAAGAAAAAACAGAGTCTATTAATCAAGAATTCACTACATATCAAGAAGCTTTACATACGTCTACAGTGGCAGGCACACATAAAGCACAACAAGTAACTGTTATTGAAGAAAAAGATAGCTGGATTCGTATCCGTATGGGAGCTGGTTTCCAATGGGTGGATAAAAATCAATTAAACCCAGTGAAGCAAGGTAACTTCCTAGAAGGTAAAGCGATTATTATTGATCCGGGTCATGGTGGAATTGATTCGGGGAACCCTGGTTATTATGAGAAAGAAAGTAAAACCGTATTAGATGTATCATTACGATTACAGAAAATATTTGAGAAAAAGACACCGTTTACTGTGTTGTTAACTCGTGAGAATGATACACGTCCAGGAAACACTGCAGCTGAGTCTTTACAAAAACGTGTAGAATTTGCTCAGGCAAATAAAGGTGATATTTTTGTAAGTATTCATGGTAATGGTACGGATAGTAAACAAGGACAAGGTACAGAAACATTCTACTATGAATCAGCGACAGCAAGAGGGACAAACCCGAATGTATCAGAAAGTCGTTTATTAGCAGAGAAAATTCAAGAGCGTCTTGTAGATGCACTTGGAACAAAAGATCGCGGTGTGAAGAAAGGCGATTTATACGTAACTAGAGAAAATACAATGCCAGCTGTATTAGCAGAATTAGCATTTGTAGATAATAAAAGCGATGCTGATAAAATTGCTACATCAGAACAGAGACAAAGTGCAGCAGAAGCTATTTATCAAGGTATTTTAGATTACTACGAAGCAATGGGTAACAACGTATCTTCTTTCCGTTAATGAATAAAAGAGATTGCCATAGTGGTCTTATCCCTGTCAAG
>NZ_NADT01000188.1:0-369 GCF_003264205.1 Bacillus sp. SRB_8 | reverse complement strand
AGCTTCGAAAATGCACGCCCAACACCCACCCCGACGCCCGACATGAGATGTCGTGCGCCGACGCCGATGCCTTCGTTGCAAGGCCAATGCTATCCCCGCCGTTGCGCGCCGCCCAAGGGGGTTGAGAATTTAATCACTGGTAAAGGTGTTGGAGGCAGACTAAAGTTCTTGCACGAGCACCGCCCACGCCCGGTCCAGCTATAGCGTCTGGCAGTACTTGGCCGTGCGTGCCCCGTGCTTGCAGCGCCTCCGACGACGTAGCACGGACGAGCCATGCATGCCATCAAACTTGCCACTCGCCCAGAAACAAGCACTTCCGTTCCACACCAAACGCGTCTAGCCCGGTCGAGAAAAATGCCCTCGGCGGCG
>NZ_NADT01000187.1:0-506 GCF_003264205.1 Bacillus sp. SRB_8 | reverse complement strand
TATGATGCCATGCAGAATACAAGCAAATGCTCGACAAGAGCTACCTCCCGACCGGAAGGTGATTGCATGCAAATGGGTCTTCGATACCAAACCCAACCTGGTCGGAGATGGTGGCATTCGCAAATTCAAAGCTCGTTTGGTGATAAAAAGCTTCTCCCAACGTGCTGGTGAGAAACTTTCTCTCCCGTCGCACATTCGGAATCATTTCGTATCGTCATGGCACTAACCGCCGATCAAGGCTTGTTTCTTCGTCAAATCGACATCGTGGGCGCATTCCTTAACGGTAACATTGACGGCGATATTTACATGAAACAGCCTGATGGTTTCATCGAGCCTGGTCAAGGAAATCTAGTTTGCAAGTTACAGAAAGCTCTCTACGGTCTCAAACAAGCGGGAATGATCTGGAATCAGCAGCTGGATGATTTCTTGGTCAGTAAGCTCCATTTTCGAAGAACAATTGCTGATCCTTGTCTTTACCATCTCAGATGTGACACTTTCTATGCTAT
>NZ_NADT01000186.1:0-369 GCF_003264205.1 Bacillus sp. SRB_8 | reverse complement strand
GTTCCAATGGACTTAGGCCGGGACCGCACGCTGAGACACACCTCCATAGACCACAATTCGCCTGCCGAAGCAAGAGATTTTCGGTTTGAGCTCTTCCCGCTTCACTCGCCGTTACTGAGGGAATCCTTGTTAGTTTCTTTTCCTCCGCTTAATTATATGCTTAAATTCAGCTGGTAGTCTTACCTCATTTGAGATCTAGAGTCAAAAAATGGTTCTATATGACCGGGCACGCCAATGGTTAGAGACGAATCAGAAGCCAGAGACGCGCACCGGGTTGGATAATCTTTCAAGCCATGGACCGACCAGAGCTCATAGTCCCCTTCCACGCACAGGGCGTTTCCGGGAGAATAGAAACCGACACTCAAAGAG
>NZ_NADT01000185.1:0-320 GCF_003264205.1 Bacillus sp. SRB_8 | reverse complement strand
AATTGTTGGT
This sequence comes from Bacillus sp. SRB_8, assembly GCF_003264205.1. Taxonomy (NCBI): domain Bacteria; kingdom Bacillati; phylum Bacillota; class Bacilli; order Caryophanales; family Bacillaceae; genus Bacillus; species Bacillus sp. SRB_8. Next base: position 310 of record NZ_NADT01000185.1, on the reverse strand, counting down.
CTTCAACGAGGAATTCCTAGTAAGCGCGAGTCATCAGCTCGCGTTGACTACGTCCCTGCCCTTTGTACACACCGCCCGTCGCTCCTACCGATTGAATGATCCGGTGAAATGTTCGGATCGCGGCGACGTGGGCGGTTCGCTGCCCGCGACGTCGCGAGAAGTCCATTGAACCTTATCATTTAGAGGAAGGAGAAGTCGTAACAAGGTTTCCGTAGGTGAACCTGCGGAAGGATCATTGTCGAAACCTGCAAAGCAGAACGACCCGCGAACACGTTTTAAACACTTGGGGGCGCTTGCGCCCTCCCGTCCC
>NZ_NADT01000184.1:0-387 GCF_003264205.1 Bacillus sp. SRB_8 | reverse complement strand
AGCGGAAAGACCGCTCTTGTGACAGGGGCGAATCGAGGCATAGGCAAGGCGATTGTCGATGCGCTGCTGCATCATGGCGCGATGAAAGTCTATGCAGCAGTGCGCAACCCCGATTCGGCCAATCCGCTGCTGGAGCGCTTTGGCGACATGGTGGTTCCAGTTCATCTGGATTTGACCATGCCGGAAAGCATTGCAGCATTGGCTGACACGGCCCCGGATGTTCAGGTGGTGGCCAACAACGCGGCGGTTTTCAAGACCGCCACCCCGCTGGATGCCGGGGCGATAGATGCGCTTGAGATGGCAATGAAGATCAATGTGTACGGACTTATTCGAATGGCTCAAACCTTCGCCCCCATTCTCGCAAAAAACGGAGGAGGTGCATTCATC
>NZ_NADT01000183.1:0-394 GCF_003264205.1 Bacillus sp. SRB_8 | reverse complement strand
CACCATTCTCCAGGAGCATTTCAGACACGATCCGACCGTCGTCCGTTCTCCTTTCGAATTGGTTCGTCATCTTCTTGTTCGGCTCTTTTGCAATCGTCGCGCTCGATCTCATATTCTGTGCTTCCATGAGGCTGTGATTCTTTTGTTTCTTCGCTAACTTCTTCAGGAGGGTTTGATGATTGTAAATGCATCGAATGAGGATGGAAGTCCAGAGAGAAGGCGGTCCGTCATATCTTCGTCTGATAGTTCTTTCCCGATTGCTCGCAGTTTCCCCTGGATGGCTTGAATCGTTGCAATATAGGTGGCAACAGACGACTCTCTCTTGGTGTTTGACTAGAATTCTGCGATTAACCTAGTCCTGGTGGAACGAGACTTCTTTTGGTATAGTTGTTCT
>NZ_NADT01000182.1:0-418 GCF_003264205.1 Bacillus sp. SRB_8 | reverse complement strand
CCGGCTAATTCGACGACCCCCAGTCCACCGGCGAAGAAGGCCCGCCGGGCACCAGCTCCGCCACGACCCGCGGCCGCGCCACCACAGCCACCAGTCGCGCCACCTCCCGCCGCCCGCCGCCGCCCACCCAGCACAACCGCGCCACAGCCAACCAGACGAAGGAAAGCCCAACCGCTCTTCTCCTCCAGAACGCGCGCCGGCGCCATCCCGGCCTGGTGCCGTCCACAGCCGCCGCAGCCCCCTACCGACGCCCTACCACCTGACCCTACCACAGGCAATGCGCCGCAACCCAGTGTACCTACCACGGTCGATCGACTCCGTGGCGCCGTTAACGATGCCGGTCGCGGCGCGCGCCCTGACGATGACGAACACGCCGATGCACGCAGCGCCCCGGGAACACATCTCCTGGCGCCGCACA
>NZ_NADT01000020.1:0-327789 GCF_003264205.1 Bacillus sp. SRB_8 | reverse complement strand
TCTAGGTCCGGTCGCACCAGTAGCGCCCGTGTTACCTCTAGGTCCAGTAGGTCCAGTAGGTCCAGTAGGTCCTCTGCCGAACGAAGCTGAATTAACTAGAGTAGTTTGTAACTCTGCAATTAATTTAAGGAGTTCTTGGAGTGTACAAGGATCAATTCGGAATAACTTTGTAATGTAAAGTAAATAATTAATTAAAATTTGAAGTTCAACAAATACAGCACTTGCTACGAAGGTTGGATTTTTTAATATAGTTATTAAGTTTTTAATGATGGCTAATCCTTGTGCTTTCAGAGCGGAAGTAGTGTCTAGTGAACAGATGAATTTGCTTAGTAGGTGCAATGTATCTATTAGATTCTCAATGTTTTTGGGAGATGGATTGGCGAAAAGTTTAGGGATTATTTTTATTAAATCGTTAATGATTGCACGGAATGTTCTAATTTGCGCTTTAGTAATTGGAATCGTTGGGGTAGTTGGAATTCGTCCAGCGCTAGTTGGAAAGCATGGATTGGAGTATTTATTTTGATTGTCGTTAAAGCGAGACATTAAATCTCTCCTTTCTAATAAGAATGTGAACGAAACTCATCATAGTAGATGCAGAGAGTAGTTAAATGGTCATAGTGAAATGGATTCTTTCGAGAAAAAAATAAAAAAAACGCCTTATTATAGGGCGTTTTTTTTATTTTCAGCATATTGATAATATCGCTTTAGTGAAATTTTTGATTTGAAGCCAACTAATTTTATGATTTCTGGCTCTGGGGTTTGTTTTTTTATTAGGCGTAAAATAAACGTGTTCCGGAAATGTTGTCCAGAAATGCCTTTACGTAAATTCGCTCTTGCTACTTCAAGTCGGATCATTTTTTGGATAGCGATTTCAGTTAGTGCTTTTGGTGCATCGTTTTCGTATACCCATCTGTATGTTCCACGGTTAAAATCGAATGCAACAAACAACGGGTCATTACTATGGTATTTAGGACGAACTGGTTCTGGAATACTTTTATAATATGTGTACAGTTGTTTTTTGTCTTCGATTGCTAATGTGATTGTTCTTTCTACTCCTGCGGTTGCTGGAATAGAAAGTGTATTAGTTTCAAAATGAACGTGATGCATAGTTAATGCTGTAAGCTCTTGTAAGGATAGTCCGTAGTCGATTAATATACTTAAAATGGCGATATTACGATCCATTAATAACGGACGAACGGGACGTTGTTTTTCTGAAAGTCCTTCTAATGAAGTGACTATATGCTTTAATCTTTTTTCTTCATCGGATGAAATGAAATCTTCATTACGCAATGCACGGTTTGGTTGAATAGTAATTTCCATATCATTCAATGGATTTGGAATGTTAAGAAAATGATGCATTCTATTTAATACAATAAATACACGATGCATTGTTTTCTCAGAGTAGTGTCGATTCTTTTTTAAGTCTGAAAAGTAATCTTCATAGTCTTTTGTACAAAGTGTTGCCCATATATTACTGGAAGGGAGCTTTTTGTTTTTTTCTAACCAATGTCCAAAATCTTCAATGTCATAAACATAACGTTTAATGGTTGAAGACTTTCGGCCTTTATTCAATAAAAAAATAGAAAAGGCTTGTATTGTATCATGGAATTCCGTTGTTTCCATAGTCCCACCACCTTGATTATTTCTTATATTATAGCAAACTTTTCTGAAAATAGGCATTTGCAAGAGGGACTGGAATAATAATATTTGGTGAGTGGATAAAATGAGGTGATTGTATGGAACAATCGATGCGTAAGAAAAATAACAATCAAATTAATATTGTATTAAACCACCGAAAGAAAATTTCGTTACCGGCATCAGAAAATAAAACGGTAATTTCAAGTGAAACCACTACTAAACATGAGATGTTGCAGAGAATTGAAGAAGAGATGGGAAAGCTTGTTGGGATGGATGAAATAAAAAAGATAATAAAAGAAATTTATGCTTGGATTTATGTAAATAAAAAAAGACAAGAGATGGGGTTGAAATCTGAGAAGCAAGTGCTTCACATGTTATTTAGGGGGAATCCCGGTACTGGGAAGACAACCGTTGCTAGAATGATAGGGAAATTGTTGTTTGAGATGAATATTTTATCGAAGGGGCATTTAGTTGAAGCAGAACGTGCTGATCTTGTGGGGGAGTATATCGGTCATACAGCGCAAAAGACGAGAGATTTAATAAAAAAGGCCATGGGAGGTATTTTGTTTATTGATGAGGCGTATTCTTTAGCGCGGGGGGGAGAGAAGGATTTTGGGAAGGAAGCTATTGATACACTTGTGAAGCATATGGAAGATAAGCAGCACGGTTTTGTATTAATTTTAGCTGGATATTCAAGAGAGATGAATCATTTTCTTTCATTAAATCCAGGGTTACAATCTCGTTTTCCATTTATTATTGAATTTGCGGATTACTCGGTAAATCAGCTGTTGGAAATTGGAAAGAGAATGTATGAGGAGCGTGAATATCAGTTATCTAAAGAAGCGGAGTGGAAATTTCGAGATCATTTACATGCGGTAAAGTATTCGTCGCAAATTACATCGTTTAGTAATGGGCGATACGTACGGAATATTGTTGAAAAATCGATTCGTACACAAGCTATGCGATTGTTACAAGAGGATACGTATGATAAATATGATTTAATTGGGATATCAAGTATGGATTTAATGCTTGAAGAGGAGACGCACAGTACGTAAACTGTGCGTCTGTTTTTATGCATAAGTTCGTTTACTCTTTTTTTGCTTTTTCTTGGTGAGTTTTATGAAGACGTTCCATTTTAGCGCTCTTTTCGTGCGCTGAATTTGGATCATGTCCAAATTGGTTTACTGAGCTTTTTTGAGCTCCTTTATTAACATGGTTTGTCATTTGCATTCACCTCGCTTTAAAAATTAGTATAAACATTATGTAAAGAAAAACTCGTTAGAAAAGAAAAACCTCTTTACGATATGTAAAGAGGTTAGATTGCTATTTATGCATTGAGCGCTCCTTTGTATCGATGCGTCTATGCGGTAAATGCCATTTGTAATGAATAGAAACCATGCGGAAGCAAACAATTAAAATGAATAAGGTGTATAGAGCCCAATCGCTAACGATGACTTTAGCGCCAATCAAAAAACCGGCTAAAATCGTCCAAAACGCATATACATCAGCTCGAAGGACGAGAGGTTTTCTACGTGCTAAAAGATCACGAATAATACCGCCGCCAATGCCAGTTAAAACAGCAGCTACAATTGTAGCGCTAATTGGTAAATTTAATTTTTGGGCGTATAGAGCTCCTTGTACGGCGAACGCTGATAAGCCGATGGCATCTGTGATGTTTTCCCACTTTTTCCAATGCTTAATTAATTTATTAGGAAAAAGAAAAATGATCGTCATTGATAATAGTGCGATTTGGAATAACATGTCTTGTTGCCAAAACGCGACGATTGGATAACCGATTAATAAATTACGAAGGGCACCTCCCCCAAATGCGGTTGCCATTCCTAAAATATATACCCCGAAAATATCATAATCCTCTTCCATTGCAACAATTGCTCCGCTTAGTGCGAAAGCGATTGTGCCTATGATGCTAAAAATCTCCCATGCCATGAATTTTCTCCCCCGCTAACTAGATGAAATGTGCTTCCTCTGCTATTATATTAGAAGGTTTAAATTTCGAAAAGAATGAGTGAACATATTTGATGGAAGAAAAAGAAAAAATCATATTAGTTGGCTGTCAATTGCCACAAGATGATGATGAAAAATTTATGCATTCCATGAAAGAGCTTGCATCGCTAGCGAAAACTGCGCGAGCGGAAGTGTTAGTATCAACGACGCAAAAGCGCCCGAAGTTTCATCCGGCGACTTATATAGGAAAAGGTAAACTAGAAGAGCTTGCAGCGTTGACGGAAGAATTAGAACCAGCTGTTATTGTTTTTAATAATGAGTTAACACCAAGTCAAATTCGGAATTTATCTTCAGTATTAGATGCGAGAGTGATTGACCGAACGCAGTTAATACTAGATATTTTTGCGCAACGTGCGAAATCGAGAGAGGGTAAGCTTCAAGTAGAATTAGCTCAATTGCAATATACAATGCCGCGCCTTATGGGACAAGGTCTTGCTTTATCACGTCTTGGTGGTGGAATTGGTACAAGGGGACCAGGAGAGACGAAGCTTGAGACAGATCGTCGTCATATTCGATCTCGTATTGATGAAATAAAGAGACAACTAGCGGTAGTTGTGGAGCATCGAAAGAGATATCGTGAGAGAAGAAAAGATAATAAAGTGTTTCAAGTTGCGTTAATTGGGTATACAAATGCAGGAAAATCTACGTTGTTTAATAGATTAACGGAAGCTGATACGTTTGAAGAAAACTTATTGTTTGCAACGCTAGATCCGACGACAAGAAAGATGCCGTTACCTTCTGGTTATACAGTGCTTTTGACTGATACGGTTGGTTTTATACAAGATTTACCTACGTCACTAATTGCTGCTTTTCGATCTACGTTAGAAGAAGCTGGGGAAGCGGATGTTATTTTACATGTTGTTGATTCAGCAGATCCTAATTATGTAGGGCATGAGCAGACAGTAAAACAATTATTGTCGGACCTTGAAATTAATCGTATTCCTATTATTACGTTATATAATAAAAAAGATAAATTGCATCAAAACTTCATTCCATTTCCGAAAAGTGATTTCTTAATGACTAGTGCTTTTGAAGAAAGTGATTTATTGCGTATAAAAGAAGCGCTAGAAACGAAGATGAAGGAAGAAATGGATGATTATCAAGTGGAAATCCCTCCGAGTGAAGGTAGGTTATTAACGCTTTTAAAGACAGAAACAATATTAACTAAAATGGAGTTTCTAGAAGATAAATTTGTATATGATTGTACAGGGTATATATTTGCTCATTCATCGCTTAAGGGGCAATTAAAGAGATTTTTAGTGGAAGAAGGAGAAAATAATGTTTGATCGTTTGAAAAATGGAGAAAAAATTGCTCCAATCGTAAAAGAAGTAGAAAGTCAAATTATAGAAGTACATAAACATGTGGATGAAGTGATTGAGAGTAACCAATTTCGTGTATTAGAAAGTTTTCGTAAACACAAAATTAGCGATTCGCATTTTATTCCGACGACAGGTTATGGTTATGATGATATTGGTCGTGACACGTTAGAAAAAGTGTATGCTGATGTATTTGGGGCAGAAGCGGGTCTTGTTCGTCCGCAAATTATTTCAGGTACTCACGCAATTTCGACAGCTCTATTCGGTATTTTACGTCCAGGAGATGAACTGCTATACATAACAGGAAAACCATATGATACGTTAGAAGAAATCGTTGGTGTACGCGGAAAAGGTGTAGGCTCATTTAAAGAATATAATATTGGTTATAACGCAGTTCCGTTAACTGAAGAGGGATTTGTGGACTTTGAAGCTGTTGCAGCTGCGATCCATAGTAATACGAAGATGATTGGTATTCAGCGTTCAAAAGGATATGCTACTCGTCCGTCGTTTACTGTTTCACAAATTAAAGAGATGATTGCGTTTGTGAAAGAGATTAAACCTGATGTTGTTGTATTTGTAGATAACTGCTATGGCGAATTTATTGAAGAAGAAGAGCCATGTCATGTTGGTGCGGACTTAATGGCAGGCTCTCTTATTAAGAATCCTGGCGGTGGAATTGTTAAAACTGGTGGTTACATTGTTGGTAAAGAGCAGTATGTTGAAGCGTGTGCATATCGTCTAACATCTCCAGGAATCGGTGCGGAAGCAGGGGCATCTTTATACAGTTTGCAAGAAATGTATCAAGGTTTCTTCTTAGCGCCGCATGTAGCGGGACAAGCGCTAAAAGGTGCGATTTTTACAGCTGCATTTTTAGAAAAGTTAGGGATGAATACATCACCAGCTTGGAATGCACCAAGAACAGATTTAATTCAGTCTGTTCAATTTGATGATAAAGATCGTATGATTGCGTTCTGTCAAGCGATTCAATATGCATCTCCAATTAATTCTCATTTCACTCCATATGCAAACTATATGCCGGGTTATGAAGATGATGTAATTATGGCTGCGGGGACGTTTATTCAAGGTGCAAGTATTGAGCTGTCAGCTGATGGTCCGATTCGTCCGCCTTATGTTGCTTACGTGCAAGGTGGGTTAACTTATTCGCATGTAAAGATTGCGATTTGTTCTGCGATTGATGCGTTAATTGAAAAAAAACTATTAACAATTTCTTAAAGGAAAGCTGTCGATTTCGGCAGCTTTTTTCGTGTGAAAGTAATGATTTGTGCCATTAGAAAAAAATGAAAAAATTCACAAAAAAATCATGTAAGAAAAGCTAACATCTATTGACACTAAACATAACATGGTATAAAATGAGAAACAGTTAAGGCGAAGGAGGAACTGAAACAATGAAAGAAGATAGACGTTCTGCTCCGCTGTTTCCAATTGGTATTGTAATGGATTTAACACAATTATCTGCACGTCAAATTCGCTACTATGAAGAGCATAATCTTATTTTTCCAACCCGTACAAAAGGGAATCGTAGATTATTTTCATTTAACGATGTAGATAAATTGTTGGAAATTAAAGATTTGTTAGATCAAGGCTTAAATATGGCCGGAATTAAACAAGTATTGCAAATGAAAGAAAATCAAACAGAAGCAGTGAAAGTAAAAGAAGAAACGAAAGAAATTTCAAAATCCGAGCTTCGCAAAATTCTTCGAGATGAACTACAACATACAGGTAGATTTAATCGGACCTCATTGCGACAAGGTGACATTTCAAGGTTTTTTCACTAAAGATAACTGATTCTGAAGGTGTTTAGAGGGACTAAGGAGGAATTTATAATGGCTAGGTACACAAAAGAAGATATTTTCCGTTTGGCGAAAGAAGAGAATGTAAAGTATATCCGTCTGCAATTTACGGACCTTTTAGGGGTAATTAAAAACGTAGAAATTCCAGTGAGCCAATTAACAAAAGCTCTTGATAACAAAATGATGTTTGATGGATCTTCTATTGAAGGTTTCGTACGTATTGAAGAATCTGATATGTATTTATATCCGGATTTAGATACTTGGGTAATTTTCCCTTGGACAGCTGAAAAAGGTAAAGTAGCTCGTTTAATCTGTGATATTTACAATGCTGATGGTACTCCATTTGATGGCGACCCACGTAACAACTTAAAGCGTGTGTTAAAAGAAATGGAAGCATTAGGATTCTCAGATTTCAATCTTGGACCAGAGCCAGAATTCTTCCTATTTAAAGTTGATGAAAAAGGAAATCCAACACTGGAATTGAACGATAACGGTGGATACTTCGACCTTGCGCCGATGGATCTAGGGGAAAACTGTCGTCGTGATATCGTTCTTGAACTTGAAGAAATGGGCTTTGAAATTGAAGCATCTCACCATGAGGTTGCGCCAGGTCAACATGAAATTGACTTTAAATATGCAAATGCAATTCGCTCATGTGATGACATTCAAACATTCAAGCTTGTTGTAAGAACGATTGCTCGTAAACATGGTTTACACGCAACATTTATGCCGAAACCATTATACGGTGTGAACGGTTCAGGTATGCACTGTAACTTATCACTATTTAAAAATGGTGAGAACGTATTCTTCGATCAAAACGGTGATTTACAATTAAGTGATGATGCTCGTCACTTCATCGCAGGTATTTTAAAACATGCGCCAGCATTTACAGCGGTAGCAAACCCAACTGTAAACTCTTACAAGCGTTTAGTACCTGGATATGAAGCTCCATGTTACGTAGCATGGTCTGCACAAAACCGTAGTCCATTAGTGCGTATCCCTGCATCTCGTGGTATTAGTACACGCGTAGAAGTACGTAGTGTTGACCCAGCTGCGAACCCGTATTTAGTAATGGCTACATTATTAGCAGCAGGTCTTGATGGAATTAAAAATAAATTAACTCCACCAGCTGCAGTAGACCGTAACATCTACGTAATGACAAAAGAAGAGCGTGAAGAAGCAGGTATCGTTGACTTACCAGCAACATTAGCGCAAGCGTTAGTTACTTTACAATCTAATGAAATCGTATGTGGCGCATTAGGTGATCATTTACTTGAGCACTTCATTGAAGCAAAAGAAATTGAGTGGGATATTTTCCGCACACAAGTTCACCAATGGGAACGCGACCAATATATGTCTCTTTACTAAGAGGCTTAAACCCTTGACACATAACGTGTTGAGGGTTTTTTTATTTTGTGGGTAAAACACTTTTATTTGAAAGAGGAGTAATTCACCCACAAAACACCCACAAAAAAATCAAACTTACCCCAATACGTTATTCATATAAGCTTCAAACCCCGAAATGGAATCTTTATTAATTTTATCGCTGATATGAGAGTAAACGTTAGAAGTGATTTCTATACTCTTATGTCCTAGTCGATCTTGAATGTATTTCATACTTGCACCAGACTCTAATAAAAGAACTGCGTGGGTGTGTCGTAATGAATGTATTTCTAGTCTAGGTAAATTTGCTTTCTTTAGTATGCGTGAGAATGCATTGAACAATGTTGACTTCGGTAAGAACTTTCCATCTACCCTTGAAAAGACTAAATCTAATTCATGTTCATATGCATCTTGTAAAGCAAGCTTATTAGCATTTTGCCACTTTTTATGTGCGAGTAGCTCATCAACTAATGATTTAGGAATCATGATAGTACGTTTAGAAGTAAATGTTTTTGTATCTCCAAATAATTCTTCTTTTGTTTTAGCTGTAAAATCCAATGTTTTAGAAATAGTAATAGTATGTTCTTTTAAATTTATGTCTTTCCATTGTAAAGCAGCAGCTTCACCTTTACGCATACCTGTATTCAGAAGCGCTTTGAAAAAGATGTAATAAATATAGTTGTATTGATAAGAAGTCTTTAAGAAAAGGGGAATGTCTTCACTTCGCATATATTTTAGCCCTTCTCTTTCTTTGTTGTTCTTATTTGAAATAACTACTTCTTCACAAGGATTGCTTTCAATTTTTTTTAAGCTTACAGCCTTTTTCATAGCATTGTTCATTGTACCGTGAATAATTTGGACTGTTCGTTTACTGTACCCCTGATCAGTTAGGGAGTTAATAAATTTTTGATACATCATTGGCTTGAGTTCTTTTAGGTTCATATTTTGAAAGTAGGGGATGAGATGCTTTTCGATGTTACGTTCATGCAAGATAAAAGTGTTCTTCCTTACATTGTCTTGCTTAAATAATTTTAACCAGTCTCTAAGGTAGTGTTTTAACGAAGTAGGAGTAATCTCAACTTCTAAACCGTTTAACAATTTTTTCTCTTCTTCAGCAGCCGCAAGTTGAGCTTCCTTTTTCGTCTTGAATCCACGCTTTGATTTTTCTTTGTATTTTTGAGTATAAGGGTCTTTAAATCTTACTCGAAATTCCCAAACATCTCCGAATTTTCTGAAGCTAGCCATTATAACATTCCCTCTTTCTTTATAATTGTAAAGTGGCCAGATTAATCATCTAACCACTTCACGGGAGTTTCTTTATAACCCGAAACTTCATATTTTATTTCACCATCAACAATATGGATTTTTTCAACGATAGGGACCTTTTTAAATTCTTCTTGTTTAATGGTGTTTTTTTGTCTTTTTTCTCGTTCAGCGTTTAAATCAATAATCAAAATGTCTCACCTCCTTTTAGTAAGGCTTATAAAATTCTAACAGTTCAACTGGAATATTATTTTTGTATGCTATACATGCTTTTGTATCACCAGGTTGAATGGTCTTTTTATCAATTAACAAAAGCGCAGCAAACGTATTTGCTTCTATTTCTAATTTATCAACTGAAAAGAATGTATTCTTACGTAGAAAAGGTGTGTTTGCATGAGTGTGTAGGATTGCATGTCCTAATTCATGCGCACAAACAGTTCTTTGCATGGATGGAGACAAATGATTATTAATAACAATGAAACGATTTCTTTTTTCATATTTATAAAATCCGTTTATTTCTTCGTGTAAATCCCAGGTTAGTACATTTATCTTTAAACAATCTGCAAGCTCATAGGGGTTATTCGTGTTGTATTTTGTGCAAAGTTGTTGGACTAGATCTCTTATGACGAATTTCAATGTTTTCCCTCCTAAGCTCGCATCAGTTATCGTCGGTATTACGATATTTCTTAGGAACGTATTTTTTATTGATTACTTTGGTTTGTTTCACGATGAATTCCATTGCATCTAATAAAGATTCTACGGCTTCTTCGCTCATAGGCTCACCAGAGAACATTAATCCGTCTTCACCTTGAAGATCTCTTTTTATTTCTTCCATTCTTTTTTCGATATCTTTTTCATCCTTGGTAGTTAAATGCATTTGATTTGTTCTTCCAAGTAAGAAATCAGTAGTTACATTAAAGTGATCAGCTACTTTTTGAAGTCTATCTGCAGAGGGATAGGCTTTATCCCATTTTCTTATGGTTCCATTCCCGAAATCTAATTCTTTTTCTAATGAAGCTATGGATGTATCGTGGTTTTTACTCAAATTTTTTATTGTGTTCACTAAGCTCATTCTAATCACCTTCCGTGCTTACAGACGAAAAAGATTAGTCCACAGACTAAAAACAATGATTGACAATTAGTTTATAGACTATTATTATTAGTTTGTAAGCTAATTTGTTAGCTAAAAAGAGTATAAAAATTTATTTGTATTTTAGAAACTAATACTGAGGGAACTGTATTGTTTTGTATTTGTATACCTTTTTATAATTATAATTTAGCACACAGACTAATAGTGGTCAATAAATCAGCGAAAATATTCGCATTTCGAAAGGTGTGAACATCTAGATGAAGTATTCGAATTTTGGAATTGAGGTAAGAAAAGTATTGTTAGAGAGAGATTTAACACTAACAATATTAGCTTCTGAACTAAAAATATCAGTTTCATATTTATCAGATATTTTAAGAGGATCTAGAAAGGGTAAAAAACAAAAGAAAGCGATTGTTGAATTACTAGGATTAGATATATGCGAGGAGGATTTAAAGTGACAGAACAGTTAATGGTAGTAGAAGAAAAAGAAGAGTTGTTTGTAAAAGGTGATTGGGAAAGACTGGTTTTTATTAAGGATAATGAAGTCGTAACAGATAGTTTAACTGTAGCTGAAGTTTTAAAAAAACAACACAAACATGTATTAAGAGATATTAAAGTTCAGATGGAAAAGCTGGAAAGTGCAGGAGAAGAAAAATTTACTGAGTCCAACTTTGGGCTTAGCTTTTATAAAGATGTTACAGGACGAACTCTACAAAAAGTCGATATGACAGAAGATGCATTCACAATATTAATGTTTTCTTATAACACAATTGAAACGATGAAAATTAAGGTGAAGTTCATTGAAGAATTTAAAAGAATGAAAGCATACATTGAGAATCAATTAATTCTACCTACTGATACATTCGGTCAAATAGAGCTATTAGCTACAGGGGCTAGCAACTTAAATAAAAGAGTCTCTTCATTAGAACAGGTAGTTGAAAAGCAATTAACTGTAGATTACGGACAACAAAGAGTAATTGAAAAAACGAAAGCCAAACGGATTTATTTTTTATGGGAGAACGGACATGTAGATATTGAAGTACATAATTCTACTCGCAAGCTATTTGGATTACTAGGGCGTAATTTGAAAGATGCATTCAATGTGAATAGTTACCGTGACATTTTGAAGAAGGATTTCGAGGAAGCTTTGAATTTTATAAACGGCTGGAGACCAATGGTTTAAAAATAAGGAGGAAATAATTATGTTCAATGTTCAAATAGACGAGAATGTTGTGAAGGAATTATGCGTGGAAGAAATTCAAAAGAAGGTTAAAGAGTACGATGCTGAGTTAGCATTTTGGGATACTAAGGAGCTTAAAAAACGTGTATGTATGTCGTGGAATACAATTCAAGATCAGTTCTTCTTTGACCCACGGTTCCCAAAATTCAAAGTGGGTAAGAAATGGTATTTCCCAGCAAAACAAGTACAAGCATTTTTAGTTGAATGGGCAGAAGAAAGGATGGATTAATGATGTTTACAATTGATTACAACAATGTAAAAGTATCTGATTATCTTAGACTACTAGCCCATTATAAATTACCAAATAAAAAGCAGCGTCGATTAATTGAGAATAGGTTTGTATGTCTAAATGCTCTTTTTAAAAAGGTAGGTGAATCTAGTGGGGATTGAAAATTTAGTGTTACCCGAGGATGCTGAGTTAGCGAAATCATTACGTAATAAGAAGGAGAACTACATAAAGAATCAATTTTTGTTAACTCGTATTGCAAGTAAGAAAAATGTAGAGGGTAAAACCAAAGAATTCTATGAGACTTGTAAAGAGTATGAGGCATGTGGAGAAAAGGTCAAAGAGTGTGATAAGCAATTAAAGGAATTGATATTTAAAAAGAAAGAAAATGATAGAGTTCAGCTTGTTGTAGAGCGTATGCGAGAGGTTGGAATTAAAGAGGATGTTATTCAAAAGGTTTTATGTAAATAAAAAGAAACCCATAGCAGTGGGTTCCATTAAAAAACAAATCCAAAGTCAGTATATCACATGGGGTGATTACGTGGAAGAGACAATAGAAAATCAATTACTAAAAAAGCAGGTTGAAAAGGCTGTAAGTAGCTTGAAACTTATATCCACACAGGAAGCAGATAACTGTAGACAGTTAGATATAGATTATGTAATTACCATATTAACTAATAAACCGTATGGCAGTATACCGTTCTAGGAGGCTATAAAACTATGAAACTGTACGAACTAACAAGTAACTTTAATCAATTACAGCAAATGATTGAAGACGGGACAGATCCAGAAGTAATTAACGATACACTTCAATCAATTAGTGAAGCAATTGAAGATAAAGTACAAGGTGCAGCGTTATTGATTCGTAATATTGAAGCACAAGTTGAAGTGATTAAGGGAGAAGAGAATCGCTTGGCTGAACGCCGTAAATCTTTTGAAAACAGCTGTAAAAATATTAAGGACTATTTATATCATCAGATGATTGCTGTGGATAAAAGACGTATTAAAGGTGCATTGATAACAGTAGGTATTCAAAAAAATCCAGCAAGTCTTGAGATTGCAGAGGATGCAGTTATTCCACCGGAATATATGATTCCACAAAATCCAAAAGTAGATAAAAAAGCATTGTTATTAGCGATTAAGAATGGCATGAAGTGGAATGGTATTTCATTAAAACAAGGTGAGAGTGTGAGAATACGATGAGTGAAGCTAAAAATTACTTTGCAGAATTAGCATCTATTGACGTTAGTAAGCATGTAGAGAAGAAGGGGCGTTTCAGTTATTTGAGTTGGTCATGGGCTGTAGACCAGCTCTTGAAAAAACATCCTGATGCTACATGGCTAGTTGTTAGGTTTGATGAATTACCTTATATGAAGACAGAAGTAGGGTACTTTGTTGAAGTGGAGGTAACAGTAAATAACATCACACGTTCACAAATTCATCCGGTATTGGATAACTATAATAAACCAATCCCAAAGCCTACACCATTCCAAATAAATACATCGATTCAAAGGTGTCTGGCAAAGGCCATTGCACTACATGGATTAGGCTTATACATCTATTCAGGTGAAGATATTCCACAAGATGATGAACCAAAACAAGTGGATAAGCAATTGAATAGCGTTCCACAACAGGAGCAAGCAAGACAAGTAGAGGTTGCAAATGAACAAAGAATAAAAGCAATTCATGTGCAAATTAGAGAGTTATCAGAAGTGTATAACATGCCATTTGAAGAAACCAAAAACACTGTAAAACAGTCGTTAGGAATTCAATCTTTCAAAGGAATGACAGTTCAACAAGCATCCCAGTTACAAAAAACAATAACATCATGGTTAAACGAGGCGAAAGAAAAGCAACAGCAAGCACACTAGGCGGGTGACTGAAATGAAAACGGTAGTAAGAGATGGTTCAATGGCAATAGCTTTGAATAGAAGTTTAGGCACTCGGTATTTACGTGATAAAAGGTTATCTGAATTGCTTAAACGCTGTCGACGTTTAGAGAATGAAGGATTTGATTATTTATTTCCTATTCGACGAGTGTTAGAAACGATTAAACATAGAAATGATGAAAATCCCCATCTGTTTAAAGGGTGCTTTGTGATGGATCGTGACTGTGGATTCTACTATGAGGTTGTTATGAGGAAGGTGAAGGGATGAGTAATTTATTAATTCATGAAGAACCATTACTTGTTCTTCCAGGGCTGGCAAAAAAAATCGGATTGAATGAAGCTATATTTTTACAACAGATACACTATTGGTTAAGACGTTCCAAACATTCCTATGACGGAAGACCGTGGATTTACAACAGTATTCCAAAGTGGCAAGAACAGTTTCCTTTCTGGGGAGAATCCACCATTAAAAGAACCATTAAAAACCTTGAAAATATCAATGTATTGGTTATCGGGAATTATAACAAGAAAAAGTTTGATAAAACGAAATGGTACTCCATAAATTATGTGTTTCTTCGTCAGTTAGAATCGACCGACGATGAGGTCAAGTTGACCCCACGAGTAGGTCAAGTTGACCCGATGGAAGAGGTCAATTTGAACCGACCAATACCAGAGAATACACAGAGAGTAACAACAGAGACTACAGCAAAAGAATATATAGTTGAGATAGTAAACTATCTCAACGACGTTTGTGGTAGTAGTTATCGCTCAACATCTAAGAAAACACAGTCATTAATTAAAACTAGATTAATAGAAGGATTCACTGTGGATAACTTTAAAACAGTGATTGATATAAAGGCTAGAGAGTGGCTAAGAACAGAACAAGCAAAGTATCTAAGACCAGAAACATTATTTGGTACAAAGTTTGAAGGCTATTTACAACAAGGAAAGGTGGAAGGAAAACATGGCTCTAGTAAAGGTAACAGATATAGCAAAGACCCTTTCGAAGAAGATGATCTTCCTTTCTGATACATGTGAGGTTTGTAAAAAAGAACGTAAACGTACTGTTCGATTCATGAAGATAAATGGTGAAGTAGTTTGCCCAGTATGTAAGTTGGCAGAAGATAATCAAAAGCTAGAAGCGGAAATGAATGTATTCCGAGATCAGAAGGAACAGAGAAAACGTAAAAGTATGTTTTACGATAAGAGCTTGATTAAAGATGAAACAATTAAACTTGCTAGGTTCTCAACTTTTAAATCTGATTGTGAAGAGGATGAAAAGAATTACACCTTAGCAAAAAGAGCACTTGAGGATTATTTAAATGATGTGAGATTTAATTTAATTCTAGTTGGAAAAGTAGGTGCTGGTAAAAGTCATCTTGCCTATTCAATTGCTCATGAAATGAACGAGAATAGCGCAGGAACTGTTCTTTATGTTTCTGTATCGGAACTATTTGACTATATACGTTCTACGTTCAATGGGCAATCTGAGGAATCTGAGCATGGCATTGTTAATTTGCTAATTAGTGCAGATTTATTAGTTATTGATGACTTAGGTGCGGAACTAGGTGACATGGATGCTGCTGATCCAAAGGCAACTGCATTCGTGAATCGTGTACTGTTTAAAGTCTTTGATGGAAGGCAAGGAAAGAAAACAATCATCACAACAAACCTAACAGGTGAAGCTGTGATGAAAGCTTACGATGAGCGCATTACATCTCGTATGTTCAACACATACAGGCATATTGAGTTTAAGTATACAAGGGATAAGCGGAAAAGAAAGTTACCTTTTTAAGATGATGTAAAGGGGAGTTTTTAATGATTGAGACAATAATTGTGAAATGGTATTACGGACATTGTGATGCACATAATCGTTTAGAAGTGCATCCAAATGGAGGATGTATGGATAAAGACTTTCATGCTTTATGCCGCAAATGTAAAGAAGCTAGTTCAATGGTATTATCAGCTGCTCTTATAGAGAAACAAAAGAGGGATAAGCTTCTATGACCATTACTGTAATTCGTCCTGATGTACATATTTCAAGCGTTAGTAGTTGGGGAATGGTATTTACACCATCTCCGACAAACAACGCTGAATGGACATGTGAGGACTATAAAAATACTACGGGAAAACGGATTGAAGAAATGTTAAAGAAAGCGAAGGGGAAAGAATGAAAACATATACAGGATTTGAAGCGATTGAAAGAATGAAAGCGAATTGGATTAAAGAAAAGAATGATTTTTTTGCACACACATTAAAAAGAGGGAAACATGAGGTTTTAGGAATTAGTAGCCAGCGTATTGTGCCATCTGCAATCGGTATGAATTTCTTTTTTGAAAACGAGTTTGTAGATTATGAAAAGCCATTGAATTTAGAGTACGGTGAGATGTTCGTAATGGAAAGCTCAAATGGGAAATGGTACGGAATTTTAAAAGAGGAGAGTCAAACTAAGTATTACTTAATCATGGGGTTAAAAGTAGGAGAATATCGTTTCTATGAAAATGGATGTTCTTTCAAAAGATATCAGGGACGTACATTCCGAAAGGCAACAGATGAAGAGTTAGAAGAATTTGAGCGTTTCATGATGTTTTATAAGCAGGGCCGTAAAATGGACGAGTTTAAATTAGGTGATATTTGTGAACGTGAAGACGTCTTATATAAAGTAATTGTTCAGACTGAAGATAATAAGTTTGAGGGTGTTCTAGGGTGCGTAGCAATTAATGAGAAAGATGCACCAGTAAATTACTTTTCTGCAAAAAGCATGGAACCACAATTTTGTGTCGAGGACATGGTGGGGTAATTTTGCATCAACACATCATAGATCAACTGATTGATAGAGGTATTTATAAATCCAAGGACGGGCTTCGAGATTTGTTTGAATGCTCGTTTGAGGAGTTAGTGGAATTGTTGGAGGGAGAAGAGTGAGCTTTAAAAAGGAAATGGCAATCATTTTAGTCAGCTGGTTTTTAATCAGTGTGACTATATTCTTACTAAAATACAAACTTGGAGTGAACTTATAATGATTCAGTTACACACAATTACATCAGAAGAGAAGAAACAAAACTTTGATATTACGGAACTATTTGAAATGCAAAAAGAACTGGATAAACGAATTGGATATAAAGGAAATGACAAAATGGATATGTTGTTTCGTGCATTACTGGTGGAAATCAGTGAAGCGTGGAACGAAACTCGAGCGTTTAAGATGTGGAGTACAGGATTTGGAGTTCCTAAGAATGGACTATTAGAAGAGTTAATCGATGGTCTTCATTTTCTGATGAACATTGTAATCGAATTAGATAAATGTACATGGAGACATAAACTTATTCCATCGTTCAGTATGCAATCAATTATGAGAAAAGATACTAGCAATGTGAATATGCTGTTCGAATGGTATATGCAAGATGTGTTGACTGCAAAAAGGGCGTGGTGTCAGTACAGAGATTTAACCACAACAATGGGACATTTAAGACGAGCGTTTGGCATCTTCTTTCGTATTTGCTATTTGTATGGATTTACTTATGAGGACGTTATTGATTCGTATAAGGAGAAGAATGCGGAAAACTTTGAGAGACAGGATAAAGGATATTAATTAACTTTGAATTTTATAGAACAGCAGAATGAGGAAAGATGATTAGAGTATTAGCGAAACCCAACTCTAATCATTTCTTCATCTTTTATTTCAATTACGAATCTATATTCTTTATCTAATAGCCAGTAATAAAAACTGACTGCATCAACGTCCACTAGTGATTGGAATACTCTATCAAGATTTGTACTTACTACAGGGATCTCGTAGTTATCCCATATTATAAAAATCTGTTCATCAAAATCTAGTTGGTTGGCCCTAATAAGGGAAATTAGTTGTTCTTTGTTTGAAGCTATTAATTGATTGTCTATCTGTTCCCAATCTATTTTTCCAGATACGGTTATAGGAAGTAAATTAATTAAATTAGTAGCAATCTGCTGGCTTTTTTCCTGAGAGAAAATTAGAGTTTCGTCTCCTAAGGATTCAAGACATTCATTAAACAAGGGATTTGTATCATTTCTGCTTTTTGTTTTCAATGACTTTAACTTTTGTTGCATTTTCCATCGTCTTGAGGATCTATCATTCATTTTTATCATTCCTTCTACAATTAATTAGGAAGCAGTATAGCATATAAGGTTATTCCTTATAAAAATGAATTTCTTAAATATAAATTAAACAAAAGCGTTATTTGAATAGAAAATGACAGCTGGAAGGTCAAATGCTTACCAGCTGTCGGTGAGATAATTATTAAATTTTATTATTAAGTTTTTAATTTGGATTGTTGCTCTTATTTCGAGAAGAGATTGTGCCAACAATTGCTCCGGACATTGCGCCAATTAAAGTCATAAAAATTGCACTCCAAACTGCAAAAGACATAATTACACCTCCTAATAATAAATTGTAACTATTTAGAGTTGTTGTTTCTTAGCCTTTTAATAGAAATAATGATTGCAACAATTGTTAAGAAAATAAGAGGAGACCAAGAAAAAAAAGACACTTAGTATTCTCCTTTAAATATTTTTATAAACTAATTATCGCATATTTAGAAATTGAACATACAGAATATGTAATATTGCATATTGGAACTCAACAAAATAATCCTTGTAAAGAAATGGAGATTAATAAATGGGGAAAAGTCAACGAGATAAAGGAATGAGACGTGAAAGAGAATTTGCTAGTTTGATAGGCGGTGCTCGTGTACCGCTCTCTGGTGCCATGGACGGGTACTCAAATGATGTGAAGGGTTTAGGTCTTGAATGGGAAGTGAAAGCAAGGAAAGACGGATTCAAGACATTATACAACTGGTTGGAGGATGAACGTGAACAACCAGATGCTTTAGCAATTAAAGCTGATAGAAAACCTTGGCTGGTAGTTATGCCGTTGGATACATTTTTGAAAATGGTGAAGGAGTGAGAGTATGTTGGATATTGCCCTACCTGTTCTTAATAAAGAGCAGACAAAGAAGGATGTGCTTCAAGCTTTGAAAAAGTATCATCTATTTTTATCAAGTATAGAGGAAAGAGATATAGAGCGTGTACAAGATGGTAAGGTGATCGGCATGAGTAAAACAGTTTTAGAACGAATCAACTATATCCAAGAAATACGAAGAGGTGTAGAGAAGCTAGATGAGTGGGATAAGCAACTTATTGAGTTAGCTTATCTAGGGAAAGAGAAACCTAGTTGGATAAAAATGTGTAGGATATTGAATATGTCTCAGCCGGATTATTATAGAAAGAGGAATAGGGCTTTGTGTGAGCTTGCATATAAGCTGGGAATAGAGGTAGAAGAATAGTAAAACATTTGGTGGGAAAATATTATTAAAGAAGAATTATTTGAAAAATTTACGACTATTACGGGACTCAAAGAGGTTATATACGCTTCCTTTTATGGAGCTATATATGTAATGGTTTGAGGATTGGAGACCGTCAGAAGACATTTTAATTCAATCTAGGGAAACCTGTAAAAATATTTGTTATAGATACAATAAAAGAGACATATATCTACTTTCTTCAATAGATTTTTGAAATGGAAGTAGAGAGCTAAATAAAGAAGTAAAAGATGGTTTGTAACAGTAAAAAAAGAATTAGAAACGTTAAGTAGAAAGTATCAAGCATATAATAAGACCAAAAGATCCACCTGTTCATACAGGTGGATCTTTTGGTCTTATGCATTTTAAACGATTGGATTTATTGTTATGTTTTGCTCGAAGAGGTTTTTTATTTTTGTGAATCAGATAGACATAACACAGTTTAATATTCATGGTTTTTAAGATGGGATTTTCTAAAAAAATAGATTTTAAGTAATTGAAAATGAATCATCTTAAAATTCGTTTTTTTTAGATGATAACATTTATTGTTCGATAAAAAATTTAAAAATAAATATATTCCGACATTATTCGAAAGAAAACGACAAACTGATTTTGTTAAGCTTAATGTGTATAACTATTAAAAGGTTTTATAAATAAGCGTAATAAAATTATATAGGATAAATTATTGCGTATTTTCTGGAGGGAATTATTATGAATAATAATGTATTAATTATCTTTATACCCGGAATCATGGGGAGTACTTTAAAAAAACGTAATCGATTAATTTGGCCATGGAGCGATTATATACTAGATAGTTATGAGTATTTAAAAAAATTAGATGATAAGGAAATTTACTCCAGTAAAATCGAACCTTTTACATATCGAAAATTAATGAATAATCTGAAGGGTATTACAACAAATGTAATTTCTTTTCACTATGATTGGCGTCAAAATAATTTAAGTCACGTGGAAGATTTGAAAGAGAAAATAAGTGAAAAAAGTGAACAAGTTGATGAGATAATTTTAGTAGCCCACAGTATGGGGGGGATTATAGGGAAGCTACTATTAAATCAGCTGGATGAGGAAGCCTGGGCAGATAAAATTTCTAAGTTTATTACCCTTGGAACACCTTGGAATGGAGCTATGGATGCATATAAGACATTGAAATATGGTACATCAATACCAGATAAAATTATTAAAATAAAAGGAGCAATTCTTAATAAGAAAACATCTAAAGAAATCTCACCATACTTTCCAAGTATTTATCAACTACTGCCAAATGAAAATTATTGTGAATTAGCTAGCAGATTAGAAACCAAAACTCTAGTTTCGTACAGAAAAAATAATAGAAATTATTATAATCATGAGGAATTTTTTATTGATCATTTGAAGAACGATTTTGAGTTTTATAAACACAAATATAATGACGTATTTGAAGATTTCCATAGTTTATTAAGTAGAGATATACCTCAGCATATACAGCATTTTGAAATAATTGGGATCAGTAAACCAACAATTTCAGGAATAACTGAAAATACATTGGGAGAAGCTGAAGGGGATTTTAGAAATGGTGATGGTACAGTACCGTTATTTAGTGCACTATCAAATAGTCAAAATGCATATTTTGTTAATAAGGTTGGTCACCAAGATTTACCGAAAAATGGAGAGGTAATTCAATTAGTGGAGAATATTATTAATAATGTGGGAGGATTTGTTGAAAACGAGACTATTTTTAATAGTTTAAGTAGTCAATACAACAAAAAATTCAGTGGGAAAATTCTGAAAGTGGCTTGTCCAGTAGAAATTTCATTGGTAGATAAAGAAGGCCAAGTAATATATGGTGCCATTGAAACAATTGATGAGGAAGGTTTAAAGGAAATAGTTAATACGGAATATAATATTGAAGAAATAGGAGAAACTACTTATATAGTATTTGATGATGATGAAGGTACTATAGAGGACTTTGAAAAAATAATGATTCATGCGTACGATAAAGGACCTACTACTGTATCTATAGATGAATATGAAGAAGGAGAAAATGTTAAAAGAAATGCTTTTAAGGTGTTTGAAATAAACCCTGACATTGAAGCAGAACTTACTTTGTCATCTAATATAGAGGAGAACAAATTGTCTATTGAAGAATTTGGGAAAGAACCGGTTGCTATTGAGTCTAGCGTGGAAGTTTTAGTTGAGGACATTGAATATCCGAGTACCAAAATGAAGATTTTTGCTGAAAGATCAACTGAAATAGGAGAGCAAAGTGAAACCATTATTGCGAAGGGATATGTTAAAATAGCAATAGATAGTATTGAAAAAGGTTCATATGAAATTGATAGTACATTCATTAAAGTTAATGGGAAATTGATGGAAATTAAATTAGGAGAAGAAATAAGTTTAGATTTAAAAGAGAGAAATAATCGCATAGAATATTTTACTAAAGATATTTTTGGAAATGTGGAAGCTGCTAAGAAAATTGAAATCATATTATTGCCTAAGTTTTCTTTTAATGTAAATATAGAATTTTTACCACATCAGTATATTGTGGAAATAGAATTTAAAGAGTTTTATCGAAGCATTGCTGAGCAATTCGGAAAAGAAATAGGAGAATATGAAATAGTATATGATAATGATTCAAAAAGATTGGGTAATGATGTGTTTTATATTAACGAAACACGTAATATAGAGATTAAGTACAATAATATTCTTGGTGAAGAGGAGCATTATTGTATAGCAATTGATGAGAATATTATAACTTCTATATTTGAAGGGACTGCAGAGGAAAATAATTTGAAAGATTTAATCAATAAATATTTCCAACTGGAATCACCTAAAATTCACTTTATCATGCCTGAAGAAGAAGGAAGAGCTGGGTATTTTCGTAAAATAAATAATTGGAATATAACTAATTGCACTGATATTATAATTGAAAAAGATCCTCTTAATGTTAAAATCGCTAAATATAAAAAATATAAAATATATTTACAAAATTTTTCTGAGGATATTGTAATGAATTCTCAAAAAGTGTATCCTCTTAAATTCAAAGTAATTGATACAGAACGTCAAAAGGATATGAGAACTCTTGAATTGCAAATATTCAGCAAAGTCAAAGGGTTAAAGGAAATTATTCTTACAGATACAATTGACGTATATTTTAATGAAAAAGAAGATGTATATGTTGGGGATATAAATTTAGAGGAAGTAAATGATATAATTAAGCAGAATTGGAAAAAGGATGCTGCACCAGTTTTAGAAGTGAATATCAGTGAAAAAATTACACGGAATAGTCTAAGATCTCAAGACATAGATATTAGTATTGAAAACTAATTGGAAGGAGGGAAATGAAATGGCCATTTTAATAATAAATATTGCGTTATTTTCCCTCCTTGCTATTATTTATTTTATATTAAGAAAACGGATGGGAGAACATATTTTATTTGATATATCGTTTCTATACAAATATTTATATGTATTTTCCCCAATTCTGATTTTTATAGTGAATATAGTATATACTTTTATCTTTGAAAAAGAAGGCATATTGTATTCTTTTTTACCGTTATCTATACCATTTTTTCACTTTTGTTATAGAGCGGTATTAAACATGAAAAACGAGAAAGAATATTCGGAATTAGAGAATGTTATTATTCCGCTAGTTTTGGGGGAATTTAACAAAAAGAATCTTGGTATTACAAGCGAACAAATTAGTATTCAAATATTAGATCCAGAAGAAAGAGGTACAAAAAAACTTTTAAATATTGTTTTACATATAACAGAGAATAATCCACAAATTATAGATGTAAAAAATATTATTTCTAGGGAAACGAAAATGATGTTTCAATCAAGATATATGACAAAAGTTATAGTGAGAGAGCCTTATAAAAAAAAAGATAATGTAAAATACATTGTGAATTAAAGCTGAAAACACCATATACCTAAGAGGTATATGGTGTTTTCATTACTAATAGAGTATTTGATAAAAATTTGATAAGAATTATACAGACTCTTCATATATTATTAAACTTGTAATAAGAACTGCCACGGAAATGGTACTGTATGTTGTTTCTTGATTTATCTAAATTTCTCGGGCTAGGGCAATTAATTATAGTTTACTCACGAATAAACGTAAGTAAGGGTCCGACCAACGAGGGAGAGGGTTACACCTCTCTTTGAGCCGAGGATGTTCCTTCCGAATGTCCAATTGCTAATCATACTTTCCTCGGTTCAAAGAGGCGTGGGGCACCTCAACACTTTATTTCTCTCTTGAACTTTACCAAACTAATTAGAAGCATCAGCTACACTTACCGATTTGTGTCTATGAGGAACGGTTTTCCGTTTCTCTGACTATATAAGTAGTAAGTTACTTGTGTAGTGAGAGAAGCGTAGAAATTAAATATGAAAGTAATAAAAGAACACTGTTATGTAGAGAAGTACAGTCTATATACGGTGTTCTTTTTTGTTTATAAGGAGGATAGGTTATGCAGGATTTGATTAAGCAATATAACACAACTTTAAAGCAATTGAGAGAAGCGCAGAAGGATGCTAAAGAGGAAGATGTAAAGATTCTAACTGATATGATTAGCGACATTTCTTATTCCTTAGAATGGATGAAAAAGGCGAGAAGACCAGGAAATCGTAGAGGGGTTGAAAGGTTAGCTGCGTATCAGAGGGAAAGAGCATGTGATTCGTTACTCATGCAAAGGTATTTTCGTAGCATGGATGATAACTTATATGAGTGGGATAATCATCAGCAAGAGCATTCAATTGGTGAATGGGATAAGGTAAGGCTAGAAGATGCGTTGTCATTGCTAACAGAACGGGAAAAAGAAGTGTATCTCATGTCTCGAGGATATTGTTTAACATACAGGGAGATTGCTAGATATCTAGACATTACGTGTAGTACGGTACAGTCTATGATAGAACGTGCTGAAAAGAAAATAGCAAGACAGATAAATGAGAGCCTCTTCTGCAATTGTGGATGAGGTTTTTTTATATAAGCAAATAAAAATATCTATTATTTTTATTTACTTATATAATTATAGTGATAGAACTGACAGGAAGGGGATTAATTTGGAATTAGCATATATATGGATTAAAGATTTTAGAGAAGGTTTAATAAATGAACAGGGATTTAATTTTGATAATCAATATAGATATCAGTGTAAAATAAGGAACGAAAATGAATATGGAATTTATGTGAAAGAAAATTTAAATTATATTGAAGACTTTTTTAATATGGCGTTAGAATCTAAGGAGCCGAATGCTAACATCCGAAATGTTACAGCTATTGTTGGTCAAAATGGTGCAGGGAAATCTAGTATACTGGAGTTCATTAAGGATAAGGTTAGAGAAAAAGAGACTGCCTCTGATAAAATATTTGGAAATAGAGATATGGAAAATGTAGAAGAGTATATATGCATTTTTAGAGAATGTATAGATGATGAAAAAAAATATTATATATCTCATTCAGCAAAGTTTAAAGTTAATATTATTTTAGATGACAATATTAATTTTAGTTTTGAATATACATCTCAGAAAGAATTTCGAGAAAATCTAACTAATACAAATCTAATTTATTTTTCTAATGTTTTTGATTGTAAAAATGAATATTCAAACGGTAAGTTATTGAATATTTCCACAAATCATTTAACTGCTAATTCTTATGGGAAAGTTCAAAATATAGAGTCTGAAGGGACTAATTATAAATTTAGGGAAATGAAAAGACAAATTCAGTTTGTTTATGGAATGAAAGGTACATATAATCAAGTACCTTTACCGTTTATTTTGCCTAATCAAGTGGATATATTCACAACTAGAGGATCTATAGTTCCTCCGATAGAAGATAAGTCAAAACTATCTGAATTGCATAGTTATCTCTATTCACAACTTGAGAACTATGAGAAGCCTAAAGATTTTAAGATGTTTAATATTAATGGAAGAGAGCGATACAAGGTACATCGATTTGCTGGATTAATAATTGGGCATATACTTTATGAAATAGAAAGAAGTGAATTCCGACATAAACTTATAGATATTCACTTTGATTTTAATGATAATACATTAAACAACGGTTCTAGAAATAGTTATTTTAAAATAATTAGAGGGATTTTAGAGATTGCAACAATAATTAGTGAGAAGGATGAAGAGTTGACTGCTTTTTCTGAAATGTTAAAAGCGTTGGCTTCACTAATGATACAATATTATAAATATGATTTTAATAAGATACCTCCTTATTATGGAAGAATGCTTCTCGAATTAACCTATAATACAAATGGAGTAGACAAAAACAGGTTTGAAAGATTTATATATATTTATGAAAAAGCATGTACCAATCATGAATTTCTTCAATTTTCATGGAGAAGTATGAGTAGTGGAGAAATGGCTTTATTAAATATATATGCACGTTTTTATTTTTTACTTAGCTTAAATGATATACAAGAAAATCCTGAAAATGACCTAATAATTTTGATTGATGAGGGAGAAGTTTATATGCATCCTCATTGGCAAAGTCAAATTATAAGTAGTTTAATAGAGTATTTTTCAATGATTTTTAAAGGTAATAATGATTTAAGGAAAAGGAACATCCAAATAATACTCACTTCAAACTCCCCATTTGTGGTTTCAGATCTACCAAGTACGAATATTATCTTTTTGAAAAAGGAAGGAAATAAAACAGTAGTAGTTGATGGATTAGCAGATTATCATCAAACTTTTGCTGCTAATATACATTCATTATTATCACATTCTTTTTTTATGGAGGATGGTGTAACTGGCACTTTTGCTAAGAGAAAGATAAATGAAATTATAGATTTACTTGTAAATAAAGATATTGATACAATTTTGCGAAATGAAAAGAAAATTGAAAAGACAATAAATTTAATTGGAGAACCAGTAATTCGTAATAAACTATCACAAATGTTAAGTGACAAATTGTCCATTAGAATGCTGAGTGTTGAACGTGAAATTAAAAACTTGAAAGAGCGTTTGGAAGAATTGGAGAGATGGAAAGGTGATACAGATAAAGCGTGACAATTTGCATCATCTTGCTAGAAGACACTATGAAGAGTATTTTAAGCAAAAAGGTTTTTTAGAAAAGTTAGAGCAAATTGTAGAAATAGAAAAAAATCTTACATGGAGAAAATTTTTTATTACTATACGAAATCAAATTGAAAACATTATCATGGGTAATCCTAATCATTTAAATGAAATAGTTACTAATATTAATAAAAAATATAGAAGTGTTATGGGAAAGATACATAATCATAATGGTTTAAAGAAAAAGCTTAAATATTATGAAAAACAGCGAAAAATGTTGAGTAAAGAATTTGAG
This sequence comes from Bacillus sp. SRB_8, assembly GCF_003264205.1. NCBI lineage: Bacteria > Bacillati > Bacillota > Bacilli > Caryophanales > Bacillaceae > Bacillus > Bacillus sp. SRB_8. The sequence goes on along the minus strand of NZ_NADT01000020.1, from coordinate 301,247 downwards.
ATTCTTAGTGGAAAAGAGGCGTCTAAGACTCGAATCACCTCTGTTAAAGAAGAGGATGAAAAAGTGGCTTGTATGATTAAATTAGTTAACCGTTACATTCAGGAAGGAAAGAGTTTAATAGATACATTAGGGACTATATTTGATTATGATCACTTTTGCAGACAGTATAGCAAGGAGGATGAAAAAAAATGGGGGGCTTATGAATTAGTTAAGCAATTAAAGGTTGAGGTATGTCCATATTGTAATAGGCAATTTATAACTGTATCTGAGCCAAATGAAGAAGAAAAAGGTAGAACAAGACCACAATTAGATCATTTTTATAGTCAGTCTAGATTTCCTTTTTTAGCAGTTTCTTTTTTTAATCTTATACCTTGTTGTCATGTATGTAATTCTAATTTAAAAGGAAATCAAGAGTTTTCAATAAATACGCATATACATCCATATGAAAAGGGCTTTGGAGATTTGGTTCAATTTACTCTCCAATTTAAAGAAGGAAATGGACAGTTAGATTATTTAAAAGCCTGGTACTCAAACCCCGATATATTTTCCATTGGTTTTAAAGTGAACGAAATTGAAAAACAAAAGTATGATAATGAGGAAATTGAGCTGTTACTTAAAAAAATAGAAAATAATAAAAAAACATTTAAATTAAATTCATTATATAACTCTCACACAGATTATGTAGGAGAGATACTTTTGAAATCTTTAAGATACAATGACGCTAAAATTGATTCATTATGTCATGAGTTTCCTAATCTGTTTCCTTCAAAACATGATGTAGTAAGAGTCGTATACTCTAATTATGTTGACACTGCGCAATTAGATAAAAGGGTCTTATCAAAATTAACAAGAGACATTACTCAAGAATTCGGAATAAAATATACATAATAAGTTAGTTATACCGCTCCTTTATTCAGAAGAAGCGGTATTGCGCTTTTATAGATGTGTTTTATTTAATAATAGTTTTAATTCTTCGATACTTAACCATGGTTTACGCCTATGTAACATTCTGTGACAATTGGAGCAAACCATTATAATATCCTCAATTCTAGTCTTTTCTCCTTCTTTGAGTTGAGATACAGGGATTGTATGATGTCCCTCGATATAATCATTTCCTAATTCACCATATACTTTATGGAAGTCAAAACCGCAAATCTCACAGAAAAGCTTTTCATCATGCTGTTGTTTAAAACGTTCTTTTGCTAACCTAATTACTTTGCTATTACGTTCATAGGATAAATGAGTTCTAAGTATTTGTTTACCTTCAGAAAATTCCTCCTCAAGATCGATGAAATCCCAATCATTATTATTATCGAAATCTCTTAATCCCCAACAGCCATTCCCTTTACCATTTACAGCATAAAATAAGTCTTGTTCACCTTTATAAATATCGCATTCACTAGAATGATAATAGATGGTCTTTCTAATTTGTGCACCTATTGATTGTTCATGCTGATATTTACTTAGGTCTATTTTATTACGTTCCATAACTTTTGTTTTAATTTGACTTAGTGTTCCAGCTCCACCTAAATCCGTTAATATTTCTATGATTTCGTTTAACCAAGGGTTGTTATTTGCCATAGGTATTCCTCCGAGTAAGTTATATTTGTTGTTAGTCTAGCTTTTTAAAATTAGTATATCTAAATTTTTGCAATGGAAGCAATTGGTTTTATATAATTGTAGAAGGATTTACCAATGGATAATAGCGGGAGGATTCAAAAATGAATCAAAATACAATAAAGGAAATTCTTAAGTTTCGAGATGATAGAGACTGGAAAAAATTTCATAACCCTAAGGATTTAGCGATTTCTCTTTCTTTAGAGGCTAGCGAGTTATTGGAGAATTTTCAATGGAAAAGTAGTGAAGATGCAATAGAACAAAATCTTGAAAACATCAAAGATGAACTAGCTGATGTATTAATTTATTCAATCTTATTGGCTGACCAAATGAATCTGGATATAGAAGAGGTAGTTAAAAATAAGCTAGAAAAAAATCAAAAAAAATATCCAGTTGAAAAGTCATTTGGATCGAATAAAAAATATAACGAACTATAGAAAACTAAATAAAACAGAAGAGGTGTAAGTGTATGTACAACGTAATACTACAACCTACAGGGAATAAAGTAGCTAAATTTAATTTTCAATCCACAATGCGTAATGGCATTGAATTTGAGAAGATTAAGCCTTTCTTACAACAAGAGGATGCTGATAAGTTATCTGAAATTTATAAAGGAAACTTAATCCGTGTTTGGGGGATAACTCCAAGTCCACAGAAGATAAAACAATGGGAAAAGATTCAAAGAGGAGATATAACACTTTTTTCAGCGAATAAGCAAATTTTTGCATCTGCTACCATCGCATATAAGGTACATAATTTAGAATTAGCAAAGCATCTGTGGGGAGAAACAGATAGTGGTGAAAGCTGGGAGTATATTTACTTCTTAGATGAAATAAAGCATCAAGCCATTAGTTTAAGTGTCTTTAATAGATTATTAGATTATGAAGAGGGAAATCTAATACAAGGCTTTAGAGTATTAGACCAAGAGAAAAGTAACATAATAATGAGTGCTTTTGATTTGTATAGTTCTTCTTATGCTCCAATCAGTACAAAGGAAGAAACAAAGAAAAATATTAAAGACATTATAGGTGACTTAGAACAAAGTGCTTCATTGGATAATGAGATAAAAGGCAAGGCTAGAAAAGAGCAAGGGATATTACGTGGCTATCTGTTTAATGATAAGAAAACTTGCAACTGTGGAATTTGTGGGAAAGAGTATCCTATAGATTTACTTGTAGCTGCACATATTAAGAAAAGAGCATTTTGTAGCATGGAAGAAAGGTTAGATATTGAAAATATAGCCATACCTATGTGTAAATTTGGTTGTGATGATTTATTTGAGAAAGGTTACATTACTGTCTTGAATGGAGAAATTATTAGCTTGGTTAATACAGATAATTTACCGGAATCAGTAGGGAATTATATTGAGACCCTCCAAGGGAAAGAGTGCTTAAAGTGGAATAAGGATAATGCTGAGTATTTTGAATGGCATACAAACTATCACATGAAATAATTATAAGTTTATATGTCTAATGAAATTTTGAAAGTAATTAGGGGAGAAACAAAAAAGATCAATTTCTTTATAAAGAAAAAAAGAAGAAGAGAATGGTATTCATTCGTTGAATACAAAGAGTATGAAAATAGTGGTATCTATACAACTGTAGCATTCTTAAGATTTTTTATGGATTTAACTTTTGCTTTAGGGCTGCCTTTTTTACTCATTGATTTTTCTGCAACTATAGGTCCTATGCTAAAAATTGGAGTAGTTACGGTTATTTTAGAATTAATACATAAAGCCATTCACGCTGATTATGTTTATTTTGAGAGGGATACAGGACGTAGGGATTGTGAAATAATTCTAGCAAAGAAAATAAACCTAGACAAGAAAAGAGATAAATAGTGTGTAAGTACAAAGAGCATCTGCATAAGATGCTTTTTTATTTGGAGGTTGTTTTATCTGTAAATATATAAGAAATAAATATCGCCCTTATGATGAGAAATAGAAAATCCGTTATTTCGTCGTACAAAAGCCATCTATATATGGACAGAACTTAATAACAAGTAGGTTATGTGAAACTTCATGTACCGTATGGAGTTTCGTATAACCTAATAAAAGATAGTCATCCAACATTGGGCAGTTATTTATTTTAGATAAGAAATGATAAGGTGCATAAAAATCGGACTAAAAAGAAATGAAGGATATTCACTTTTGTTTTTTTATGGATACCTAGGTGTTCCTAGAAGTTTTGAATTAGGAGAATTAATTTACCCTGCTCTATACTGAATGCAAGTAAGGGGCTGGTAAACAAGGAAGTTTTTACTCTTTTCTCGGTCACTGACGTAAAGCGCTTAGTTTAAAGTATATAGTGCGGTGATCGAGAAAAGAATGAGAGTAATCTTATTCTTGAAGAGATACTTTTTACCGTTTGTTCTCTCTCTCATCCACTCTAGAGCTGTCACCGTTCGGTGATGATTTTATTTTGTAGGATTTTCCATTTTTTCGTCGAATAGATTATTCAGAAAGGAGTGGTATAAATGAGAGAATTTATAGCTACAGCAAGACCGAATAATATTTTTTATGGAGATATTTTCAAAATTCATGATCAAGGTTGTTTAATTTTGGGGAGTGGAAAAAGCCAAGCGTCTCGAATCGCTTCTAATTCTCTTGTAAATGAAGAGGCAGAAGTTGGTCTTGATTTTGCTTGCTTAACAAGAGAAGATAATCAGTTATACGGACATTATGAATTTGAAATTCGTGCGCCTCACATCGAAGATCCAATACATAAGAGAGTGAAATTAGATTATTTTATTCGTATGTTGGATGAGGAAGAAACAGCAAAGGTATTTCAAAATAAAGAGTTAAGAATCATCAATGTAGGTTATGCCGAATTTGTCCAGGTATCCACTTTTAATATTACTTTTGTAGCGCCAAGCCTTATTCCAAAACCACCAGGATTTCCGGAAACTGAAACAGATCACCGAAAGAGAATTGAAAAATTTGTTGATTTAACAAATGGAACTGATATAGCAGGCTTTTTATTAGTTCCATGGACTGAAAGGGTAGAAGGAAAAGCTGAGATGATTGAAAAGCATATCTTAGAAAATCTAAAAAGATAAAAAGTATTCGTTTGACTGTTTTAGGCGCTGCCGTGATCTGGGTGGCGTCTTGTTTGTTGTTAAGGAAAGATAACAAAACAAATGAACACAATGAACGAAAAATTATGAAACCTTTCAAAATTAGTCGTTTTAATTTTGTATAATGAATCTAATTAGAAAGGGGATGTTGATATGAGAAAAATAGATGAGTCAAAAAGGCCTTTTTTTGAAACGCATGGAGAAAAGGGGACAACTTACTTTGTACATGGTTATGCGGTAGGAATAGAACAAAAGGTATACTTCGGAGAGTTTAACTCGTTAAAAGAAGCAAGACAATTTATTTACCGTTATGTTCACAGGAATCCTGAATGGTTAAATGAAAACGGTGATGTGAATGAATACAATAATAAACAATCAAGACCGGACGTAGATGATGTATGGCATGAGAATGTTTTTAAAAACGAATATAAAAAGCAATATAAAGACCTTGAAGATTGGGATAAATAAAAATAGTGAATCCGCTGCTTTTTTATTTTGCATAGAAAAAGGAACCATAATAGGCTCCTTAATTCGATTCAGAAGTTGTGTAATTTTTCTTGATGATATCTTTTATGTTGATAATTAAGGATATAAGGAATCCAGCAGCTAGGATACCGTTTACCCAGTAATATGTATTCCCTGATGTAAATTTATTATAAAAGGAATCGACATTATAATATACTAAGCCTGCTGAAAGGACGGTAGAGAATACTAACATACCAAAACTTTTCATGATGCTCACCTCAATTCTAAAAGTTGCGACTTTTTATATAATTATACATCGAAATTAATAGATTTAAAGTGAAATATAAAGGAATTACCGCGAGATGGTGAATGTGCTAGGCGACGAAGCACAGATCGTGAAACATATAATTTGTTACTACATTTGAAGTTTTACAAAAAATAACCATTTTCTTCGGATTTCAAGAAGGTTTTACAAAAAAATACATAGAAGTATAAATATATGGTAATGAAATGAGTCGAATTTTCATCATGACTGATATCCATAATATGTTCATTTCAATTAACATGAAATACACATAGAGGAGAGCGATTATGAAAAGGAAAATTGGTACAGCAGTCGTAGGTTTATCTGTTTTAGGGTTGGGGATTTTTGGTTTTGCTCATGGAAATGGTGGAGGGATTGTTCAAGCGGCTTCAGAAGGGGATGGAGGAGGAGCACCTGCTTATAACGGAGGAGATACACCTGCACCCAAATTAGAATCGCATGGAGATACATGGTCTCCAAGTTATACACATGGTGAGACAATTGTCCCAAAACTAGAAGCACATGGGCACACTGGAGGAGCACCTGCTAACACAGAGCCTGGTGGAGGGATTTAACTAATACTAATATGAAAGTTATAAATTTATATAGAAGAAAAAAGACTTTGTAAATTACAAGGTCTTTTTTCTTTGTAAAAAAGTTTTTCGAGGGGGGATGAACGAGTTATTTCCTATTAATATAGAAGGTGGTGGGTGAATGGCAAGGGTTAGTAATGAACTTGAAGTGTGGAAGGATATAGAGGATTACGAAGGTAAATATCAAGTCAGTAGTTTAGGCAGAGTTAAAAGTTTAGATAGGATTGTTAGACATAGTGGGAATCATGAAAGGATACAGCATGGGAAGATATTAAAATTAACACTTAACTCTGTGAGTGGGTACTTGCAGGTCGGGTTGTACTTAGAAGGGAAAGTCAAGAAATGTAATATTCATAGGTTGGTAGCAGAAGCATTTATTAATAATCCTGGCAATAAACCGGAAGTTAATCATATTGACGAAAATAAAACTAATAATACAGTTATTAATTTAGAATGGTGCACTAGAAAAGAAAATGAAAATCATGGTACTAAAAAGCAAAGGAAGAAAAAGAATACTGATTATGAATCTATTCGATTAAAGAATAGCAAAGTAGTTATTCAATATGATAGTTCAGGTAAATTGATAAAAGAATGGAATAGTATTGCTGATATTAATAAGCAGCTCGGATACAGCAAAGGGAATATTTCATGGTGCTGTAATGGAAAATTAGAAAAGGCGTATGGATATGTATGGAGGTTTAAGGGTGTGGTTTAAATAGCTAAAGAATACAGTCGGAAATTCTATAAATCTACAGCCTGGGAGAAATGCAGAGGGTCATACATTGCTACAACTTTAGATGGTATGTGTGAGCATTGCAAAGAAGTACCAGGATATATCGTTGATCATATTGTTGAGATAACACCAGAGAGTATAGACAATCCAGATATCACATTGAATCATGAGAACCTACAATATTTATGCTTACCTTGCCATAACACTAAGACGTTTGGTAAAGCTGTATTGATTAGAGAAGATGTAATGTTTGATGAGAATGGGGATTTAATTAGGAGGGAATATGAATGACGTTACGCAATTATGAAGTTACTTTTAAGAATGGTAAATCTGAAGTAGTTGATGGGAAAGTATTTCTATTTAGTGAGAACGCAGCGGTAGTTCCAGTAGCAACTAGTCTTAATGTATACAATGCTAACCTAGTACAATCTATTAAAGAAGTTAAACAAGAGTCGTGTGCAGAAGAACAGCATGAAGGTGTAGCTTTAACGAAGATAGAGAAGGCTATTGCTCTTAGTATAATCTTTAATGCTATTGATAATAAGGAACTAGATGGACATGTAAGCAAAGAAAAAATAACAAACGTACTTAAAGTATTTGAAGAGTTACAAGAAGATACAGAAACAGATGAAGAAAAAGAAGCTCATATAAATATAATTAATAAGCTAATTGATAATATATTAGTAGAAAAGAATCAGGAACAAAAAGAACCAATCCCCCCCTTTTCAAAAATAAACAAAGAGTCCATAGGGGTCCGAGAGGGGAGCTTCGTGTAACACACAGGTCATTTCGCGTGACCCCCCTACCCCAAAACGAAAGAAATGAGGTGTTATTGATGGCGATTAAGAAAGAATTAACAAAAGAAGAACGAGTTAAGAAGGAAATAAACAGACTTAAACGGATATATAAAGATATGCCAAAAGATACCCTCTTGGTTGTGGAGGGGTTAATTGTTGAAGCTGCAGACTTGCGTGTACGATTAGAAGATATTCGAAAAGATCTTGATGAGAACGGGTATGATGAAATGTTCTCACAATCAGAGAATCAAGATCCATATGAAAGAGAGCGTCCACAGGCTCGACGCTATATATCGATGAATAAAAATTACCAATCTATTATGAAACAACTTGGCGATTATGTCCCAAAAATACCACCAGAACCAAAGAAGAAGAGTGATGGATTCGATGAGTTTGTGATGGATAGATGATTAGAAAAAACAAGAACCTCACTATTTATTAGTGAGGTAGTTCTTTAAAATTGTCTCTATAAGGTTATTTAAACTTCTATTTTGTTTCTTTGCTTCTTGTTCTAATTTTTCTTTTACTTCTTTCTCAATACTTAAAGAATATCTTGTTTTATCTTTTGAAATAACCATTTTTTATCACCTCGATTATATTATAAAGTGATTAAACCATGGTGTAAAGGTGATGTCACTATGCTATAATTTTATTAGGGGTGGTAAGAGTGAAAGTTAAATTCTGTAAGAAGTGTGGAATAGAAAAAGATATCAATGATTTTTCTAAACAAAAAGAAATGAAAGATGGATATAGAAACTCTTGTAAAAAATGCGAGTACGAAAGAAGCAAAAAACATATAAATACTTGTTTATATTGTGGTGAAAAATTCAACACACATAAGAAAACTCAAAAGTGTTGTTCTAGATACTGTGAAGGTAAATATCGAGAAGAAAATGGTTTGAGAAAAAAAGAAAAACATTGGAATTGGCAAGGTGGGAAAGTTGAGTATCACTGTGATTATTGTAGAAAGAAAATAACTCAGAAGATAGGTCAATTCTCTAATTATAAATATCATTATTGTTCTAGGAAATGTAATGGGAAACACGCTGAACAATTAGGTAGGTTTTTAGGAGAAAATAGTCATAGTTATAATCCGAATTTAAGTGATGAGGATAGAGTCAGACGAAGAAAAACTCCTGAAAGTAAAAAATGGACAAAAGAAGTATACGAAAAAGATAATTATACTTGTGTCATTTGTGGTTATAGAGGTAAGGGGTTAGTTGCTCATCATTTGGATGGATATAATTGGTGTAAAGGAAAACGAACTGATGTTAACAATGGTGTAACGTTATGCAGCAATCATCATGATGAATTTCATAAAGAATATGGTTATGGGGACAACACGAAGGAGCAATTTGATTTATTTCTCGATTTTAAAAGAAAGGAGTCCTCTTCGAATGAAAAAATATCCATTAACTTACAATCCTGTCGTTGAATATAACAGTAGGATTGTAAATGGTGAAGAAGTTGTTAGCGATAAAGTTAAGCGTGTTTATAAAAAACTAGTCTCTGATTTGTATAACCAAGAAAGTGAATGGGAGTATGATTACAAGCGCGCTAATCATGCGATAGAGTTTATCGAAAACTTCTGTAAACATTCGAAGGGGCGTCTTAGGCGGAAAACCATTTTTATTAGAGCTATGGCAAAAAGCTATGACGGCCGCTTTATTTGGTTTTGTTCATAAGATAGATGGTATAAGGAAATACCGTGAATTTATGTTAATTGTTGCCCGTAAAAATGGTAAATCGGCTTGGGGTTCTGCAATCGCTCTTTATTTAATGGTTGCTGATAATGAACCAGGACCCGAAATCGTATCGGCAGCAACTAAAAAGGATCAGGCTAAAATCATTTGGTCTGAAGCAAAGAGAATGGTGAAGAAATCACCAATCCTTTCTAAAAGAATTCGTACGTTAGTAGCTGAAATGATTTCAGATTTTAACGATGGTTCTTTCAAACCTCTTTCAAGTGATTCAAATACACTTGATGGGCTTAACGTACATTGTTCATTAATAGATGAACTACATGCCATTGAAGATAAGAATCTTTATGACGTTATTGTTGATGGTATGACGGCTCGTGAACAACCAATTTCTATTATTACAACGACTGCCGGAACTGTAAGAGAAGGAATCTTTGATATTAAATACGAAGAAGCCGAACGTATTATAAACGGTTATGACGACCCAGAAGGTTACAAAGATGAAAGAGTTCTTCCAATTATTTATGAGCTTGATAAAAGGGAAGAATGGATTGATCCAAAGTGTTGGAAAAAAGCAAATCCAGGACTAGGGACTATCAAAAACGAAGATCAACTTAGAAGTAAAGTTGAAAAAGCCAAAGCAAATCCTATGCTTGTTAAGAATTTACTTACAAAAGACTTTAATATTCGTGAAACATCAACGGAAGCTTGGTTGACGTTTGAACAATTAAATAATATAGCTAAATATAGTGAAACTGAATTAAAACCTTCGTATGGAATTGGTGGTTGTGACTTATCTTCAACTACCGATTTAACAGCAGCGAAGGTTATTTTTATGGTTCCTGATGATCCTCATATCTATGTAAAGCAAATGTATTGGTTACCTGAAGATTTACTAGAACAGCGGAGTAAAGAAGATGATATTCCGTATGATTTATGGCACGAACAAGGATTATTACGGACTACACCAGGTAATTCAGTTCATTATAAATTTGTTACTGAATGGTTCTTAGAAATTCGGGACGAATGTGGAATTTATATCCCTTGGATTGGCTATGACAGATGGAGTGCGAACTACTGGGTAGAAGAAATGGAAGGTTATTTTGGTAAAGAAGCTATGGTTCCTGTTGCACAGGGTAAACAAACACTTTCTAGCCCGATGAAATTATTAGGGGCTGACTTGGAATCTAAATTAGTAAACTACAATAACAATCCAATCGATAAATGGTGTCTTTCAAACACAGCAATCGATATTGATAAAAATTTAAACATACAACCAAATAAAACAAAGAATCAAAGGCGTCGTATTGATGGAACAGCAGCGCTTTTAAATGCTTATGTCGTTCTTCAAGAGAAACGAAATGATTACCTCAATATGATTTAAGAAGGAGGTGAGAAATTGGGATTATTTGATAAGATATTCGGAAAGAAACAAGCTTCATCTGCAAAAAGTTATAATCGTTATGAAATGATTAGCGATACTGGGGGCGGTTTTTTTTCTTGGAGTGGAGATATTTATCAGAGTGATATAATTCGCGCGTGCATACGTCCTAAAGCTAAGGCTGTTGGTAAGCTAGTTGCTAAGCACATCAGGGATAATAAAACCGAGTTCAAAGTTAATCCGGAACCATACATTAGGTTTTTATTAGAAGAACCTAATCCTTTAATGACAGGCCAAATGTTTCAGGAGAAAATGACAAATCAATTAGAACTGAATCATAATGCCTTTGCTTATATTAAACGAGATGACTTAGGGTACGCCTCTGAAATATATCCTATACCTTGCACAACAGTTGAGGTTGTTGAAGGAACATATGGAGATATCTTTTTGAAGTTTTACTTTAGAAACGGAAAACAAATGACTGTTCCGTATACTGATGTAATTCACTTGCGTAAAGATTTTAATGAAAATGACTTCTTTGGTGAACATCCAGGTAAAGCACTATCTCAATTGATGGAAATTGTAACAACTACAGACCAAGGGATTGTTAAAGCGATTAAAAACAGCGCTGTAGTAAAGTGGATTCTTAAATTTAAATCGGTATTGAAGCAAGAAGATATCGATATGCAGGTTAAAAACTTTGTTAATAACTACTTAAATATCGCAAATGATGGCGGCGCAGCTTCCTCAGATCCACGGTATGACTTAGAACAAGTTAAACCTGAAGCTTTTGTTCCAGATTCAAAGCAAATGCAAGAAACAGTTCAACGTATTTATAACTTCTTTAATACAAGTGAAAGAATTATTCAAAGTAAATACAACGAAGATGAATGGAATGCGTATTACGAATCAGAGATAGAACCATTAGCTATGCAGCTTGCTGGAGAATTCACCAGGAAGCTTTTTTCACGTAAAGAAAGAGGATTCGGGAACAAAATTATATTTGAATCTGCTTCTCTTCAATATGCTTCAATGAAAACGAAGATGGATCTTGTTCAAATGGTAGATAGAGGAGCACTAGTGCCGAATGAATGGAGAGCGATTCTTTCTCTTGGACCAATAGAAGGTGGAGATAAACCAATTCGCAGATTAGATACAGCACTAGTTAAAGATGGAAAAGTTACTGGTGAAGGAGGTGATAATGATGGACAAAACGGAACAAAGGGAACTAATAACGCAAACAATGGAAATTAGAGAAGATGAACATGGTAATAAAATGCTATCCGGATACGCTGTGAAGTGGGAAAAGAATTCAGTAGTTATGGGTTATTATCGAAAATTCCGCGAGCAATTCCGACAAGGTGCATTCTTAGAATCATTGCAAAAAGATGACCAACGTTTTTTGTGGGCACATGACACTTCTAAAGTATTGGGTAGAACAAAGAACAACACTTTGCAATTAGCGGAGGATTCCATTGGATTAAGGTTCGAATTGACATTACCAAACACAACACTTGGAAATGACACGTATGAAACGATTAAGCGTGGCGATGTTGATGGTGTTAGCTTTGGTTTTAGTATGATCACTGAGGAAATAGATGAGCCTGACGATGACTTAATGTTACGAACAGTAACTAAAGCTAAGTTATTAGAGGTTAGCGCAGTTGCCTTTCCCGCTTATCCTGATTCGGAAGTTAGTGCGAGGGGTTACGATCCATATAAACATCATGAAGAAAGAAAACAGAAAGAAGAATTACGTAAAAAACTAATCTTAAAAACTTACTTATAGAGGAGAATGATATATGAATCGTTTACAAGAAATTTTACAACGTAAAGCGGAAATCCGCACAGCATTAGAAGGTACTGGAGAAGTTGATTTAGTAGCATTAGAAGCTGAATTACGCGAACTAAGCGAAGAACAAACAAGAATTGAAACTCGTCAGCGTTTACTGAAAGAAGCTGAAGTTATTAATAACAATGCTGAACCAGAAAAACGTACAGTTGTTGAAACGTTCAACAACGAGCCACCGAAACAAGATGTTGAATTAGAAGTATCAGAAAAACGTGGACAAGCTCTAATGGAAAGTCGTGCAGTAACGGTTGGTAGTGGCACAGTAGTCCTTCCGAAACATACAGCTTCAGATATTCGTCCTACTTTTAATGAAGTATCCACTCTTATTGATCGCGTTTCTTCTAAAACATTAAAAGGTGGAGAAAGCTATCAACAACCTTACATTAAAAGCTATGGAGAAGGTGATTATACAACTGAAGGTAGTGATTACACTACTGCAGAAACAGCTTTTGGATATGCAGATATTACAAAAGCAAAAATTACTGCTTATTCAGAGGAAACTGAAGAACTTCTGAAATTGCCGGCTGCTGATTATGATGGGGAAGTAATGAAAGGTATTACTGTATCTACACGTAAGAAGCTTTCTCGTGAAATTTTAGTCGGTACAGGTGCAACAAATCGTCTTTCAGGTATTTTCTCTGCTACAGCAACTGCGATTGATGCGGCGACAGATTTACCTATCTCAGCAATCGATGCAGCTACATTAGATGAAATCATCTATAGCTACGGAGGAGATGAGGATGTTGAAGATGCAGCTGTATTAATCATGAATAAAAAAGATTTAAAAGCATTTGCTAAACTTCGTACAGCTGATGGTAAGAAGATATACAACGTAGTGTCTAATGGGAACTCTGGAACAATTGATGGAGTACCATTCATTATTAATAGTGCTTGTAAAGCTGTAACTGACGCTAAAACAACTGTTGGACAATATAGTATGGCTTATGGACCACTATCAAATTACCAACTTACTATTTTCTCTGATATGGATGTTCAACGTTCTACAGACTTCAAATTCAAACAAGGTATGATTGCTCATAAAGGTGTTGTATTTGCAGGTGGTAACGTTGTTTCTAAAAATGGATTTTTACGTGTTAAGAAAGCAGCTACTGTTTAATAGCTGCTTTTCTTTATTAAAAAGGAGGTATCACAAATGAGCGATAAAACAGTAAAAGAATATGCCGTAGTAACAGCGTTTCGTGATAAATTTTCCGATATTCATTATAGTGTTGGAGATTCATATAAAACGGGTGATTTAGAAAGAATTGAATTCTTACAAGAAGAAGGTTTTCTAGATAAAGAACCAATTGTAGGATATGAACCAGATGTAACTGAAATTGTCCATGTTGGTGGAGGGTATTACGAACTTCCTAACGGAGAAAAGGTTAAAGGGAAAGAAGCGGCACTTGAGGCATTAAAAGAACTTGAACCAGTTGGTGAATAATAATGATGCTTACTGTAGTGAAAAAGGCATTGCGTGTCTCGCATGATGCTCTTGATGATGAAATTACAGATTTAATTGAAGCCGCCCGGCACGACTTAATGTTGTCGGGCGTTTCTTCTACAAAAGCGAATGTGTACACTGATCCACTTATAAAACGAGCGATTATCACTTATACGAAAGCTAATTTCATTCCGGATGCAAAGGAAGCCGAGAGATTCCAATTATCATATAATATGCTCAAAAATCACCTAACTTTAGCAGGTGATTATAAATGAACGAGCTTCTATATTTCCCAACAGTTACAATTATTGAAGATGATTTAGGTCAAAAAGAGGAAATTAAAGCGTTTAATAGACAAGTTTTTTGCAAAAAGAAATCTGTCCCACAATCAGAATTCTTTCGAGCTGGTCAAAGTGACATTAAAGCGAGTTGCGTTTTAATCGTCCATGTTCTTGATTATCAAGAAGAACGAGAAGTTAAGTATCGTGACAAAGAATATAAAATATACCGCACATACGAACGTGAAGATGAAAAAATCGAATTGTACTGTGAGGTGGTAGCTGGTGGCTAATATCGATAGTCTAGCAAATGACATCGCTAGAGAACTACAAAGGTATGGAAAAGAAGTAGAAGAAAAGTTAGAAGTTGAAAAAGAAGAAGTTGCAAATAATCTTGTTGATGAGTTAAAGCAAAATAGTCCTAAAAGTGAAAGTCAAGGTGGACGTAAATATTCGAAAGGGTGGCGTAAGAAAAAGGAAGGTAATGCATTTATTGTTCATAATGCATTAAAACCTCAACTTACACACTTATTAGAGAAGGGACACGCAAAAGTTAATGGTGGCCGTGTACCAGGTAAAGTTCATATCGCTCCAGCTGAAAAAAAAGCAGTAAATGATTTTTCAGAGCGAGTTGAGAGGGCGATTCAACAATGAATTTAATCGAATTAAAGAAGATTCTTGATGCTACAGGTTATCCTGTGTCTTATTCGCATTTCACGGCTACAATAGGCAATCCCGTACCTAAACCGCCTTTTATTTGTTATCTTGTGACAGGTTCACCAAACATGATTGCTGATAACAAAGTACATCACAAAATAAACGATGTAACTATTGAACTTTACACAATTAAAAAGGATTTGGTTGCTGAAGCCAAACTTGAACAAACCTTGGACGATAATGAGATTCCTTATGAATCATCTGAGGTTTTTATAGATTCAGAGAAATTATTTCAAAAAATATATGAAACGAGGTTGATATAAATGAATGAAAATAAAGTTAATTTCGGTCTAAAAAATGTACATTATGGTGTTATTTCAGAAGATGAAACAGGAAAAATCACATTTGCTAAGCCAGTGAGATTGCCTGGTGCAGTAGAAATGAAGCTAGATCCGAAAGGTGAGCAATCAGATTTCTACGCTGATGACATGAACTATTATGCGGAATCAAGTAATCAGGGGTATGAAGGTACTTTAAATCTCGCTAAGCTTACAGAAGCTTTTCGAACTGACGTATTAGGGGAAGTTTTAGATGAAAAGGACAAGGTTATTTCAGAAGTATCAAATGCAAAAATCAAAAGAATTGCTTTAATGTTTGAATTTGATGGAGATGTAAAAGCGACACGTCATGTACTGTATAACGTATCTGTATCTCGTCCCGGATTTGGTTCTTCCACAAAAAGTGATAAAACAGAGCCGAATACAACAGAATTAAAGTTCGTAGCATCACAACATCCAGGAACATTAAAAGTGAAAGATTCAACAACTGTTGGTACTCCACCTCTTGTTTATGATGCATGGTATACAAAAGTTTACGAGAAAGTTGTGGGGGCGTAACTAGATGGAAAAAACAATCACAATTGATGAGAAAGACGTGCTTTTAAAAAGTACAGCCGGTACAGCAATTCGCTATAAGGCGCAATTTAGACGTGATATGTTTGCGGATATCCTTGGTTTAGGGGTGCTTTCTTCATATATTTCAGCTGATGGTGACCAAAGTAATATCGACCTTTCACAAGTTGATTTAAGTAAATTAGATTTTGAAGTTATTTATAACTTAGTATGGGCATTTGCTAAAACGGCAAATAAAGAAGTCCCAGATCCATTAACATGGCTTGATACATTCGGAGAATTTCCGATTGCTGAAATTATCACAGAAATTCAGGACTTAATTAAAAGTACTGTTCAGTCAAAAAAAAAATAACAGAAGATGAACAAGGGCAAGGGCGTAACAATGGGAAGGATGGATTTTCCGTTGATACATTCCTTGCTCTTTGTTATTCATGCAAACTATCAAAAGAAGATTTAGAAGATATGACAATAGGTGATTGCTTGGATTATATCGATGAGTATGTGGAATTACGAAATCCGAAAAAAGAACAAGAAAATACAAGAACAGCTACACAAGATGACTTTAATAATTTCTAAGCAAGCGAGGTGATAACATGGCAGGAAGAATTAAAGGGATAACGATAGAAATCGGCGGAGAAACTACTGGTCTTCAAAACGCCTTAAAAGATGTTAATAAACAAAGTGAAGCTGTAACTAAAGAATTAAAAGATATTGAACGACTTTTGAAATTCAACCCAGGTAATGTGGAAGCTTTAGCCCAAAAGCAACAATTACTTACGCAACAAATTGAGAATACAACAAAAAAATTAGACAGCTTAAAGTCAGCCCAACAGCAAGTTCAAGCACAATTTGAAAGTGGCGCGATTAATGAAGAGCAATATCGGGCATTTAGACGTGAAATTGAATTTACAGAAGGGCAACTTAATACATTCAAAAACAGTCTTGCAGGATTAAAGGCTGAGCAAGAAAAAGCAGCAAGTTCAACAAGACAATTAGAGACTTTATTTAGCGCCACAGGAAAAAGTGTTGATGATTTTGCGGATGCATTAGGGAATCGTCTTGTGAATGCAATTAAAAATGGTACGGCATCAAGCAGGCAGCTTGATCAGGCCATTGAGATAATTGGCAGGGAAGCGCTAGGAGCCGAAGCGGATATTGGGAAGTTGCAACAGGCGCTTCGTTCTGTTGATGATGGTAATTCCATTCAAAACATCAGAAATGATTTGAATCAGCTTTCTCAAGAAGCAGATCAAACAGGTGAAAGTGTTAAAGGATTAGGCGTTGAGTTAGAAAACGTATTAGGTGGAATAGTTGCTGGTGGTGGCATTCAGGAAGTTATCGGACAGGCTCTAGACATGTCAGAGTTAAAGACGAAAATTGATATTACCTTTGACGTTCCAGAAGCATCAAAGAGATCTGTGGAGGATGCCGTCAGAACTGTTACAGCCTATGGCGGTGATGCAGAGGAAGCATTGGAGGGTGTGCGTAGACAATGGGCATTAAATAAAGATGCTTCTGACGCAGCGAATACGGAAATCATAAAAGGAGCAGCAAACATCGCTAGTTCCTATTCGCAGATTGATTTTACAGAATTAATACAAGAAACCAATGAAATCGGTAGCGAATTAAATATATCGAACAAAGAAGCGTTAGGTTTAGTTAATTCCCTTTTAAAAATAGGTTTCCCACCTGAGCAACTTGATATTATCGCTGAATATGGTCAGCAACTAAGACGAGTTGGTTATACAGCACAAGAAGTACAAAGCATTATGACAAGTGCAGCACAACAAAAATCATGGAATATTGATAATTTACTAGATGGTTTAAAAGAAGGACGTGTCCGTTCTGTTGAAATGGCACGTGGATTAAGCAACAGTATGAAAGATTCTATTCGTGGTGTTGTGGATGACACTGAGAAAATGTCTGATGAACAAGTTTCAGCGATGCAAAAAGGATTTGCGAAACAAGAATCTGAACTTGCTAAATCCTATAGCAATCAAGAGAAATCACTTTCTAAAAGCCATAGTCAAAGGCAGAACGCATTAGCTAAAAGTCTTGATGCTGAATACAATGCGGTTTCTAAAAGTTACGATAATCAACAAAAGAATTTAGAGAAAAAACTTAGCGCTGAATACGATGCTGCATCAAAAAATTATGATAGACAACAAAAAGCGCTTGAGAAGTCACTTGAAGCGGAAGTTAAAGCTTTTGAAAAGTCTTCTGAACAGAAAATAAAGCTCATCGATAAAGAATATATGGAACGTATGAAATTAATCGATGAGGAAAAATACAATCGTCTTAAAGCGATTGACGATCAAATTGGTTATCTAGATGGAAAAACAGCAGCCGAAGATAAATATATTAAAGAACGCGAAAACGCTGAGAAACGCGCTGATTTAAAGATAAAAATAAGTAAAGCAAAAAATGAAGAAGAGCGTCAGGCAGCAATAAAAGCATTGCAAGATCTCGAAGAGAAAATGCGTCTTGATAAAATCCGTGAAGAACGTAAAAGTCAAATCGATAGATTAAAAGAAGAAAAAGACGGTATAAAAGAAGCTTCCGACGCAAAGAAAGAAGCGTTGAAATCAGAAATTGATAGTCGAAAAGAACAAGTTAAAGAGCAAATAAACAATGAAAAGGAAGCTCTGAAAGAACGCCAACAGGAACAAAAAGAAGCTTTTCAGCAAAGTAAACAAGAGAATTTAAAGGCGATTAGTGAATCAAATAAAGCGCAAATCGATTCTTTAAGAGAAGTGAGCCAAGCTAACTTATCAGCTTTAAAAGAAAGTCATACTAACCGTAAACAAGCGTTAAGTGAGCGTTTAAGCGATGAAATGGATGCTGTTCGCGAATCGCATAGAGCCGAATTAGAATCTTTTAAAGAAATGAATGCAGAGAAACTCGAGCTTGCGAAAAAACCACCTGATAGCGCAGCTGTAAAAGAAATATTTACTCAACTGGAAGGTTGGGGTAAGGCTATTGCTAAAGGCGGCGAAGAAGGTAAACAGGCATTTGTAGATATGGTTAAATGGCTAAACAATATCGATGATGCTGCTTTACGTGAAGCTATTGGTGTACAACTTTTCGGTAGATGATAAATTGTGCCGAAGTAAAATTGCGGTATGAAGCAAGAAGGGTGCGATTCCTAACTTGAACCGAAGGCTATGCAAAGTGTAGTCAGGGGCAGAGCATAGAGGGTGAAAAGATATAATCCCTCCACGAGACCGCGACACTTTATAAGTGAAAACGTATGCCGAGCTTGCATTAATATGAAGTGCAAGAAGTATAGGATAAAAAGCCTTTACGATAACAAAATGACAATGTTTGAAGATCAAGGTCAAAACATTATTAATACAATTTTACAAACCGAAGAAAAGCAAGCTGACTTAAAAAAAGGAATAGATGATTTACAAGAATCCGCAAATAAAATGGATGCATCACCGATGGTCAAATGGAAAGATGCGGTGAAAGAGCTAAAAGAAGCTCTTGAACCAGTGTTACTTACAGTAGCTGATGTTGTTTCTGCATTTGCTGGATTTATTTCAGCTCATCCAGTGTTAGCGGCTGCGATTACTGCTATAACAGTTGCGATTGGGATACTTGTTGGTATTTGTGCGGCTTTAGCTCCAGTAATCTTCTTGGCCACATCAGGTGCTATAACCTTTGCAGGAGTTATGGCTGTTTTAACAAGCCCGATTGCTTTAGTGGTTGCGGCAATCGCAGGATTAATTGCCATATGGGTATTATTCGGCGATAAAATAATGGCCATATACAATGAGTATTTCAAACCGACAATAGATCAAATAGTATCTATAATTGTTGGGACTTTACAACCAGTATTTGAAAAAGGATTTACACTCATAAAAGATATTGTTCAAGATGCATTTGCGATTATTCAGCGTGTTTGGAATGAAATATTATCACCTGTCTTCTCAAAAATTTCATCAGTTATCGAAAATGTTCTTTTACCAGCATTTAAATTTGTATTTAGTGCTATTGGTAGTGTTGTATCAGATGCATTTGATGGTATCAGAGTTGTATGGGATACAGTTTTAAAACCAATTTTAAACGGAATTATAGATTTCATCTCCGGTGTTTTCTCAGGGAACTGGGAAAAAGCATGGGGAGGAATTGTAAAGATTTTCAGTGGTGTTTTCGAGGGAATTAAAACAGCTGCCAAAGCACCGATAAATGCTGTAGTATCAATGCTTAACGGATTAATCGAGGGTATTAACAGTATAGAAATGCCCGATTGGGTTCCATTTGCGGGTGGAGGAAAAGCTAATATCCCTAGAATCCCGATGTTAGCTACGGGTGGACATGTTCTTGGAGATGGTTCATTTATTGCCGGAGAAGCTGGACCAGAGTTATTTACCAAGCGAGGTAATCGTGTTTCTGTAACGCCGTTATCCTCAAATGAAAAATCACTTGGCATCACAGGTACTATGAGCCGATTAATTGGTGATATGAGTTATTCAATGGCTAGTTCTATGAAAGAGTTATCTGGTTTGAAAAGTGTCATGAGCAATGTATATGGCAGTATGGCTAATAGCTCACAAGCAATGAGTAGAAATGCTAGTCAAAGTAATGTGGATGGCAATTCTTCTAACTCAAATGGGAATATTTCATATAATTTCGAAAGAATGTTTGAAGGTGCTACATTCCCTATTCGTGAAGAAACTGACATTAAAAAATTAGCAGTGGAATTAGGAAATTATATTAAGACATCAGGAAGAAGGGTGGGGCAATTATGAGTTTAACAATAGATGGGAAATCGTTAAATCAATTAGGTTTAGCTCTTTTACCAGGATTCCAACATCCAGCAGCCCCACCAGTCCGTGACTATACAGTTTCTATTCCTGGTCGTCCTGGCGCTTATTATTTTGGTTCAGATATAGATCCTATGGAGTTTAATCTACCTTTACTTGTTAAACCGCAAGAAAATAGATTTGAATTAGCGGCAGCTATCAGAAAAATGGTAGCTGCCTTTATTGATCATTGCGGTAAACCAAAAGAAGTGAAATTAATTTATGATTACGAGCCTGATAAATATTATCTAGCTAGATACAGTGGTTCGATGCCGATTGAACGGTATTTAAGTATGGGTAAGTTTGAATTACCTATGAAAGCTTATGATCCATATGCTCACTCAATTGTGGAAAGTACTGACGATGTATTGTGGGGAGATAATATTCCGTTTATGTCAGATATTCTTCTTGGTGGTAGCGATTCTTCTTTTGTTGTTACCACACCACAGAATTTAAGTGTCAAAAATGTAGGTTCGAAAGTATCACGACCAGTAGTAGAAATATCGGGAAGCGCAACATCCTTAACTCTTACTATAAATGGCGAGAGTTTTTCTTTTGGAACATTTACTAATTCTTCATTTGTAATTGATGCAGAAAGATACGCAGCTATTAAAGATGGGAGTAATTTCTTATTCCAATTAAAAGGAGATTTAGAAAAATTAGAGTTGAAACCCGGCGCAAATGCAATACGAATAGGCGGTTCAAACCTAAATATAAACATTGCATTCAAATACCGTGCTAAATATATATAAGGTGGTGGAATAAATGGCTGATGCGCCTAAATTATTACCAACAGATAAACTGAAGGAAGGTTACCCGAAGATTAACCAAGGAATAACAAATGCGAATGAAGCGCTGAATAAATCATTTACTGCAGAGTATAATTCTACAAATGCTATCAATATTGCTGATAATTTAAAAAAACAGTTAGATCAACTTGTTATTAAAGGAGATTCTTCTGTTGAAGCAGCTCAAGCAAGGGTAGATGAAGATAGAAGGAAATTCGATACACTGAAAGATCGCTTAGATTATAAAGACCGTGAAATAAATAAAATAAGCGCTACAAACGCACAGTTCCGATTAACTTTATTGAGTGCTTACGATGATATTGAAGCATATCACCCAAAAGTCATTAATTTTGGTTCGAAGTGGAATGGTTACTATTATTGGATGGCATTTACTCCGTATCCTGGTGGGGATCAAGCAAAAGAAAACCCACATGTGTTGGCTAGCAACGATATGATTACTTGGGTAGAACCTACAGGATATAAAAACCCATTGGAGCCACAACCACCAGGGACATCTGATAAACAGTATCAGAGCGATACTCATATTGTCTACAACCCTAACTTCAATAGAATTGAAGTGTATTGGAGATATGTAGATGATTCACTTGGAACCATTACTATTTATAGAAAGACTTCTACTAACGGTGTGAACTGGTCGCAAAAGGAAATAGCGTTGCAAGATGACAGAAATAAACAAGACTATTTAAGTCCAGCTATTATATTTGAAGATAATAAGTATAAAATGTGGGCTGTTGGTAATGGGTATAAAGTTATTTATGCAGAAAGTGCTTTAGGGACGAACTGGGGAACCTTTAGAGAGATCAATATACCATTTGAAAGTCAAATGAACCCATGGCATTTAGACGTTATTCATACAGATAAAGGGTACGAAATGGCTGTTGTTGCTTTTAAAGATGGACAAGATAGAAATACTATGAGTTTATTCCATTCGTTATCAAAAGACAATGTGAATTACTCTATTGCTAAAGAAATTGTAAGTCCATCAAATCAAGAATTCACATGGGACAATCGTGGCATATACCGATCTAGTATTACAAAGATAGATGGTATTTATTATATCTATTACTCTGGAGTTAATAAGAAGTGGGAGCGCGGAACTGGGCTTACCTTCGGTGAACATGTGGAGCATCTAAAAGGGCTAGATCGACATGATTTATATATTCAATCCAACGTAAAAGCAGTAAATATGGTTTATGAAGCATTCTTGCGTAATTACGGACTCCAAATTTCTTCATTACAATCAAACGGTTCCTTATGGAAAGCTTGTTTGAAATTCAGTACGGCTGATGAAGTTAAATTTGTTAATGATTTTTCTGCAAATGTACTAATTAATTTAGCTGTTGAAGCGATTCGGACAAATAACGGATTAAAATTCATTGGTAAATCAGCTTATTATAATTCAAATGAATTTAAATTATATGAACCAGGAAAATCGAGTATGGTTGGACTTGGAGAAGCTGATTTCTTTAGACCTAAATTAGTAGGTAACCCGACGAAAGCAGGAGGCATGGAAGTGTCAGCAGTTATATTTGAGGATGCTGGTCGATGGGCGGGAGTTGAACGTGAAGGTGCTATTCGATATGATGCAGTCCAGAAAAAACATCTTGGATATGATGGGGCAAAATGGAATCCTCTATATTAGTAGATGAATTTGAAAAATAATAATAGATAAAAACATGGATATTTAATAGAATAGGTGGTGGTAATATTTAACTACAAAGGGGATAAATTATGAGTGGTAAGGTAGAAGTTAAATATAAAGCAAAAAACGGGGTTGAACTAACCTACATGGAAGACCCATACCCAGTCCAAAATTATATTGGACAACAGAAGCTTTTAGTTATTTTTCAATCATTAGGTGACGAGAAATCAGACGATTTAAAAACAAGATATCCATATACGCTAATCGATGGTTTAAAATTCTTTAATTGTAGAAAATTATATATAAAAGATGATCATGGGCTTGTTGGTGATTATTACCTTGGCCTGAATGGTAAATTAGACACCAAGGATGCAGTATTAGAATTCTTGAAGAAAAAGATAGTTGAATATGGAATCTTGCGAGAAAACATCGTTACATTTGGTTTTTCAAAAGGTGGATATGCCGCTTTAATGTTTGGATTTGAGTTAGGGGCTGCGAACATTATTACAGCTGTACCTCAGTTTAATTTGTGAATTGGATTTCAAAATATAAGCCGTTTCTTGAATATATTTTGCCTGAAAAACCTTCCCAAAAGGATAAGGAATCCTATGAGAATTACTTGAAAAGCGTAATTGAAACATCAATAAATAAGCCTAATGTTTATGTTGTTACGTCACATAACGATAACACTTACAATGACCATATCCCACAACTAATTGAGACATTAGAAGTGAAAGGGATTGAGCCGAAAATCTTCCACAATGATGAGTATGCTGTGACAAGACATAATAATGTAGTGGTTAATTCAATGAACGAGATATTAGCCATCTTAAGCATGGTTTTAAGTGATAAAGATATCAGAAATCTTTTTAACTATAATGTAAAAAAGCTATAGTTTTGATAACAAAGAGGGACAATCATCTCTCTTTTTATTTTTATCTAAATATGGAAAGTGGGTGATTCATTGCGACATATAAAACTCTATAACAAACAAATGCAACTCAAAGCATATCTTGAGAATGCATATAATATAAAGTACAACCCGCCACTCAATGAACTTTGGACGGCGGGTTTTTCATTACCATTTACCGATCCAAAGAGAGAAGAAATCGAAACGTTTGATTATGTGGAGATATTTGATAACGGTAAACGTATCGGAATGTTCCGTATTATGGATAGTGATGAAGAAAGAGAAGTACATGAAAAAATAATAACTTATGACTGCGAACACGTTTTATCCACACTGATGGACAGCGTGCTTTTTGGTTATCACGAAAGAATTAATTTAACCACAAAGCAGAATATTGAGTATCTCCTTAGCAAACAAAGAACAAAGCATTGGAAACTTGGGCAATGTGATTTCGTGAAATACTTTCAATATAGTTGGGAAAATGAAGATACCATATTAGGCCCGATATATAGCATACCGAAACCGTTTGATGAGAAGTTCCAATGGACTTGGGACGATTCATCTTATCCCTGGGCCTTAAATCTTGTACGTTATTCAGATGAAATTACAGGTGAGCTCCGATACCGGAAGAACATGAAGGGCATTAAGAGAAAAGTAGAAGCTAAAGATGTTATGACAAGAATTTATCCACTTGGTTATGGTGAGGGAGTTAATCAGCTTACAATCAAAAGCGTTAACAATGGTCTACCATATATTGATGCTCCTGATTTTGTCAGAGAGTTACATGATGGTTTTGATTATATTTGGGTGGATAGACGATTCGAAGACGCTCAATCGCTTTATGCTTCCGCACGATCGATGTTACTAAAAGCGTGTATGCCAAAAGTTACGTATGAAATTGATGCAATTGATTACGAGTTAATAGATCCATACAAAATAGAAAAATATGAGACAGGTAAGTTAGTTCGCTTATATGATGAGGATTTTAATATATTTGTTGATTTACGAGTAATGGACCGTCAAAAAGATGATGTTACTGGTAATCCACTTGATGTAAAGCTTGTATTAGAAAATAAAGTGACTGATTTAGGGACAATACAGGCGGATATTGAGAAGAGACAGAAAGTCAACGAAGTATATTCTCAAGGGACAACTAATATTGATAGTCAACCTTTCCAAGATAACTGCGACCCAGATCATCCAGCTATTATTAGGTTTCAAATACCTAACGATGTTAAGAATGTAAATCAATTGATACTAACATTTGAAACGTTAAGATTTAGGGCGTACGAGCGCGCTATTAAGGGCGGAGGTGCTGTTGTCGCTTCAACATCAGCTGGTGGCGCTACCGTTGGGTCAACCCAAGCTGGAGGTGCTAATGTAAGTTCCACATCTTCAGGAGGAGCAACTGTCGGTTCAACGAGCGCTGGCGGTGGTACTGTAAGGGCATCAAGTGGTGGAGGAGATCATGTTCATAAGATGTTTCATGGTGGTGGAATTGTTCCTGCTGAGCCTACAACAATAGGATTGTATACAGCTTTTTCTGATCCTGGAAGAAATACAGCAGCTTCGTTTTACGCAAAAGGAACAGGATCTAGTTTCTATACACACGGTTCTAGCGGAAATCATACACATGATATTACATTGCCGGACCATTCGCATAGTATCAGTATTCCCGACCATAGTCATAGCATTAGTATTCCCAACCATACGCACGATATTAGTATTCCCAACCATAAACACGATATAACTTTACCAGACCATACACATGAAATTGAGTTCGGTATTTTCGAACTATACCAAACTCCATCAAAAGTGACGATTGAAGTGGATGGAAATACATTGCCGTTTGATTCGATACGTGGACAAGATATAAATTTGATTCCGTATTTAGCGAAGGATAACGAAGGAAAATTGCAACGTGGCCGTTATGTTGAGATTAAAATTACGCCGAATAGTTTGGCTAGAATTAACGCTACAGTTACAGGCCGCCTCTTTATCCAATCCAGAAGTGGCGGTACGTATTAGGATAAATAAAAATATAAAAGGAGATGGATAACATATGCAAACAATCGAAATTCATACACAAGGCGGGTTAAAACACAAGGTACAAGCTGAAACATACAATGCACAGGTGCTAAACGATCAATTAAATAGCAATGACCTAATCACCGTGCTTATCGGTGATTTTATTATTCAACGAATTGATGTAAAACGTATTCTTCCGCTGGATCACCCAACTGTGGAAGGTGCTACAAAAGTAAAAGTTCATACAAACGGTGGAAAAGAAATTGAAATTACAACTAATGATTATGATCCAATCTTCTTAAACGAACAATTAAACAACAATAATACAATTACAGTCGTAATTGGTGACTATATCTTCTCTCGAATCGATGTGAAGCAAGTTGTTCCTGTGAAAGAAGAACCAAAAGACCCAGTTACACCACCAACAACTGAAGAACCACCAGGAGGAACGGTAGATGGTGGCACAATTGAACAGACGGAACCTAAAGAACAGTAATAAATTGTTCTTTTTATTTTGAAAGGAGATGGATATATGCCATTTAAACCTCATGAAATCAACGTCGATTTGATATATAAATTAGCATCTGAACCTGTTCAATTTTCACAAAAAGACCAAAACAGCGCAAAGTTACTGTTAAACATAACGAATAAAACGATGGAAATGGACTTATCATCTGCAACAGCGGTTAGAATTTCATTCAAAAAGCCTGATGGAACACGGGTATTCCAAGAAAATTGCCAGCCTATTAACCCGTTGAAAGGGAAATACCAGGTTATCCTAAAAAACCAAACTCTCACGGCGATTGGTAACGTTATTGGACAAGTACAAATCGAAGAAGGCGATAGAATCGTAGAGACTCAAAAGTTTGTATTTGGTGTTGCAGAATCCATTTCAAGCGACGAAGCAATTGAATCAACAAATGAATATGGCGTTATCCAAAAGATCATTGAAGCAAATGAGAATCTTGAAGGAGTAGATGTACCAGCCTTAATCGAATCTAAAGAAACAGCAGAAAAAGCATTAGCAAAGTCTGCAGAAAATACGAATCAAATTGGGATTTTGTCTAATAATGTGAGTGGTGTCGCTTCACAATTAGCTGATAAAACGGATAAAACTTATGTTGATACAAAGGTGTCATCATTGGCAAGTGGTTCTCCAAAAGGAACTTACGCTACTTAATGACATTGTGGATACAGAAGGGGTTACTTTTAATATTGCTAACAATTACGGTTATGCTGTACTGAAAATTTCTTAATAAATTCACATCATGTATATCTTTTGTATTTCACAATAAATACACCGCTAGTACACAGCATTAAGATATTCTACGGTAAATCACTTATGAAAATAATAGGAGAATTAATATGAAGAAAGAAGGTAATTTCTTTGTAGGTTTGCTCTGGGGAAGTGCATTTTCTATTATCCTCTGGATATCGTTTTTGGGCTGGATTAAGATCTTATTAAGATATATCCATCATCATAAAGATTGGTTGATCAATTTTTGGTGGTAATAAAATTAAGAATGTAAAACTATATAAAATACGGCTTATATAACAAAGAGGGGCACATAACGTGCTTCTCTTTTTATTTTAAATAAGGAGGAAAGAATGTGGATCGAATCGATGTATTATTAAAAGCTTTTATTGCTACTTTTGGTGGCTTCTGTGGGTATTTCTTGGGAGGATGGGATGCGACATTGAAAATATTAGTTATGATGGCGGTTATTGATTATTTAACTGGCATGATAGCAGCAGGATACAACGGAGAGTTAAAAAGTAAAGTAGGTTTCAAAGGCATCGCCAAAAAGGTGGTGCTTTTTCTTTTGGTTGGAGTGGCTGCGCATTTAGATACAGCGTTTGGAAGCAACAGCGCTATCCGTGAAGCAACAATCTTTTTCTTCATGGGTAATGAATTGTTATCACTTTTAGAAAACGCTGGACGTATGGGAATCCCACTTCCACAAGCTTTGACAAACGCGGTTGAAATTTTAGGTGGTAAACAAAAACAAGATGATAAAAAGGGAGATGTTCAATAATGAAAAAACATATTATCGATATTTCAAAATGGAATGACAGTATTAATTGGGATGTATTAGCTCCTCAAGTTAGTTTAGCGATTTGCCGTGTTCAATATGGATCAGATACAGTAGATGGATTATATAAACAACATGTAGCACAATTAGAGAAACGTGGCATTCCACATGCTGCCTATGCGTATGGATGCTATGTTTCTGTTAATGATGCAATTGTGGAAGCGAACGATTTTATGAAAAGAACAAATTCAAATGCTAAATTCTTAGTGCTAGATTGTGAGGATGATACATTAAAAAGTTGTGGCCCCGACAATCTAGCAGCTGCTTCTCAAGCTTTTATTGATACATGTAAAGCGGCAGGTTGGAAAGTCGGATTTTATGTATCGCATCATATGTACAATCAATATGGTTTAAATAAGGTAAAAGCAGACTTCTTATGGATTCCTCGTTATGGAAGTAATAAACCTGCCTTTGCGTGTGATCTATGGCAATATGCAGACGGAGAAACAGGCGGTTGGCTTGATGGTGTAGGAAAGGTTGATTTAAATGTTCTAAATGGAGACAAGCCATTATCTTGGTTTATTGGTGGTAATGATCTAAATCCAATTAATCCAATTGATCCAATTCAGCCTATTCAAAAAGAGGGAATTGGACATGCAACATCTAAATACGATGATGGTTATGGTGTGAATCTATATGAAAATCCTGCTGATCCTATTTTTGCTGGACGTATCACACAAAAAATCCCTTACTTAATCCATAAAGGATACTGGGGTGGTGGAGAAAAAAATATGATCTGCCTTGGAAATGAAAAACAGTGGGCTTACCTAAAACATTTTGATGTCCAATGGTTCTATGCATACACTAAATATTGGTCAGGGTATCAAATCCGAACTTACGATGGACCGAACGGAAATGACACTGGTTTTGTGGATGGAAGTAAGCCATATCAATTGTTTAATAGACAAGATGGGCATATTGATATTGATGGTAATCGTTGGATTCGTGAGGAACATGTAATTATTAAGTAATAGGTGGTTTCAAAAGTACACAACAACAAAGGTAAAACATACTATGTAACAGCAAATGAGGCCTATGTGTCTGTAAAGTAAGAGTTGCAAAAGAGCATCCACTTAAATAATAATTTTTAATTTAAATTAACAAAAGAGACCTCACATTTGAGTTCTCTTTTGTTGATTATTCTCTATATGTAACTTTCTCTTCACTTACTCCAAGCTAGATAACATGGTTCATTGAAATATCCAATCCTAAAGAAAAATTTTTCTTCAAAAAGTTCTTTTCATGCCCTCAGAATCTAGCAAAGTAGCTATTCAATAAATTTTTCTCTGAATCCAAAAATTTATAAAACCTATTTAATAAATCTTCCTTCGTAGTTGGGGTATCTTGGGGCATATAAGTAATAAAACTTGTCATATCTTCAGGATAATCATGTCTATCATAAAACTCTGCAATTCTATTTAATAGTTCATCCTCATCAGTAATCTTTTCTTTTAACTTAGATAAGTAAACGAATCTGAGTTTACTATTCTCATTCTGTAATTCTTCACTATTTTCTTCTAAATTAGGAAAATGGAAATCTTTAATTTCAAACAAAATTTTATCTAAATCACTAGAATCTATTCCCCAAGCTAGTTCATTAACAAAAGCTTCATCATCACCAGCTTCCATAAGTTCCACCGCATAATCAGAAATGACATTCGGTTCAAAATATTTTTTATTTACGCCAGTATAAATAGTTTTCCAATCATACTTAAGACCTTTGTTCTTAAAATCTATTAAATCCATATAATTCTCCTTTTACTTTTTTGGAACTTGATTTGGTTTCCCTGTAACAATATCATTTTCAATAAATCTTCTATGACTTACATTTCCATTTGGTTCAACAATCCACTCAAAGACACCTTTTTTACCACCGTTGCTTCCTTCTACTAATGCGATCTCCTCCTACTAATGGAAATTCATCAGCAAATCTTGAGTAATTATCAACAATATCAGAAAAGCCATGTTCCTTAGGAACATGAGGAAACTCTTTTACTATGATGGGCGTTCAATTTGTACTAATTATTTTTTAATGCTTGTTTTATCGTTTTAACTGTTTGTTCAAGCCATTCTAATGGTGTTATTCCTAATCCTTCAAAATATATCCCATCTGCAGAAAACTGTATGTACTCATTTTTTTCTTTATCACTATAATCGCTTTGAATAAATTCAGCTAGAAAAATAATAGCGTCTTGTAAATATTCCGTACTTTCTTCTTCAAGTAACTCTTGGAGTGCTTCTTCGTAAAATGTATCTTGATGAAATGTTGCTGCTAAAAACTGATAAACTGGATCTTCTGGATTTTTTAAAAATAGCATATATTTCTTTCCTCCTATTATCAAAATGGATATCCAGTTAAAATAAAACTTCCATTTATTGTAGGTAAGCGTGTTGTTTCTAAAATTAATAACCTACGTTTCTATGATGCTCCTTCTTGGCAGAATAAAGATGTTGCTGGTACTTTAGATGCAGGAGTAGGATTTACGATCATCGATAAAGTATCTGTGAATGGCTCACAACAATATAAAGCTAAAAATAGTAGAGGTAATGTGTTCGATATTACAGCGAGTTCTTATTATGTAGAAGTAAAATAAAAAGTGCCGGCTCTTATTCAGAGTCGGCTTTTTTTATTTGTATTACTAATATGTTGTGTTCATTTGTTTCTCTTTTAATTGTGCAGTTGTTAATTCTTGCACTAACTCTAAGTGATTCGTATTGAACCATAAGGTTGAGGCAATTTCCCAATCAGCAAAAGGAGAGAATTTCCCATTATGTTGAATCTCGCCATTAGCTACATCGTGCGATACACTAATTGCATCATATGTTTGAGACATTTTTTCAAAATCAATTTCATAAACCCCTATAGCAACTTCTTTTCCGCGGAGATTTGTAGGGGCTTGAATAAATGTAGAAATTAGATAAGATGGAAGAATCTCTAAAGCATCTTGTACAGTATTTAAGGTTAAAATATTCGCTTCAGGTTTGATGTTAAATACAAATCCTAAAGGATTACTGTATTCAAAATCTACATGCCCAGATAACAACCATGTAGATCCATCTTCCACACTATAATCTGCAGTCCAAAGTCCACCTTCAGGACGACTTAGATGATTACTTATAGGTTCAAATTGTGACTTATTAAAAGGGACATCTTGTATAAAAAGCTGTTTGTTCATACACTTTTCTCCTTTAATGAACTTATAAATCAGATATCTTTCTAACTTGTTTTTCATTCTTCTTAAAATTCTTCTTATATTGTTTATAGTCTTCCTTATCTACATGAAACTTTTCGCCTGTAGCCACGTTTTTTACTAAGTATGTTTTTGTTACGAACATTTTTATTAAAGCGTAAATGCCAACCAGCGCAATCGAAATTCCAAGTGTAGGAATCATTAAAAGTAGTCCGATGATGATTAGCGCTCTATCAAAAGTACTATCTACACGCTTTAGCACTAAACGTTTCCCAGTTGCAGCCTGAGCTTGTTCTAATTGTTGCATACGTTGTAGCGATGCAATTGTATCAAAGCTCATGAAAAAACCTCCTGATAAATAATAATAAAATCATTATATCAAACCTTGGAGATATTGGGATTATTTCACATTAGTAATTTCATCGAATTTAAATTTCATTTTTAATCTAAATGCACTAGTACATACAATTGTTTTCATTTGTACATCTATGTTCGTCATCTCCAATGAGATAATAAATACTTCAGAAGTTTTGGAGATATTGGGGTGTTCAAGGTAGAATCTAAATGTAATGTTAAAGAAAAGGTTACACCAATTAAAGAGATGTCACGTGATCGTTTGTTCTTTAAGGAAGATATTTTGAAAAGTAAAGAACAAATGAAGAGGAAAACCGACTCATAATGTAGTCGGTTTTTTTATTTCTATGTAATTAAAATTTACTTTTAGATAATGTCTTTAATATAGGATTAATCATTTTACTTAATAAATGGAATCCCCTAAATATAGAACGAACAACCTTCATAGTATTGTCCTCTACATTCATACTTTATAAATCTGAAATTCTCTTAACTTCTTTTTCTTTTGCTTTAAAAGCTTGTTTTATACTTTTGGTATTTATTTTTAGCGTTACGTTTGTGTTACTCTTGATCATCATAAGCATCGCCAAGTGATTCAAAGTCATCCTTCAGCCAATACCAATATTGTCCTTTGTTCTTAATAAGTTTTTCAAGTAGATCAGTGAACGAAATTGCGATGATTTGCGACTCTCCAACAAGTCCATGTCGATCAAAGAAACTATCATAACATCTTCCTAGTCTTTCTTCATTAAGGTCTATTGTTAAATAATCACTCTTACCATCATTGCATACAGTATACCAATTTGATGAAATATCCTCTTCACATAACTCGCCTACAATTACGGGATTAGCCAAAACGAATTCTTCTGGGGTAACAATATGAATAGGATATTCTGCATTTTCAAATAAAGTAAGACCTCCACAAATAGTGTAAAACTCCTTTAAATCATCTGGTAGTATATGCTTATTCTCATCAATTATTGGTAATTCTGTGGGCTCATGAACTCGGCAATTAGGTAATGCTTTTACTTTTTTTATCAAATGATTTATATTCTCCATCTCAATTACTCCCTAAAATTATATTGATTAAAAGCTTTATAATAATCTTGTCTAGATAAACGTGGTACATTCGCAGCATCAAACATTTTTTCCGTCAATTCTTGTATTTCTTTTGGCTCTACAGATTTCCAATCTACTTTACCTCCAACTTTCTTCCCAGTTTTTTCGAATAGCCATTGTCTATAGACAGCTTTAGTAGCATTATGTTGCTCTTTAGTTAAAGCTAGGGTTGGAGTCTTAGCCCCTCTACTTACATAGTTGGGGACATTATGTTTAGCCCAAATATCCATAACGCCATGATGGTTTTCTAGTGGTGAATTACTCGGTCTATAGGGGACTACATCGTAAGGCTCTACAGTCTTATTCGTATCCTTAGTAACATTTTTTTCCTTGTCGAGTTTATTAGTCTTATCACTATCTTTAACTTTATTAACACGCCCACCAGAAGGTGAAGAAGATTGGAATTTTTGAAGAGTATCCTTACCATTTTGAATTGCATTACGCCCAGCAAATAGACCATGTCCAACAAGACCAACTCCAGCCGTTGTAGCGGCTGCATCAAATGTAATAGCAATTGGTGATGCTAATCCACCAGTTCCTACTGTTGCGACTAGAGTTAAAAAATTAGAGCCGCCTATGACGGTAAGGCCTTCTAGAATTTCTATAATGGAAGCCGCTCCTGCTACAACATTTCCGGCAAATCTTCCCGATTGATAAGTTAACTTGCTTTCTAATTCATCATTATCAGGTGATTCTAGTCCAATAACGCTTTCGAAAGCCGCACTACCAGCGCCTTGAAAAAATTCTTTCATAAATTCCCAAGTACTGGTAGCTGTTTTTTCATACCATGGTCTATTGGCTTCTTGTTCTCGTAAAGCAATTGCTTTTGCAATTTGTGCTTCACGAGCTTTACTTTCTGTAATTGCTTGAATAGGCCCCGTCCACTCCATATTCAATTCTTGTATGCTAAATGTTCCACTTGCAGGGCTGAAACCTTTCCCACTTTGCACTCCCGCAAGACCTTGCGCGATACTCGCAGCTAATTGAAGTGCAGTATCATAATTACTACTAGAAGTATAATTGAATTCATGTAAGTGTTCTAGTTTTTCTTGCAGTTTCTTCCTCATGACAGTAAAAAGATTCGCCATAGCGTCCATACCCGGGATTGGCATAGCTTGACTGATGGCTTCCATACTTGTTTTCATTCGGTCAATTTCTCGAATTTGTTCTTCTATTTCTTGTTCGATAACATCTGTTGAAGCTACTTGTGATTGAAAATCGTTTGGAAAGGCATTATTTTGACGGATTAATTCTTCACATAAGTAAATGATTCCTTGTGCTAAAGGACGAAAGGTTTGTACAAAAAATGATTTTGCACTGCTATATGTTTGTCCTTGTAGAACAGTATCAATTGCAAAAGCATCAATCGACTGAATAGCTTGTTCCATACCTTGAATGGTAGCGGTACATACAGCGTTCATACTTTGTGTTTGCGTATGTACTTCCCCTAGATACATATTCAAACTCATGAATTGACCTCCTTTGCTAGATTCTGTTTTTGATAGTAAAGGTCATTTTCTAAGTCACTAAGATTTCGTTTTTCCTTAAGTAATGTTTCTTTTTGATTTTCCAATTCGAAAGTAAGTTTTCGCTCAATATATTGTGCATCTTGACTCATATTCATAAAAAACAATGACATTTCTCTATCTCTATGCCAAGTTCCTAAAATACGTTCAAACAAACGATGGTTTTGATTTTTCCATACATGAAAATCCTCTTCTACTTGTTCCTGTGTTTGAATCGCAGATTGATTCCGATTCTGTTCTTCAAATACACTTCGTAATTTTTGATTTAATTGATTCATTTGTTTTTCAATATCTTGACTCATCTTTTTCCTCCTACCGTTTTACTTTACGTAGGTTATCACATTAGCGAAAAATATTTTGAAGTTCTTTATCCATTCTCTCAAACTCGTTAGCTACCGAATGAATATTATCAACCGCTTGTTGAAAGGCTACAGAAAATTGTTTCGTCAAATCTAAAACTTGTTGGTTCGCTTCCTGTGCTTTGGAGTTAACAGATAGTGTTGTACGCGTCGCCTTTGTTATAGAACGACTTGTTGCACTTTGAACCCTGTCAGAAGCTGATCCCATTTTCGTAGCAATTTGTGTTGCTGTTTGTAAATTACTTTGGAATTGTCCCATCGTATAAACCCTTTCTATATTTCTATGAACGTATTAAAGAAGGGGAGTGCCTAGTATGTATGTCCATTATCCTATTGTTCCTTATAGGAACCCTCCTGGAAAAATATTGCGGATATAATTATAACAATAAATGGTTAAAGTTTCCTCAAAAAAATATATTTTACAACATATGTGTTTGTTATAGTTCTCAAAAGGTAATGTAGTATAACATAGAGGTAAAATACGAATGGGAAAGTAATAAATTGATGCTAATGATTTATATTATGCTGTATGGGCTGAAAAGGGTGGTTGGCTAAATCTTGGCGGTGAACAATGGATTAAGAACAATCCATCTTATGTGAAGTTTAGTAAGAAAAGCACAGTAGATTCCTCTATTGTAGGGAAGCGTGTTGTTACTAAAGTGGACAACCTACGTTTCTATGAATCTCCATCTTGGCATGATAAAGATGTGGCTGGTTCTGTGGATGCATGATTAGGATTTACGATTGATGCGAAGATAAGTATAAGTGGTTCACCGCAATATAAAGTGAAAAACTCAAAAAGCAGTGTCTTCTATATTACAGCTAGTTCAACATATGTAGAGGTACCATTAAAATAAGAAAGTCGATTCCAATTAAGGATTTGGCTTTCTTTATTGTTAAGATGTTTAGAATTTACTTTTAGACAATGCTTTTAATATAGGATTTATGATTTTACTTAATAAACGAACCCCGTTAAATATAGATTTTATAACCGTCATATTATCGTCCCCCTAAACTAAATAAATCATATCAACTTCATACCAAGGATGTAAACATTGTATGTTCATAAATTCAAATGAAAAAGAAGCTTCTTTTTCAAAGTGAATGATGGTGTTATAACTAAATTTAGACTGAATAATCAGATAATTTTTTATCAATAAATAGTAATTGTTATGATATACGCTTTGATATGATGATTTGTTATAATATTTAGATAATACTCTTAGAAAAGGGGGATTTATATGGAGACAAAAATTTCTACTACTAGCAAGGGGTATGAGCTATTAGAAGAATGGTATCATGAAATGCTTGCTCAGCATATAGAGAAGGCAAGTATTTTAAAAATTGAAGCAGATAATATATTTAATAAGGTTAAAGAAAATGCAGATTCTTTTATTTATTACTCCCTGTTACGATTTAGGTACCAAATGTTAAAGGGGAATTTTGAAAAAGGGCTAGAAGAGCTAGAATACATAAAAGATATGCCAGATGGTTTACTAAAATATTACTATCACTTCTTTAAATTTATTTATGAAACAGAAGTTGGAAACTACAATAGTGCAGAGAAACATCTTGAATCTGCTAGTGATTTATTAGATATGATGTCCGATGAAAAAGAAAAAGCAGAGTACAATTATCGTGTTGCGCTATATAAATATTATATTTCACAACCCACTTTAGCGATTAATTATGCTACAAAGGCTCTTGATTATTTTTCAAGTCATGAAGGCTATGAGACTAAAAGGGGAGCGTGTGAAAATACATTAGGTATGGCTTGTATTACTTTAGAACAATTTGAATTAGCAGAGGAATATCTAATTT
This sequence comes from Bacillus sp. SRB_8, assembly GCF_003264205.1. Classification (NCBI taxonomy): domain Bacteria; kingdom Bacillati; phylum Bacillota; class Bacilli; order Caryophanales; family Bacillaceae; genus Bacillus; species Bacillus sp. SRB_8. The sequence goes on along the minus strand of NZ_NADT01000020.1, from coordinate 264,780 downwards.
CTGCTCTAAATATGTTTCAAAAACTTGACGAACAATCGCTAGTTTTAAAAGTTCGTAGTAATTTAGGAGTACTGTATGCCGAACAAAACTTATCAGATTCAGCTATACGTCATTTAGAAGAAGTATATAAAGCGTGTCAACATACAAAATTGCATTATCAAAGAAGGGTAATATTCCTATTAGCTCGGGAACATATTAAAATAAAACAGCATAATGATGCAGCTTTTTATATTAAAGAGGGCTTGAAGGATTGTAATCAAGAATATAGTTATCACCTAAATATTATGGAGTGTATAAATAACAATGAATCTATAGCGAAGTTAGAAGAAATTGTAAATGAATCACTTTCGTATTTTAAAGAACAAGAATTGTGGAAAGACATTCAAATTTATACCGAACTATTAGCAAGTAAATGGTATAATGTGGGTGCAAAGGATAAGGCGTGTGAGTATTATCACTTAAGCCATGAAGCGAGAACTTTATTAAAAGAAAAGGGGCGTTTAAAATGAAAAAGATTAAAATTACATTAATGAGTTTAATCGGTATTGCAGTATTATCGTTTGGATTAAATAGTCCTAGTATTGAAAAAAGTGCAGAAACTACACTGAAACAAGAAAATATTATTTCATATTCAGAACATGGTACAGGAATCTAATAAATAAAAAAATTATCCCCATCAGTTATTAAAGAAATAAATAATCAATAAGCAGTAAAGTAGATAAAATAAACAAGGCAGGATGATGACAACATCTTGCCTTGTTCAATTGTGAAAAATTATTGAACTGTAACGAATTTTTTTAGAGGATATTTTAAATAGGAAAGAACAGATGAAAAAATAAAACAAGCCTAACCTATTTATGTTTGTTTTATTTTGTGTGGGGCACCCACAAACCCACCCACAATTCACCCACAAAAATAAAAAAAGTGATGAATCACTATGAAACATCACTTTTATAAAACCTTGATAAATCAGCGTTTCTGGTTCAATTTAATACTTGATGAATTCAGAGGATATATTCCGCACGCAAGTTCACCAATGGGAACGCGATCAATATATGTCTCTATACTAAGAGAGAAAAAAGCCCTAATACTACGGTATTAGGGCTTTTTTTATTTGTGGCAAATATAAAGGCTTGTGAAATGAATTGGATGGGTGCCCGCAAAAAGTCATGTGGATTATTTAAAATGCGTGCTAGCTATGAATGAAAATGTGGAAGTTGAAATATGGTGTGGATGTATTTAATTCGAAAATTAAGTATTGAAAAATATAGTACCTTGCAATAAACAATACTAAGTGGTATATTATGGATAAAACAGGTATCGTGTACTGAACAGTACTAAAATGAGAAAGGGGGATTGTCCTTGAACGTTCAGTTTAAAAAAGGTGTGTTAGAACTATGTGTTTTGGCACTAGTGAAACGTAAAGATAGTTACGGTTATGAACTTGTTCAGCAAATCTCTAATAAATTTTTAATATCGGAAGGTTCTGTATATCCGTTATTACGTCGTTTAACGAAAGAGGGATATTTTCAAACATATTTAAAAGAATCGACGGAAGGACCGCCCCGTAAATATTATCAACTAACAGAGCAAGGGGAGATGCAACTTACGTTATTAGTAACAGAGTGGCGTGATTTTGCTAAAGGTGTTCAAGAAATTATTGAAGGGGTGGAATGGGATGAGTAAAGAGCAGTTTCTTAAAGAATTATCAAGTCATCTTAGAAAGTTACCAGAAGAAGAGAGACAAGATATTTTATTCGATTATGAAGAGCACTTTCAGTTTGGGATAGAAGAAGGGAAAACTGAATCAGAAATAATAAAGGGTCTTGGCTCTCCGAAAGTAATTGCGAAAGACTTACTTGCGATGTATCGATTTGATGAAATGAAAAAAGATCCGTCGACTTCAAATGTGACAAGAGCTGTCATGGCAGCGGTTGGACTTAGTTTGTTTAATTTTATTATCGTGTTAGGCCCGTTAGTTGCAATTATAGCTTTTATATTTTCCTTTTGGGTCGGTGGTATTGCTAGTGTAGTGACACCATTTTTCGTTATTGTAAAAGTATTTATGGGCACTTTTATATGGTTGGATCTTTTCGTTAGTATAACGTTTGTCGGAGTAGGTTTGTTGTTATGTATTGTAGCTTATTATAGTACGAAGTGGTTTAAAAGATTATGTGTACGCTATGTAGTCTGGAACTTCAAAATGATAAAAGGGGAGTAGATGATGAAAAAGATATTATTAGTAGCTATCGCTTGTATCATTATTGGAGTAATAGGGATTTCACAAACATATGAAAAAGCAGTACAAACTGCAGAAAAAGGAGATAAAGAGGACGTAATTAAAAACGAAACGCTAAAAAATGTAGAAGTTAAGTTAGATGCTGGAGATATTGTTGTCCAAAAATCTCCTGATTCCTCTTTTTATGTAAAGCAAAAAGGAGACGTAAGTAAACAGGAGATTCGTATTGCTGAAGATGGTGATACATTAAAAATCATAGGGGAAATAGAAAAAGGTGTTTCATTTGATTTTTCATTTTACAATTTCGGATTTCAAACGCCTACATTGACTATATTAGTACCTGAACGTTCTTATCAAGAGATAAAAGTAAATTCATCCGCTGGACAAATAGAAATAAGTAATGTGAAAAGTGACCGCGTAAGTGTTGAAACACTCGCCGGAGAAGTGGATTTGAAACATGTAACAGCAAAGAGTGTGGAGGGGTCTACAAAAGCTGGTGAGGTGAATTTTAAAAAAGTAATAGGGAAAGTAACAGCAAAAACGGCTAGTGGGGATATAGATATTATTGATCATGATTCTAAATATGATTTAGAGGTAAGTTCAACTGCTGGAGATGTAGATATTACTTTATTGGAAAAACCACAAGATGCAGTTATAACTGGGCAAACTGCTGCTGGAGACGTGACAATTTTTAATGAAGACAATAAAAATATAACGATTGGTAATGGTAGTAAAAAGATTAGCGGTAAAACCGCTGCTGGAGATGTTACTATTGAAACGCGTTAATAATTAATGAAACGCATTCTTTTGAATGAACGGAAATCTATCAAAATAGAAAAAGAAGATAATTACCTATATAAATAAGGGAATTATCTTCTTTTTATTATTTTTAATGTAAATCACGATATACGCCAATTACTTTTCCAATAACTGACACTTGTTTTAAAATAATAGGTTCTAGTGAAGAGTTTTCCGGTTGTAGACGGAAATGATCTTTTTCTTTATAGAAACGTTTAACAGTTGCTTCGTTATCTTCTGTTAAAGCAACTACAATTTCACCGTTGTATGCAGACTGTTGTTGGCGAACAACAACTAAATCACCATCAAAGATACCGGCTTCAATCATGCTATCTCCAGAAATGCGTAACATAAACACTTGATCTGCTCCAGCAACGATACTAGCTGGAAGTGGGAAGTGATCTTCTACACTTTCGACTGCTGTAATCGGTAAACCGGCAGTAACTTTTCCGATGATTGGAACTTGAATAACAGATTGTGTTTCCGTTCGGTTGTCACCTAAAATTTCAATTGCGCGTGGTTTTGTTGGATCGCGTCGAATATATCCCTTTTCTTCTAGTCGTGATAAATGTCCGTGCACTGTAGAACTAGAAGCAAGGCCGACTGCTTGACCGATTTCACGTACGGAAGGTGGATATCCTTTTTCTTGTACTTTTAGCTTAATAAAGTCGAGAATGTCTTGCTGGCGTTTCGTTAACTTTTCCATGTTTTCTAACACCTCGTTTTCTTTCATTTTTCTTATTATTAAGTATAACATGCGAAAAAACATTCTACAAACATAAGTTCGAACGAAAGGCAAATTTATGATACACTATAAGGAAAATATAGTGAGAAAGAAGGGTTCAAAATGAATGCAATTATTTATGCACGTGTGAGCACAACAAAAGAAGAACAGGAAACATCATTATTGCGTCAAAAAGATGAATTATTGCATTTAGCTGAGCGCTATCAAATGGATGTTACAAAGGTAATTGAGGAGCAGGCTAGCGGTTATACAATTGAACGTGATGGCATATTAGAAGTGCTAGATACAATTCGAGATGAACAAGTTGATGTACTACTTATACAAGATGAAACGCGTCTTGGTAGAGGAAATGCAAAGATTGCATTAATGCATTGTTTACATAAAGAGGGGATAAAAGTTTATACGCACACGCATAGTGGTGAATTACAGCTTTCAGATTCTGATTCGATGGTGCTAAATATAATTGGGATCGTTGAAGAGTATCAAAGAAAGATCCACAATTTAAAAATTAAACGTGGCATGCAAAGAGCAGTGGAGAAAGGATTTCGTCCAGAAAATAATTTGAAAAATCGTCATTTAAGCGTAGGACGTGAGAAAAAAGAAGTGCCAATTGAGGAAATTGTACGTTTGCGCCGGAATGAATTAACTTTTGAAGAAATTGCAGCAACACTTCGTGGTTTTGGTCATGATGTTTCAAAAGCAACTGTACATCGAAGGTATGTAGAATATACAAAGCAATTGCTTGATAAAGAGGAATAACTATTGTATGATAATAATCAGTTTTGAGTAGAAGGGGGATTCGAGATGCCAAGTCAAGAACTCATTGAACGCATTAACTTCTTAGCGAAAAAAGCAAAAGCTGAAGGCTTAACTGAAGAAGAACAACGTGAGCGCCAATCGCTTCGTGAACAATATTTAAAAGGATTTCGTCAAAATATGTTAAACGAATTAAAAGGAATTAAAGTCGTTAACGAAGAAGGCACGGACGTTACACCGGCGAAATTAAAAGCTTTAAAAAAGCAGGATAATGCAAAATTAAATTAAAAGATGGGCATAGCCCATCTTTTTTTATTTGTTAAAATTGTTATTTAATAACTTTCCAGTTTTCATTTTTCGTTGCTTCTATCCTTTTATGCTTCAATATATAGTTAGCGATAAGTTCAGACATATCTGTTGGTATGTCTTTTACTACTGGTTTATTTTGAAACATAAAGAAGTTCCCGCCACCGCTTGCACGATAATTATTCATAACAACGTCATATTCTTCATTCATATTAAGAGGAGTGCCTTTATACTGCAAAGACTCTACTCTCTCTCCAATTGGTTTTGAAATGTTTAATACATACGAAATCCCTTCCCACATATCGTAATTATAGTGTTGTGGTTTTGGTTCTATATAGGTAGGGTTTACGATGATGGTTCCATCTGCTTTTAATGTGAAATAAGAAGCAGAGAGTTCGAGAGCATCTTTTATATCCGCTCCAGTTATTCTAATTACTTTTAATGTATTTGGATAAATATAATTAGAAACGATGTCACGCATTGTTACATGTTTCGGGAAACCTGGAGATGTATTATGAAACAAACTTGTACAAGAAATTGAAACATTAGCTATATCCATCTGTATTTTATTTATGAATTCAATAAAAGGATGGTCTTGCAAACGTGTTTGCATAGCATCGGAAATTTGCATATCCCCATAAATTATTCCAATAGGTTTATCAAGCCAATTTTGTGTTTTCTCTTCATAATTGGCAACCAAGGAAAGAACATCTTGGTCTGCCGCAATTCCTTGTACGGGCAATAACTCTGAATAACTCTCTTTTTTCACCCATTTTTGTTCTGCTTTTTCGAATGTTACTGTTACTTTTCCAACTGAGTGTCCATTGCATCCGGTCTGTAAAATTGTTACACCATTAATCACGGTGTGAGCGATTTCTCGGTGTTGGTGGCCTGTTAGTAAAATATCTATGCCTTCAATTTCATGGCACATTGCATATCCTTGGTTTTCACCTGTTAAAACTTCAGTCGGTACTCCGGTTTGTAAATCACGTTCAAATCCCCCGTGATAGGCTACGACTAGTAAATCTGGTTTTTCATGTTTACGGATGTAAGAAACCCATTTTTTTGTTGTTTCAAATGCATCTTCAAATTGTAAATCTTTAATATGATGTGCTTGTTCCCAATGGGGGATGTAATGCGTTGTCACCCCTAAAATAGCAATTTTTATATTTGATTCAATATGTTTTATTATATATGGTTTCCCGAAATAAGGTTCTTTTCTGTTTTTATCTAAAATGTTTGCTGATAGATAAGGGGAATTTGCAGTAGCCACAGCATTATTTAATATATCCATTCCGTAATTAAATTCATGATTTCCGATAATTGCAATGTCATACTCTAAGTAGTTGGCTAATAAGGACATTGGGTTTTCCATATCTTTTTCGTATGTAGCGTAATGATAAGTAAATGGTGTTCCTTGAATGAAGTCCCCGTTATCAATCAGAAGAACGTTTGCATTTTGAGAACGTTCTTTTTTTATGAGAGTAGAAATTTTAGCTAAACCAATTTCTGCTTTGGAGTTATCTTGGTAGTGAATTGGATACACAGTACCATGTACATCGCTTGTTAATAAAATATTTAAAGTTACAATTTGATTTTGATTCAACGCCATTCACCTTTTCTATAGTTATCTTTCAATTAATCATATCAAATATATGAAAAGAATTTTAATGTGAATGTATAGAATGTGTAAAGATTCTGTAAATAAGCAATTATTTGTAAAAATATGTGATATATTTCTTCATGTTTATGGAAGGTTATTTTATAACAACGAAAAATGGAGGCATTAACATGTTGAAAAAAGTTTTTGCAATGAGCACAACAGTTGTACTAGCAGCGGGATTATTAAGTGGATGTGGAACGAAGGAATCAAGTGCAAGTAAAAATGAAGATACGAAAAAAGGTTATGTACCGAAGACACTAAATGTTCAATTTGTTCCTTCTCAAAATGCAGATACGTTAGAGGCGAAGGCAAAACCATTGGAAAAGCTATTAAGTGATAAATTAAACATTCCGGTAAAAGTTAGTATTTCAACGAATTACAATACAATTGTAGAAGCGATGGCATCTAAGCAAGTAGATGTAGGCTTTTTACCTCCAACAGCGTATGTGTTAGCGCATGAGAAAAAGGCTGCAAACGTAATTTTACAGGCGCAACGTTTTGGGGTAGATGATGAAACTGGAGCTCCGACAAAGGATTTAGTAGATGTTTATAAATCAGAGTTTGTTGTTAAGAAAGATTCTAATATTAATAGTGTAAAAGATTTAAAAGGTAAAAAAATTGGCTATCAAGATGTAACATCATCAGCGGGTTATGTATGGCCTGCGGCTGTATTGTTAAAAGAGGGAATCGATCCGTTGAAAGATGTGAAACCTGTTACATTAAAAGGTCATGATCAGTCACTTATTGCTCTTTTAAATGGTGATGTAGATGCAGCTGTTGTATTCCAAGATGCTCGCAATATTGTAAAAAAAGATTATCCGAATATATTCGATCAAACGAAAATAGTAAAATTTACGGAGAAAATTCCAAACGATACGATTTCTGTACGTTCTGATTTAGATGCAGAGTGGAGCAAGAAATTACAGGATGCTTTCATTGAAATAGGAAAGAATGAGGAAGGGCACAAAATCATTAAAGAAGTATACTCACATGAAGGATACGTTAAATCTGATGATAGTAAATTTGATATCGTTCGTGAATATGGAAAGAAAGTGAAAACGCAATAATACATATGGAAATGGCGACTAACTGGAAAGTGTGTGATTTCAGTTAGTTTGCCGTTTTTCAGTTATTGATAATACATAGAAGGTAGGTAAGATGTGTGATAGAGTTTCGAAATGTTTCCAAAGTGTATCCGAATGGTACAAAAGGATTGAATAATATAAACTTGAAAATTCAAAAAGGTGAGTTTGTTGTAATGGTCGGGCTATCCGGTGCTGGAAAATCAACACTTCTCAGATCGGTAAATCGCCTTCATGAAATCACAGAAGGAGAAATCATTATTGAAGGGGAGTCTATTACTGCTGCAAAAGGAAAAGGATTACGACGCATGCGCCGAGATATTGGTATGATTTTTCAAAGCTTTAACCTTGTGAAGCGATCAACGGTACTGAAGAATGTATTAGCTGGGCGGGTTGGATATCATTCTACATTGCGTACAACGTTAGGTCTGTTTCCGAAAGAGGACGTGGAGCTTGCATTCCAGGCGCTGAATAGAGTGAATATCTCAGAAAAAGCATATGCACGAGCTGATGAATTATCAGGGGGACAACAGCAACGTGTATCAATTGCTAGAGCATTGGCACAAGAAGCGAAAATCATATTGGCAGATGAGCCTGTTGCTTCGTTAGATCCTCTGACAACAAAGCAAGTAATGGATGATTTGAAGAAAATTAATGAAGATTTTGGAATTACGACAATTGTAAACTTACATTCTATTGATTTAGCGAGGCAATATGCTACTCGTATTATTGGATTACATGCTGGTGAAATTGTTTTTGATGGATTAGTAGAAGAGGCAACGGATGAAAAATTCGCTGAAATTTATGGGGACGTAGCTCAGAAAAGCGCATTATTAGAGGTGGCAGCTAAATGAATGAAGTGACGATATATTCGAAATCGATACCGAAGCCGCCGAGTAAATTGAAACATATGTTAACGGTTATTTTAGTTATTTTACTGTTGTGGGGTAGTAGTGTACAGGTCGACGCATCATTTTCAAAACTAGTAGTTGGTTTTCCAAATATGATGGATTTATTGAAGGAAATGGTGCCACCAGATTGGAGTTATTTTCAAATTATTACAACAGCAATGTTAGATACAATACGTATGGCGATTATTGGAACGACTTTAGGGGCGATTTTAGCCATTCCACTTGCACTATTTGCGGCAAGTAATGTATTTACTAGTGTATTTTTGTACAGTCCAGCTCGATTGATTTTAAATTTTATACGAACAATACCAGATTTATTATTAGCGGCTATTTTTGTAGCGATTTTTGGAATAGGACCACTTCCAGGTATTTTGGCTCTTACTTGTTTCTCCGTTGGACTCGTAGCGAAATTATTGTATGAGTCAATTGAATCAATTGATCCAGGTCCATTAGAAGCGATGACAGCTGTAGGAGCGAATAAGGTGCAATGGATAGTTTATGGGGTCATTCCGCAAGTGAAAGCGCACTTCGTCTCCTATGTACTTTATACATTTGAGGTGAATGTACGTGCAGCAGCTGTTCTAGGTTTAGTAGGAGCAGGTGGGATTGGATTATATTATGATCGCACACTTGGATTTTTACAATATCAACAAACTGCTTCTATTATTATTTATACCCTTGTTGTTGTATTGCTAATTGATTATATAAGTACATTGTTGCGGGAGAAATTATAATGAGTAAAACGATGATAATCATACCAAAACCGAAGAAACTGAGTGTAAATCGCTGGATTATTTTTATAGCACTTACAGTTGTATATGTATGGGCCTTTTCAGGAGTCCCGTTAGAGGGAATAAAGAATACGGCGGGAGAAATTACAAAAGCCATTATGACAGGCGTATTGAACCCAGATTGGTCGTATGTATCTTTGCCAGATGGTGAAGATTTATTACACGGTTTAATTGATACGTTGGCAATTGCGATATTAGGTACATTTATTTCTGCTTTTTTATCTGTTCCATTTGCTTTTTGGGCGGCAACGAATATGAGTAGTGGAAAATTAACTTCAGGAACTGGGAAATTTGTACTTAGTTTTGTTCGTACATTTCCTGAATTAGTTATGGCTCTTTTATTTATAAAAGCTGTTGGTCCAGGCTCTTTTGCCGGAGTTCTAGCTTTAGGGTTACACTCTATCGGAATGTTAGGGAAACTATATTCGGAAGGAATTGAAAATATAGATAAGGGACCGACGGAAGCTTTAATAGCAACGGGTGCAAATCGGTTTCAAATACTTTGGTATGCCGTATTACCACAAGTGTTACCGGATTTTCTATCGTATACGTTATACAGGTTTGAAATTAATGTACGATCCGCTGCGATTTTAGGTGTTATTGGAGCAGGTGGTATTGGTACGCCATTAATTTTTGCACTTAGTTCACGTAATTGGTCTCGTGTGGGAATTATTTTATTAGGTATCATTTTAATGGTAATTATAATTGATTTTATTTCAAGTTCTATTCGTAAGCGGATTATTTAATTTGTTTTAAAAGCATCTAATTCAGATGCCTTTTTGTATTTTTAAAGGTTATCAAAAAAGAGATATATCAGAAATTAGTATATTTGTATAAATATACAGATAATTATCTTTATTTTTAAAATAAAAACAATTAAAAAGTATGTCATATTGAATGCCCATACATTCCCTGAATCACTGTATTTTTTATGAAAAATCAAAAAAACATCAACATATTTGTCGATACATGTTGTATAATCTTGCGTGGGAAGCTATCATATAAATGTATAAAACGTTTACTAACATACGCGAAGGGAAGAATAGCATGTCACATTCAATCGAACAACTTTCTATCAACACGATTCGCACATTATCCATTGATGCGATTGAAAAAGCAAACTCTGGTCACCCAGGAATGCCAATGGGTGCAGCACCAATGGCTTATACATTATGGACTCAATTTATGAAACACAATCCAAATAACCCAACGTGGTTTAACCGCGATCGTTTCGTATTATCTGCAGGTCATGGTTCAATGTTACTATACAGCCTACTTCATCTATCTGGTTATGACTTAACAATGGATGATTTAAAGAACTTCCGTCAATGGGGAAGCAAAACTCCAGGACATCCTGAGTACGGTCACACAGCAGGTGTAGACGCAACAACTGGTCCACTTGGACAAGGTATTGCAACTGCTGTTGGTATGGCGATGGCTGAAAGACATTTAGCGGCTAAATACAACCGTGATGCGTATAATGTAGTAGATCATCATACATACGCTATTTGTGGTGATGGAGATTTAATGGAAGGCGTTTCTGCTGAAGCATCTTCATTAGCTGCTCATTTACAATTAGGTCGTCTTGTAGTACTTTACGATTCAAACGATATTTCATTAGATGGCGATTTAAATCGTTCATTCTCTGAAAGTGTAGAAGATCGTTACAAAGCATACGGATGGCAAGTAATCCGTGTTGAGGATGGAAACGATATTGAAGCAATCGCAAAAGCAATTGAAGAAGCGAAAGCTGACGAAAAACGCCCAACGCTAATTGAAGTAAGAACGACAATTGGTTTCGGTTCTCCAAACAAATCAGGAAAATCAGCTTCACATGGTTCTCCACTTGGTGTAGACGAAACAAAATTAACGAAAGAAGCATACGCTTGGACTGCTGAACAAGACTTCCATGTAGCAGAAGAAGTATATGACAACTTCCGTAAAACAGTACAAGATGTTGGTGAAACGACGCAAGCTGCGTGGAACACGATGCTCGGTGAATATGCACAAGCATATCCAGAATTAGCAAACGAACTGCAAGCAGCAATGAACGGTCTTCTTCCAGAAGGTTGGGAACAAAGCTTACCAACTTATGAATTAGGATCAAAAGCAGCAACACGTAATTCTTCAGGTGCTGTAATTAATGCAATTGCAGAGTCTGTACCATCATTCTTTGGTGGATCAGCTGACCTTGCTGGTTCTAACAAAACATATATGAATAACGAAAAAGACTTCACAAGAGCTGATTACAGCGGTAAAAACATTTGGTACGGTGTTCGTGAGTTTGCGATGGGTGCAGCAATGAACGGTATTGCACTACATGGCGGTTTAAAAACTTACGGTGGTACGTTCTTCGTATTCTCTGACTACTTACGTCCAGCAATTCGCCTTGCAGCATTAATGCAATTGCCTGTAACGTATGTATTCACACATGATAGTATCGCTGTTGGTGAAGATGGTCCAACACATGAGCCGGTTGAACAATTAGCAGCACTTCGTGCAATGCCAAACGTTTCTGTTATTCGTCCAGCAGACGGTAACGAATCAGTTGCAGCTTGGAGACTAGCTCTAGAATCAACAAAAACACCAACTGCATTAGTGTTAACTCGTCAAGATCTTCCAACATTAGAAGGTGCAAAAGACGATACTTATGAAAAAGTAGCAAAAGGTGCATATGTAGTTTCTGCAAGCAAGAAAGAAACTGCTGATGTAATCTTAATTGCAACTGGATCTGAAGTAAGCTTAGCAATCGAAGCGCAAAAAGTTCTAGCAGCAGACGGCGTTGATGCAGCTGTTGTTAGCATGCCATCTATGGATCGCTTTGAAGCTCAAACTGCTGAGTACAAAGAATCTGTACTACCAAAAGCAGTAACGAAACGTTTCGCAATTGAAATGGGTGCTACAATGGGATGGCACCGTTATGTAGGTCTTGATGGAGATGTACTAGGTATTGACACATTCGGTGCTTCTGCTCCTGGTGAGAAGATTATGGAAGAGTATGGATTTACTGTAGAGAACGTTGTTCGTAAAGTAAAAGAAATGCTTTAATGATTTTAGAAAAATCTCTCCAGCATGGGGAGATTTTTCTATGTAATTGAGTTTTTTCGACAGGAAAAGTTTTTTCTCTCTCCGTAGTCAGACAATCATTGCAAATCTTCTCTTATATAATGTAGGGAAAAGGTTGTCCAGATCGGGAGGGGAAAAATGAAAACGTATGAATTGTATTTAATTCAAGAGGATATTGCGAAAGCTTACTTTGGTCGTGAATATTTGTTTTTTGATTTATTTGCTCGATTTTCAGAATCTGGGTTCCTTTCGGAGAAGAAAGTATTATATAAACAAATGACGTATATTACGATGCCGTTACAAGTAATGAAAATTCATCATAAATTAGAACAAGCTTTGCGTGTTCTTGGTAAATATGAAAGAACAAATCATACTCATACGCTTTATACAGGAGCCGAATACGGAGAAATAATGGTGAAACCACAATATATTCGAATAAACACTTCTGGAAATGTATCCATGGAAACAACTTTCTTTGAGGTGCTTAGAAAGTGTGAGTTAACATTTTTAGCGATGGATTATGAAAATAAAAAGTACGGTTGGTTAAATCCTCTCAAACAAGTACGAACATATGTGTAAAAAATGTCGAATAGTATCTTGTCTTATTGAAAAGGTTTTAGTACACTGTAAGGTAGACAACATGAAGGAGGAAAAGATATGCCAATGTGGTTAGGTATTCTAGTGGGCGTAGTAGCACTAGTAGCAGGCGTGGCGTTAGGATTTTTCATTGCCCGCAAATACATGATGAATTACTTACAAAAAAATCCACCAATTAACGAACAAATGTTAAAAATGATGATGATGCAAATGGGACAAAAACCTTCCCAAAAGAAAATCAATCAAATGATGAGCGCGATGAACAAGCAACAAACGAAATAAGCGCCAAAGGGCACTCTTACCGAGTGCCCTTTTCTTTTGGTTATAAAAGATATTTAAAACTTTTAAAAATTCTGTGTTTTTGGTAAACTGAAAACATCGCTCATTTTAAGGGAGGAGGATAAATATGAAAGTGTTTTTTAATTTAGCTTGGTTTTTTAAGCAAGAAAAACGAGCGTACATAATCGGAATTATTATGTTATTTGGTGTCGCGCTTCTTGAACTTGTAGCGCCAAGAGTACTGGGCATTGTAGTAGATGAAATTAATAATGGAACATTAACGTCTGAAAAATTGTTGAACTGGGTTATTCTATTAGTAGTTGTAGGAATTACGATGTATATATTACGTTACTTATGGCGTATTATGATTTTTGGATCTTCTTTAAAACTAGCTCGTCAACTGCGAAAGAATCTATATGAACATTTTACTAAGATGAGCCCATCCTTTTATCAATCACGTCGCACAGGCGATTTGATGGCACATGCGACAAATGATATTCAGGCGATTCAGCAAACTGCGGGGGCAGGTGTTTTAACACTCGTTGATTCATTAGCTGTTGGAGGATGTGTACTCGTAGCGATGGGATTTACAATTAGTTGGAAGTTAACGTTATTAAGTTTAATTCCGATGCCAATTGTAGCTATTTCTACAAATTATTATGGAACTTTATTGCATAGAAGATTTCATAAGGCACAGCAATCGTTTTCTGAAATCAATGATAAAGTACAAGAAAGTATGAGTGGGATGAAGGTAATTCGCTCACTTGGACAAGAGAAAGAGGATTTACAAGCGTTTCGGAAGAAATCTGAAGATGTCGTACATAAAAATATGCTAGTTGCACGTATTGACTCGTTATTCGATCCAACGATTTCCCTAATTGTCGGATTTTCATTTTTGATCGCAATTTGTTACGGATCATTATTAGTCGTACGAGGTGAATTAACTGTAGGGGAATTAGTAACATTTACAACGTACTTAGGGACACTTGTATGGCCAATGTTAGCGTTTGGATGGCTATTTAATATTATGGAGCGTGGACGTGCTTCGTATGATCGTGTGGAGAAAATACTTTCACAAACTTCAGATGTAGTGAATAGGGACAATGCTATAAATACTATAGCAAGTGGTGATGTTTCGTTTGCTGTTGATTCGTTTTCTTATAAAAAGAATGAACTATTAAACTTAAAAGATATTTACTTTAACTTAAGAAAAGGTGAAACATTAGGAGTTGTAGGGCGTACCGGTGCAGGGAAGACGACGTTATTAAAATGTTTAATTCGAGAGTATGATCATTTTAATGGTGAATTAAAAGTTGGGGAGCGGGATATTCGAGATTTAACACTTCACGGTGTGCGTTCTGCAATTTCATATGTACCGCAAGATCACTTTTTATTTTCAGCGAGTATTGGGGAGAACATTGCTTTTGGAAAGGCCGATGCTACATATAAAGAAATTAGCCGAGCTGCTGATATTGCTTGTATTCATAATGATATATTTCAATTTCCAGAAGGGTATGACACTGTAGTAGGTGAAAGGGGCGTTTCACTATCAGGAGGTCAAAAGCAGAGAATCTCTATTGCGCGTGCATTATTAACAAATGCTGAAATTTTAATATTAGATGATTGTTTATCAGCCGTAGATGCAAAAACAGAAGAAACTATTTTAACTGCATTGAAACGAGAAAGGGCAGAGAAAACGACGATTATTACTGCCCATCGTTTAAGTGCTATTCAGCATGCAAATCTTATTCTTGTTATTGATGAAGGTAGGGTTATGCAGCGAGGGACACATGAGCAATTAATGAAAGAAAATGGTTGGTATAAAGAAATGTACGAAAGCCAGCAGTTAGAGGCATTAGTAGAGAAAGGAGGCGTATGATGGCTGAGAAAAAACGGAGTGATTTAAGAAGGTTACTTTCTTATATGAGGCCCTATAAAGGGTTATTGGCGGTAGCATTTTTATTTCTAGTTGGTGCAACTGTAACTGAAATGATGGGTCCTTTTTTAATTAAACAATTTCTTGATGAACACTTAGTGCCAGGTAACTTTGAACAATCAGCACTTGTAACCCTATTTGTAGTGTATATTATTGCTCATTTATTAAAAGTATTATTTACTTATTTAGACTTATTGTACTTTCAAAATATCGCTTTTAAGATTGTCCAAGATATGCGAGTTGAAGTGTATGAACATGTTCAAAAATTGTCATTAAGCTTCTTTGATCGTACGCCGATTGGTACGCTCGTATCTCGCATAACGAATGATACAGAAGCGATTAAGGATTTTTATGTTAGTGTACTATCAACATTCGTGAAAAATGTAGTCTTTTTAGTAGGGATTTTAGTAGCGATGTTTTTATTAGATGTAAAATTAGCGCTATTTTCGCTCATATTAATTCCGGTAATGTTTGCAATTATGGTGTTGTATCAACGGAAAAGTGCAGCTTTTTATTTAGAGGTACGTAATAAGCTGAGTATATTAAATGCAAAGTTAAATGAGTCCATTCAAGGTATGAATATTGTTCAGGTGTTCCGGCAAGAAAAGCGGATGAGAAAAGAATTTGAAGAAGTGAACAATAAACATTTTAGTGCTGGACGTCGTACATTGAAATTAGATGCATTACTTTTACGTCCAGCAACAGATCTTGTTCATATTGTAGCAATTGCGGTAGTACTTGGTTTATTCGGAATCGATGCTTTAAAGAGTCCTGTTGAAGTAGGGGTTTTATATGCTTTCGTTAACTATATTCATCGTTTCTTCCAGCCGGTAAATGAGATGATGATGAAACTATCTTTCTTCCAGCAAGCGCTTGTTTCATCATCGCGTGTATTTCATTTAATGGATGATAAAGATTTAGCTCCTGTTCAAATGGGGAGTGAACAGCCACGAGTAGCTAACGGGGAAATTCAGTTTAAAGATGTTACTTTTTCATATGATGGAAAGCGTGACGTTTTAAAAAATGTATCTTTTCACGTAAAGTCAGGGCAAACGGTTGCTTTCGTAGGGCATACTGGTAGCGGAAAGAGTACGATTATGAATTTATTAATGAGATTTTACAATATTAAATCAGGAAATATAGTAATAGACGGAGTAGATTTAGAGAAGTTCGAAGAACAAGAAATTCGAAAGAAAATTGGTCTTGTGCTGCAAGATGCATTTTTATTTGCTGGAAATGTAAAGCAAAATATTCGTATGTATAATGAAGAGATTACGGATGAAGAGATAGAGGAAGCGGCAAAGTTTGTGCAAGCGAATACGTTTATTGAAAAATTACCAGAGCAGTATGATACAGAAGTTGTCGAAAGAGGAGCTGCATTTTCTAGTGGTCAAAGGCAATTAATTGCTTTTGCTAGAACGATAGCAACCAATCCGAAAGTATTAGTGTTAGATGAAGCGACGGCAAATATTGATACAGAAACAGAGGAGGCTATCCAAACGGCATTGCAGCAAATGCGAAAAGGTAGAACAACGATAGCGATTGCGCACAGATTGTCTACAATCCAAGATGCGGATCAAATATTTGTTATGCATGAAGGGGAAATTGTAGAAAGCGGAACACATCAAGAGTTACTTAGTAAACAAGGACTTTACTACAATATGTACTTGCTACAAAATAAAGGGAGTTTGCAACAGGCCTTGTAGAATTACAAGGTCTTTTTTCTATTCTCTCAGATATTAAAATGTAATAAAATTTTCGAAATATGTGAGAGATTTGTCGTGTCCTTTAACTAGAGTTGTACATATTGTATATAGAATAACAAAATTTGATAGGAGCTTTTATATGCAAAATAGATCCAGTTCAAATATTACATTTATTGATGTGTCTCATTGGGAAGGAAACATTAATTGGAATGCTGTGAAGTCATCTGGCATTCCAGCGGCGTATGCAAAAGCGACGGAAGGTGTGAACTATATTGACCCTACTTTCGTTCAAAATGTACAAGCTGCGAGAGATGCGAATGTATTAATTGGTGCATATCATTTTGCGCACCCAGAACAAAATGATGCCATTTCAGAAGCGAAACATTTTGTGAATATATTACAGAGTAATCAGACGGACTTAATCCCTGTTTTAGATTTAGAATCGCCAACGGATACTAGCAATAGTAGTTTAACGGGTGCGACTATATCGAATTGGGCAAGAAGTTTCGTAAATTATGTGAAACAAGCTACTGGGAAAAATGTAATGTTATATACAGGAGTTTGGTATATTAATGAATTTGGAATTAGCGGGTTAAGTGACATTCCACTTTGGATTTCCAAATATTCTAGTATACCGCCTGCTGATGCTGGTGGATGGACAGAGTGGACAGCATGGCAGTACACAGATTCTGGGCAAATTTCAGGTGTAGGAAATTGTGACGTATCAGCAGCTGTTTCATTAGAAGCTTTACAAGGAAATGGAGCAAGTGGTGGAGGGAATGTTTCCACGCCTAATAATGCGACTCCAGTATACGGAGTTGCTGTAATTAATGGAGATAATGTGAATTTACGAAGTGGACCATCTTTACAGTCTAGTGTAATTCGCCAATTGAATCGTGGCGAATCATATGAAGTTTGGGGAGAACAAAATGGATGGCTCTGCTTAGGGACAAATCAGTGGGTATATAATGATTCAAGTTATATTCAGTATGGTGTACAATAAAGTGAATCTAAAAGGTATCTCGACTGAGGTGCCTTTTATGAAAAATATATAATTTTTACAAAGTATATATTGATAACATATTATAATGTAATTGATATATGTTTAAAAATAATCGGAAATGAAATAAAGGAGTAATAATATGGAGTATGTGCTAATAGGTGGGATTTTAATATTATTAGCTGTAGTGTTTGTACTGTTTTATAAAAATAAACAGTTAGAATCAGAGAGTCAGCAAGTAGAGTTTGAAAAGAAACAAGCGATTGAAACGTATGAAAATGAGATTGCAGCTACGATTACAGGGCATAAAGAACAACAGGATACTTTAAAGAATATGGAACAGAAAAAATATAATGATTTACAAGTGAATACAGCTAGAGAACTTGAAAATATGCGTATGATGAAAAATCAATTGGCTGTTCAACATAGTAAAGAACGTAGTGAAATGCAAGATAAGCATAGTAGTGAAGTACATATGTTTCAAAATTTAATTGCGGATTTACGAGAATATACCAAAAATGGTGCTGAAGTGAATGCGCATGAAATATTACATTATATGAAGCGAGGTTTCGTTGAGCAAGGAATAATACTAGAAGAAGAGTTTCATATTATACCGAACGTTTTTATGATACGCAATAAATATAGAGATAAACGTGACATAAATGATAATCGAATTCATCACCTTATCTTATGTAAAACTGGTATTTATCTACTTGAGACGAAAGAATGAACAGGGAAATTAATCCATGGCTTAACGAAAGAAAATGCGGGTATATATTCATTTATGATTGAGGAAATTGGTAAGTATCAACATGAAATTGAAAAAGAAGAGACAT
This sequence comes from Bacillus sp. SRB_8, assembly GCF_003264205.1. Classification (NCBI taxonomy): domain Bacteria; kingdom Bacillati; phylum Bacillota; class Bacilli; order Caryophanales; family Bacillaceae; genus Bacillus; species Bacillus sp. SRB_8. The sequence goes on along the minus strand of NZ_NADT01000020.1, from coordinate 246,069 downwards.
TTGAATTTATTACGGATGGAACTTCATTAACTTTGCAAGTAAGAAATGAAGGGAATCCAGCGTATAAAGCGAAAATGCTATCTCAAACTTTATATAATTGTTTGGAAGAAATGCAAGTAGATATTGTAAAGGAAAAAGTAAAACCAATTGTATATTTTGAAAATGAGAGTGGAAAAGACGTTATTGATCTTTCTAATGAAGAATTGCCGAGATTTAAAGATAGAGAGCAAATTGTAACGTTTTTCAGAAATGAAGTTTTAACAAGTAAAGTAATATATACAGCACGAGAACTACAAAAGATTAGAGATATGATTGGCCAGATGAATTATGTTGCGAAGTGAAAAATAAAGTAAAACTTTAATTAGTGGGGGTTTATGGGCAACCCGACTTCTACCCTTTACAGCCGAATTTTGAGGTGGGAGTCTAACTGCCCGCAAATAGCGGGATAAAGTAGGTGTTATTTGGGTGGAGAAAGGTAAAAGCTCTATATTGTGGGGAATGTTGTACATTTATTTTTGTTTGCATATATTAATGTACATTGCGTTTATTTTCGTTATTGATATGGTTCATGTGTCATTGAGTGTAATGAGTATTTTGGTGGTAGTAATGCCTTTTATTTTATTAGTTATTATTCAAAAGTCTATCTTACATGTTTCGGCAAGACGTGATAAAGGTAAGAAACAACTGTTCACTATAATGATGGTAGGTCTCATTCCATTGCTAGTATGCACCGTACAATTAAGTATAAATAAATACACTTCAAATTTTAATCAGGATCGGTGGTTAAATTATGAAGAAAAACGAGTACATATGGTAGATGACCTATTACAGGAGCATAAATTGATAGGGAAATCAAACGAGGAAATTACAAAATTGTTAGGGGCCCCTACGAAAACAAGCAGTTTGGAAACGGGAATTACTACACTATACTATCTTGGGAATGAACGTGGTTTCATTCCTATAGATAGTGAATGTCTTGTTTTGCAATTTGATAAAGATGGTAGAGTTATAGAGTATAAGGTACAACGAGATTGAAATAGTGAGAGGAGAAGCTATATCTTTTATAGCTTCTTTTCTATATTCCAATATAGAAAAAGTAGGCAAATAGTAGTCATTCCTATCTATACGAATGAGATAGAGTTTGTTATATTGTAAAGGGTTATTTAGTTTAGAAGTTTGCTAGATAGCCTTAAATATTTTAGATTAGGGAGGGAAGTTAACACGAATTAAGATATAAACGTGTTAAATAATTAGTATGAAAAAAGAATTTTATAATGTTTTAGCTGCATCAATTGTATTTAGTATGGTAACGATTCCAAGTTTTTCCTATGCAGACACAGTAGAAAAGACCGTAACAATTTCAACAGACGAGCAAGCATTAAAAAGTATTGAAAGCCATATGAAAGATGAAGATGGACGTGGAGAGAGCAAAGGAATAACAAATGAAGTACAAGGAGATTTTTTTGTACATATAATAGGTTCAGCATCTTTATTTGATTCTGCTGAGTTACAAAAAGCGACAGGTGTTCAGCTTTCTAATCAAGTAGTGAAAGCCGAAAAACAAAAAGGAAACGCTTACTATATACAAACAGAATCTGGAGCTGGGTGGATACAAAGTAGTGAAGGAAATGTAGAGGTTAAGGAAGTTTATCACTTGGCAAACGAAAAATTAGTAATTAATGAAGAGACAGCCACATATTCCGCACCATTTAATTCATATAAAGACGAGAAAGTGTTACAACCGCAAACAATTATTGCAATTGGACAAGTTGGAGAGTGGTTCCAAGTCCAAATAGATAATGAGGTGAAGTGGATTTATGCACCTTCAGCAAAATTTGAGGGTACAAAAGCATCTCTTATTCAAAGCACAACTCCAACTCGTACGAAACGTGCAGCGGTTATGTATACTGCACCAATAGAAGAGAAAACAACGGATATTTACGGTGTACCATTAAAGGAAATGATTGTACCAACAGGTAATGAAAATATTCGTCCAGGTTATGCGATGAAACCAAAATACATTACAATTCATGAGACAGATAATTATAGTGTTGGAGCAAATGCTAGAAACCATGCACAATATTTATACAGTCAAGCAACAGGAACGACTGATCGTTCAGCATCTTGGCATTTTACAGTAGATGATAAAGAAATTTATCAACATCTACCATTAAATGAAAATGGTTGGCATGCTGGAGATGGATCAGAAGGAACCGGTAACAGAGAATCAATTGCAATTGAAATTGCTGTCAATCAAGATGGTGATTATAATAAAGCTGTGGAAAATGCTCGCAAACTAGCAGCCTATTTAATGGGGGAATTAAATATTCCTTTAGAAAATGTAAAAAAGCATCAATTTTGGAGCGGAAAGAATTGTCCGGCCATTATGATAAGGAATAATGCGTGGGAGCCATTTTTACAGGGAACGAAAGCTTATTATGATGCGAATCATAAAGATGATATAACTGGCGGTTGGTATGAAGCAGATATTCGTGAATTAGATAAAAGAGGTATTATGGTTGGAGACGGGAAGGGTTCTTACTGGCCAGAACGTCTTGTAACACGTGGTGAATTTGCGAATTTAGTTTCAAGATCATTGCAATTACCAGAGGGGAAATCGAATTTCAAAGATTTAAGCACAGCTCATCCATCGCTAGTAGATGGTATTAATCGTGCAGCTAGTGCTGGGATTATAAGTGGACGAGGAAATGATATATTTGCTCCGAATGATACGATTAAACGTGATGAAGCTGTCATTATGATTGATCGTGCATTGCAATTCAAAAATATTAAAGGTAATTTAGTTCCATTACCATTTACGGATCAAAATTTAGCGTATGATAAACAGGCGGTTCAACGTGTTTATGGGTTAGGTATCGTAAAAGGGAATGAGAATAATGAGTTTATGCCAAAAGGTTCTGCAACACGTGGGGAATCGGCAGCATTTATTAATAGAATGTTAAAAGTAATAGAGAGTAAATAATGGAAAGGCATTCGCTTTGGCGAGTGCTTTTTTATTTTTCAATATGTTATAGAAAGGTGATGTGAATTTTGACTGGAATAAGGAATGAAAGCGGAGGTGATGCATATATTTAGATGCATTGGGTAGTTTTTTGTAATTTTGTATAAAATGAAAAGGAGGTAGGACGGTGAAATCAATACCGACTGAAGTCCTGAGTAAGGAATTGATGGAAAGAGAAGGGGTTATATCTATTACAGTGATGGAATTTGAAAAGATAGAAGTGGCCGGAGTAGTTGTTTCTGGTCCAGCTGTTATTTTAATTAATCAAGATTAAGTACATATTATCAATAAAGAAAAGTAGTCAGAGCATCCGCTTAGGGTGCTTTTTGTTTGTATAGAAGTGTGTATATGATAGATAATTGGGATATTGGAGGGGAATTATGTGGCAATTATTATAACAATGTTATTAATGGGAGTTTTATTAGGATTTGTCGGAGCAGGGGGAGCAGGATTTATCATCGCGATACTCACTCTAGTATTCCATATCCCTATTCATGTTGCTCTTGCAACATCTTTAACTGCGATGGCATTTACGACATTATCTGGAGTAGTAAGTCATTACCGAGAAGGGAATGTTGTGCTTGTAATAGGCGGAGTTGTTGGGGGATTTGGCGCGATTGGTTCCTTTATTGGTTCAAAGTTTGGTTCGTTAATACCAGCACATCTGTTGCATTGGTTTACAGCTGGTATGTTATTTTTATCGGCAATTTTTATGTTTATTCGGTTGATTATGTTTCAAAAAAGATCACAGTCGTCTTTAAAAGGGCATAAAGAACTTTCGAAAGATAACGTGATTAAATGTATATTCCTCGGATTGGTGACTGGAATTTTAGCAGGTGCATTTGGTATTGGCTCAGCACCTTTTATCCAACTCGGATTAATGGTTCTATTAGGTTTAACAATCCGTCAATCTGTAGGGACGACAATGCTCGTTATATTACCAATCGCAATTGGAGGTGGGTTTGGATATAGTTCGGAAGGGTATTTAGATTATGTATTATTAGTACAAGTTTTAATCGGGACAATGTTAGGAGCATATATAGGAGCTAAGTTTACAAATTATGCACCTCGCATGCTTCTAAGGTTTTCGATGATTATGACACCAATATTAGCTGGATGTATGTTGTTAGTAGATTAAAGAGAATATATAGAAATCTATTAATATATTTTACGAATGAATTATGTAAGTAATTCATATTTCTCATATAAAAGGATTTGCTTTAATATAATGAGTATAAAGTTCGAGTATTCGAAGTATTACTTGAATTATATCCCTATCCCTTTTCTAAAAATGCGAACAAGTTTTGCCCTATTCTATTCAATAGTTTATTGTATAGAAATATATTGTTCGATGACCATTATGGAACGCACATAATGGGTAAATCCCGATCCTTAAAGAGGATGCCCCTAATCTTCATGTGAAAATATGATCGGATAAGAAAGCTGGCCAATTTATGGTCAGCTTTCTTTTTGTTCAATGAGTAAGTCTTCTTTAATTTCTGTTTGCAATAATAAAGTTTTTCCGAAGCGACGTTTACATTCAGCTCGTACTTTTTGAATGGCTAGTAGCTGAGAAGTAGCAGGCACTGTGACAATGGATTGCCGAGGTTTTCGGTTTTCTTCACAAAAAACACATTCCACAACATATTTAGAAATCATAATTTCATCCTTCCGGTTTGAATTTCTAAGAAGGGACTGCTCATGAAGTTGATGTAAACTTTCGGCATCTTTTTACTTATTTCCTCTTTTTTTTCAAAGGGGAAATAAAAAAGAAGGTGAATTTTAGTAGGGGAGGGATGTATATGGAGAGATGGATAGGTACGGCAGCTATTTGTATGAATGAAAGAAATGAAATTTTAATGGTATTGCAAGGAAAAGAAGGGGAAGAAAAAAGGTGGTCTGTCCCAAGTGGAGGACTTGAAAAGGGAGAAACACTAGAAGAATGTTGTATCAGGGAAGTTTGGGAGGAAACAGGCTACAATGTGGAGGTTGTAAATAAAATATACGAAAAAGAAGGTATTACATACGGGATTCCGGTGTATGTTCATTATTACTTTGTTAAAAAAATAGGCGGTAATATGAAAATCCAAGATCCGGATGAGTTAATACATGAGATTGATTGGAAAGGGATACATGAAGTTGGAAAATTATCATTAGCTTTTCCAGAGGATTACGAGCTAATATACCGATATGTAAATAAAAAAGCAAGTGTGTAAATACTTGCTTTTTTAGTGTATCCAAGATAAGAAAAGTGGAACGATAACTAAACTAGCTCCAGCTGTTAAAAGCATTGATAAACTTGCAATTGTACCTTCTACAGGACCGATTTCAAATGCTTTTGATGTTCCGGTCCCATTCGCGCTAGTACCTAGCATTATACCTTTTGCGAGCGCTGTTTTAATACGGCATATGCGTATGAGTGTAGGACCGAATAACGCTCCAGTTAAGGCAGTTAATACAACGAAAACTGCTGTTAATTGTGACATGCCGCCAATCATTTCTGAAATAGCCATTGCAATAGGTGTTGTTACAATGTGCGGTGCTAAACTTTGTTCTATTGTAGAGTCAATTTGAAAAAAATTAGCTAGTAGTGCGGAAGTAATAACAGATAGAAAAGAACCGACAATGACATTAATTAAAATAGCAGTGCCGTGTTTTTTTAATAGATCAAAATGTTTATAGATTGGCCATGCGAAAGCAACTGTTGCAGGTTTTAATAATTCTGTTAGCCAATGACTACCAGATTCGTAGGTTTCGTATGGTGTATCTAATCCAAGTAATAAAGCTATTAAAATGATTGGGCATACAAGAAGGGGAGAAAGCAGACTCCAATTCCAGCGTTGATACATTTTTTTAGATACCCAATATGTGAATAGTGTTAATAGTAAACAAAGAAAGCCGATCATTGTGTTGATCCTTTCCGCTTTAATAGCAATTCTGTTAAAAGTCCTGTTACGAGAGTAACACAAAGTGTACTAATCACGATAATTAAAATGAGATCGATTCCATATTGTGATAATGTATCTTTGTAACGAATGACAGCGACTGCAGAAGGGATGAAAAATAAAATAAGTTCTTTTAATAAAAAGTCTGCACCGTCTTGTATCCATTCTTTTTTCACTATATTAAATTTTAATGAGATTAACAATAAAAAAATACCGATTATACTTCCTGGAACTGGGAGGTGTGCCTGTTTTGCAATCCATTCACCTGTCCAAGCGAAACAAAATAATAATAAAATTTGTCCGCTTAACTTCCACCATTTCATACAGTAACCACCTCTTTGTTTTTTACATAAAAATTGTAAAAAAGAATTAACAATTTCTACTATACGTTCATTTGAAATATTTGTCTAATATATAAATTATATGTTATTAATATATTAGATGTATTAATCGAAAGTGAAAAGGGTGTCCAAAATGGAATTACGGCATTTGCAATATTTTGTTGTAGTGGCAGAGGAATTACACTTTGGACGAGCAGCTGCTCGTTTACAAATGACACAACCACCGCTTAGTCAACAAATTCAGCAATTAGAAAAAGAAATGGGAGTTATGTTATTTTCAAGAACGAAGAGAAAGGTTGAATTAACAGAAGCAGGAGAAATGTTTTTAAAAGAAGTAAAAAAAGCGTTTGAACAAATTGAAAAAGCAGTAGAAGTTGCACAAAGTGCTCAAAGGGGAGAAGTTGGATCACTTTCAATTGGTTTTGTAGGTGCGGCGATATATGATATTTTACCGTCAATCGTCAGAGAGTATAGAAAGAAATTTCCGAGAGTGTCTGTAGCATTACATGAATTGTCCACACCGGATCAGGTGCATGCACTTCATGATAATCGAATTGATATTGGATTTTTACGTCCGCCAATTCCAACGCAATTACTTGAGTTAGAACCAATTCAAAAACTTTCATGTACGTTATGTTTACCGAAGGCACATCCTCTTGCTGAAAAGGACGAAATACATATCGAAGATTTAAGGGATGAACCGTTCGTATTTATTACGAGACCAGTATGGCCAGCGTTATATGATACAATTTTATCGCTTTGCCGTGATGTAGGTTTTAGTCCGCACATTGTACAAGAAGCAACGGAGTATCAAACTGTTATGGGGCTTGTAGCGGCAGGTATTGGAATTACGGTAATACCTGTATCCGCAAATAAATTGTATAGAACAGAAGTTGTATATAAAGAGTTATGTGATTCTAATTTTGTTGCAGAAATGTCAGTGGCTTATAAAAAAATGAATAACAATCCAGAGTTGTTAGAGTTTTTGAAAATTGCAAGAGAGAAAAAAAGGATTGAAGTGGAAGATGCGAAGGCTGAATAGTTGATGAAGTTACAGGGTAGTCATGATAATTAAGTTATATAAAGATTCACCTCATTAAACAAAAAACGGAAATGTAACTAAAGTGCATTTCCGTTTTTTGTTTTTTATTCAATGCTAAGGAGATCAATATGCGTGGTTTCTAGGACTAAAGGCTTAGTAAAGATTCCGATTGAAGTGCGATGTTTAAAATGTCATATTTTTATACACTAGTAGTATAGAATGCGTATGTTATGAAGCAAGGTAGGGGGAAATTATGTCTTTATTTCGGTTAGCGAGAAAAAATATACAAACATTTGCTGCCCAAAGGTTAAAACAATTTATGTGGATTGCTATGAATACAATGCTTTGTTTTTTTATGATATCATTCCGATTCAATGAAGTTGTAATAAGTAAAGCGGAATATACACCTATATTTGTAAAGTGGTTTTATGCTATGTTTCTATTTATAGTTTTTGTGTGTATTTTCATTACATATAAAATGACAGCTTCTCTTTTACAGATAAGAAAAGAGGAGTTTACATCGAATGAAGTGATGCATATGACAGGAAAAGAAATGTTATGTTTATTATGTCAGGAGCAATTATTAACTTACGGAGGAGCTTTTGTTTTCGGATTAATTCATGGTATGTTATTTTTGAAATTATTTATTATTATTTTTATGAAAGCAGTAGGAATCCAAGGGATAACCAATGCACCGATTACGATGTATGCGGTAGTGATAACAGCAGTTGTTATGATAACCGTCATTATAATATCAATGTGGCAATGTTGTAGGTTTACACAAAGGTTAAAGGGTGAAAAGTCATATGAAACGAGGAGAAAGGCATGAGAAATCATGGCTTTTTCTTCATTTTACACATGTTATTAATCATGATACAGTGGGAAGAACTGAAAAAAAGAGTTAAGAAGAAAGGTTGTATGGAATGATAAATGAGCAAGCGATCGTAAAAGTTGATCGATTAACAAAGCGAATTGGTTCAAAGACGTTAGTAGAAAATATTAGTTTTGAAGTGAAAAAAGGTGAAGTAGTTGGCTTATTAGGACCAAATGGTGCTGGAAAAACGACATTAATGCGAATGATGGTCGGAATGATCCGTATGACAGAAGGGGAAGTATGGATTGATGGTCAATCTGTAAAACAGCAATTTGAAAAAACTGCTGCGAAAATTGGTGCTGTAATTGAGACACCAGAATTTTATCCTTTCTTAAGCGGCTATGAAAATTTAACATATTTCGGACGAATGAATGGGAATGTGACTGAAGAGCGTATCGATGAAGTAGTGCAATTGTTAGGAATGGGACAAGTAATTGACCGTAAAGTAAAAGCATATTCACTCGGTATGAGACAGCGTTTAGGAATTGCTCAGGCACTTATACATAATCCAGATGTATTAATACTAGACGAACCGACGAACGGATTAGATCCTAGTGGTATACATGAAATGCGGATGTACATAAAGAAAATTGCGCATGAACAAGGAAAAGCTGTCCTTGTTTCTAGTCACTTACTCTCAGAAGTTGAATTAATGTGTGACAGGGTTATTATTATTCAGCATGGAGAATATGTCGCAACACAAAATATTCAAAGTGATAAAAAGGAAGAAACAGAAGAAATACATATACGTGTAGATGATGCGAATAAAGCGGCAGAGGTTTTAGAATACGATGTTTTAGTAAAAGAAAACGAATTAATTATAAACGTGAAAGATGAAGAAGTTCCAAATATTCTTCGTACATTGATGGAGAAAAACATTCAAGTTTATCGTGTATATGAAGAAAGAAAAACGCTAGAAGAGCAGTTTTTAGAATTAACAGGAGGAAAAGATATTGTTTAATTTAGTTTATAACGAGCTGTATAAAATATTTAAGCGAAAGCGAACGATTATTCCTTTTGCAGTTATTGCGGTATTAATTATTGGATTAGGATGGGTTACGGTAAAATATTTAGAGCCAGAAACAAAAGGGTGGAAAGCGGATTATACAGAACGCACTGTAGAAATTGAGAAAAAGCTCGGCATGAAAAAAGAGGATATTTTAACAGAAAAGTCAGGAGACGAGCTTGTAAAAGAATACCAGCTTAAAATGAAGCATTTAGATACGAATACAGCGCCAGCAAGTAGTTCTCCGCTTTCATTTATGAGAGATACAGGTTTTATCGTATTTCCAATTTTACTTCCGTTTATTCTCGTATATGCGAGTACGATTTTTGCGAATGAATATAGCTGGGGAACATATAAATTTTTAACAATTCGTCCAGCGAGCCGATTTAAAATTTTAACATCTAAGTTTTTGGCAATCGTTATATTTGCGGCATTATTATTTATATTTAATATGATTTTTTCCGTATTATGCGGGTTGATTATTTATAAATTCCAACAACCAGCTTGGGCTGAATTTGTCGTTCAAAATGGAAATATAATAAAACAAAATATTTTCGTAGAAGCAAGTAAATATTATATTTTATCTTGGTTACCAACTCTTGTGTATGCTGCATTTGCCTTTATGATTTCCGTTTTAACGAGATCGAGCGGAGGTGCAATCGGGATTTCTTTATTTCTTGCATTATCAGGGGGAATAGCGCTAATTCCGGCAGCAAGATATGAATGGGCGAAATATTTATTACCAGCGAATACAGATTTATATGGGCTTTTAAAGGGTGGAAGCTTTATTGATGGAGTAACATTCCCATTTGCTTCTTGTATGCTTCTTCTATACTTAGCTGTATTTTTAGGGGTTTCCTATACTGTATTTATAAAACGAGATTTAACAGCATAAGCAAAAGCCGTTAAGGGTAACTTAACGGCTTTTTGTTTGTAATAATTGATGAATAGCTTCTTCGGCTAATAGGGCGAAATACTCTGCGCTAATAGGCAATGCTTTTTCATCTACTGTAAAAGCTGGATGATGCCATTCATGTGTACCACTTGTTCCCATAAAGACGAATGAACCTGGTATTTCTTGTTGGTAAAAAGAAAAGTCTTCTCCTGCCATTGATGGTATAGGAGAGATAACGTTTAGATTCATTTTCTCTGCAATATGAATAGAAAAATCAGTGAGTACTTTATCGTTTTGAACAGCAGGAGGACCTGGGTAAAATCGAAATTCTGTTTTTACACCTAGTGCATCAGAAACACCTTTAATGATACGTTTCATTAATGCCGGAATCTTTTCACGTGTTTCAGCTTGGAATGTATGGACAGTTCCTTCTAATATTGCTTTTTCGGGAATAACGTTCCACGTATTCCCTGAATGAATGTTTGTTACACTTACGACAGCGTTATGAGAAGAACTAATATTTCGGCTTACAATCGTTTGAAGTGCCATAACGATTTGAGATGATGCAACGATAGGATCGACACCGGCATCAGGCACAGCTGCATGTGTACCAACACCATGGATTTCAATTTCAAATCGATCAACTCCGGCCATTAGTGGCCCATCTTTAATACCAATTGTACCTACTGGTAAATCAGGTTTATTATGCATACCGAAAATAGCTTGCACGCCACGTAAATGCCCAGCTTCAATAACTTTGCAAGCGCCATTACTACTTTCTTCAGCTGGCTGGAATATAAGGCGGACAGTTCCGTTAAGAGAAGATTCTTTTTCCTTTAATAAATAGGCTGCACCAATAATAGCAGCTGTATGAAAATCATGCCCACAAGCATGCATTTTACCTTGTATTTTTGAAGTGTATGGAAGGTCTGTTTCTTCCTGGATAGGAAGGGCATCGATATCAGCACGAAGCGCTACAACCGGTCCTTTTTTATTACCAGAAATTTCAGCGATAACTCCTGTTTCTAAATTGGAATCAATAATAGTGATATTGGCCTCGTCTAACCAATTTTTTATCGCTTTTGTCGTTTCAAATTCTTCGTATGATAGTTCTGGATTTTCATGTAAATGCCGATGAATGGAAATAAGTTTTTCTGTTAATTGATCAGGAATAGATGCCACTTATTATGCCCTCTTTCTTAAGTGAAGTATTTGTATTAATTATACAATAATAAAAGAGAGGATTCTCAAATGAAAATCCTCTCTCGTTTTATGCTGCAACTTTTTTATGAGTATGCTGTTTTCGATAACGCCCACGCATTGCGTATGCAATTTGCGGGATTGCGATACCGATTAAAATAAGTGATACACCGAACCATTGTGAAGATAGTACAGCTTCTTTTAAAACGAATACAGACATAATAGTTGTAACTGGTAGTTCTGCTGCACCAAGAATAGTTGCTAATCCAGAACCGATTTTTGGAATGCCAATTGTAAAGGCAATGGACGGAATAACGATACTAAATATTCCTAATCCTAAGCCGTATTTCCAAAGGCCTTGAGAGATCGCCCCGTTAAAAATAAATGTTGGCGGGAATACGATCATGACTAAAGTTAAAGCGCCAGCCATTAAAAGGACACCACGTGGTAAAGAAGGTACTTCAACGGCAACTTTCCCGCTTACGAAAATGTATGTTGCAAATGTAACAGCAGATAATAAGCCTAAAATGATTCCAGTCGTATCGAAATCACCAGCTGATGTTTCTAATAACCCACTTGATAAAAATGTACCTGCAAGTAAGAAGATTACTGAAATAACTTTTTCTCTTGAAGGTAATGTTTTTGTTGCGACTGCTTCAATGATAATCCCAACCCAAACGAACTGGAATAAAAGTATAATTGCAATAGAAGCTGGTACAGTTTTTAAAGAAGCGTAATAAAAAATTCCAGTAAAACTTGCAGACGTTCCTGCGACGAATAAAATTAACATTTGTTTTAGTGGAACACGATGTCTAGAAAATAGAAGTGTAATAGCAAGTAAAATAATCCAACCGAACAAATACTGGCTACCAATTACCTCTCCAAGTGAAAACCCTTCTGCATATGCAAGTTTAACAAAAATAGCTAAAACCCCATAACTACACGCTCCTAATAAAACTAAAAGAGAATAACGAAGCATGAAAAATTCCTCCCATCTATATGAAATTGTTCCGTAACGGACATATATAACTAGAGGGAAGTATACAAAATTAAAAATGAAGGGTCAAATGAAAGAAAAGTGCAAAATTTTATAGAATAATAATAAAAGTATGATATTTATGCATAATCTTGAAATTAATAATAATTAAAGTATTGTAAAATCAGCTTTATGTTGTATAAAGACAGCATTTGAAAAAATTTTTTAAGGCCAATAGGTGTGAAGTCAATTGTAATGTGCTAATCATTTGAGAAACTGTGGAACCTTTGTTATGTTAGTAACAATTAGAAAGAGTTTCATAATTCAATTGAGATTTTTCTATATAATAGAAGGGAATGAAAACGTTTTATTAGAAAGTGTGTGAAAGGGTAGTTTTTCTTATTGTCATGTTGGAAAAGTGAATTCATGAAATGTCCATAGTATTTTCAATTGTTTTTGCTACAATATTGAAGAGGAGAGGAGTGGAATAATGCAAGATATTAGTATTTTTTTAGCGTTTGGAGCTGGGTTCTTATCATTTATATCCCCATGTTGCTTACCGCTTTATCCGGCATTTTTATCATACATAACAGGTATGTCGGTTTCTGAATTGAAAGAAGAAAATGCAATGCTTCGCAAAAGAAGTATGATACATACAGCGTTTTTCTTACTTGGTTTTTCAATTATTTTTATTGCAATTGGATTTGGTACAAGTTTTATTGGAGGCATCTTTACAAATTATAAAGATTTAATTAGACAGTTAGGCGGTATATTTATCATCGTGTTTGGTCTTATTATTGTCGGTGTGTTTAAACCGAAGTTTTTAATGCAAGACCGTAAATTTACGTTTAAAAATCGTCCGAGTGGTTATTTTGGTTCAGTTTTAATTGGATTGGCTTTTGCTGCTGGATGGACACCTTGTACTGGACCTATATTAGTGTCTGTAATTGGATTAGCTGCAACAAATCCAGAATCGGCAATGATTTATATGATTGCTTACATACTTGGATTTGCTATCCCGTTTTTCGTACTTTCATTCTTTATTACGAAAATGTCTTGGATTAAAAGAAATAGTATGAAATTCATGAAGATTGGAGGATACGTTATGATTGTCATGGGTATCTTCCTATATTTTAACTGGATGACGAAAATTATCGTATATTTCTCAAGTTTATTTGGTGGTTTTACCGGTTTTTAGTATTATTCTGTGAAAATGTTGGAAATACTAACGGAAAAGCATATAATAAAATTATATTTTGCATATAGCCACAAAAAAGGATGAGAAAATATGAACATAGTTCTGTTATCAAGTATCGTTGCTGTTTGTATGGCTGTCGGTGCGATGTTTATTCGTTTAAAAGCAGCTAAGAAACCTGCAACATTGAAAAAAATTATACTTCCCCCATTTTTTATGAGCACGGGAGCGTTGATGTTTGTTTTTCCTGAATTTCGATTAACTCCAGCAGAAATGTTAGAAGCAATTGGCGTCGGTTTGTTTTTCTCTATTTTTCTTATTAAAACATCTAAATTTGAAATTAGAGGACAAGAGATTTATTTGAAGCGTTCAAAAGCATTTGTTTTTATACTAATTGGATTACTTGTCGTGCGGATTGTATTTAAAACATACTTAAGCCAATCTCTTGATTTAGGACAACTTAGTGGCATGTTCTTCTTACTGGCGTTCGCGATGATTGTGTCATGGAGAATTGCAATGTACCGTTCCTTTACGAAATTACAGAAGGAAATGGAAAAAGAAGACGGTTTTTATAATGAAAAAGATATGAAGTTAACGTAAAGAGTGTTATATGTATAAAGAAACAACGTCTGATTAGACGTTGTTTTTTGTTAATCACTGAAAGGTAACTTCCTCAATTCTAGTTGTGATGTATAAATTGTCGACCATCGAAGAAGCAATTTAAGTTTGACGTTATGAATGGACCGATATAAGGAATACTATTTGGTTTGAAGTTTTATCACCGGTAATTGGTGGCTAAGTTAGATTAGGTTGGATCGTATAGGAGACGTTCCTTCATTAACAATTACTCCACTTGATGGTACTGATACAACATGAAAGTGGAATGTTAATGACGAAATTTCACTTAGCTTAAGTGTCTTGAGCCGAATCTAATATTACAAATATAAATGCAACAGGATGAATTGCTGCGAATACAACATATACCTCTGTAAATATTACAGGTACTGGTGATACGATTTATACGAGTGCTGTAGGGTTACAGATAGATTTAGCGAAAGCGAGATTAATTGCTACAAAATCAGTAACTGTAAGTTGAGCTTATAAAAAAGATTGCTATAAAATAGCAATCTTTTTTATAAGGAATAATGGGCTTACTTTGCAAGTAAAGTTTTATAGTTAGAATAATCAATCTCTTTTTCTTGTAGTTTCTTAATTAAAAATTTATGATCACGCTTTGGTGTGGCGATGATATATCCTTTAATAATTAAATCTTGTGTAATTTTAGAGGAATTTTCTTGTAATGCTAGTTCTCCGATTTTGCCAGCAATTTTTGACTTAGCAACATCGCGAAATAATTCCGGAACGGGACTTACTAGTTCTTCTAACAATTGTTTTTGTTCGTCAGCCCATAAGTGTCTTGTTTTATTAATATAGTGATCTTCCCAATCCAAAATGGACATACCGTCTTCTTTCGGTAACCGTTTTAGGAATTTTCTGAACATGAAATATCCACCAATGGACATAAGCCCTAATAATACAACAGTCCAAACGACTATAAACCAACTAAACCATCCTTCAAGCAATTGTATGCCCTCCTTTAACGAAAGCAATATTTTGTATTTTATTTATATTATAAGCAATGAGATTCATAGAAAGCAAGAACGCTTGATCATTTTGACCAAGCGTTGTGATTTAAACGAAGTATAGTTGTTCAACACATAAAATATCATTGTCATTTTCTACATATTCAATGATGAGTGTGCCAACTTTACGATCTTTATCTTCAGTTGTGAAAATAGAGTAAGAAGTAAAACGTGTTGTTGATAGGCCGCTTATATGTGTAGGTAAAGGAATGTAGTCGTTATCGCGGAAGAATTCCATCAGTTCAATATCTTCAAATTCTTTTCGGTCAACTTGTTTGTTTGTATAGCGGCGTTGAAGTTGTTTTAAAGATGCATTCCAAGAAATTGCTTTTGTGTCGTATACCATTGTTCTATCTCCTTACTGTATGTAATTATTAAGAACATACGTTCTAATCTAGTATACTCTTTTTATAAGAAAAGGGAAAGCAAAAAATAATGTAAGCTTGGATTTCCAAGCTTACATTATTTTGCGTCCGTCATAATCTCTATTTTTTATTATAAGTTAGATAAGAATAAGAAACAAGATGATATATATCTTGTTGATAGTTTTCAAAATTCTGTTTATTATTTATGTAATACAGTACAAGGGAATGAGAGGGATGACATACGTAATTTCACTCCAAGGACCGATGGCAAGTGGGAAAACAACATTGGCAAAAAGGTTAGAGCAATATGAGCTTTCAATTATATACGAAAATCCATATCCAATTGTAGAAAAAAGAAAAGAATTACATTTAGATATGAACTCAAAAGAGGGGTTTATTACAAATCAAAAAATGTTTATTGAAGCAAAAATAAAAGAGTTTCAAAATGTGAAAAGCTCAGTCGTGATTTTTGATCGTGGACCAGAAGATATTGAATTTTATACACTCTTTTATCCGAAGATGATAGGGAAAGAGTGGGGTATAGAAACAGAATTAAAAGATGAATTGTATAAATTAAGAGAATGCCGTTCGGATGCAATTTTTTATTTAGATGTTTCGAAAGAGAGTTTGTATGATAGGAGAAATAATGATAGGACAAGAAATCGAAGTACATTTGAGGAACAATTTAAATTAGTAGAAGTTGAAAAAGAATGGTATAAACAATTTCCCGTAACTTATGTGGACACTAATATATTATCAGTGGACGAATTAGAGGCATATTTTATAGGGTGGCTAAGGGAGAAAAGGCTATGAAAAAAATATTATTATTCGTATACCCGACATTTGCAGAGTTTGAAATAACGGTAGCAAAAGCATTGCTGAAAAAGAAATATGAAATCATTACAGCGGGTTTAACAAAAGAAATGATTATAAGTGAAACAGGCTTACAAGTACAGCCGCATATAGAATTAAGTGAAGTGCGTGTAGAAGAATATGAGGGGATTATCATTCCGGGCGGAGATGAAATACATATGAAAGAGGCGAAACTGCTTTTTTCAGTTATTCGTCAATTTTCTGAGCAAGGAAAATTAGTGGCAGCGATTTGTGCTGGACCGTATGCGTTAGCAAGGGCAGGTTTACTAAAAGAAATCTCTTATACAGTGACCATAGATTATCAAAAATTAGATTGTTTTCCAGTAGAAAATTTTGTGTATACAGAAGTTGTACAGCACGCAAATATTATTACAGCACAAGGACATGCATTTGTGCCATTTGGACTAGCGATTGCCTCCTATTTTGGAGTAGTGAATGAACATAATACAAATTTTTATAGTGGAAAGGGCAATATAATGATGGAGAATCTTTTACCGGAAAACGTGTAAAAGCTAGCGAATGCTAGCTCTTTTCTTTTTTACATCGATAAATCACTAACGTTTTCGGATCGCGCCATATACCGTTATGAAATGATAAATCATTTTCTATTTCTTCTTTTAGCCATTCCTTCATTTCGGTGTGAAGGGACATATTATCAGGTATATTCAACGACGGGAACATGCTAGAAATATAGTTAACGATTGGAGTTGCATGATGAAAAACAAGTGCATTATGAATAATTGTTTCTTCAACAGTTGAAAAAACAGAGTGTAATAGATCTTTACCATTTTCTAAACAAAATGGAGCTACTGACGGTGATGTTTTTGGTAAATCAAATGTGACTAACATTTTGTTACACATTTCATCTATACGAGGTAATGAAACTTTAGAATTTGTTGTAGCTAAAAGGGCGCCGCCAGGACGAATTATCTTATGGAATCCTTGAATAGTTTTTTCGACATCTTTCATGTGGTATAACATATGCCTTGCGATTAGCAGGTCATAACAATTAGCTTCGAAAGGAAGTTTACTAGCGTCACCGAGTTTCCATTCAATCATATTATTCGTTATAGCAGCTTCAGAAAGCATAGTTTCGGATTGATCAAAACCAGTTAGATGTCCTTTATGACCATTAGTTTGCAAAAGGGAAAGAAATTTTCCGTTAGCACACCCGACCTCTAATATTTTTTCTTCTCCTTGGAGTTGTAAATGTTCAATGACGACTTCATCTACATTCACTTGTTTTTCTTCGTAATGTTTATGCGTATCGATACGTGTTTGTAAATGGTTACTTACGTTGTATTGGCGTTTTACATCATTCATTTTTTCACATTCCACCTTTATGCAAAATTGCTGAATCGCATGTGTTAATACATCTGTTTTATTTAAACCTTCGTAATGGAGTGCGTCTTCAAACCTTGTAAGTAATTTTTCTTCAATTCGAAAATGAATATCTTTTCGCTTCGCCACTGAAATTTCGCCCCTTTGCATCTGTTAGTGAGACTATAGCACGTCTGAAAAAAATCTGTAAATAAATTGTGTACACAAGTACAAGTATGAGAGGGATAAAAAATTGCTTGAATAATATTTTAAACTATTGACGATTTAACCGTTTTCATATATTCTTAAATTAAGTAATATTCAAATAATTCAAAAGAAATGAGAGAGTCACATGCTTCTTCAAGGAACACATCGAATTGGTCGTATGGCCATGCTGTTGGCACTTGCGGATGAGAATGAAAGTCCCGTATTATCTATTCCGAAAGGTTGGAAATATTGTACTGGGAAAGTTGGTTCTATGAATTCGCAAAAAGTAGTAGCAGCAATGGAAACAGCGGCTAAGAGCAACCGAGTTATTGAAACAGATGTTTACAGAGAAACACATGCACTTTATCATGCAATTATGGAAGCTTTGTACGGAGTGACGAGAGGTCAAATTCAGTTAGCAGACGTTCTTCGTACAGTAGGACTTCGCTTTGCGATTGTGCGCGGTACACCATACGACGGAAAAAAAGAAGGCGAATGGGTTGCTGTTGCACTTTATGGAACGATTGGTGCACCTGTAAAAGGATCTGAGCATGAGGCGATTGGTTTAGGAATTAATCACATATGATTTGCCCATAGTCTATTAGTTAGAAGGGGGCCTTATTTTTTAGGACAGAAGTCTGTCTTAAAAAGATAAGGTCCCCTTTTGCCTTTATAAGGAGGAAAAAGAATGATTACGTTAACAGGACACACATTGACAGTTGAAGAAATGAAGAGGTTGTTACTTGAAGGTGAAGGTGTAACAGCTTGCCCAACTAGTATGCAAAAAGTGGCAGAGTGCCGCGAAGTTGTCGAGAAAATTGTAGAGGACGGAAAAGTCGTTTACGGTATTACAACTGGATTTGGAAAGTTTAGTGATGTACTTATTCAAAAAGATGATGTAAAAGCACTTCAACACAACTTAATTCAGTCACATGCGTGCGGAATAGGCGATCCATTCCCTGAAGAAGTATCACGCGGTATGTTGATTTTACGAGCTAATACGATGTTAAAAGGAGTATCGGGTGTTAGACCACTTGTTGTAAACATGCTTCTTGAGTTTGTAAATCGTAAAATTCATCCAGTCGTTCCGCAACAAGGATCACTAGGAGCGAGCGGTGATTTAGCACCTTTATCTCATCTTGCTCTCGTTTTATTAGGTGAAGGTGAAGTGTTCTACAAAGGAAAACGAGTTCATGCGATGGTTGCTCTTACAGAAGAAGGACTTGAACCTATTGAACTTGAAGCAAAAGAAGGTCTTGCGTTAATCAATGGTACGCAGGCAATGACAGCGCAAGGGGTTCTTTCTTATATAGAAGCTGAAGCAAGTGCTTATCAATCAGAATTAATTGCATCGATGACAATGGAAGGATTACGCGGCATTATTGATGCATTCGATGAAAATGTTCATAAAGCGCGTGGTTATAAAGAGCAAGTCGAAGTGGCAAGCAGAATTCGTGATATTCTTCATGATAGTAAACTTGTGACAAAACAAGGAGAACTTCGTGTACAAGATGCATATTCACTTCGTTGTATCCCGCAAGTTCACGGTGCTTCTTGGCAAGTTTTAAATTATGTGAAAGAAAAATTAGAAATTGAAATGAATGCAGCAACAGATAATCCACTTATTTTTGATGGCGGTGAAAAAGTAATCTCTGGTGGTAATTTCCACGGACAACCAATTGCATTTGCAATGGACTTCTTAAAAGTAGGGATGGCGGAGCTTGCAAATATTTCAGAGCGCCGTATTGAACGCCTAGTAAATCCGCAATTAAATGACTTACCACCATTTTTAAGTCCAGAACCAGGACTTCAATCAGGTGCCATGATTATGCAATATGCAGCGGCTTCACTCGTTTCAGAAAATAAAACGTTAGCTCATCCAGCGAGTGTAGATTCAATTCCGTCTTCAGCTAACCAAGAAGATCACGTAAGTATGGGAACAATCGCTTCACGTCATGCGCATCAAATTATTCAAAATGCAAGACGTGTTCTTGCAATTGAGATGATCTGTGCGATGCAAGCAGCAGAATATCGCGGAATTGAAAACATGAGTACAGTTACAAAAACGTTCTATCATCAAGGTCGTCAGCAAGTGCCTTCTATTACAAATGACCGTATATTCTCAACGGATATTGAAAATATCGCGCATTGGTTAAAAACGAATTATTCAATAAAGGAAAGATTGGATGTAAATGCAGCACTATAAAACGAGAAAAGGGAGAGATTGAAATGGAAAAAGTACAACAAACAATTCGTGCGGCAAGAGGTACTGAGTTACAAACGAAAGGATGGGTTCAAGAAGCTGCACTTCGAATGTTAATGAACAATTTAGATCCTGAAGTAGCTGAAAAACCAGAAGAATTAGTTGTGTATGGCGGAATTGGCCGTGCAGCTCGTAATTGGGAAAGCTACCATGCAATTGTTGATTCATTAAAAACGTTAGAAAACGATGAAACGTTACTTGTTCAATCAGGAAAACCGGTAGCAATTTTTAAATCACATGAAGATGCGCCTCGGGTTCTTTTAGCGAACTCAAACTTAGTACCGAAGTGGGCGAACTGGGATCACTTCCGTGAACTAGAGAAAAAAGGTCTTATGATGTACGGACAAATGACAGCGGGTAGCTGGATTTACATTGGGACACAAGGGATTTTACAAGGAACATATGAAACATTTGGTGAAGCGGCACGTCAACATTTCGATGGTTCATTAAAAGGTACTGTAACGATTACTGCTGGTTTAGGTGGCATGGGTGGCGCACAACCGCTTGCTGTAACGATGAACGGCGGTGTTGTAATTGCTATTGATGTAGATAAGCGTAGTATCGATCGTCGTATTGAAAAGAGATATTGTGATAAGTATACAGAATCATTAGAAGAAGCATTGGCTATTGCAAACGAATATAAAGAGAAGAAAGAGCCTATTTCAATTGGATTATTAGGTAATGCAGCAGAAATTTTACCTGAGTTAGTAAACCGTAATATTATCCCTGACTTAGTTACGGATCAAACTTCTGCCCATGATCCATTAAACGGTTATATTCCAGTAGGTTACACAGTAGAAGAAGCAGCGAAGCTTCGTGAAGAAGATCCAGAACGTTACGTACAATTATCAAAAGAAAGTATGAAAAAACATGTAGAAGCAATGCTTGCAATGCAAGAAAAAGGCGCGATTACATTTGATTACGGAAATAACATTCGCCAAGTTGCTTTCGATGAAGGATTAAAAAATGCTTTCGATTTCCCGGGATTCGTTCCAGCATTTATCCGTCCATTATTCTGTGAAGGAAAAGGACCATTCCGCTGGGTAGCACTTTCTGGTGATCCAGAAGATATTTATAAAACAGACGAAGTTATTTTACGCGAGTTCGCGGATAATGAGCATTTATGTAATTGGATTCGTATGGCACGTCAGCAAGTTGAGTTCCAAGGTCTTCCATCACGTATTTGTTGGCTTGGTTATGGTGAGCGTGCGAAATTTGGCCGCATTATTAATGAAATGGTGGCTAATGGTGAATTATCAGCACCGATCGTTATCGGCCGTGACCATTTAGATTGTGGATCAGTAGCATCTCCAAACCGTGAAACAGAATCTATGAAAGACGGTAGTGATGCAGTAGCAGACTGGCCAATTTTAAATGCATTAATTAACAGTGTAAATGGTGCAAGCTGGGTGTCTGTTCATCACGGTGGTGGCGTTGGTATGGGTTATTCACTTCACGCTGGAATGGTTATCGTTGCAGATGGAACAGAAGCAGCGGCAAAACGTATTGAACGCGTATTAACTTCTGACCCTGGTATGGGTGTTGTTCGTCACGTTGATGCTGGCTATGACTTAGCGGTTCAAACTGCGAAAGAAAAAGGCGTTAACATCCCAATGATGAAATAAGGAGGAAGAAACATGCTGGACACTTTACTAATAAATATCGGTCAATTACTAACAATGGATCAAGAAGATGGCTTGTTAAGACAGGAAGCGATGAATACGCTTCCTGTTATTGAAAACGGTGCGGTTGGAATTGAAAATGGTGTAATTACTTTCGTTGGAACAGCGGAAGAAGCTAAAGGATTACAAGCGAAAGAGGTTATTGATTGCGGCGGGAAAATGGTGTCTCCTGGTCTTGTTGATCCGCATACTCATCTTGTATTTGGTGGATCTCGTGAAAATGAAGTCGCGCTAAAACTACAAGGAGTTCCGTACTTGGAAATTTTAGAACAAGGCGGAGGTATTCTTTCAACTGTAAATGCAACGAAACAAGCGTCGAAAGAAGAACTTGTTCAAAAAGCTAAATTCCATTTAGACCGTATGCTATCTTTCGGAGTTACAACTGTAGAAGCGAAGAGTGGTTACGGATTGGATGATGAGACAGAATGGAAACAATTAGAGGCAACTGCACAATTACAAAAAGAGCATCCAATTGATTTAGTTTCAACATTTTTAGGTGCTCATGCAGTTCCGAAAGAGTATAAAGGAAGATCGAAAGAATTTTTACAATGGATGCTAGATTTATTACCGGAAATGAAAGAGAAGCAATTAGCTGAGTTCGTTGATATTTTCTGCGAAACAGGTGTGTTCTCTGTAGAAGAATCAAAAGAATTTTTATTAAAAGCGAAAGAGCTTGGCTTTGATGTGAAAATTCATGCAGATGAAATCGACCCTCTTGGTGGTGCGGAAGCAGCGGCTGAAATTGGTGCAGCATCAGCGGACCATTTAGTTGGCGCTTCTGATAAAGGAATTGAAATGCTTGCGAATTCTAATACAGTAGCAACTTTATTACCAGGAACAACTTTCTATTTAAATAAAGAAAGCTTCGCACGCGGCCGCAAAATGATTGATGAAGGTGTTGCAGTTGCTTTAGCTACAGACTTTAACCCAGGTAGCTGTCCAACTGAAAACATTCAGCTTATTATGAGCATTGCGATGCTGAAACTGAAAATGACACCAGAAGAAGTTTGGAATGCGGTAACAGTGAACTCATCTTATGCCATTAATCGAGGCGATGTAGCTGGGAAAATTAGAGTTGGTCGTAAGGCGGATTTAGTTTTATGGGATGCTTATAATTACGCTTACGTACCGTACCATTACGGCGTAAGTCATGTAAATACAGTATGGAAGAATGGGAATATCGCATATACAAGAGGTGAACAATCGTGGAGCACGGCCACTATTTAAAGAAAAATGCAAAGTTTATCGATCGTGAAGTGACGAAGTGGAGCGAAATGATTAAAAATTGGGAGGAAGGTGTGGAAATATTCGGTGCTGCCTTAATTGGAGCGCCCCTTTCTAAACCATCTATTAGTCATTCAGGAGCATGTTTTGCACCAAAAACAATTCGTTCAATGTTGGATGCATATAGCACGTACGCAATTACAGAAGAACACGATATGAAAGAAAGTGTTCTTCATGATTGTGGTGATATTACGATGCATGTGACAGATATAAAAGAGAGTCATAACCGAATTGCGAAAACAGTTGGTCACTTGACGAAAGTAAATCCGAAAATGATACCAATCGTTCTTGGTGGTGACCACTCGATTAGTTTTCCGAGTATAACTGGTTTTGCAAATAGTAAAGGGAAGGTCGGTATTATTCAATTTGATGCCCATCATGATTTACGTAATTTAGATGATGGTGGTCCATCAAATGGTACACCGTTCCGTAGTTTGCTAGAAAATGATGTGATTACAGGAAAACAACTCGTTCAAATTGGGATTCGTAATTTTTCAAATGCACGAGCGTACCATGAATATGCAAAAGAGCATGGCGTGACAGTGTATACAATGAAAGATGTAAGAGAGCGAAAAATAAAAGATCTTATTTCAGAAAGTATTGAAGTATTAAGAAAACAAGATGTGACTTCTATTTATATTTCTCTTGATATGGACGTACTAGACCAAGCGTTTGCGCCGGGCTGTCCAGCAATTGGCCCTGGTGGGATGGATAGTACAACTTTACTTGATGCAATTGAATTCCTTGGTAAAGAGCCACTCGTTCAAGGGATGGATATAGTAGAAATTGATCCAACTCTTGATTTTAGGGATATGACGAGTAGAGTAGCTGCGCAAGTGATTATGAGTTTTCTTTTAGCGCGAGAAACGATTAGTAAACAGGTTAGTATATAAGCGAAGGATCGTGTGTGAAGTTTTGAAGCAACCGTTTTTGTCATTATATAAAAATACATCGCTACTTATATGTAGTGATGTGTTTTTTTTGTTTTACAAGGTATATAAAATTAGAGAAAATGGGTGTAGAAATGTAACAAAATCGCGGGTTTTTTAGTGTTTCTGTACAGCTTGAATTTTTATGTGTAAATAAATTGACATAGAAAATAATTTTGTGATATTATAAAAATTTTGCTAAAAAAATAAATGTATGTTAAGATTGAGAAGGTTACCATATATGGAGGTGGATTATTTGTTTCAAATTGGCGATAACATCGTTTATCCAATGCACGGAGCAGGTATAATTAAAGCCATAGAAGAAAAGGAAATCTCAGGAGAAAAAAGACAGTATTATGTTATAAAAATGTCGGCTAGTAATATGGAAGTAATGATTCCTATGGGGAAAATATTGAGTTCAAATATACGACCAGTTACAGATATAAAGGCATTAACAAACATAATAGATATTTTTCAGCATGGGGAATCAGATAGATTACTTACGTGGAAACAAAGGTATAAATTGAACACTGATAAAATAAAAACGGGTAAAATACAAGAAGGTGCTGAAGTTGTACGTGACTTATTACGTATGCAGAAAGAAAAAGCACTTAATGCAAGCGAAAAGAAAATGTTAGATAACGCACATGAATTTTTGATTAGTGAGCTGGGATTAATTGAAGGTATCACAGAAAATCAAATAAAAAGCTTTTGTTAAGATTCATTGTAGATAATGTATTACATCCCAAAAAAGATCTTGAATTTTTTGGGAATATAATTATAGAAAATCAATCATTTCAAAGACATTCAACTCTTTCAAACCACTTTTAGAGCATTAACCTCTTTTGTTATTACTACAATTTAATCCATTTTTATTTTTTAATTTCTTTTACGAATGTTCGAAGTTTAATTAAATAACTCGATAAAATAGTTACTTGATTTTTGCAATCCTGATTCACACTGGCACGGACGAGGAGCCGTAAGGATGAAAGAGAGGTAGGGCTTTCATTGTTTTAGGTATATAAGTTATTATTTTTAGAAGAATACTGAACCACTCCCACTTCTATTGTTAAGAGATTTTCCATATGTGAGGAGATAATAATTGTTTATTTTCTTTATTTAAAAGAGATAAACGAATTGTTAGCCTTATATGGTCAACTAAAAAAGGTTTCCTACTTAGGAAACCTTTTTAATTTTATTTATTCCATTTCAGGATATTTTTGTTTTGTTAGTTATCGGGAAAAAGTAAACAAATGTTACTCCATTACGATAATAGGTTTAATCGTTTTTCCTGTTTTAGAATCTTCAAATGCTTGAGCAATTTCTTCAAAAGAATAGAATTGTACAAACTTATCGAATGGGAATAGTCCTTTTTGATAGAAATTAATTAATTTTGGAATGAATAGTTGCGGTACTGCATCACCTTCAACTACCCCTTTAATTGTAATAGCTTTTACGACAATTTCATTTGTTACGTTTAAAGTTAAATCCTTTTTACCAACAGCAACAGTTGCCATTGTACCTTTTACTCGTAAGCATTGAATGGATTGCAGTGTAACAGTATTTACGCCAGTTGTTTCAAATGAGTAATTAGCTCCACCGTTTGTAATTTCTTTAATTTTGGCAACTGGATCTTCGTTTAAGCTATTAATCGTGTGTGTAGCCCCTAATTCCTTCGCTAATTCTAAACGACTATCATGAATATCAATGGCAATGATTGTAGTACATCCAGCAATTTTAGCTGCCATTAAGCCACTAAGGCCAACAGCACCGGTTCCAAATACAACTAGGCTACTACCTGGTTTTGGCTGTAATGAATTTAGGATCGTACCGCTACCAGTCATAATTCCACAACCAAGTGGTCCTAACAAACGTATATCAACATCTTTTGGTACTTTTACAGTATTATTCTCATCAACCACGGCATGGTATGCGAATGAAGATTGGCCGAAGAATTGAGAAATGTCATTATTGTTAAGATCGTGTATAGGTGTTACATGGCGTTTGTTTTTTCCAGAGAAGTTTAATTCAATCATATTTTCGCAAGCAGCAGCATTACCATCTAAGCAATTTTCACAATGACCACAGTAAGCGAATCCAAGTACAACATGGTCACCAGGTGTAACCGATGTTACATTACTTCCCACTTTTTCCACGATACCAGAACCTTCATGTCCTAAAACAACTGGTTTTGGTGTTGGCATTGTACCGTCTAAAACTGTTGCATCTGTATGACATATACCCGAAGCGATAATTTTTACTAATACTTCATCGTCTTTAATATCGTTTAAGTATACTTCTTGCATATTAAAATCTTTTTCAGGTGTAGAAACGATAGCTTTTGTTTTCATTGTTATCCTTCTTTCTAAAAATTAAATAAGAAAAAATACTTTCAACTATCTAGGAGTCTTTTATTAGTTCCTAAAATTTCGTTGGTATAATTTAAAAAACAAATGAATTATTGAAACCTCGTTAGTGTAAGTTTGAACATAGTACATTGGAAACAGGTTCTTTTTGGTTAGTAAATAGTTAAATAATTAATTACCGATATATTCTATAGTAATAAAACTAGAAAAAAAGAAAACATCCACTTAATAAGTATTTTCCTCATCCACTTACTGGACATTAGAATAAACAGCAGATTCCTGAATTTCAGAATCCTTAAAGTTAAAAACGGTTAGTTTTATTATACGAATATTCCTACGTAAGAGCGTATAAATTGACGTTACTATCTAAAAGTAAGTATGATGCGATTATAGTTAGATTTTTTTAGGGGGAAGAAAAATGACAAGTTCAAATAATAAAGCGGCAAGTATTTATGAAGGAACAAATATAAACGCTTGGGGGTCTTTTGAAAATATTGAAGAAACGAAGTTATTTCATCCGATTCAAATTGGATCTTGGTCTCTTCGTAATCGCATAGCGATGGCACCGATGACGAGATGTTTTGCAAATAATGAGACTGGGGTAGTTGGTACTGATGTAGTAGAGTATTATCAAAAACGTGCTGCTGATGGGATTGGATTAATTATTACAGAAGGAATTGTCATTAGCCCGAGAGCAAAAGGGAATCCGGGAGTACCAGGTATTTATACACAAGCGCAAATTGATTCTTGGAAACCTGTTACAGAGGCAGTACATAAAGAAGGCGGAACGATTATTGCTCAAATATGGCATGTTGGACGTATGAGTCATCACGAAATAATTGGTGGTCAAATGCCGCAAGCACCGTCTGCTATTGCTGCGGAGGGTAATGTTCCGCGTTTTCGTAAACCGTTTGATACACCAGAAGCAATGACAATAGAAGAAATAAAAGAAGTTGTCGATCAATATGCACAGGCTGCAAAAAACGCAATCGAAGCTGGATTTGATGGTGTAGAAATTCACGGTGCACACGGATATTTAATTGACCAATTTACTTATGAATTTGCGAATAAGCGTACTGATAAATACGGCGGGGACTTAAAACAAAGGTTAACGTTTATGAAAGAAGTTGTTCAGGCTGTAATTGAAGCAGTTGGAGCTGATAAAACGCTTCTTCGCTTCTCTGCCTTTAAAGGTGATAATCCTACTTATATGTGGGAACATCCTGAACTTGCAATTGAAACGTTTGTAAATATGTTTAAAGAAGTTGGATTAACGATGATTCACCCTTCAACGATGAATTATACGCAAGTTATTGCTGACGGTAAGAATTTTCATCAATTAGTAAGAAAGTATTGGGATAGTACTATCGTAGGAGTAGGTAATTTGAATCCGAAAGAGGCAGAAGAAGCACTGCAAGAAGGAACAATTGATGTAGCGGCGTTCGGAAGACCATTAATCGCTAATCCAGATTTTGTGCAGCGAATTAAAAATGCTGAAAGTTTGGTTGAATATGACGCGAAAGGGCATCTTGCTACATTAATTTGAATAAAGATAAAAGGAGAACACATCAGGTGTTCTCCTTTTATTATGGATTTTCATAGGAGGAAGCGGGATGAGTGAAACGCTACTCGTTATTATTAGTATATTGCTCTTATTGATGTTACTATTAATCATTTTTTTTATTATTACATTTTTTATTAAAAAACGGACGCATCATTCTATATTAAAGTTACATCCATACTTAGGAAGGATGCGTTATTTACTTGAAAAGATAGGACCGGAATTTAGGCAATATTGGTTTGATCATGATACGGATGGAAAGCCCTTTTCACGTTATGATTTTCAAAGTGTAATGTTTCTAGCAAAATACCGTTCAGAAATACTCGGTTTTGGATCGAAACGAGATTTTGATGCATCTGGATATTATATCGCTAATACATTATTTCCGAAATTAACAGATGAATTAAGTGTGAATGTAACGAAAGAACGTGAAGGGAAAAAGTATGTGATTCATAAAGAAGGGTTATTTTCACGAAGAGAAAAATTGACAGCGGATACAACGAATCTTTGGTTATATGAAGAAGACGATGCAATTATCGTCGGTGAAAACCGCAAATATCCGTGGAAACTGTATGGCATGTTTGGCGCATCAGCAACTTCTTACGGTGCGATTGGAGAAAATTATATTTTGGCAAGTGGATTTGGCGCGAAGATGGCTGGCGGTTCGTGGATTAATACGGGGGAAGGTGGTGTAATACCGGAACATTTACATACCGGTGCAAATATCATTGCCCAAATTGGTCCGGGATTATTTGGATACCGTGACGAGGACGGGAATTTTTCGATGAAGGAATTTATGGAGAAGGCGAAAGAAAGTAATATTAAAGCGTTTGAATTGAAATTTGGGCAAGGAGCAAAAATACGTGGTGGTCATTTAGAAGGACAGAAGGTAAATGAGAAAATCGCTTCCGTTCGGAAAGTACGAGAAGGAGAAACGATTAATTCGCCAAATCGTTTTTCATTTATTAGTAGTGCCGCAGAGGCTTTATATTTTATTCAAGATTTACAAGAAAACGGTGGTAAACCAGTGGGCATGAAAATTGTAATTGGTCAACAGAAGCCTTTGGAAGATTTATTAAAAGCAATGAAAGAATTAAACATCTATCCAGATTTTATTACAATCGACGGTTCAGAAGGTGGATCAGGGGCAACATATAAATCGATGGCAGATAGTATGGGGCTTCCGCTTATACCGGCATTACTTACATTTATTGATACAGCAAATCATTACGGTGTCAGGGATAAATTAAAGGTGTTTGCCTCCGGGAAATTAATCACGCCAGATAAAGTAGCGATTGCTTTAGCTATCGGTGCAGATGCCGTAAATTCAGCACGTGGATTCATGATGGCAAGCGGTTGTATTATGGCACTTCAATGTAATTCAGGGCAATGCCCATCGGGGGTTGCAACTACGAATCCACACTACCAAAAAGCATTAGATCCGTATGAGAAAAAATGGCGAGTAATGAACTATGTTATTAGTATGAGATATAGTTTGTTTTCATTAGCGGCAGCAGCGGGAGTAAAGAGCCCGCGCCATTTAACGAGAGAGCATATTGTGTTTAAAGATGAGGTGGGGCGGATAGTTCCTCTTTCAGAATTGTTTCCTACTAGTAAATAGAAGATAAGCTATGTTTAATACATTAAAAGTCATACATTCGTATGGCTTTTTTCTTTTAAAATTCAACTAATAAACGAATGAAAATAAGGTGTGAAAAAACGCTATTTTATTTTCTGATTATTTTTACTTTAATTTCTTTTAAAAACCGGGTAATCCACTGGGATAAAGGCGTTTATAAAGGTTTTCACATGTAGTGAAAAGGGCTTGTTCACTTGAAAGAACAAAAAATGTTTGTTAAGGTAGGGAACCATAAGCGAAAACAAGAAAATAGAAAAAGTCATTTTTCGAAATTTTGAATGGCTTATGTAACTAAGGGAGAGATTTGGTGAAGATTGAGATTATGGTTTCGCTTGCTATTTATATGGCAGGTATGTTGTATATCGGCTATTGGTCTTATAAGAAGACATCCGATTTATCAGATTATATGTTAGGGGGAAGGGGACTCGGTCCAGCAGTTACAGCTTTATCAGCTGGTGCTTCTGACATGAGTGGTTGGATGCTAATGGGATTACCTGGTGCGATGTATGCAACAGGATTATCAAGTGTATGGATTGCGATAGGTTTATTAATAGGTGCTTATGCAAACTATTTAATTCTTGCCCCGCGTTTGCGAACGTATACAGAAATGGCAAATGATTCAATTACGATTCCAGATTTTTTAGAAAATCGGTTTAAAGATCGTACGAAAATACTTCGTTTTGTCTCCGCTATCGTCATTTTAGTGTTTTTCACATTTTATGCGTCAGCTGGTTTAGTTTCAGGTGGACGTTTGTTTGAGAATTCTTTCAATCTTGATTATAAAATTGGTTTATTTGTAACTGTCGGTGTCGTTGTTGCTTATACATTATTCGGTGGCTTTTTAGCAGTAAGTTGGACCGACTTTGTGCAAGGTTGTATTATGTTTATTGCTCTTGTGTTAGTGCCAATTGTAGCTTTTACAGATGTCGGTGGTGTAACAGAAACATTCAATACGATTAAGCAAGTTGATGCATCGCATTTAGATATGTTTAAAGGTACTACAATTCTTGGTATTATTTCATTTTTAGCATGGGGTCTTGGGTATTTTGGTCAACCGCATATTATTGTTCGCTTTATGGCAATTACCTCTGTTAAAGATTTAAAAACTTCTCGTAGAATCGGTATCGGTTGGATGACGATTTCAATTATAGGTGCAATGCTTACTGGTCTAATTGGTATTGCTTATTACGCTAAAAATAATGAGAAATTACAAGACCCAGAAATGGTCTTTGTAACATTCTCAAACATTTTATTCCATCCGTATATTACTGGATTTTTATTGTCAGCTATTTTGGCTTCGATTATGAGTAGTATTTCCTCGCAATTACTCGTTATTTCAAGTGCTGTAACGGAAGATTTCTATAAAACATTTTTCCGTCGTAACGCAAGTGATAAAGAACTTGTATTTATCGGTAGACTGTCAGTATTAGTAGTAGCTATGATCGCAGTTGTTTTAGCGTATCATCCAAGTGATACAATTTTAACACTTGTCGGTTATGCTTGGGCAGGATTTGGTTCAGCATTCGGACCCGCCATTTTATTAAGTTTATATTGGAAGAGAACGAACAAATGGGGCGTTCTTGCTGGTATGATTGTAGGTGCAGTAGTTGTTATTACTTGGGTACAAATTCCAAGTTTAAAAGCGACTATGTATGAAATGGTACCTGGATTCTTCTGTAGTTTATTAGCTGTTATAGTTGTAAGTTTATTAACGAAAGAACCAGTGAAAGCAATTCATCGTGAATTTAACGAGATGGAAGCAGTGTTGGAAGAGGAAACGAAATAATTAGCGAAGAGAGTAAATGCTAACTAGCATTTACTCTCTTTTGATTTAAAATGAAAATAAGTGCTTGTTGACAACTAAAAGTAAGTAACTTATAATAAATATTGAGTTCGAGATAATTTATTTCCGAATAAAGATTTTAGATGGAGTAAATATTTTTTTGGAATTATCTCGAATTCGAGATGAATTCAGTGATATAGAAGATAATGCGTAATTTCACAGCTTATATCTCGAATTGAAGATAAAATCATAACGATGGATTTTACTTTGCAGTATGGACAAAATGAATAATGAATTTTAATGTATAAAAGTTTTTAAAATGAAATAAAAAGGGGCGGAGAAAATGGAAAAGAAAACAATGGGAATTCATCACATTACAGCAATCGTAGGACACCCACAAGAAAATGTAGATTTTTATGCAGGTGTATTAGGATTGCGTTTAGTAAAACAAACAGTGAATTTTGATGATCCAGGTACGTATCATCTTTATTTTGGTAATACAGGAGGAAAGCCTGGAACAATTATTACGTTTTTCCCATGGGCAGGTGCTCGTCAAGGTATTATTGGGGACGGTCAAGTAGGCATTACGTCTTATGTCGTACCAAAAGGTACAATGGAGTTTTGGGAAAATAGATTAGAAAAATTCGACGTACCGTATACAAAAATGACTCGGTTTGGAGAACAGTATATAGAATTTGATGATCCACATGGTTTGCATATAGAATTAGTTGAAAGAGAAGAGGGCGAATTAAATAATTGGACTTTTGGGGAAGTTACGCCAGAAGTAGCAATTAAAGGATTTGGCGGTGCTGTTCTTTTATCTGCACAACCTCAAAAAACTGCTGAATTGTTAGAGCATGTTATGGGTCTTGAGAAAGTAGGAGAAGAGGGAGAGTTTATGCGGTTCCGTTCTTCTGCTGATATTGGAAATATTATCGATTTGAGATTATCAACAATTGGACGTGGACAAATGGGTGTTGGTACAGTTCATCATATTGCTTGGAGAGCGAGTGATGATGCTGATCAATTAGACTGGAAAGAGCATGTGTCTCGCTTTGGATATGGTGTAACCCCTGTACAAGACCGAAACTATTTTAACGCAATTTATTTTAGAGAACACGGCGAAATCTTATTTGAAATTGCAACAGACCCTCCTGGTTTTGCCCATGACGAATCTTTAGAGACGATGGGTGAGGAGTTAAAATTACCGGATCGATATGAACAACATAGAAAACAAATTGAACAGACACTCTTACCATTTGAAGTGAGAAATCTAGATTAAAGTGATTGAAAGGGGAAAAGGAATATGATGAAACATGTTTTTCAAAAAGGAAAAGATACGTCAAAACCAGTGTTGTTATTGCTTCATGGTACAGGAGGAAATGAATTAGATTTATTACCGCTTGCAGAAAGAATTGATCGGGAAGCTTCTGTATTAAGTGTTCGTGGAAATGTATTAGAAAATGGGATGCCTCGTTTCTTCCGCCGATTAGCAGAAGGTATTTTTGATGAAGAGGATCTTGTTTTCCGTACGAAGGAATTAAATGAATTTTTAAATGAAGCAGCAAAAACATATGAATTTGATAGAGATAATATCGTAGCTGTTGGGTATTCAAATGGAGCAAATATTGCGGCGAGCTTATTATTCCATTACGAAAATGCATTAAAAGGTGCAGTCCTTCATCACCCAATGGTGCCTAGAAGAGGAATACAATTACCTAATTTAGCAGAGAAATTCGTATTTATCGCTGCTGGAACAAATGATCCAATTTGTTCACCTTCTGAGTCAGAGGAATTGAAGATGCTATTAGAAAATGTAGATGCTAATGTAAAAATGCATTGGGAAAATAGAGGACATCAATTAACGATGAATGAAGTAGAGAAGGCAACAGAATGGTATGAAAAAATATTTTCACATGCATAAATAGTAGACTAAATCGAGTGTAAAATCATAAAGATTTTATACTCGATTTTTTTGTTGTAATTTAAGGGGTTAAAAGAGAATAGGAAAGTTATGTTAAAATATAAAGAAAATGTAGAATAATGGAGGGGGACTATTAGATGTCAAACTACGAAAATGAAGAAATGCTAACGGGAGGGAATGTCTCAAACGTATATCGTTCGGAAGATACTGTTCGACGAGAATTAAAGAAAGGCAGTACCCGAATTCATAAGCTATTAAACCATTTGGAAAACAAAGGCTTTAGTTATGCACCAAAGTTTTTAGGTATTGATGATAAAGATAGAGAGATATTATCATTTATTGAAGGAGAAGCTGGTAATTACCCTTTAAAAGAGTACATGTGGTCTAATGATGTTTTAAAAGAAATAGCGAAGATGCTCCGTCTTTATCATGATGCTGTGAATGATTTCCCGTTATCAGATGATTGGAAACCGATGGATAATACTCCAAATAAAATAGAGGTTGTATGCCACAATGATTTTGCAATATACAACATTATTTTTAATAACGAAAAACCAGTAGGTATTATTGATTTTGATGTTGCTGGTCCTGGACCAAGACTTTGGGACATAGCCTATACTCTTTACACTTGTGTCCCATTAAGTAGAGTTTATTATAAGGAAACAGGTGCGGCGGTTTATTATAATTCATTACAGCATGCAGACCGCATAAAGCAAAGAGTTAAATTGTTTTTTGAGTCCTATAAAAGTGATGGCATCGCCGAGGATTATTTGGAGATGGTACTTCTACGATTAGAAGGATTATGTAAATACATGAAAAGAAAAGCACTAGAAGGCGATATGAACTTTCAAAAGATGATAGATGAAGGGCATCTTGAACATTATGAAAATGATATTCAGTTTATTCGTAAACATGGAAAAGAGTGGGTTTAATAAAATAAATCGTATACAAAAATAAAGCTCAGAGTCATATAGGGACTTTGAGCTTTTTAACGTATTAGTGTAGATGTTTTCCACAATAACCCGACTACTTATAACAGATGTCTTTTACTATATTAATGTAGCATAGTTATGAGTTTGTTACAGGCTGAGCTGTAGCAATCGGTAATTGGATATCGACAGTTGTTCCTATGTTTAATTCACTGGAAATGAATAATTTTCCGTGATGCTCTTGAATGATTTTATAGCACATCATTAAGCCAAGGCCAGTTCCTTTTTCTTTCAAGCTATAAAAAGGTTCGCCAAGACGAGCCATGCGCTCTTCAGGAATCCCACAACCTTCATCCATAATGCGTATTGAAACAAAATCATTTTCTAACGAAGCTGTTTGAATGAATATGTTACCACCATCAGGCATCGCCTCGATTGCATTTTTTAATATGTTAATCAAAACTTGTTTTAATTGATTACTGTCACATTGAATGTCAGAAATATAATCGAAATGATCCATGATGATATGAACGCTATGCATAATTGCTGTTGGTAAAATAAAAGTTACAACTTCTTCAATTAATGTTTGTACGTTGCATGTATGAATGGATAACACTTGTGGTTTAGACATCGCCATAAATTGGCTTGTTATAGATTCCATTTGTGAAATTTCACTCAACATAACGTCCACATACCATTTATTTTCCTCATTTATTTCTGGATGTAATAACGTTAAAAATCCTTTTAATGAAGTGAGCGGGTTTCTAATTTCATGGGCAATTCCAGCTGTCAGTTGTCCTACTACTGCAAGTTTTTCGGATTTCCGTAATAACTTTTCAGTTTCTTTTAGTTCGGTAACGTCTCTTCCCATCACTATAAGACCTTTGCGCGAGCCATCAGGATGGAAGAGTGGGACTTTTGAAATGCTTAAAACTAGGTCGAAATCATTTCTATGTATAATAAATTCCTCTCCGTGAAGAATTTGTCCTTTTTGCCATGTTAGTTCATCGACTTCTTCACAATGCAAAAAAGATTCGCGGTATGCTTCGTTATATTGAATGAGTTCATTATCTCTTTTTCCATGATAAGGAACGTTATGGAAATTGAAACAAGAAAGCGCATAGTCATTCGCTTCAAGCCAGCGTCCTTCATGGTCCTTAAAAATAACAAATGCAGGCATTGAATTCATTAATGTGCGTAATCGTTTCTCACTCTCTTGTAATACTTTCTCAATTCTTTCTGATTTTTCAAGGGGTTTCATAATGGCGTATACACCTGTTAAACGGTTTTTAACAAAAATAGGAACTAATTTTGTTACGACATCTAGTAAATATCCGTCTTTATGATAAATAGAGACGATATACTCTTTTTGATTGTCAGCTGCAGCATTTTTTATGTATTGTAGCACTTGATCAGAAATATGTGCTTCTAAAATAGAAGTGATTGTTTTTTGCTCTAATTCGTTAGAAGTATAACCTAATATTCTTTCAGCAGCGGGGTTAATATGTAAAATAACTCCTTCTAAATTCAATGAAATAATACTATCAGGGTTATGTTCAAAAAGAGATGCATACATTTCTGCTAAAGAACGATTTTGTATATGGTTTCGCAAGCGCCCCGATACGTTTGGGTGACGCTTTTTTTGAGTAGACGAATGTTTTTTACGACTCATAATATTTCCTCCGTACAACTAGCATCTAAAAAAAGATGAATCCATTAATAACTATAATATAGGTGTGACATATATTTCTATAAAAAATGGAAATTACATAGTAAATTTTCTTTTTTATTTTTAGTGGAAGGTATAAAAGGTAGTAATAAGAGAATCTTATATTGTTTTATTAATTTTCTGTAAGTTACAGAGATGCGTTTTCTTTATAATATTAGAATAGAAGAGGGGGAAGGAATATGAAAAATTATATTCAAGGAATTGATCATGTACAAGTAGCTGCACCCGTAGGATGCGAAGAAGAAGCGCGAGAATTTTATGGTAATAAAATTGGAATGGAGGAAATTCCAAAGCCGGAGGAATTAAAGAAGCGTGGTGGGTGTTGGTTTAAGTGTGGAAATCAAGAGATTCATATCGGAGTTGAGAAAAATTTTAATCCAGCTAAAAAAGCTCATCCAGCTTTTTATGTTTTGAAAATTAATGAATTTAAACAAGGGTTAATAAAGCAAGGTATTGAAGTAATAGATGATCATGCACGACCAGATGTAATCAGATTTTACGTGTCAGATCCGTTTGGAAATCGAATTGAATTTATGGAAAATAAAAACTAGGTGAAGGTCCACCTAGTTTTTTACACTTTTCTAAACAATCCTAATACTTCAACAGTCTCCGTAATATTAACGAATGCATGTGGATCAATTTCCGAAATCGTTAGTTTCATACTTGCTAATTCTTCACGTGAAACGACTGTCATAAGTACACGTTTTTTCTCGTTTGAATAAGCACCTTCACCATCAAGTAACGTAATTCCACGTACTACAGTTGAAAGAAGCTTTTTTTTCATTTCTTCTGCTTGATTTGTTACAATCATAAGTGTAACTTTACGATGTTTCGTATGAACGGCATCAATTACTTTACCAGTTACATAAATTGAAAGTAAGCTTGTAAGGGCAACATCCCAAGTGAAGAAAAATCCTGCAATGACAACAACAACAGTATTTAATGCAATAAGGAATCCACCAAGTTTAATATCTCGCTTACGAGATAACAACATACCGATAATATCAAATCCACCAGTTGAACCATAGCAGTTAAAGACAAGACCAATACCAGCTCCGGCGATGACACCGCCAAATACAGATGATAAAAGTGGATCTGTTGCTACGACTTTTACTGGAACATAGTATAGTGCAACAGATAATACAATTACAGAAACAACCGTGTTAAAAATTACTTTTTTTCCAAGACCTATGTATCCTAAAATAAGGATAGGTAAGTTCAATACAAAGTTAATAATACCTGTGTTTACAGGGGTTACAATCCCTAAAATAATAGCAATTCCGCCAATTCCACTACTTAAAATTTTATGGGGGATAAGGAAAAGATTAAAGGCAATTGCGATAATAATAGAACCAAAAATAACACCAAGAAATCTGACCATCTCTTTCCCGTCCTTCACTAAATAATCATATTATTTCAAGATTATATATGAAATTGAAAGTTTTTTGGGAAAACAGTTTATTTTGGAAAAATAGATTAATCTAAATAGTTCGAGTGTTTGATAAATTGGGAGGGGATACAGATATGAAGATAACGACGTATCAACAGAAGAGTCCTTTAAAACAAGAGTGTGAGGATTCATTTTTTTGTAATGAAGATAAAATGATTTACGGTGTATGCGATGGAGCAACACCGTTAGTTCCATTTTGTGATGAAGAAGGACATAATGGAGCATACATCGCTTCACATTTATTTTCAAGTCATTTTACTTCGCTACGAGAGATCAATAGTTTACAAGATGAAGTTGCAAAGGCGAATGAATTATTGCAAAACAAGATGCTAGAGTACAAGGTTGATACGAGAAAAAAAGACCATCTTTGGTGTACATGTATTGCAGCAGTTCAAATAGAAGGCGAAAAACTTGAATATGCACAGTTAGGTGATTGTATGATCGTTGCAATACTTCAAAATGGAGCGATGAGAGTATTAACGAAAGATACGGTTCAAGGAATTAGTAAACGTGCAAAAAAGAAGAGAGAGGAAGATAGAGAAAAGGGATTATCTATACCTGAGGAACACGTTTTTCAA
This sequence comes from Bacillus sp. SRB_8, assembly GCF_003264205.1. Lineage (NCBI taxonomy): Bacteria > Bacillati > Bacillota > Bacilli > Caryophanales > Bacillaceae > Bacillus > Bacillus sp. SRB_8. Next base: position 208,048 of record NZ_NADT01000020.1, on the reverse strand, counting down.
GATGTTCGGGAGCAGTTAAAATACAATCGCTATCTTGCAAATATGCCAAACGGCTACTCAGTTGCAAATGGGATGAAAGAAGTTATGGATTATTTACAATATGGTGAATTACAGGTAGGTGAAGTAAGTGGGGTTTTTATTTGTTCAGACGGATTGTTTCACCCCGAGTGGTCGTTAGAACAAACTGTAGCATATATAAGAAAAAATAGTATAAAAGAATATGTAGCAATCATTGAAAGGTTAGAAGGAGAAAATAGAATAAGACCAGATGATAAAACAGTTATTATGATCGATTTGTAAGAGGAGGATGTTCATATGGAAATTAAATGTGCAAATTTAACATTTCAAAATGAGTTAGTTCCTTTAGAAAAAGTAAATAAACTGATCATCCACCATACGTCAGAAGATGGCTGGGATGTGTATAAAACTCACGAATTTCATCAAAAGGTAAGAGGATGGAGCGGGATTGGTTACAATTATTTTATTGAAGAAGATGGAACTGTAGTCGAAGGACGAGGTTTACATATTGGAGCACATGCGAAAGATAATAATAGTGATACAATTGGAATATGTATGACGGGGAATTTTGATAAATATGATCCAACTACTGCACAAATGAATTCATTATATTCTTTATGTAAAATGTTTATGAAGCAGTTTGCCATAGAGAAAGGAAATATACTCGGCCATAGGGAGTTAGAAGGGGTTACAAAAACTTGTCCAGGAAATCGCTTTTCTATGGTAGAGTTAAGAAAAGTATTATCTTAAATATAGAGGAGTAACGAATGATGATGAACATAAAAATACCGACTGATAAAAAAGAAGAGCTTGTAGCACAAATTCAGCAATTTTTCGTTGAAGAAGATTTAGATGAAATTGGACGTTTCCAAGCAGAACGTTTAATAGAGGAAATGATTAAATTAGTTGGACCATTTGCATACAATCAAGCAATTGGAGATGCAAGAAAGCTTGTAAGTGAGAAATTAACGAATATTGAAGAAGATTTGTATGTGTTAGAGAAGAATGAGGGTAAATAAAAAGAGCTATTTTGGTCGTCTTCCGTCAATTATAAAATAAGTATATGCCACGGCTTTTTTCCGATGTTTTGTTTGGAAAAGGCCGTGAAATTGTTTTTGGACATATAAAATAAACCTCTTTTTTTCCAAAAGGGACCCTAGAATTAAAAAAACGTTATTCTTTCTAAACAAGCTAGATGAGAAAGAATAACGTTTTTTTTGATTGAGATTAAAAATATATTATCTTAATTTTATCTTTTTTTAATAATTTATTTATGGGCAATTTATAGTTGCTATTTATAATTCCTATATATAACAGCTACGGATACTACGAAAAAGAACTTTGGAGGTGTAACCAATTAGCTGTAATCAAAATTTAAAACATGAATTGCTCACATAGAATCTTCTTTTGGAAGATAAGTGGTGTAATTCTTTGTTAAATGAAGGAAGGGATTGGGAAGCTATGAATAAAACAATTTTAAAAACATGTATCATATCAGCAGTTTTAGGTGGAAGCCTATTAAGTGAAAAAAATGGAGAGGTGAAAGCAGAGGAGGTTACACCACAAACGAATCATACTGGTGTATTCAAAGATGTTCCAAAGGGGCACTGGTCATATGAGGCGATTCATCAATTAACAGGTGAGAAAATTATTTTCGGCTATGATGATGGAAGATTTGGTTTTGGAGATAACGTAACACGCGAACAAGTTGCAGCTTTAATGTATCGTTATTTTAATATGGCAGAAAACAAAAATTATCAGAACCCATATGGGGACGTAAGCGAAGATTCGACAAGCTATATAAAGGAAATCTTGTCTTTAACAGAAATGGGTGTTTTTAAGGGTGATGAGTATGGGAACTTTAGACCGAAGGCATCCTTAACACGTGCAGAAATGGCACAGGTTCTTACAAATGCTTTTCATTTAAAGGCAAAGAGTGATCATACTTTTAATGACGTTTCAACGAACTCATGGGCAAGAAATGCAATTAGTGCTGTTCAAACAAATAATATTGCAAAAGGAGTAGGAGGAGGGGAATTCGCTCCAAGTATGGATGTGACGCGTGAACAGTATGCACAATTTTTATACAATGCAATACAAGAAACTCAACAAACGAAAGGGCAGCTACTAGCTAGTATACTTGGTGAAACAAACTGGAAAGGGACAAAAGTCTATGACAAAGATCATAATGATTTAACGAAAGAAAATCAAAATTTCATCGGGCTTGCAAAATATGATGCTAAAACTGCAAGGTATGAATTTTTTAATGCAAATACAGGAGAGAGTCGTAATGATAGCGGTACCTTTTTTATAACCAACGATGGAAAGAAAAGAGTGTTAATTTCTGAAACGCAAAATTATCAAGCAGTTGTTGAATTAACGCAATTAGACAAGGAGAAATTTACATATAAAAGAATGGGGAAAGATGCAAAAGGGAACGATGTAGAAGTATTTGTTGAGCATGTTCCTTATCAAGAAAAAGAGCTTTCTTTTACCCGACCTGATAAAAATTTAGAAAGCTCGACGGGTAAAATAGTTACAGACGTTGATGGAGATGAAATCTTATCTAGTACTCTATGGAACGGAACAGTGGTATTAGATGAACAGGGTAATAATGTAACAAACTACAACTCTAACTTAATCAGTCTAGCAAAATATGATAAAAATACAAATAAATATGAGTTTTTCAATATGAATACAGGGATAAGTCGTGGGGATTATGGTTTCTTCGATGTTGTACATGACAATAAAATAAGAGCTCACGTTTCGTTAGGAAATAATAAATATGGTGCGGTCCTTGAACTTACAGAGTTAAATAAAGATAAATTTACGTATACAAGAATAGGGAAAGATGCGAATAGAAAAGATATAAAAATCTTTGTTGAGCATGAACCGTATACAGGTGACCTAAAACCAAATTTCACAAAATAAGATGTAAAAGTAATCTTATACTCTAGCAAAGGCATTATGTTAGAAAATGTTAGTAAGGAAAAACCTGAGTGATTAGGATTAGGTAATTATACAATAGAAGTAAAATAGTTCTTTATAGACAAATAGATGCCTTGAGGCATCTATTTGTCATTTTAAAATGATCTTATGGGTAAATGTAAAATACAAACTCTCTTACTTTCTCGGTTGTATTTTCATTTTTGAGTAGCTGACAATCTTCTCAGATCTAGTAACTTACTACTTGCACGACCATACATCGTGGCTCTTTTTTATTTGTTCTCTTTATATTCATGTATTTTCTCTTTTACATTACCGACAGTATCTTTAGCAGTGCCTTTCACCTTATCCCATTTTCCCTCGGCTTGTAATTTTTTATTGTCAGTTACTTTCCCGACAACTTCCTTTACTTCACCCTTTACCTTATCAATGGCACCTTCTACTTTTTCTTTTAAACCATGATCATGTTTAGTCATACATTTCTCCTCCTTGTAGTTTGAGTAGAATTCTCTTTTCATATTGCAAGTTGAATGATGTATCTAGTAATAGCGTAACAAATTTATTTCGAATATTCAAATGAGTAACAGGATAGAAAGGTAATTGTCATAAAATGTATACATTCGTAATGGAAAGAAAAAGAAAGTTAATTATATGTCTTTCGCAGTCCATATTGATTTTGTATAAGCAATTTTCATATGGGCACGTTCCATATTATTTTGACTGCCGCTACCAAATCGAGCTTGTCCAACTATTAAATTGCAATTGGATGCAACAGCGGTCTCAATTCGTTTTTGAATTAATGCGGTATGACAACCTTTACGTTGAAATTCTGGCAAAGTAGCAGAAGCAGCTAATGAAGCAACACCTTTATTTATATAAAGTACCCCTATACTAGCAGGAGTGTTTTGAACTTCGGCTATGAAAAAATACCATCCTGGTTTATTGTAAAGAATTTCGTTATTTTGGTGCACACCATATTTTGTAAAGGATGGCATGTTAAATCCACGTACATATATGTCTGCAAAAATATCAAATTCATTTTCTTTTAGTTGGCGTACTGAAATGTTAGAAGGCAGCAGCGATGAGTCTTCTCTTGGTAAACTATATAAAGCGGTATGGAAGTTAGATTGATAAAAATTTTTTTGAGATAAGTATTGAAATAATTCAGTTGTACCTTGCGCTGGTGTAATTTCAAAACGGCAAGGGATTTGTAGTGATTGATAATAAGCGATGATTTCATCTATCTCATCTGTATTTGTAAAGGTAACGCCTTTTACTGTGTTAAAAGCAGGACCAGCAATTATTTTTGATGAAAAGGCAGTGGCACTCCCGAACTTTTTCGTTTGTACTTGCATTGGGTTGCCGCTTATTGTTTGTAGTGCCTCTAATCTAGAAGAAAGCATATGTATTTCTGCGTTTTCAATTTCTTGTGCTGTATTGACTGTCATAATTGTACTCATACGATTCCTCCGTCAATTAATATAGTTCATAGTACATATACGATTTTTCTTCTGAGATTCCTGTTGAAATGTAAGAGAATAAGAGGTTTTTTGGAAGGGAAATGGAAGCGAACTGTCGAAGGGAGTGGAAACAGATTAAAGGTGGTGCTCTCATGAAACAGAAAGACGTGCAGACATGCTCTCATTGCGGTTCTCAAAACATAGGAGAAGGTGAGTTTATCGGTTATGCACAAATACGGAAAAAGGAAACGATGTTCACATCTTCACCAGTGGATGCTTATATTTGTACAGATTGCGGGAATATCCTTTCATTAAAGGTACGGAATTATGAAAGGTTTAAGCAGAAGCCGCTATGATTGTTGAGAAGTGGTCATATCCAGCGTTGTATACGAAACGTCTTATATTAAGGGAAATTAATATGAGTGATATTTTACATATATATGAGTATGCCTCAGATAAAGAAATGTCAACGTATACAGTATGGGATGCTCATCAATCGTTACATGACACACAAAAATATATAGAAGAAATTGTGAGTCAATATGAGAAAGAAAAAGTAGCTCCCCTTGGAATTGTATTAAGAGAGGAACAAAAACTCATAGGGACTTGTGGATTTATAAAATATGATGTAACTGAACATAAAGCGGAAATTGCATACGCCTTATCACGAAAATATTGGGGTAGAGGATTAGCTACCGAGGCGGCTTCAGCTTTTTTTAGCTATGGTTTTAATGAGTTACGTCTTAATAGTATTGAAGCAGGATGTAATTCAGAAAATGAAGCATCTGAAAAATTAATGAAACGTTTGAATATGGAATACGATTGTACAATTCAAAAGGATTTGTTCATTAAAGGTAAGTATCGTGATACGAAAAGGTATTGTATATCTAGGAAAAGATATATGAATCAATGAAATATTTTATATTGAAAACTCCTTTAATTGAATAAGGGGGTTTTTGTTTTGTGTATAACAATAATTACCTTTAATTGTTATAATTGGTTATTGATAAATATTGTTTTTCTTAATACCACAATCATAGAAGAAAACTAGCTAAATCGTATACAAAACCGCTATATAACACAATCGCAACCGTAAGTTGACAAAGTGCAACCACAGGAAGATAGAGATAAGAGCAATGTTTACATACAATTTAGTTAAGAAAACAAAGGGGGACACACATATGGAATTTGGTGAGAAGCTTTTTAAATTAAGAAAGGAAAAAGGCCTTTCTCAAGAAGCGTTAGCTGAGAAATTAAACACAACAAGACAAGCGGTTAGTAAATGGGAAAATGGTCAAGGTTTTCCTGAAACCGAAAAACTAATAATGATTGGAAATGTATTTGAAGTATCTCTTGATTACTTATTAAAAGAAACTGCTGAGCAAAGTAATGAAAAGGAAAATGGTTATTATGTAAGTAAGGAAATGGCGGAAGGGTATATAGTGTATGGGCAAAAAATTTCTAAATATATCGCATTAGGATTTAGCTTCCTTATTTTATCTACAATACCGTATTTATTATTTAAAGAAAATGCAACAATGTCTACATTCCTTGTCATTATCATTGCTGTCCTTGGAATTGGAGCGATGATGGTACCTGTAACGATAGAAGAGAGTCGATACAATGTATTAAAAAAAGAAGAATTACTATTTGATCAAAACTTTCTAAAAGAATTGACAAAAAGATATGAAGTAATTAAGAAGAAGTATGCTGCAGTAATGATCGTTGGATTTTGTTTTATAGCAGCAGGAGCGATACCATTTTTATTTGAGAAAAAGCATATCACTTCAGGAGAATTAGTGCAGTATTATCCGTACTGTGTTGTACTTATTGCTATTGGAGTCTATCTTTTTGTTCGTGTTGTAGGAGTGTGGGAGATGTATCGAATTTTAGTAGAAAATAAGGAATACAGTAATCGTTTTATTTTTAAAATGAAAAAGAAAGTAAGAAAAAAGGTAGATAGTTTATAAAAAATAAAAAACATGTTTCGAATCAATGTATTCAAAACATGTTTTTTATCGTTCTGAATTATTTCCAAAGGAATAATTCAGAAAATACAGAAAAAATATCGTAATTATTTGTAGAAGTCTGTTATAATATACAGAAATGAAAACGCTTTAAAGGGGGATATAACCAATATGATGATGAATGTACCGCTAACAATTAGTTCTATGATGGAAAGAGCAGAAAAACTGTTTTCAAAGAAAGAAATTGTTTCACGGACACATGACACAGTTACGACATTAACGTATAAGCAGTTAGGTGAAAGGACGAGAAGGCTTTCTAGTGCGTTAAAAAAATTAGGAATTAAAGAAGGCGAGCGTATAGGAACGTTAGCGTGGAATCATCATCGACATGTGGAAGCGTATTTTGCTATTCCTGGTATTACTTCCGTTTTACACACAATTAATATTCGTTTATCTCCTCAACATATTTCATACATTATTCAGCACGCAGAAGATCGAATTCTACTTATAGATGAAGATCTCGTACCACTTGTTGAAAATATTCAATCACAATTATCAACTGTACAAGCCTACATTATTATGACTGATAAAGATGAACTTCCCAATACTACGCTAGAACCTGTATATCATTATGAAAAGCTATTAGAAGAAGGCGATCCAACTTTCCAATTTGTAAAAGATATTGATGAAAATACACCTGCTGGTATGTGTTATACGTCAGCGACTACAGGAAACCCAAAAGGTGTTGTATATACGCATCGTAGTACTGTATTGCATTGTATGGCACTCGGTTTAGCGGATACAGCTGCTTTATCGGAAAGTGATGCGGCGATGGCAATTGTACCGATGTTCCATGTGAACGCTTGGGGGCTTCCTTTTGCAGCTACTTGGTTTGGAACTAAACAAGTTCTGCCAGGACCAATGTTTACTCCAAAAATTTTATTAGAGATGATTCAAGCTGAAAAAGTAACGATAGCAGCAGGTGTGCCGACAATTTGGCTCGGTGTATTACAAGAGTTAGAAAATAATAGTTACGATTTATCTAGTATAACGAGAATATTATGCGGTGGTGCAGCTGCACCGAAAAGCGTTATTAAAGCATTTGAGCAAAAATATAATGTTCCTTTCGTACATGCATATGGTATGACTGAAACAAGCCCACTCGTAACACTTGCACGTTTAAAAAGTTATGAAACAGAATTATCATATGAAGAGCAATTAGAAATCCGCTCAAAACAAGGATATCTTGTCCCTGGTGTAGAGATGAAAGTAGTCGGTACAAATGGTGAAGTGAAGTGGGATGGTACTGAGATGGGAGAGTTATGTTTACGAGCACCTTGGATCGCTGAAAGCTATTATAACGATGATCGTACTGTCGAAGGATTCCGAGACGGTTGGTTATATACTGGTGATGTTGTTACAGTTGATGAGGAAGGCTGCGTGAAAATTGTTGATCGTACGAAAGATGTTATTAAAAGCGGGGGAGAATGGATTTCTTCAGTGGATCTTGAAAATGCTTTAATGGCACATGATGCTATATTTGAAGCGGCTGTCGTTGCAATTCCTCATCCGCAGTGGCAAGAACGCCCAGTTGCCTGCGTTGTTCAAAAGAAAAATAGTACGGTTACAAAAGAAGAAATATATGAGTTTTTAAAACCGCAGTTTGCGAAGTGGTGGTTACCAGATGATATTGTATTTATGGAAGAAATACCGAAAACATCTGTTGGGAAGTTTTTAAAACAGGCACTTCGAAAAGAACTTGAGCATTTGCATAAAGAGAAATAATTGAATTTATATTTGTAAACCAATATTAAAAATAAGTTGACAAAAAGCTAGTGAAAAGATAATATAACTCCTATAATATGTTACCTAAAAATCATTTTAAGTTTACAAATAGGAGAAGCAAATATGAATACAAAAAACTTAGTTTTCGTCGCTTTATTTAGTTCTATTATGGGAGTGTTAGGATTAATACCCCCAATTGCTCTTGCTATTACACCAGTTCCGATTACATTACAATCACTCGGTGTTATGCTTGCTGGTGGATTGTTAGGATCACGTCTTGGTGCGTTAAGTCAGCTTATTTTCTTACTTATAGTTGGAGTTGGAGCACCATTACTTGCTGGTGGACGCGGTGGTCCAGGCGTATTTGTTGGGCCAAGTGCAGGATATTTACTTGGTTATATCGTTGGAGCGTTTGTCATTGGTTATTTAATTGAGCGTTTACGTGAAGTTTCTATAATAAAGGTATTATGTATTAATATAATTGGTGGTATTTTCGTAGTTTATGTATTTGGTATCATTGTCCAAGCTTTCGTAATGGATATTTCCGTATGGGAAACGATGAAAGTAAGTGTCGCATTTTTACCAGGTGATTGCATAAAGGCGACTATAGCAGCGATTCTTGTGACAAGATTACATCGCTCATTGAAACATATTATTACGCCTGCTTTGAAGAATAAAAAAATTACAAATGCAGGGTAAGAAAAAGGAGAAACACGTTACTTGCGTGTTTCTTTTTATTATTTTGTAAAGAAAGGACGTCTCATATGGGGATTACAAAAGAATATAAAAAGTATGCCTCTTTACAACCAAATAAAATAGCGATTAAAGAAAATGATAGAGTATTAACATATAAAGAATGGTTTGAGTCAGTGTGTAAAGTAGCAAACTGGTTGAATGAAAAAGAATCGCAGAATAAAACGATAGCAATTTTATTAGAGATTAGTATGGAATTTTTACAACTATTTGCGGGTTCCGCTATGGCTGGATGGGTTTGTGTGCCACTAGATATAAAATGGAAACGAGATGAACTTAAAGAAAGAATAGCGATTAGTAAACCGGATATTATTGTGGCGGAGCAGTATAGGCTTAGTGATATATCGTGCGAAGAAGGAAGGATTATTGAGATTGAAGAATGGAAAGAAATGATTGAGAACTATCTTCCTGCATATCATTCTGTAGAAAATGTACAAAACGCTCCTTTTTATATGGGATTTACATCAGGATCGACTGGAAAAGCAAAAGCGTTTTTACGTGCTCAACAGTCGTGGGTACATAGTTTTGATTGTAATGTACATGACTTTCATATGAAAAAGGAAAATTCTATTTTAATAGCTGGGACGCTTGTTCATTCTCTTTTCTTATACGGGGCAATAAGTGCATTGTTTTTAGGGCAAACGGTACACATAATGAGAAAGTTTGTACCAGTTCAAGTGCTATCTAGTATAAGGATAGAGAATATTTCTGTAATGTATACAGTTCCTACAATGCTTGAGTCTTTGTATAAAGAAAATAAAGTAATTGAAAGTGAAATGAAAATTATTTCGTCAGGAGCCAAATGGGAAGCTGAAGCAAAAGAGAAGATGAAGAATGTGTTTCCTTATGCAAAAAGATATGAGTTTTATGGTGCGTCTGAGCTAAGCTTTGTAACGGCATTGGTTGATGAAGAGAGTGAAAGAAAACCGAATTCAGTAGGGAAACCTTGTCATAATGTACAAGTTCGAATATGTAATGAAGCAGGAGAAGAAGTACAGACAGGTGAGATAGGAACTGTGTATGTGAAAAGTGATCAATTTTTTATGGGCTATGTATCGGATGGAGCTATAATCCCGCAATTGTCCGAAGGTGGCTGGATGACAGTGCAGGATGTGGGCTACCAAGATGAAGAAGGCTTTATATATATTGTTGGTAGAGAGAAGAATATGATTTTATTTGGAGGAATCAATATTTTCCCAGAAGAAATAGAAAGGGTATTACAGACACATCCAGCTGTTGAAGAAATAGTTGTGGTTGGTGTAGAAGATAGTTACTGGGGTGAAAAGCCTGTCGCTATCGTAAAAGGAAGTGCTACAAAGCAACAATTAAAAAGTTTTTGCTTACAACGATTATCATCTTTTAAAATACCGAAAGAATGGTACTTTGTTGATGAAATACCTTATACAAATAGCGGGAAAATAGCTCGCAATGCAGCAAAAAGTATGATTGAAAACCGGGAGAAGATATATGAATAGGGCGGTTATTGTAGAAGCGAAAAGAACACCTATTGGTAAAAAAAACGGGATGTTGAAAGATTATGAAGTTCAGCAATTAGCAGCACCACTTCTTACGTTTTTAAGTAAAGGAATTGAGAGAGAAATAGACGATGTTATATTAGGGAATGTTGTTGGACCGGGAGGTAATGTTGCAAGATTATCTGCTTTAGAAGCTGGGCTTGGTTATCATATACCTGGTGTAACGATTGACCGGCAATGCGGAGCTGGATTGGAAGCAATTCGTACTGCGTGTCATTTTATTCAAGGGGATGCAGGTAATTGTTATATTGCTGGGGGCGTAGAGAGTACAAGTACGTCACCTTTTCAAAATAGAGCGCGGTTCTCACCTGAAACAATTGGGGATCCAGATATGGGATTGGCGGCTGAGTATGTTGCAGAGCAATATAACATAACAAAAGAGATGCAAGATGAATATGCTTGTCTTAGCTATAAAAGAACGCTGCAAGCATTAGAAAAAGGATATATACAAGAAGAGATATTACCTCATTATTTTAATGGATTATTAGATGAATCTATAAAGCGGGAAATGAATTATGAAAGAATGATTAAGAGAACGAAACCTGTATTTTTACAAAATGGAACGGTAACAGCAGGTAATTCGTGCGGTGTAAATGATGGAGCATGTGCTGTTCTTGTAATGGAAGAGGGGCAAGCACAGAAATTAGGGTACAAGCCAGTTCTTCGTTTCGTTCGTAGTGCTGTAGTTGGCGTGGATCCAAATCTTCCAGGGACTGGTCCGATATTTGCGGTGAACAAATTATTAAACGAAATGAATATGAAAGTAGAGGACATCGATTATTTTGAAATAAATGAAGCATTTGCTTCAAAAATTGTTGCTTGTGCAAAGGAGTTACAAATTCCTTTTGAAAAATTAAATGTAAATGGTGGAGCAATTGCGCTCGGTCATCCGTACGGTGCATCTGGAGCTATGCTTGTGACACGTTTGTTTTATCAAGCACAAAGAGAGCATATGAAATATGGAATTACGACGTTAGGAATTGGTGGTGGAATAGGGCTTGCGCTATTATTTGAGAAAGTAGAAAACTAGAAAGGGACTAGTTTTCTACTTTTTGAGGAACATAAGCATTACTACCAGGTTTTGCTTTTATTTCATTCCAAGCAGCGATAGCATCAGCTTTTGATTTCCCTTTGTTATTTGGATCTTCGAAAAAGTCGCGAGTGAAACGATTGTATTCAAACTGCGCGCTGATAGTTGTTTTGTATGTAGGATCTTTTTTTCGTTCGTTTTCTTCATACCAAAACGTTATCGCGTCTTCATATGTTTTTCCAACATTCTCTTTAAAAAATTTTGAAGAGCTACTGTAAAGCGGAAGTTTGCTCCGATTTTTTCTTTGAAAAAAGCACGAACATCTTCGCTACAGCGGTGATTGTTAGTAATAATCGTTTGAAGAGAAAGTTCTTTATAAGAGAGGGAAGCTTTACTCACCTTTTGACTAGAGCTGTTTTTTAATATTTTACCAGTATGTAAATAATGTGAGATACGCTCGGTTATTTCAATCTTAGAGCCACTAGCTGACAAACCATGCTCACGACAAAATGTTTGGAGTTCTGCTTTTAACCAATAAAAGTTTTGGAAATCTTCAAGTGATATAGACTTTGTTAAAGGTGGACGCATAGATGTAACAACTTCTTTCTTCCATAATTTTCTTTAATTATAAAACATATGTTCTTTTTGTGGAAGGATTAATTTGTAAATATAACGGGAAGAGGAGATTACATATGGAAAGTGTAATGCAAGTTCGTGTTACGGGAATTTTAATTGAAGATGAAAAAGTATTGCTAGTAAAGCAAAAAGTTGCTAATCGCAATTGGTCTTTACCTGGGGGAAGGGTAGAGAATGGTGAAACGTTAGAAGAAGCGATGATTCGAGAAATGAGAGAAGAAACAGGATTAGAAGTTAAAATTAAGAAGCTACTCTATGTTTGTGATAAACCAGATGCTAGTCCATCTTTATTACATATTACGTTTCTGCTTGAAAGGATTGAAGGTGAAATTACGCTACCTTATAATGAATTTGATCTTAATCCAATTCATGATGTACAAATGGTAGTGATTAAAGACTTAAGTCATTATGGTTTTTCGGAAACTTTTATAACTCTTATAAGTGAAGGTTTTGTAAGTGCAGGGAGTTATCAAGGCTTGAAACAAAATATAGGCCTGTAAATAATTGAAGGATAGCCGTTAGCTACCCTTCATAAACATGTTTTACACTGCTGACTGTAAAGAAGAAACAAGTTGATTTAAAAACTCATCTCTACTCATAATTGCTTTCCCACCGCCACGAGCACTCTTTTTATTTCCTCCGCCTTTTCCTTCAATAGAAGGGAGGGCATCTTTTAAAAGAGCATTCATATCGAGTGTCACTGCTTTACCACAAGCAAGAATACATTGTAATTTGTCCTCATTTTCAATAACGAAGTATGTAATTGCGTGTTCTTGTTGTTCTGTAATAATGGCAGCTAGTTTTGCGACTTCTTGCATAGAGCGATTTGTAAATGCTCGAGAGATAAGTGTTCCAGCATGTATTTCTTCCGATTGTTGTAATAGTTCATTTGCTTCTACAAATAATAGTTTTTCATTCATTGCTTGTATTGCCTTTTCGTTTTCTTTTTGAGAGGTAAGAAGTTGTGCTACTTTTGCTGGAATATCAGTTTCGCTACTGTTCAATTGCTTAGAAACATCGGTTAATATTTGTTGATGTTGTCCCATTAATTTAAGAGAACGCCAACCAGCTATAAATGTTAAGCGTATACCACCTTTATTGCGCTCCCATCCTAGTACTTGAATAGGACCTACTTCACCAGTGTGTTTCGGATGCGTTCCGCCACAGCCGTTGTAATCATAATTTGCGATAATAACAACGCGTATATTTTCTGTCATAGTTGGTTCTTTGCGAAGGGGTAATGCTTTGGCCTCTTCTAAGTTCATCCATTTAATACGAATAGGGTGGTTTTCAAAAACAATTTGATTAGCAATTTGTGCGGCCTTCTCAACAGTTTCTGTAGAAAGATTGGCAGTTTCTAAATCAATGGTTATAGTTTCTTTTCCAAGATGGAACCCGATCGTCGGTATGTTAAAGTGATCCCAAAAAGCAGCGGATAAAATGTGCTGAGCCGTATGTTGTTGCATATGGTCAAAACGGCGCTCCCAATCTATTTTACCCTCTACTTCTTCTGTATGTAATTGTTCTATTATGAAATGACGAATTTCTCCATTTACTTCTTCAACGTTACTTACCGGAATACCATTTAAAGTTCCAGTGTCATGTGGTTGTCCGCCGCCTGTTGGATAAAATGCAGTTTCATTTAAGACAACATATAAGTTTCCTTCTGTATCATGCTCTTGTTTTATAACTTTAGTAGTAAAGTCTTTCTTATAAGCGTCGATGTAATATAATTTTTTCTCCAATTTTCTTTCCCCTTTCGTGTTAGCTAGTTTCATTGTAAAGCAATTGAAATTAGTTTCCTAATATTTCAGAAGAAAGAAACTTTTTTTAGAATTTTCTTGCTATAATAAGAAGAAAATGCGGGGGGGAATGAAAATGCCATATGAAAACGGCGTAGATAAGTTGCTTAGTTTAAGCAGAAATATTTCCGAATTATATCGAGAATTAAATGAGATGACCCGGATTTTAACGGATTGTAATCGAGAAAGTGTGAAATTTGATCGGTTATATGTAAAGGAGTTACTTTGGAAAAAAGAAGATGTCATAGAGAAGTATGAACAATTACTCGTCCAGCTTTGTATTAATGAATGCTTTGATTTAAAAAGTGTAATTACTGGCGAATATAAGTATACATATGAAGAAGTAGAAAGCATTGTTTTAGAATTTAATGAAAAGTATAATGTAGCTATTTTGATTAAAGATGTTTGTAAAGAACTACAGTTTACATACGGAATTGATATGGAAATAACGAGAACAGCTCGGGTATAAACATCTCAAGTATAGAAAAAGGAAAAAGAAAGCAGATCCTTTGCTTTCTTTTTTTATGTAAGAAAAGGGAGAGTAGGTTTAAAGATGAAGGGGAAGTTACAAAATATTCATCCACTTGGAATGAGTATCATTATAGGGACATTATTTGCTAGGTTTGCAACTTCAATGAGCATTCCTTTTTTAGCGATTTATTTAACGACTGTTAAAGACGTATCGGCTGGAATGACCGGTGCTATCATTGGAACGAGTGCGCTTGTTGGAGTGTTAGCTAGTTTTATTGGAGGCAATTTATCGGATCGATTTGGTCGAAAGATGATTATAATATGGTCCATGATTGTTTGGGTGTTTGTATTTATAGGATTTTCAGTTGCAGATCATGTTTTGAGTTTCTTTCTATTAAACGCTTTGAATGGATTATGTCGTTCTTTTTTTGAACCGACATCAAGAGCTTTATTATCAGATTTAACGAAACCAGAGTATCGTTTACTCGTATATAATTTGCGTTACGGTGCAATAAATGTTGGAGTAGCGATGGGTCCACTTGTTGGATTACAGATTGGAAGTGCAAAATCAACGATTCCTTTTTTAGTAGCCGCTGGAGTGTACATTTTATATACAGTTATATTAGCGTTTCAATTTAAGAAATATCCACTTGATAATAAGAAAGTAACTACAGAAAATCCGGTCACAATGTTAAGTGCGGTTCGGATTTTGCGAAAAGACATAGTATTTTTAGTTGCTTTAGTCGGAATCATTTTGAGTAATAGTGGTTTTTCACATTTAACGACGACACTATCTCAATATTTTGCAAACGCACATATATTTCAAGATGGAGTAAAGTTGTTCTCATATATGCTAACTTTAAATGCGGTTACAGTAGTAGTTATTCAATACCCTGTTATTCAAATGTGTAAAAAATATACGCCGTTAGCATCTATTATGGTTGGAACGTTATTTGTGAGCGGGGGATTGTTTGGATTTGGACTAGTAGAATCTATGTTAGGGGCTGCTATATGTACAATTATTTTTACATTCGGAGAAGTATTAATGTTTTCAATGACAGATGTATTTATTGATGAGATAGCTGTTTCACATTTGAAAGGGACATATTTTGGAGCTATGGGCTTTTCAGGAATTGGAGTAGTAATTGGTCCTTGGTTTGGCGGGATACTTCTCGATCATTATGGATATCAAAATGGCTTTATAGTATTTTTAATATTAGCTATATTTTCAAGCATAGCGTTCCCAGTTCTTTTAGTGACAAAAGGTTTAATGAAAAAAAGATATATTAGAAATTCTAAAATAGAAATACATGCGAAATAACATGAGCCCGAGCAAATTAAAAGGTTGCTCGGGCTCATGTTTGTGTTTATAGTAATCCTTAATTTGAAAAAAGAACTTTCTTTTCATGTTTATTGGCAACTTCGTTTTTGGAAATATGAATGGCTAAATATCCATTCTCTAAACAGGCTAGCATCTTGTTATAAATGATATTAGTAGGTAAAGGAACAATCCGCTGTAAAGAAGTGTTTTTATAAAGTATACAAATGTTTAGGCCTGTCTCCATCTTTTTAATGAGTACATTTTGTGCAGTTGCATTTGGTACATCTGTTTCCAAAATGTATTCTTGTTCTGTTTCACAAAGGTCAATATGAATTTGATTTGGAAAACTAAAGTTACTACAAGAATCAGAACAAAATTGATCCATCCATTCTTCGAAACCATCAACATGAAAAAGACAATCCTTCTTTTTCTTGCCCATGAAAGACACCCTCCGTAAAATCTCAATTCATACTATGTTATGCATGAATGAAATAGAGGTGAAGAACAAATAGAAAAATATAAACATTTTATGTGAAAGATACAGTGTGTGTGAATACTTTTGCTTTACATATCATGATGTGCATGATTTTTTTGACGTGAATGATTACGATTTTTAACTTTGTGAGATCCACTTAAAGGTTCGGGCTGTCCAGAAGATTGCCCTTTTTTCTCGTTTTGACGATTAGATTGATTATTGTTTTTACCCATTGTATTTTACACCTCCTCTCCCTATTTAGAATGAGAGAAGTTTGCGAATTTATACGAGAATGTTTTTTGAGAAACGGGTAAAGATAAGTAGGACTAACTCATATAGGAAGGGGAAAATGTTATGCCATATCATAAAGATAAGCAACAGGCTTTTCAGGCTGCGCAGCAAGGGGTTGTTCAAGCGGAAAATATATTCAATAATATTGTGAAAAATGACCCGAATTACGGCCATGATTTAAAAGAGTTACGCCAAGAAGTGCAAGAGGCGTACGAACAGATTCAAAATGCACTTGAAGTAGTATCAGAAACGCAGCGTCCACAACTTGAGCAATATGAAAGTAATCTCCAAAATATTATGCGAAATGTAGATCAAATAGAAAAGTGAAAAAGGTTGTTGTGAATTCAACAACCTCATTACTTTTAGTGCTACTATGCTGAAACGAAAAATTATTCTATCAATTTTTTCTTTAATTTGTGCAGTACATATATTTCAAGTGGACAAAGTGGAAGCTAAAATGTTGTTAAGAAAAGAGCTAGAGCCAACTGGCTATGTAACATGGGAAGTGCCAAATAATGAAAAAATTATCGCAATTACATTTGATGATGGACCGGACCCAACTTATACACCGCAAGTATTAGAGTTATTACGTCAATATAAAGCGGAAGCGACTTTTTTTATGATTGGCTTTCGAGTTCAGCGTAATCCGTACTTAGTAAAGCAAGTGTTGAAAGAAGGGCATGAAATCGGAAATCATACGATGAATCATTTGTATGCGAGTAATTCATCAGATGAAAAATTAGAACATGATATTTTAAATGGAAAGAAATATTTTGAAAAATGGGTGAAAGAACCTTTATTGTTCCGTCCGCCAGGTGGATATATTAATGATGCTGTATTTACTACGGCAAAAAAAGCTGGGTATCAAATTGTTCTATGGTCATGGCATCAAGACCCTCGTGATTGGGCGAATCCAGGTACAGAATCCATAGTAAATCATGTTGTGAAAAATGCTAAAAGTGGAGATATTGTACTGTTGCACGATGGAGGAAGTGATCGTAGTCAAACAGTGGCGGCATTAGCAAAAATTTTACCTGAACTGAAAAAGCAGGGTTATCGATTTGTAACAGTTTCGGAGTTGTTACGTTATAAACATTAGAGAAAATCCCAAAAGGTATACCTTTTGGGATTTTTCGTTACTGATTCTTTTTTCGTTTCTTATTATTTTGTCGCTCTGCCGGAGTTAAAGGTTCATTTGCGAACTCTTCATTATAGCCAGTTCCTTGCCCTTGGGCGGATGCAGCATTCATTCCTGAAATAATATGATTGGCTTTTCTTTTACCCATTTTTCTCACCTCTATAATGTTTTTTATAGACGAACCATGAGTCGTTCATAGCATATATGAACGTAAAGTAAAACGCTGAAAGAGTGCTTTACTTTATAGTAATAGTATTAATAAAGAGCATGGACACTATTCAAATTTAGAAAGATAAAGAAAACTTATGATAATCCATAAGTTTCTTATTATTTACTTATTTAGAAAGTTGTAATAAGATATTATCGTAAGGTATTGAAAAGTTTGTCTACATTTTATATTCAGACAAATTAGTCACGTTTAACAGGGGGGAAACATAATGGTCAAACATAATCCATTTCAATCACGTGCAACTTTTGAACTAGATGGAAAGACGTATCATTATTATCAATTGAAAGCGCTTGAAAACGCAGGGGTTGGCAACGTATCTCAATTACCATATTCCGTGAAAGTTTTACTTGAATCTGTACTTCGTCAAGTAGACGGACGCGTAATTACAGAAGAACATGTTACAAATTTAGCGAAATGGGGAACGAAAGATGTTCAAGATATCGATGTTCCGTTTAAACCATCTCGCGTAATCTTACAAGACTTCACAGGTGTTCCAGCTGTTGTAGATTTGGCTTCGCTTCGTAAAGCAATGGCAGATATGGGCGGAGATCCTGATAAAATTAATCCAGAAATTACTGTAGACCTTGTAATTGACCACTCTGTACAGGTTGATAGAGCGGGTACAGCGGACTCGCTTGCATTCAACATGGACTTAGAGTTTAAACGTAATGAAGAACGTTATAAATTTTTAAGCTGGGCACAGAAATCATTTGATAACTACCGTGCAGTTCCACCAGCAACAGGTATTGTACACCAAGTAAATCTTGAATATTTAGCACCGGTTGTTCATGCGGTGAAAAATGCTGAAGGTGACTTAGTTGCATACCCAGATTCATTAGTTGGAACTGACTCACATACAACAATGATTAATGGTATTGGTGTTCTTGGATGGGGCGTTGGTGGTATTGAAGCAGAAGCAGGAATGCTTGGACAGCCTTCATATTTCCCAGTACCTGAAGTAATCGGTGTGAAATTAACTGGTACACTTCCAAGTGGTACAACAGCAACTGATGTTGCATTAAAAGTAACACAAGTGTTACGTCAAAAAGGTGTAGTTGGTAAATTTGTTGAGTTCTTCGGTAGTGGACTAAAGAGCATGCCTTTAGCTGACCGTGCAACAATTTCAAATATGGCACCAGAATACGGTGCAACTTGTGGATTCTTCCCAATCGACGATATTTCATTAGAATACTTACGTTTAACAGGTAGAGATGAAGAGCAAATTCGCATTGTTGAAGAATATTGTAAAGCAAACGGTTTATTCTATACAGCAGATAGTAAAGATCCAATCTATACTGATCTTGTTGAAATTGATTTAAATACAATCGAATCTAACCTTTCTGGACCGAAACGTCCGCAAGATTTAATCCCGCTTTCAAATATGAAAGAGGAGTTCCATAAAGCTGTTGTAGCACCAGTTGGAACACAAGGACTTGGATTCAATGAGCAAGAGTTTGATAAAGAAGTGAAAGTTACATTGAAAGATCAAGAAGTAACGATGAAAACAGGTGGAATTGCAATCGCTGCAATTACAAGCTGTACAAATACGTCAAATCCGTACGTGTTAATTGGAGCAGGGTTAGTTGCGAAGAAAGCAATTGAAAAGGGACTTAAAGTACCTGGTTACGTAAAAACATCGTTAGCACCAGGATCTAAAGTTGTTACAGAGTACTTAGATAAGTCTGGTTTAACAACGTATTTAGATCAATTAGGTTTCCAAACAGTTGGTTACGGCTGTACGACTTGTATCGGTAACTCTGGTCCATTAGCAGAGGAATTAGAAGAAGCAATCGCAGCAAATGATTTATTAGTAACATCTGTTTTATCTGGTAACCGTAACTTTGAAGGTCGTATTCATCCACTTGTAAAAGCAAACTACTTAGCATCACCACCACTTGTTGTGGCATATGCACTTGCAGGTACTGTTGATATTGACCTGAAAAATGATGAAATCGGTAAAGATGTAAATGGTAATGCTGTTTACTTTAATGATATTTGGCCAGCAGCTAAAGAAATTGAAGATGTAGTTCAAAGTGTTGTTACATCTGAATTGTTCAAAAAAGAATATGCGCAAGTATTTAACAGCAATGAGCGCTGGAATGAAATCCAAACTTCAAATGAAGCTTTATATACTTGGGATAATGATTCAACATACATTCAAAACCCACCGTTCTTCGAAGGATTATCTAAAGAGCCAGGTGAAGTTGAAACGTTATCAGGTTTACGCATAGTTGGTAAATTTGGTGATTCTGTAACGACAGACCACATTTCACCAGCAGGTTCAATTGGTAAGCACACGCCAGCTGGACGTTATTTACTAGAAAACGGCGTACAACCAGTCGACTTTAACTCTTACGGTTCTCGTCGTGGTAACCATGAAGTTATGATGCGTGGTACATTTGCAAACATCCGTATTAAAAACCAAATCGCACCAGGAACAGAAGGCGGATATACAACATATTGGCCAACTGGTGAAGTAACATCTATCTATGATGCTGCTATGAAGTATAAAGAAGATGGCACAGGCCTTCTAGTTATTGCTGGTAAAGACTACGGTATGGGAAGTTCTCGTGACTGGGCTGCGAAAGGTACAAACTTATTAGGTATTAAAGCAGTAATCGCAGAAAGCTTCGAGCGTATTCACCGCAGTAACTTAGTGTTAATGGGCGTATTACCATTACAATTTAAAGATGGCGACAGTGCTGAAACATTAGGTCTTGTTGGTGACGAGTCATTTGAAATTCAAATTGACAAAACGGTTAGACCACGCGATCTTGTAAAAGTAGTTGCAATCGATGCAGAAGGAAAAGAGAAGCAATTTGAAGTAGTAGCTCGTTTCGATAGTGAAGTTGAAATTGACTACTACCGTCACGGTGGTATCTTGCAAATGGTTCTTCGTTCGAAAATCGAAGAGTCTAAAGTGTCAAACTAAATAATTGAAATGAATGATAAGGAAGCTAACATTTGTTAGCTTCCTTACTTTATGTACAGAGGGAAAGGGATGAAACCACTTGGTTTCATTCCTTTCCTTTTATTATGCAAAATTGGGGGAATGACAATGAATGAGTATAGAAGAATAATGTTGCCGCTGTTGCAAGAAAAGCTATTGCTAATTAGTGCGATTTGTAGCGGAATAGTAGCTGCCATTTTAAATTTATCCCGTCCGCTATTTATGGGGCTAATTGTAGATAACCTTATTCAGCGGGAGTTAAAAGGTACGTATGTATATATTGCTTTGTTTGCGGGGAGCCGCTTTTTGATGTGGGTGAACAATCTGTTATTTGATTATGTAAGCTCAAAAGTAAGTCAGCGAATATTACGAGAGAAGCGTATAGATGTATTACGTCATTTTTTCTTATTACCATTTGAAGAAAGTGAGAAGGTAAAACAAGGGGAGTTAGAAACATTAGTCGTTTCTGATATTCCGAATTGGATAAGGTTATATGGATCTATATTAATAGAATACATCCACGCCATTGCACAATTTATTGGTGCGCTCATAGCACTACAACATATAGATATACAGTTCATATGGTGGGTAGCGCCGTTTTTATTTTTCAGTGCAATTGTTCCAATGCTTATGGGGGGAAAAGTAAGAAATATTGCAAGTATTGCTCAAAAAAATCAATCAAGTGTTGTAGAGATGATGTCACAGTTTGTAAAAGGTATACAAGATTTACGTAGTTTACAAAAAGAAAAATGGGCAATTCATTTGTTTAAAGGAGTGACGGCACAATCTTATAAAACAGAAGTAAGGAAGACGATGATACAACATTGTATTGGGATAGTTGGAACGGTAATAGAAACAGGAGCATATATAGTTGTTCTTAGTATAGGAGCAAAAAAAATAATAAAAGGGGATATGGAAGTCGGTTCGCTTGTGGCGGTATTAGCTACAATTGAGATGTTATTTTTCCCCGTTCGTTATGCGAGTGATTTATTGATGATGACACAAGTTGCTATTGCTTCGGCAAATCGAGTTTTTGGCTTTTTAGATATACCGGCTGAATACAGAAATGTAGAAAGAGCGATGGGAATGAAATTAACAAATGTTTCATTTCAAGAGAACGGTGAAGAGAGATGTAGAATTAAAAATATACATTTGCAAATTAATCCTGGCGAACTCGTTATTATTGTGGGGGAAAGTGGTGCAGGAAAAACGACGCTTTTAAAATTAATCACGGGTTTATATAAACCATCTAATGGTAGTATTGCTTATTACGGTAATAAAGCTCGTATGACTACCATATGGCAGGAACCTCGTTTTTTTCGGACGACAGTAAAAGAGAATATGTATTTTGGGGAAGGGGTCTTAGAAAAACAGTTAGAAAAAAATATTGAACTTGTAAATGCGAAGTCAATTATTAGGAGTTTATCTAAAGGGATTCAGACTGTACTACATAAAAGCGGTGAAGAGTTTTCGGGAGGAGAGAGAAAGCGTCTTGCGTTATTGCGAGCGATTGTATCAAATCCGAATCTCATTATTCTAGATGAACCGACTGCGGGATTAGATCTGAGCAATCAAGAAGTGGTTTGGAATATGCTTAAAGGGCTAGGGGGGAATGTAACGAGAATTGTGACGACACATGATGTTGAGAGGGCGATGATAGCGGATCGAGTTGTGGTCATGAAGAATGGAATTGTTGTGGAATGCGGGGATCCTAGAGAATTATTAACGTGTAAGTCATTGTTTAAAGAGATGCTAATAAAAAGATAAGAGCTATATAGCGCTCTTATCTTTATTCACTCTTATTAAGTTGATACGTATAAGACTCAGTATCGTTAGTGCTAAACTCTTTGACTAGAGTAAGTTGATTTGTATCCGGATTATATTTGAAAATTTTGACCGTACGTTCGCTACTTAGTGATGGATTATATTCTTGAATAGCAAATGTATTTTCAGCAATCTGTGTCATATTACTGGTTGAAACGTTTTCTACGGCATCATGATTTGTAGAAATTTCAACAACTCTTTCACCGTTGAAAAATAAAAGAACGATTACTAAAACAACTAAACATAGTCGTATATAGCGAAGTTCTTTACTTATAGGATGTTCTCCCAAAATAATCATCCTTTCTATAATTATTGTATAGTAGTGGTGGTGATAGTCATTGTGAAGAAAGTAAGAATACCGAGGCCGGCTAAAAGGATAAATGAGATTAAAGCGATAAAGAGACAAATACGTCCAACTTGCTTTTTTTCAGGATCTTTACTGAAGAGCGAGATGATCCAAGTGATAATCCCGATTGGGGAAAATATAAAACTAAGAATATATAATAGTATTTTTTTAAATAAATTCATAAAAATCCCCCTTTTTGAAAGTGCTACATGTGCAATTTTCTTCGTATTAGCGCTGCCGTTATGTAGGAAAGTACAGAATAAACAGAACTATAAACAATCCAAGCGTCTAAGTTTTGTAAAGCTAGGTGTATATTAAATTTAGAGACGATAATGAAAAATATAAGTGGAACAGTAAAAGAAATAATAATTACAGCCCATTTGAATTTGTATAGTAAGGCGCTAAAAAAATACATAGTAACGGTAAAGTGAAGAAAACAAAAGTAAAAGGGTTGATAAGTAATTGTAAAATACATATCACCTCGCAGGTTTTGTATTTATTTCTAATTATATGATAAAAAGGTAAATATTTCATCTCAACCGAAAATATTCTAACTATTTCGAATGTGAATATTTCCAAGCTTGTCCGTATAAGCTAAAATAAGGTATATAGTATTTTGGTGATTATGTTATAAGAAGATAAACACGTAAGGGTGATATAATATGTGGCGGAAGCTTACCATTATTGTAGTGTTACTTTGTTTAGCGGGATATGCAGCTTATGAACAATTTGCGGAAAAGGATCAAGTAGTACAAGAAAAACCTGCCAAAAGTGAAGCTACTATGAAAGAGATTTTCGCAAGGAACGGTATTGAAATTGGAAAGAGCGCACCAGATTTTGAATTAGCAAAGATAGATGGAACGAATGTAAAGTTATCCGATTTAAAAGGAAAGAAAGTTATTTTAAACTTTTGGGCAACGTGGTGTGGGCCTTGTCAGCAAGAAATGCCTGATATGGAGGCCTTTTATAAAGAACATAAAGAAAACGTAGAAATTTTAGCTATAAACTATACTCCTTCAGAAAAAGGAGGGGGAGAAGAAAAGGTAAGGAACTTCGCTAAAGAAAAAGGAATTACTTTTCCTATTTTATTGGACAAGAACATTGATGTGACAACAGCGTATAAAGTAATTACCATTCCAACTTCTTATTTTATAGATACGAAAGGTGTAATTCAAGATAAGTTTATTGGACCGATGACGCAAAAAGAAATGGAGAAACGGATTGCTAAATTAAAATAACGGTGAAAAGGTGGAGATGGAATATAATCATTTCTGCCTTTTCTTTTTCAAGTAGTGAAAGCTTCGTGATATGATAAAAGAAATATAAATGTTTAGAGATAAAGGAGTGTCTGGAGTGGGGAATGTATCCTTACCGTTAGATTATGTTGTAATTGATTTTGAAACAACAGGATTTAACCCTTATAATGATAAAATTATTCAAGTTGCAGCAGTGAAATATTGTAATCATGAACTAGTAGATCAATTTGTATCGTATGTGAATCCAGAGCGTCCAATTCCGAGCCGAATTACGAGTTTAACAGGTATTACGAATTATCGTGTTTCAGACGCACCAACAATTGCAGAAGTATTGCCTTTGTTTTTGGCATTTCTAGATACAAATATTATCGTGGCACATAATGCTTCTTTTGATATGCGTTTTTTAAAGAGTAATGTAAATATGCTTGGACTACCTGAGCCTAAAAATAACGTTATTGATACTGTGTTTTTAGCGAAAAAATATATGAAGCATGCGCCTAATCACAAACTTGAAACGTTAAAACGAATGCTTGGAATTCGCTTAAGTTCTCATAATGCATTTGACGACTGTATTACGTGTGCGGCTGTTTATCAAAAATGTGCAGCCGTTGAAGAAGAAGGAAAAAGAAAAGCGAATAAGGAAGTACTTGATGAAACAGCGGTATTTGAAGCGGTAAAAGAAATGCTTGTACGAAATAAACGTGATATTGAGTGGATTCGTTGTATGAATGTTGGGAGTTATTTAGATATAAAAGCTTTTTACCCAATTATAAGGTTAAAGGTCAAAGGGCGAAAGAAATATGTGTTAACAGAAAAAATGGAAGACGATGTAAGAGAAATTTGTACGAGCTTAACATACGAGGCAGCATTGAAAAGTGAGATTGGCAACACGAGAATTATGATTGACAGTGTAGAGGACATTTTGAAGCTAGAGAGCTACATTGTAGCAGAATACGATTCTGTATTACGAGCGCTGGATGAATATAGAGCAAATAAAGTAAATGCGGATGAAGAAATTAAAAAATATTTAAATACGATGGTGTAAAAAATCCCATGTGCAATATATGCGCATGGGATTTTTTATCAAAACATAAAATTTTCTTGCAAATCTGATTAAAGAGTTTTTCATTTGCTCATACTATGTAATAAGAAAACGTAGAAGAAAGGGTGAGCAACATGAGAAGAAGTCGCCGTAGATCGTTTGAAGAACTTGTAAATGAAAATAAACAACAATTATTAAGCGATCGTGATGCAATGGATCGAATTGAAAAACGAATTGAAAAACGTTATGAAATGAAACTTTTTAAGCAGGCTGAATAATTCTTAACACTAGTACGATACTAGTGTTAAGGAGGCGATAGTAATGGGTAATCCGAAAAAGAATTCAAAAGACTTTGCACCAAATCAAATTGGAACACAATCGAAAAAAGCTGGTGGCAATAAAGGGAAGCAAATGCAAGACCAAACTGGCAAACAACCAATTGTTGATAACGGTTAAAAAAAGGAGAATGTCATCATTCTCCTTTTTGTGTGTTTGGATAATATTATAAAAATATTTAAAAAGCTGACTTTCGTCAGCCTTTTTTCGTAATTGTAAAGTTTTCAACGAGTAAACGCCAATTTTGTGGGAATGGTAGACCAATCTTCCAGTAACTAATACCACCAATGCCTTGTTCTTTCATTAAATTGAATTTACTTTGAATAGACCTCGAATCTTCAAACCAAACCTCGTGTTGTACGCCGTTTTCATCAAAGTAATTAAAATGTGGAGCTTGGGCTGTGAAATCATAGCGGATAGGAACATTGTATTTACGAGCAAGTGCAACAGCTGCGACAGAGCTAACTGCTTTTGCGGGTGGATTCCCTTGTTTGAAAGGAAGTTTCCAATCAAATCCATATAAATTTTGCCCCATCATAATTTTTTGTGGGGGCATTTGAGATTTTGCATATTGAAGTACTTCTTTTACAGGACCAATAGGGGAAATCGCCATCGGTGGTCCACCTTGCCAACCCCAGTCGTATGTCATAATGACGACGAAATCAACAATTTGTCCTTGTGCTTTATAATCGTGAGCCTCAAAAAATTTCCCTTTTTGATTTGAGCTCGTTTTCGGTACAAGTGTTGTACTTAATGTGTACCCGCTAGGTAAGCGTGTTTTCACATTTCGTAAAAAACGATTATACGCTTCGCGATCTTCAGGTGCCACACTCTCGAAATCGAAATGAATGTCTCGCATGCCATATTTTTCAGCTGTTTGCAAAATGTTAGTAATAAACTTGTTTTGAATTGTTGCATCGCGTAAAATAACCGAGGTCAGATCGGCACTGAAATTTCCATTTTCAATATTTGTAATAACGAGCATAGGGATGGTGTTACCTTGCGTTGCAATATTAGCGATTTTCGCTGTTTCCGTCGGTTCTTTTAAAGTGCCGTCTCTTTTTGCTTCAAAGCTGAAGTAGGCTAAATATGTTAAAAATGGATTAATAGCACGTGTAGCATTTACTAAACTTTCTTTTATCGGTATTGTTGAAGGCTGTAAATAAGCAATGGATTCTACTGCTCGTTTTGTTCCTTTCGGTATATATAATTGCTGTCCGACATGGAGAATAGATTTTAATGAAAGGTTATTAACTTTAGCTAAACTGGCGAGAGGGACGTTATACGTTTGAGAAATTCGATAAAGGCTGTCACCTGGCTGTACATAATAATTATTGCCTTTTGTATTAACGATAAGTGCCTGACCAACAACGAGTGTTTCAGCTGGATTTAGTCCATTGTCTTTTACAATTTCTTCAGGTGTAGATCCGTACTTTGATGCTAAACCATAAACACTATCACCGCTACGAACAGTTACAATTTGGATCATGTGCTTGCCCCTTTCGGTAAAAGATTCACTGTTTTTATTTTATTTTTGATTCCACTGTATTATGATTAAATGTATGCAAGGTAGCAGAAGTGAAAGAAGGCGAATAGAAATGTTTGTAGCAGAACATGAAGTTGAAATCCGCTATGCGGAAACAGACCAGATGGGTGTTGTTTACCATTCAAACTATTTAGTGTGGCTGGAACTTGGGCGCACTAAACTTATACAAGAATTAGGATTTTCATATGTTGAAATGGAGAAAGAGGGAATTATTTCTCCTGTATTAGACTTGCAAATTTCATATCGTAAAGCGATGCGTTACGGAGAAAAAGCTATTGTGAAAACGTGGGTTGATACTGTGAGCCCGCTCCGCGTTGTATATGGATATGAAATTTATAATGGTGATGGCGAACTTTGTATTACTGCAAGCACGACGAATATTTGTGCGAAAAAAGAAGGGTTCCGCCCTGTATCATTTAAAAAATTATATCCTGAGTGGTATGCGAAATATGAGGAAATTAAAAAGAAATAAAGTGAAACTTTAATCAGTGGGGGTCTTACTACCCGCAAATAGCGGGATAAAAAAAGCGTGGCAGAAGCCACGCTTTTTTATTTTTCATAATTAAATTGAGGGAAATCATCACCGTCGTTAAGTGTAACTAATAAATTATGTCCATCGAAGAACCACTCATCATCGCCTTCAATAAAGAAGTTAATACCTTCTTCTTGAGTTTGAACAGCAGGGTGCGCAGGGTCATCTTTACGAATACCTAAAGAAAGTCCTTTTTGCACAGTACTGCAACCGCCGTATTGTACGAAAAGACGTATTGTTTCACCCGATTGTAAGTTTAATTCGTTTTTATACCATTGTGCTGCTTCTTTTGTTACGGAAAGATTCATGTATAGTTCCTCCAAATTATGTTGCTTTTTCTTTTAGTATAAAAAATAACGCAAAAAGACGCTATTAATATGCTTCACGTTTTCTTTTTGCGTTATGTGGGTTACGATCTTATTTTTGCTTTTTTGAAAAGTTTGCTTTTGGTTCAGTTTTATTTATAATTCGTCCGATATTTGCACGGTGTTTATAAATAACCATACCTGCTAATAAACACATCGCAATAATGAAGATTTTATCCCCGCTAACAATGGATGCAATAACAGCAACGACAGCTGTTATCATAGAAGAAAGTGATACGTATCTTGTTGTAAATAAAAGGCTGAAAAAGACAACAGCTAATATTGCAAAAACAACTGGTGAATAGCATAATAGCACCCCAGCAGAAGTTGCAACTGCTTTCCCCCCGCGGAATTTTGCGAAGATCGGATAGACATGTCCAAGAACAGCGGCTAATCCAAACCATAGTGGGTGAATATCTGACCCGAAAATAATCGGTAGACCTGTTGCTAATGTACCTTTTAAAATGTCAGCAATTGTTACGATAAAACCTGCTTTTTTCCCTAATGTACGGAATGTATTTGTTCCGCCTAGATTACCGCTTCCATGCTCACGAATGTCGATTCCATAACCAATTTTTCCAACGACTAATGCAAATGGAATCGAACCGAGTAGATAGGCAACGATAAATAAAAGATATGTAATAACCATGAGTTCAGTCTCCTTTATACAAATGTGTTGATAAAGGGTAAAAAGAGTTTTTCCCATTTATTGTACCATACATTTGTAAAGAGCACATTTCTTTTTTATAAATGAAAAAGTCATTAATTTTTAAAAAAACTTTCACAGGAATGTTACATTTTTCACAGGAACAGAAGAACTATATGTTGTATGATTTTAATCAAAAGACAACAACATGTTGGTGGAGGGTTATGAATGTTGAAACAAAATGTACGTGGAGAAGAATTAATGAAAGTATTTGAGACAATTATCCACGGTAATGAACAAGATTTAATGCAGGAAAATGCAAATGTAGATGGTCGATCTCCAATGGGAGTAATGGGAACGTTCGCATCTGAGAGCGCAAAGTATTATGCAGTAGAAAAATTATTATCAGATCAAGTGAAAAAAGCGATAGATCAAAATATATTATATCCACATGATTTAGATTTTTATGCAACAGGAACGACGACTTGTTCGCAAATTCCGTTAGCGCAAATGCTAGCTAACGGTTTTCATACTGGACATGGACATATGAGACAACCGCAAGACATTAAAAGTGCGTTGGCGCTTTCTTCAATTATTTTTCAGGCGAATCAAAATATGCAGCACGGTGGTCAATCGTTTGCACTCTTTGATATTGATTTAGCTCCATATGTGAGAAAAACAGTAAAGAGACATAAAAAACGACTACAGTCATATCCGCTTACGAAAGAACAAATAGAGGGATTTGCATGGAAAGAGACAGAAAATGATACGTATCAGGCGTGTGAGGCTTTCGTTCATAATTCAAATAGTATGCATAGTAGGGGCGGGGGACAAGTACCATTTATTTCTATTAACTACGGAACAGACACATCGAAAGAGGGAAGACTTTTAATTAAGCAACTTTTAAAAGCGACGCAAGCTGGACTTGGTAAAGGGGAAACACCGATTTTTCCTATTCAAATTTTCAAAATGAAAAAAGGCGTGAACTTTGAAGAGTGTGATCCGAACTATGATTTATTTGAATTAGCGTTAGAAACGACCGCTGAGCGATTATTCCCTAACTTTTCGTTTTTAGATGCTCCGTTTAATGCTGTGCATTATGATGGTCGACCTGAAAGTGAAGTATGTTATATGGGGTGCCGTACTCGTGTTATGTCTAATATACATGGGGAAGAAACAGCAATTGGAAGAGGGAATTTATCGTTTACTTCTATTAATTTAGTGAAATTAGCGCTAATTAGTGGATCGAAAGAAGCGTTTTTTGAAGCGCTAAGTTATTATTTAGATTTAGGCGTTAAGCAATTATTAGAGAGATTTGCTTATCAATGTACAAAGAGAGCAAGAGATTTTCAGTTCTTATATTCACAAGGTGTATGGCGTGGTGGAGAGACGTTACAACCTGAAGATGCTGTGGCACCGATTTTAAAACAAGGGACGTTAAGTCTTGGTTTTATCGGTCTTGCAGAATGTTTAGTAGCGTTAACTGGAAAGCATCATGGAGAAAATGAAGAATCGTGGAAGCTTGGATATGAAATTATTTCCTTTATGAGAGAGGGCATGGATAAGGCGATGGAAGAACATCAACTCAATTTCTCTGTAATTGCAACGCCTGCAGAAGGTTTATCAGGTAAGTTTGTGAAAAAAGATAGAGAAGAATTTGGTGAGATTAGCGGTATAACGAACCATAATTACTATACGAATTCATTCCATATTCCAGTTTATTATAACATTCAAGCGATAAATAAAATTCGTTTAGAAGGACCTTTCCATGCCCTATGTAACGGGGGACATATTACGTATATTGAACTAGACGGAGCAGCTATGCATAACAAAAAGGCATTAAAGCAAATTGTGCAAGCGATGGCAGAGAATGGCGTTGGGTACGGTTCAATAAATCATCCTGTTGATCGTTGTAAGTGCTGTAGTTATCACGGAGTTATTGGGAATGAATGTCCAAGCTGTGGAAATGAAGATGAGGCTAATATAGAAAGAATTCGCCGTATAACGGGCTATCTTGTAGGAGATATGTCGAAGTGGAATAGTGCGAAACGTAGTGAAGAGATGGATCGGGTGAAGCATAAATGAAAGTTATGAATATCATTCATGATAGTGTAGTAGATGGAGAAGGGTTGCGGACAGTCGTGTTTTTTGCGGGCTGTCCGCATCGTTGTTTCGGGTGCCATAACCCGAAATCTTGGAATGTTTGCAATGGAACTGAAATGACGGTAGAAGAAATTGTGAAAGAGATTGAAAGTAATTCATTAACAGATGTAACATTTTCAGGTGGAGATCCATTCTTCCAAGCTGCTGAAGTGAAAAAAGTAGCAAAAGCTGTGAAAGATTTGAAAAAAAATCTATGGATTTATACAGGTTACAGGTTAGAAGAGATACAGAGTGCTCAAAATAATGATATGATAGAATTGTTACATTATGGGGATGTTTTGGTCGATGGAAGATTTGAACTTGATAAAAAAGATTTAACACTTCCATTTCGCGGAAGCTCCAATCAACGTATTATTCGATTGAAAGAGTAAAAAGGCGGGATAGGTTATATGAATAAAACAGTATTACTTGTTGAAGATGAAAGAAGATTACGTGAAATTGTTAGTGATTATTTTCGTAATGAAGGCTTTGAAGTAATCGAAGCGGAAGATGGAAAAAAAGCGCTAGAATTATTTGCTGAACATACAATTGATTTAATTATGTTAGATATTATGTTACCAGAAATAGATGGTTGGTCTGTTTGTAGACGAATTAGAAAAGAGTCAGCGGTACCAATCATTATGCTGACAGCACGTTCTGATGAGGATGATACATTACTAGGCTTTGAACTAGGTGCAGATGAGTATGTAACAAAACCTTTTAGTCCGAAAGTGTTAGTAGCTCGTGCAAAGACGTTATTGAAACGTGCGGATGGAGCGGTAGGAGTATCAGAAGAAAATACTATGTCTTTAGCTGGAATAGAAGTGAATCGACTATCTAGAACAGTTTTAGTAGATGGTGAAGAAATTATATTGACACATAAGGAGTTCGAACTTCTTGTTTATTTAATGGAGAACAAAGGAATTGTGTTGTCACGTCAACATTTATTAGATCAGTTATGGGGATATGATTACTACGGTGATGACCGAACGGTTGATACACATATTAAAAAACTGCGAAATAAGCTAGGAGATAAGGCGAGGCATATCGGCACTGTTATTCGAGTAGGTTACAAATTCGAAGAATAACCTTTAATTTACTATGCATCCCGGCTTTGGGATATAGCAAATTTACACTCTCCTTTGTAGGTGGAATGTACAAAAAATACTTTTCTTGTCTACAATGGTAGATAGGAGTATTTTTTTAATTGGATTTCACGATGAGTTCACAAGAAGGACACAAAATGTGACTATACTGAAAGTACGAATTCACCAGGGAGGGGAAATAAAACATGGGATATTACGACGGACCGAATTTGAATGAAGAGCATAGTGAAACGAGAGAAGTGAAAAAATCAGGTAGTAAAAAAGGATATTTTTTCACAGGTTTAGTTGGAGCTGTAGTCGGGGCGGTTTCGATTAGTTTTGCAGCACCGTACATGCCATGGGTGCAAAATAATAATGCAGCTGTTTCGTCATTCAATTCTAATAAACAAGTAGAAGGAACTGTAGTTCCAGTTGTAAATAAAGCGAAAAATGAAACTGATTTACCGGGAATGATCGAAGGCGCGAAGGATGTTGTTGTAGGTGTTATTAATATGCAACAAAGTGTTGATCCATTTGCAATGCAACCGACAGGCCAAGAGCAACAAGCTGGCTCAGGATCAGGTGTTATTTATAAAAAAGCAGGAAATAAAGCGTATATTGTAACGAACAACCATGTAGTAGATGGAGCAAATAAACTTGCTGTAAAACTAAGTGATGGTAAAAAGGTAGATGCAAAGCTTGTAGGGAAAGACCCTTGGTTAGATTTAGCGGTTGTAGAAATTGATGGATCTAATGTAAATAAAGTTGCCACTTTAGGTGATTCAAGTAAACTTCGTGCGGGTGAAAAAGCGATTGCAATCGGTAACCCACTAGGGTTTGATGGAAGTGTAACAGAAGGTATTATTAGTAGCAAAGAACGTGAAATTCCAGTAGATATTGATGGCGATAAGCGTGCAGATTGGAATGCTCAAGTTATTCAAACAGATGCAGCAATTAACCCAGGTAATAGTGGTGGTGCGTTATTTAATCAAAACGGTGAAATAATTGGGATTAATTCAAGTAAAATTGCACAACAAGAAGTTGAAGGAATTGGATTTGCTATTCCAATTAATATTGCAAAGCCAGTTATTGAATCCCTTGAAAAAGAAGGAGTGGTGAAACGTCCAGCACTAGGAGTAGGTGTCGTTTCATTAGAAGATGTGCAAGCTTATGCAGTAAATCAATTGAAAGTACCGAAAGAAGTAACAAACGGCGTTGTATTAGGTAAAATTTATCCAATATCACCTGCAGAAAAAGCTGGTTTAGAGCAATATGATATAGTAGTAGCGTTAGATGATCAAAAAGTAGAGAATTCACTTCAATTCCGTAAATATTTATATGAAAAGAAAAAAGTAGGCGAGAAAGTAGAAGTTACATTCTATCGCAATGGCCAAAAAATGACGAAAACAGCTACATTAGCAGATAATTCAGCTACAAAGAATCAATAATCGGAATAAAAGAAAGTCTCTTTCATGTTGAAAGAGACTTTCTTTATCGGATATACTAAAGGAATAGGAGGGATAAATTATGATAATTGAAAACCCAACTCGTACGGAAATTGGTGAAGTATTAAAGAAAAGTAAAACGATTGCAGTTGTTGGATTATCAGATAAGCCAGAACGCACATCGTATATGGTTTCAAAAGCAATGCAAGATGCTGGGTACCGCATTATTCCAGTAAATCCAACAGTAGATGAAGTACTCGGAGAAAAGGCGGTTTCTTCACTGACGGATATTAAAGAACATGTTGATATTGTAAATGTGTTTCGTCGCTCAGAATTTTTAAAGGATGTTGCGAAAGAGTTTGTAGAGATTGATGCAGATGTTTTCTGGGCACAATTAGGAGTACAAGATGAAGATACATATAAACTTTTACAAGAAAAAGGGTACACAGTAATAATGGATCGTTGCATTAAAGTAGAGCATGTAATGACAAAATAGTATAGATTTTAAAGATAGAAAGATTGATTCAGCCCTCGCTTTTTACATAAGTAGGGCGGATGAACGAGGTGTTCATCATGAGATTTTTTAAAGGCTGTTTTTGGGGATTGTTACTTGTTATCCCATTTTGGATATTGATCATTTGGATCATGATAAAGGTTTGGAATGTATAATGTTGGAATACATATCCATTTCTCGTTGACAAACGATTATTTTTCTGAAATAGTAGCCTAGAGGAATCCTTGTGAAAAAAAACAAGGATTTTTCTATTGAAAATAGTATATAAAAGAGATAAGATAACTTGCCAAAACTATAGTCGAGGCGTTATTCTATAATAGAAACATATGTTCTGATTTGATTAGGAAAGGGGCAAGGAGTTTGGCGAAGCATCAGTTCCAATATAATGAAGATGCAATTCAAGTGTTAGAAGGACTTGAAGCCGTTCGAAAACGCCCGGGTATGTATATCGGGAGTACGGATAGCCGTGGATTGCATCATTTAGTATATGAAATAGTAGATAACTCCGTTGATGAAGCATTAGCGGGATTTGGCGACGAAATTTCTGTCGTAATACATAAAGATAATAGTATTAGCGTAATTGATAAAGGGCGAGGAATGCCTACGGGAATGCATAAGCTTGGAAAGCCGACACCTGAAGTTATTTTAACAGTACTTCATGCTGGTGGTAAGTTTGGCCAAGGAGGCTATAAAACGAGTGGTGGTTTACACGGTGTTGGGGCATCAGTTGTAAACGCCTTATCAGAATGGCTAGTAGTAACGATTAAGCGAGATGGTAGCATTTATGAACAACGCTTTGAAAATGGTGGTACTCCTGCAACGACGTTAGAGAAAATCGGGAAAACGAAAGAGTCTGGTACAACGATGCACTTCAAACCAGATACAACTATTTTCAGCACAACAAATTATAATTATGAAACATTATGTGAGAGATTACGTGAATCTGCATTCTTATTAAAAGGAATGAAAATCTCGATAAAAGATGAACGTAATGATTTAGAAGATGTGTTTCATTATGAAACAGGAATTGAGGCTTTCGTTTCATACTTAAACGAAGAGAAAGATTCGATTCATCCAGTTGTATATTTCTCGGGTGAGCAAAATGGAATTGAAGCAGAGTTAGCCTTTCAGTTTAATGATGGTTACTCAGAAAACATTCTTTCGTTTGTAAATAATGTACGTACAAAAGACGGTGGTACACACGAAGCTGGATTTAAAACAGCAATGACACGTGTGTTCAATGAGTATGCTCGTAAAGTTTCTTTATTAAAAGAAAAAGACAAAAATTTAGAGGGTACAGATATTCGAGAAGGATTAGCTTCGATTGTTTCTGTACGTGTACCAGAAGACGTACTCCAGTTTGAAGGGCAAACGAAAGGGAAACTAGGTACAAGTGAAGCTCGTTCTTCAATTGATGCAATTGTATCTGAGCATTTAGCTTACTTTTTAGAAGAAAACCCGGATGTAGCTACACTTCTTGTGAGAAAGGCAATTAAAGCAGCACAAGCACGTGAGGCTGCTCGTAAAGCGAGAGAAGAAGCGCGTACTGGTAAGAAGAAGAAAAAATCAGAAGGTACTTTAAGCGGGAAGTTAACACCTGCACAATCACGTAATCCTCAGAAAAACGAATTGTATTTAGTAGAGGGTGACTCGGCTGGTGGTTCAGCAAAGCAAGGGCGAGATCGTCGTTTCCAAGCGGTGCTACCATTACGTGGTAAAGTAATTAACACGGAAAAAGCAAAGCTTGCTGATATTTTTAAGAACGAAGAGATCAATACAATTATTTACGCAATTGGCGGCGGCGTAGGGAATGAGTTCGCTGTTGAAGATATTAACTACGATAAAGTTGTTATTATGACCGATGCAGATACGG
Organism: Bacillus sp. SRB_8; assembly: GCF_003264205.1. Taxonomy (NCBI): domain Bacteria; kingdom Bacillati; phylum Bacillota; class Bacilli; order Caryophanales; family Bacillaceae; genus Bacillus; species Bacillus sp. SRB_8. Next base: position 172,289 of record NZ_NADT01000020.1, on the reverse strand, counting down.
ATGGAGCACATATTCAAGTGTTACTACTGACGTTCTTCTACCGTTATATGAAACCACTTATTGAAGCTGGTAAAGTATTTATCGCACTTCCACCTTTATATAAAGTAAGTAAAGGAAAAGGGAAAAGTGAAGTAATTGAATATGCATGGTCTGATGAAGAATTAGGTGGTGTAACGAAAAAGGTCGGTAAAGGCTACATGTTGCAGCGCTATAAAGGACTTGGTGAAATGAATGCCGATCAATTATGGGAAACAACGATGAACCCTGAAACACGTACGTTAATCCGTGTGAAAATTGACGATGCATCAAGAGCTGAGCGCCGAGTTACGACATTGATGGGGGATAAAGTAGAACCTCGCCGTAAATGGATTGAGCGTAATGTACAATTTGGTATGCAAGAAGAAGGAAATATTTTAGAAAATGAAATGATTATGGAGACGGAGGTGGAATAACATGCAGGCAGAGAAGTTTCATGACCTCCCGCTTGAAGACGTGTTAGGTGACCGCTTTGCACGTTATAGTAAATATATTATTCAAGACCGCGCGCTTCCAGATGCGCGTGACGGTTTAAAACCGGTACAAAGACGTATTTTATATTCTATGTATGTAGAAGGAAACGTACATGATAAAGCGTTTCGTAAATCAGCTAAAACAGTAGGTAATGTTATCGGTAATTATCATCCACATGGTGATTCCTCTGTATATGAGGCGATGGTCCGTTTAAGTCAAACTTGGAAAGTACGTAATGTTTTAGTTGAAATGCACGGAAATAACGGTAGTGTTGATGGGGATCCAGCAGCGGCAATGCGTTATACGGAAGCACGTTTATCACCAATCGCATCTGAGTTATTACGTGATCTTGATAAAGAAACAGTAGAATTCGTGTCAAACTTTGATGATACGAGTGAAGAACCTATTGTATTACCGGCAATGTTCCCGAACTTATTAGTGAACGGATCTACAGGGATTTCCGCTGGTTATGCAACAGAAATTCCACCGCATCATCTTGGAGAAGTAATTGATGCTACAATTATGCGTATCGATCAACCGAATAGTTCTGTGGAGGACTTGTTAACAGTTATTAAAGGACCCGATTTCCCTACAGGTGGTATTATACAAGGGATAGATGGCATTAAAAAAGCGTATGAAACAGGTAAAGGTAAAATTATTATTCGCGGAAAAGCAGAGGTTGAAACGATTCGTGGCGGGAAGCAACAAATCGTTATTACAGAAATTCCGTACGAAGTAAATAAAGCGAATCTTGTTAAGAAAATGGATGAATTACGTATAGATAAAAAGCTAGATGGAATTGCTGAAGTACGTGATGAGACAGATCGTACAGGTCTTCGTATCGTTGTAGAATTAAAAAAAGAAGCGAATGCTGAAGGTATTTTAAATTATTTATATAAAAATACAGATTTGCAAATTCCATACAACTTTAATATGGTAGCGATAAATAATCGTCGTCCGACACTTATGACATTACCTAAGATTTTGGATGCATATATTGGACATCAGAAAGATGTTGTTACAAGACGCTCACAATATGAATTAAGAAAAGCAGAAAATCGTCAGCATATTGTAGAAGGTTTAAAGAAAGCATTATCAATTTTAGATGAAGTGATTGAAACGATCCGTGGGTCTAAAGATAAGCGTAATGCGAAAGATAATTTAAGTGCGAAATTTGGATTTACAGAGGCGCAGTCAGAAGCAATTGTTTCACTGCAATTATATCGTTTAACAAATACAGATATTACAGCGCTAGAGCAAGAAGCAGCGGAACTTAGTAAGAAAATTATAGAGTTACAGTCAATTTTACAAAGTGAAAAAAGACTTTTTCAAGTTATTAAAACAGATTTGAAGAGAGTAAAGAAAACATATAGTGATAATCGCCGTGCGATAATTGAAGAGGAAATTGAAGAAATTAAAATCGATGTGGAAGTTATGATTCCGCAAGAAGATGTCATCGTTACTGTAACGAAAGAAGGCTATGTGAAACGAACAGGTTGGCGTTCGCATAATGCATCGAACGGGAAATACTTCGGTATGAAAGAGGGTGACATCTTACTTGAGCGTTTCGATACAAACACGACAGAAACCGTTCTTTTATTTACGAACAAAGGAAATTATATTTATCTTCCTGTGTATGAAATGCCAGAAATTCGTTGGAAAGATTTAGGTCAACACGTTGCGAATCTTGTTTCACTCGAGCGAGATGAATCGTTAATTTGGGCAACAGTCGTACCGAATTTTGAAGAAGAAAAACGATTTATCGTATTTGTTACACGAAACGGTATGATTAAGAAAACAGAATTAAACCAATATAAAGTGCAGCGTTATTCACGGGCATTCGTTGCTGTAAACTTGAAAAAAGATGATGAAGTTGTTGATATATTTGCGACAGATGGGACAAGTGATATTGTTCTTGCAACACATGGTGCATATGCACTTGTATTCAATGAAGAAGAAGTAAGTCCAGTTGGTGTCAGAGCAGCTGGTGTGAAAGCAATTAATTTAAAAGAAGATGACTATGTTGCTTCTGGTAAACCGTTAAATGGTGAAAAAGATCAACTTATTCTCGTTACGCAGCGAGGTGCTGTGAAGCGTATAAAGGCATCGGAAATTGAGAAATCAACGAGGGCGAAGCGAGGCCTTGTAATTTTTAAAGAGTTAAAACGTAATCCGTACCGCATTGTCGGTATTGAAATTGTTCGAGATGATGAATTAGTTTACATGAAGACAGAGAAACACATTGTAGAAGAAATTGATCCGAAAGCGTTTCGAAATAAAGACCGGTATAGTAATGGTAGTTTAGTACTAGATGTTAATGATACTGGTGAAGTAATTGAAACGTGGACAAAGAAAAGAACGGAATAAAGTGAAACTTTAATCAGTGGGGTTTTTTTCCATCCCCCACTGATTATTAGCCTTCACCAATCGGGCTTTTACGGGCAGTTGGTCTCCCGCCTAACTCCCTCGCATTCCCCTTATTTTGAGGTGGGAGTCTTACTGCGCGTTAATGCGGGATAAAGGGAGCATCTTGCTATGAATGATAGCAAGATGCTTTTTTCTAAGCAAATCATTATGTATATAAAAATAATCTTGTTATAATAATGAAATGAAATCGTTCTCATAAAGTGAAACTTTAATCAGTGGGGATTTTCTTTATCCCCACTGATTATTAGTTGAGCCAATCGGGCTTTTACGAGCAGTTGATTCCTCACCTAATTTCTTTGCTTTCGTTGAATTTTGAGTTAGGAATCTTACTGCCCGTTAAAGCGGGACAAATGGAGGGGCAACATGAAAAAAATAGGTGTAGGGATTGTAGGATTTGGATTTTCTAGTACAACATTTCACATCCCGTTATTACAAACGATAGAAGAATACGATATTCGTGCTATTTTATCATCAAAAGAAGAAGTAGTGAAACAAGCATTACCAAATGCTGAAGTTGTTGGTACAATTGATGAATTAGTAAATCGAGCTGATATTGACTTAGTGGTCATTACTTCGCCGAATACAACCCATTTTCCATATGTAAAAGAAGCAATTGTACACGGTAAGCATGTTGTTGTGGAAAAACCATTCGTTGTTTCAATTGAAGAAGGAGAAGAACTTATTTCATTAGCGAACCGACATAATGTCGTTTTAAGTGTGTATCATAATCGCCGTTTGGATAATGATTTCTTAACGATAAAGAAATTATTACAAGAAAAAAGAATAGGGAATGTATACGCATATGAAGCGCATTTCGATCGTTTCCGCCCACATGTACGCGATCGCTGGAGAGAAAAGAACTTACCAGGATCAGGTATATTATATGATTTAGGATCGCATTTAATTGACCAAGCATTATCATTATTTGGGAAACCAGATGCGATAAGCGCAGATGTAATAAAACAACGACCAGGTGCAGAAGTGGATGATTACTTCCATGTTGTACTTCACTATGGAGTGAAGCGCGTTATTTTACATAGTAGCAGTTACGTAAAGCAAGCTGGACCACATTTTACACTGCATGGAGATAAAGGTTCTATCGTGAAGTATGGTATGGATTCACAGGAAGAACAATTAAAGACTGGAATGAAGCCAGGGGATAATGGTTATGGATCAGACTCTGAAGAGAATTTTGCTACTTTAGAAACAGAAGAAAGCTTAGAGCGTATTCCAACAGAAGTCGGCTGCTATGACATGTATTATAAAGGCGTGCGAGATAGCATATTAAATGGTGAAAAACTACCTGTAACTGCTCAAGAAGGTTTAGACGTTATTAAATTGATTCAATTGGCGACTGAAAGTAGTGAAACGGGTAGAGTCATTGCGGTAAAATAAAAAAGACACGAATTTCGTGTCTTTTTTTATTAGGAATATGCGAATATGACTCATTATTTAGTTTAGTCGTTTGTCATACATTAATTGGATTTGTATGCCGTAAGGATCTTCAATAATACCATATGCTTCACTAAATATATTTTTTTCTAGTGGAGAGATTATTTTCACATGCTTATCGGAAATTAAATTATTATAAAATCTTTGCATTTCTTCTAAATCAGCACTTTGAATGCAAAGTGACATGTTATTTCCAACGCTATAACGTTCAGTAGGGTTCATTGTATCTTCGGCTATCATTAGCTTTGTATTCCCAATTTGTAAAACAGAGTGGGCAATATGATCTTTATTTTCACTTGTAATTTCAAAAGAACTATCTCTTTTGGCCAGTTCTTCATACGTAACAATCATTAACTTCTTGGCCTCTAAATTACGTGTGTAAAAATTAATTGCCTCCTTTGCTTGCCCATTCATTGAAAGAAAAATAGCTATTTCTAATGTCATAAATATATAACTCCTTTATTAGTTAATAATTATAATATAGACTAAAAAGGTTTCAATACATGACACCTTTTATGGAGGGAGATATGAAAAAAACTGAACGAATAAATGATATGCTTATTTTCTTAAATAATAAAAGATATTTTAATTTAAAAGATTTAATGGTTAGATATGATATTTCTAAAAGTACCGCTCTACGAGATATTCAATCATTAGAAGAAATAGGTGTACCAATATATTCTGAACTAGGTAGAAATGGGAGTTATAAAATTATAGAAAATAGTGTGTTATCACCAATATATTTTAGTGTGGATGAAATGTATGCGTTATACTTTTCGATTCTTACATTAAATGGATACAAAACAAAGCCATTTAATATAGAAAGTATTGCGCTTGAAAATAAATTTAAACATGTATTACCTGATAATGTGAGTAAAAATATTTCAATCATGGAACGAACGCTTTCCTTTGAAGTAACAAATCATAGTAACTTTAGTCCGTTCTTAAAAGAACTTTTACAGGGGATTTTTGCTGAACGGGTTTATCGTTTAACATATTTGAAAAAAGATGAGGAGAAAGCATTGGTCGCCCAATTTATTCGAATAGAATCTAAATTTGGACAGTGGTATGCTGAAATTTTTAATTTTGAGACAAGTAATGTTCAAATAATTAGATGTGATAAAATTCTTTCTATTATGGAAACAAGCAATACTAATCCAAAAAAGCTCGAAGAACTATTAAGTTATCTTACTACTTTTCACAGAAAGCCTGATGCAATTGATTTTATTGTCATTGTTAATCAAGAAGGAAAAGACATTTTTGATAAAGAGAATTATCCTTCCATGAGGATACAAAAAGAAAATGAAAATTACATTATAAAAGGCTATTTTAACAAGAAAGAAGTTGATTTTGTTTCAAGTTATTTTTTGAATTTCGGAAAAACGATTATCTCAATTCAGCCTGTCATGCTGAAAGATTTAATCTATAATAAGGTATTATCTATAAAACATCATTTAACTTCTTTGAGATAAAGTTAGTTTTAATAATTCTTTTCGACATGAAAAAGCCCTTGAGATTTAAATATCCAAAGGGCTTTTTTATGATTTTGTTTGTTCTTTAGAAAAAATTATTTTTCTGGAACAGAAAGTCCGTAAAAGAACATCGTAACTATATCTTGTATATGTTTTTCTCGATCTCCTTCAAGAAGCTGCGCCCCGAAATCATCACCTAATTTAGTGAACATTTGAATGTAAAGTAACATCATTTCTTTTGAAAGGTGTGGATTAATTTCATTTTTGCGCTGTGCTTGTTCTAATATTTCTAAATACCAAGGCAAGATTTTTTCGTTTTGATAACTATAAATAAATTCTCGGAGCGCTTCGTCTCTTTGCATCATTTGTAGTAACATATCAGGCTGAAATAACCCCCCAGTATTCATTTTTCTTACAATCATTTTTTGCATCATATCATGAAAAGGTAATTTTTCTTCTGCAAGCTCTTTATAATATTGAAATTCAGATATTATAAATTCTTGTATAAGCTCCCTAAATAACGCATCTTTACTTCCAAAATGATTATAAATTGTAACTTGAGAAACGTTTGCTTTTTTTGCAATATGTTCTATTTTTACTTCATTAAATCCGCGTTCTGAAAATAATGTAAAGGCCGCATCTTTAATGGCACGTTTTTTCTTTTCTTTCACTTTTTCAAAGCCGTTCAATACAATCACCTCATTTAAAATATACAAGAAAAAATAATTGAAAACAATAATTTTGAAATATGGACATACAAATATTTCAAAAAGTTGTTGCGAATATGAAAGATGAGGAGTACAATAATTTTGAAATATCACATGTTAAATATTTCAAAAAATGAGGTGGGTTTATGATTTTAGTTCAAAATGTTACAAAACAGTTTTCAAATGGAAAAGGCTTGTTTGATATTACATTTGAAGTGAAAGAAGGAGAAGTTTTTGGCTACTTAGGACCAAATGGTGCTGGGAAATCAACAACGATTCGTAATTTAATGGGATTTATAAAACCGACGGCTGGTAAAGCGACAATTTTCGGATTAGATTGTTGGGAAGATGCTGCGAAAATTCAAAGAGAAGTTGGCTATTTACCAGGAGAGATTTCTTTTATTGAAGGAATGAATGGATTAGAGTTTTTAAATTTGATGCAAGGAATGCGTGGGTTAAAAAATATAAAAAGACGAGATGAATTGATAGAGCGTTTGCAGTTCGATGTGAAAACACCAATTCGAAAAATGTCTAAAGGAATGAAACAAAAAGTAGGTATAGTTGCGGCATTTATGCATGATCCAGAAGTGTTAATTTTAGATGAACCGACATCAGGACTCGATCCACTTATGCAACAAGTATTTATAGATTTAATATTAGAGGAAAAGCAAAGAGGAAAAACAATCCTTATGTCATCACATATTTTCACTGAAATTGAGAGAACTTGTGACAGAGTAGCTATTATTAAAGATGGTTGTCTTGTAACCGTTGAAAACATTCATGATTTACAAGGCATGAGAAGACAGGTGATAGATGTAACAGTATCATCTCAAGAAGAAATCGAGTCTCTTAAACAATGTGATTTGCAATTTGAAGGAGTGAAAGGTAGAGAGGCGTCAATTATTGTGCAAGGAAACTATCAAACTGTTTTACAAATACTTTCAAACTATAATGTAACTGCACTTCAAACGAGAGCGACGGATTTAGAACATTTATTTATGCATTATTACGAGAAGAAAGAAGGGGTAAAGCATGAATAAACAACTATTTTTAGCTAGTTTGAAAGAAACGAAAAAAAGTATATTGAGCTATGCTACTGGTGCAGCTCTTTATTTATGGTTATTAATTTGGATATTCCCATCGATGGTTTCAGCCAAAGGTTTAAACGAATTAATAAGTGCCATGCCTGATAGTGTGAAAAAAATTGTTGGAATGGAAAGTCCGATTCAAAATGTAATGGATTTTTTAGCTGGTGAATATTATAGTCTATTGTTTATTATCATTTTAACAATTTTTTGTGTCACGGTTGCAACGCATTTAATTGCTCGTCATGTAGATAAAGGGGCGATGGCATATTTATTAGCAACACCTGTATCAAGGGTGCAAATTGCAATTACACAAGTTGCTGTTCTCATATTGGGGCTACTAATAATTGTAATTGTTACTTATGTAGCTGGTATATTAGGTGCAGAATGGTTTTTAAAAGATAATAACTTAAATCGAGAATTATTTTTGAAAATAAATGTAGTTGGAGGGCTTATATTTTTAGTAGTTAGTGCCTATTCATTTTTCTTTTCTTGTATATGTAATGATGAAAGAAAGGCACTTAGCTACTCAGCCAGTTTAACAATCTTATTTTTCGTATTAGATATGGTAGGGAAATTAAGTGATAAGTTAGAGTGGATGAGAAATATATCTTTATTTACATTGTTTCGTCCGAAAGAAATTGCTGAAGGAACATATAATATATGGCCAGTAAGTATAGGCTTAACTGCTGGAGCACTTTGTATCTTCATAGTAGCAATAGTAGTGTTTAGGAAGAGGGATTTACCGTTGTAAATTAGAAAGTCCACTGAGAAAGTGGGCTTTTTTTTGTTTGTAAATTCGAAGGGATATCTTTTAGAGAAACATTTAAGTAGATAGTCAAAATGGAATGTTTACATTTTTTCTTGTAGAAATATTCAAAAGAATTAAACCTTTTTCTAGGATACTCCGTCTAATATGTGTAAAGTTTAATTAATAGAGAGGCTGAAACAGGAGGACCAATTGTGAAAGTAATTCCTTTATATAAGATGATTGTAAAAGAAGAAACGGATGTTTCTTTAGCAAAAAAGGGTAATCACGAGGCTTTTATGACACTTATACATACAGAAAAAGTAAAGATGTATCGCATTGCGAAGGCGATGTTACGTGATGAGACGAATATAGAGGATGCGATGCAGGCAACAATTTTAAAAGCTTATGAAAATATAAAAAAACTGAAAAAGGAAGAGTTTTTTCAAACTTGGCTCATTAGAATTTTAATAAATGAGTGTAACAATATAATTCGCTCTTATAAAAAAGTAATTGTAATTGAGGATCATGATAGTAATATGGTGGCGTTCGATCGATATGAAGATATTGACCTTTGTAATGCTATCCAGTCTTTAACGGAAGAACTAAGAGCTGTAACTGTACTTTATTATTATGAAGATATGAATCAAGAAAATATTGCAACGCTTTTAGAAATTCCAAAAGGTACGGTTAAATCAAGATTGTCACGTGCAAGGGAACAATTAGAAGAGCGATTAAAGATGGAGTAGGAGGTGGTTAAAATGGATAAAGAAAAATCATTTGATGAAAAATTAAAAAAGAGAATAGAAAAGGATAATACCGTATTGCCACAGGCACTAAATGAAAAAATTAATGATACACTTCATAATCTTCCTGTAAAAAGAAAGAGTTATAGAGTACATATGATGTTTATTAGTGCCGCTGTTCTAACGCTATCAATTGTATCTATGTCTGAGTTTTCTATACAGAGCTTTGCACAAAATGGAGGGATGTTTAATTACGTAAAGAAGAATGCGTTTTCTGATTATGAGAATGAAGAAGAAATAAAGTCGAACGTCAATTATCCAGATAAGGAAAAGATTCATCAAAAGATGCTTGATTCAATTGATCATTTCCAAAATGTTTCAGGGCAATTCGAAGAATATTCTAGCTCTACAAGAATTGCTACAACATATAAATATGCGATTGATACGGAGAAACAAAGTGGTATTTCATCTAAAGAAGACAAGCTATCGAAAAAAAGCACGATGATTTATAGCGAGGAAGGAAAAAAAGAGTTTAATGATAAGAATAATACGTATAAAGAGACGAGATGGAGTCCAAAAGAAAGAAATAATGAACTATTAAAATTAAGCCCTACGGAAAGGTTATTGAGAAAATCAGGTGAGAAGAAACGGTATGATGACGAATATGTGGGATTCGCTAAGTACAGTATTCAATCAGAATTTGCTGATCTATTAATTCGATATAAAGATTGGAGTTATAAAGAAACGAAGTATCTTGGACTCGATTGCTACAAAATAGAAGGAGTAATAAACATAGAAATGCCTGTAAGTACATCTGAAGATTTGAGTGGGAAGTTTGAAATGGTTGTAGAGAAAAATACGGGGATTATGTTGAAGTTCCTTAGTTTCCATGAAGGTATGATTCAATATTCGATTACGACTGAATGGATACAAATAAACAAAGGATTGAAAGAGAATGTATTTCAAAAGGATAGCACTAATTATGAAAAATTGAAAAAACATATTAGATGAATAGAAAACGGAGGGAACTATATGGAGAATACCTCTCCTTCAAGAGAAAAGAAAAATAAACGAAAATATAAAAAGACAACGATAATAAGTGTATTGTTAGGAGTATTACTATTTGGCGGAGTTGGGTATGGTGCCTATGTATATATGCAAACTTCTAATCTCGTACAAAAATCTAATTTGAACTTATCGCGTGGTGAAAAATCAAATTTACGTGAGAAAGCTGTAAAGCCAATTACACACAACGTTTCAATGTTAATTATGGGGATTGATGAAAATCAAGAACGGCAAAAGGGCTATAATGGTGCATTTCATACGGATGCATTATTGTTAGCTACGTTTAATAAAGAAGATAAGACAGTGAAATTAACCAGTATACCACGAGATACATATACATATGTTCCAATCGAAAAGAAAAAAGATAAAATAACACACGCATATGGAAGTGGTTTCGTTAAAAACGGAAAAGATGGAGGGCCACAAGCTTCTGTTGAGGCAGTAGAAAAGTTACTGCAAGTACCGGTAGATTATTTTGTAAAATTTAATTTTGGGTCATTTATTAAAATTGTTGATGGGCTCGATGGTGTTGAGGTAGATGTCCCGGTTGAATTTACTGAACAAAATAGTAAAGATGAACCTGATACGATTCACTTGAAAAAAGGGGTTCAAAAATTAACGGGAGAAGAAGCACTTGCTTTGGCGAGAACTCGCCATATTGATAGTGATGCAATGAGGGGACAGTGCCAACAACTTGTTATTGAGGCCATTTTAAGTAAATTAAAAAGTGTAGGGTCTATTACAAAACTGGAGAAAATGGTTGAGGCAGTCGATGGTGATTTTAAAACAAATTTAGCATTGGATGATATTTTATCTTTTTATAAATATGGTTTAGATTGTTCAGTGGAGAAGATTCAACTGAACGGTGATGATTTATATTTACCAAATGGCCCAAATGGAAAGCGTGTATATTATTATAATCCTAATAAAAAAGACTTACAAAATTTGAGTAATACACTCAGAACACATCTTGGATTAAGTGAGAAACAAATTGAGGGAAATTAAAGCAGATCTTATATCTGCTTTTTTTGTTTTTGTAGGAAAAAGTTTTCCGGAATATACATTATTTATTAACGATAATCTACAGTCTGTTTATTAGAAAATATAATTAATACTATTAAATTAGTGTATATGTAACGATAAAAAACGATGTTAAAAAACTATATGGAATTTTTATGAATATTACTGTAAGAAAATAATTTTTTAATAATTTTCAATAATAACACTTTACAAATTTTAAAAAATTAGTAGAATAAGAAGTAGTAAGAATCGTCTGATAAATATATAAAGAAAAACAGAATTATCAGAAAATTCTTAAATAGCTATCGTTTAGAATTAGGGAGGGTACAAAAATGAAAAAGAAAAAAATGAAAAAACTAACAGCAGTTGTAGTACCGGTTTTAGCAATGAGCATGGCATTAACAGCATGTTCTACATCAGGCGGAGATAAAAAGACAAGCACAAACTCAAGTGGAGATAGCAAGTCAGAGGGGAAATTAGCGGCAAAACAAGTGTTGAATCGAACAGTAAACCAAGAGATTCCAACGATGGATTCTTCTAAATCAACAGATACAGTATCTTCACAAATGCTAGGGAATACGATGGAAGGATTATATCGTCTGGATAAAGATAATAAGCCTATTCCAGCGGCAGCAGAATCTAGCACGAAAAGTGAAGATGGTAAAAAATATACATTTAAACTGCGTAAAGATGCAAAATGGTCAAATGGAGATCCAGTAACGGCGAAAGATTTCGTATATGCTTGGCAACGTCTATTAGATCCAAAAACAGCTGCTGAGTATGCATTTATCGCATTCCCAATTAAAAATGCAGAAGTGGTTAATAAAGGTGAAAAACCTGTAGCTGAATTAGGAGTGAAAGCGGTAGATGATCTTACGCTTGAAGTTGAATTAGAGCAAGCGGTACCGTACTTCTTAAACTTAGTAGCATTCCCATCGTACTACCCATTAAATGAAAAATTCGTAAAAGAAAAAGGGGAGAAGTTCGGTATAGAGTCTGATACAACAGTTTATAATGGACCGTTCGTTCTTAAAGATTGGAAGCATGAACAAGGATGGCAATTAAAGAAAAATGATCAATATTGGGATAAAAAGACTGTAAAACTTGAAGAAGTTAACTTCAGTGTTGTTAAAGAACCAGCAACTCTTATCAATTTATATGATAGCGGTCAAGTTGACTTTGCTTTATTAACTGGAGAGTTCGTAGATAAATACAGAAATAAGAAAGATGAATTCGGAACATATTCACAAGTGAGTACGTATTTCATTCGTATGAACCAAAAACGTGATGGACAAGATACACCATTAAAGAGTAAAAAGTTACGTGAAGCAATTGCACTATCAGTTGATAAAAAGAATTTAGCAAACGTAATTTTAAATGATGGATCAAAAGAAGCTGACTTCTTAGTACCAAAAGGTTTAGCAACTGGACCAGACGGTAAAGACTTCCAAGAAACGTTTAAAAATGGTTTAAAACCAAATGCTAAAAAAGCTGCTGCAGCTTGGGAAGAAGCGAAAAAAGAGCTAGGTAAAGACCAAGTTACAATTGAATTCTTAAACTATGATACTGGTAATGCGAAAAAAGTTGGAGAATATATTAAGGACCAAATTGAGAAGAACTTAAAAGGTGTAACAGTTAACATTAAACTTCAACCATTTAAGCAAAAACTAAAATTAGAATCTGAGCAACAATATGATATTTCATACGGTGGTTGGAATCCAGATTATGCAGATCCAATGACGTTCTTAGATATGTTTGAGACTGGACATTCTCATAACCAAATGAGCTTCTCTGACCCTAAATATGACGGCATGGTGAAAAAAGCTGGAACGGAATTAATGAGCGATGCGAAGAAACGTTGGGAAGAGTTAGGAAAAGCTGAAAAAACATTACTTGAAGAAGATGTAGCGATTGTACCTTTATATCAACGTGGGGATTCTTATGTTTTACAACCAAATGTAAAAGGTGTAGTAAAACATAATATCAGTCCAGAATTTAGCTTTAAGTGGGCATACGTGACTGAAAAATAATAGAGTTAAAAAAGCATTTTAAAGTAGCTTAGCTACTTTGAAATGCTTTTTTTTAGCTCAGTTAAATAGAGAAGAATAAGGCGTATAGTACGTACATATAGTAGATGGGGGATAAATCATACTAATTTATGAAGATAAAAATCAGAATATTTAAAATAAAACTATTTACAAATACGAAAAATAGAGTAGAATAATATTAGTTATAATTTTCAGAAAATTAATTGTTAGCAAGGGGTCTCTCAAGGGTTGGTAATGTACATATAATTAGGGAGGGTACAAAAATGAAGAGAAAAAAGATGAAAAAGTTAACAGCGGTTGTAGTACCAGTTTTAGCAATGAGTGTTGCATTGACAGCGTGCTCTGGATCAGGTGGGGAGAAGAAAACGACTACTACATCTAATAGTGGGGAAGAAAAAAAAGCTGATATTAAATATGCAGCGAAGCAAGTATTAAATCGTACGGAAAATCAAGAAATTCCGACGATGGACACTTCTAAATCTACTGATACGTTAGGGGCACAAATTTTAGGGAACACAATGGAAGGATTATATCGTCTTGATAAAGATAATAAGCCTATTCCGGCTGCTGCAGAATCAAGTACGAAAAGCGAAGATGGTAAAAAATATACGTTTAAACTGCGTAAAGATGCAAAATGGTCAAATGGAGAGCCTGTAACAGCGAAAGATTTCGTATATGGATGGCAGCGCTTACTTGATAAAAACACAGCGGCAGAATATGCATTTATTGCTTACTATATTAAAAATGCAGAAGCGATTAATAAAGGAGAAAAACCTGGAACTGAATTAGGAGCAAAGGCGGTAGATGATTATACACTAGAAGTAGAATTAGAAAAACCGGTACCGTACTTCTTAAATTTATTAGCATTCCCGTCATATTATCCTTTAAATGAAAAGTTCGTAAAAGAAAAAGGAGAGAAATTCGGTTTAGAAGCAGATACAACATTGTATAACGGGCCATTTGTAATGGCATCGTGGAAACATGAACAAGGTTGGCAGCTGAAGAAAAATGATAAGTATTGGGATAATAAGACTGTGAAATTAGAAGAAATTAATTACAGCGTTGTAAAAGAAGTGGCTACAAAAGTAAATTTATATGATACAGGATCGATTGACTTTACATTATTATCAGGAGAATTTGTAGATAAATATAAATCGAACAAAGATGAATATGGTGAGTATTCAGAAGCAAGTACGTTCTTCTTACGTTTAAATCAAAAGCGTAATGGACAAGATACACCGTTAAAGAGCAAAAAACTTCGTGAAGCAATCGCATTATCAATTGATAAAAAAGGTTTAGCAAACGTTATATTAAATAATGGATCAAAAGCAACGGATCAATTGGTTCCAAAAGGGCTTGCGATAGGGCCGGATGGTAAAGATTATCAAGATACATTTAAAAATGGTCTGAAATATGATGTGAAAAAAGGCGCAGCAGCTTGGGAAGAAGCGAAAAAAGAACTTGGAAAAGATCAAGTTACAATCGAATTACTAAGCTATGATGATGGAACTGCGAAAAAGATTGCCGATTATTTTAAAGATCAAATTGAGAAAAACTTAAAAGGTGTAACAGTTAACACGAAAATTCAGCCATTTAAACAAAAATTAAAATTAGAGTCAGCGCAAGATTATGAAGTTTCGTTTGCAGGTTGGAGCCCAGATTATTCGGATCCAATGACATTTATTGATATGTTTGAATCGAAGAGTCCATATAACCAAATGAGTTATTCAAATCCGAAATACGATGAAATGGTACAAAAAGCAGGTAATGAATTATTGTCTGATCCGAAGAAGCGCTGGGAAACGTTAGGGAAAGCAGAAAAAATATTCCTTGAAGAAGATGCAGGATTAGTTCCTTTATATCAAACAGGAAGAGCGTACGTAATGAAACCGAATGTAAAAGGAATTGTGAAACACAACATTAGTCCAGAATATAGCTTTAAGTGGGCGTATGTAACTGAGGATGGCGGAAAGAAATAACATGAAAGCATTTCAAAAGTGGCTAATATGCTTTTGAAATGCTTTTTTTGTATGAATAGGAGAATAAGGCACATGGAAATTAGAAAGGAGTTCAACAATTGGATAGATAAATGATAGCAGAGATTTCATATTGATGAGAAAAATATAGAACATAGCAATAGAGAAGAATAAGAGGGGATATGTTTACATATAGTAGACGGGGGATGATTCATATAGTAGTAATAGTAAAATAGCAAGTTATTATCATAAAAAAATAAATATTTAGAAAATTTACAAAAATACTTTACAAAACCGGAAAAAATAGCAGAATATTAATTAATAAGAATTTTCTGATAACGAAAGTTAATAGAGAATCTCTAACTGTTAATATCGTACATATAATTGGGGAGGGTACAAAGAAATGAAGAGAAAAAAGATGACAAAATTAACAGCGGTTGTAGCACCAGTTCTAGCAATGAGTATGGCATTAACAGCTTGCTCGGGATCAGGTGGAGAGAAGAAAACAACTACAACGTCTAATGGTGGGGAAGAGAAAAAATCCGATATTAAATATGCAGCAAAACAAGTATTAAATCGAACAGAAACGAATGAAATTCCGACGATGGATACTTCGAAAAGTACGGATACACTTGGTTCACAAATTTTAGGAAACACGATGGAAGGATTATATCGTCTTGATAAAGATAATAAGCCAATCCCAGCTGCAGCAGAATCTAGCACAAAAAGCGAGGATGGTAAAAAATATACATTCAAGCTACGTAAAGATGCAAAATGGTCAAATGGTGATCCAGTAACTGCAAAAGATTTCGTATTTGCATGGCAACGTCTATTAGATCCAAAAACAGCTGCTGAGTATGCATTTATTACTTACTATATTAAAAATGCAGAAGCGATTAATAAAGGAGAAAAACCTGTAACTGAATTAGGAGTAAAAGCAACCGATGATTATACGCTTGAAGTAGAATTAGAGCAAGCGGTACCATACTTCTTAAACTTAGTGGCATTCCCATCATACTATCCATTAAATGAGAAGTTCGTAAAAGAAAAAGGAGAGAAGTTCGGTTTAGAATCTGATACGACAGTCTATAATGGACCGTTTGTACTTACTGATTGGAAACATGAGCAAGGCTGGAAATTGAAGAAAAATGACCAATATTGGGATAAAAAGACTGTAAAACTAGATGAAATTAATTACAGTGTAGTAAAAGAAGTAGCTACAAGGGTAAATTTATATGATACAGGTGCAATTGATTTCGCGCTTTTATCAGGAGAATTCGTTGATAAGTATAGAAATAAAAAAGATGAGTTTGGAACATATTCAGAACCAAGTACATTCTATTTACGTTTAAATCAAAAGCGTGCTGGTCAAGATACACCACTAAAAAGCAAGAAATTACGTGAAGCAATTGCATTATCGATAGATAAAAAGAATTTAGCAAATGTCATCTTAAATGATGGTTCAAAAGGAGCCGATTATTTAGTTCCGAAGGGTTTAGCAGCTGGACCTGACGGTAAAGATTTCCAAGAAACATTTAAAAATGGTTTGAAACAAGATACTAAAAAGGCTGCGGCTGCATGGGACGAAGCGAAAAAAGAACTTGGAAAAGATCAGGTGACAATTGAATTCTTAAACTACGATACTGGTAATGCGAAAAAAGTTGGAGAGTATGTAAAGGATCAGATTGAGAAAAACTTAAAAGGTGTAACAGTAAATATTAAACTTCAGCCGTTTAAGCAAAAATTAAAATTAGAATCAGAGCAAGAATATGATATCGCATATGGTGGTTGGAGCCCAGATTATGCAGATCCGATGACATACTTAGATATGTTTGAAACAACGAATTCTCAGAATCAAATGAGTTACTCAAATTCAAAATATGATGAGAGTATTAAAAAGAGTAAAACAGAATTAATGTCTGATGCAAAGAAACGTTGGGAAGAGTTAGGGAAGGCAGAAAAATTGTTACTTGAAGATGATGTAGCACTTGTACCTTTATATCAAAATGCTAGATCATATGTTATGCAACCAAATGTAAAGGGAATTGTGAAACATAATATTAGTCCGGAATATAGTTTCAAATGGGCGTATGTAGAAGATAAATAATAACAAATAAAAGCATTTCTAAGGTGTAGTAAAGCACTTTGGAAATGTTTTTTTTTGCACCACTTTTTTATGAATGAATATAAGTATTATAGAAAAATGAAGGAGAATCCCATGAAAAGAAATTCGTACATTGATTTTTTAGCTTATTACGGAATAGGGAGTGCTCATCCTGGTGGTTTTACGTTAACGAAGCAATTACTATCTCAATTGCCGCTTAGACACGGAGCAAATGTTCTTGAGATAGGTTGCGGCACGGGGAAAACAGCGGCGTATATGACAAAAGAATTGGGTTATAAAGTGACAGCGGTTGAAAAGAATGAAATTATGATTCAAAAAGCGAAAGATAGATGGTTGTTTGATGGTTTAAATATACAATTGATTCAAGGAGATGTAGAAAGGTTACCGTGTTTAAATGATTCTTTTGAGCTTGTACTTGGAGAATCTATACTCGCTTTTACAAATAAAGAAAAGGTTATTTCGGAATGTTATCGTGTATTACAAAAGGATGGGAGACTTGTTGTCATTGAAATGATTACCGAAAAACATATTGAGAAGAAAGAGGAGGAAAAGATTGGACAGTTATACGGTATGAAAGAATTATTAACTGAGAATGAGTGGATTCATTTATTTCAAGCAGCAAATTTTAAAAGAATTACAATTGCGGGTGGCGGAACTATTGCAGAAACAGTTGCAGGACATGTGGAAGAGCCAGAGTGGAATGTATCACCGTTTATTCCGGAAGAATTGTATGAGGCGTGGGTGCAACACGAACAAGTACTGCTTATGTATCAACATATTTTAGGGCATCGGATTTTTATATGTGAAAAATAGAAATAGAGTTGGCTAAAGATAGTCAACTCTTTACTATGTTAGATGAAAAATAATGCAGCCAAAGTAATTCCAAAAATAAAGCCAAATCCGAGTTCAAGGCCCCAGCCACCGCCGCCACAACCACCGCAACCACGACCGCCGCATCCACAGCCACTAAATCCACCATCGAATCCACCACCGCATCCAAATCCACAGTTATCACATCTGCTAATACCACCGCAAATATCACATCCGCCGTTTGAATATGCGTTATAGTACCCGAATCCTGTATCAAAAGATGAGCGCTGTTGCATTGGTTCAATCCAAACAGAATCGTTTGTTACATCTATTATTTTGCCTAAGTGAATGCGACCATCCCGATCTTCAATTCGAACAACTTTACCGAAATAACGTTGGCATGTATCATAACATCTTTTTCTATGCATGTTCTTTCCTCCTTCCGTATTACCGTAATACGATATGTAAGCAGGACAAGTGCGGCTTGTACGAATGACCTATCTATCATAATTGTTATACGAAAGGGGAAATATACGAACAGGATACATAACGAGGAGGAAGAGAAATGAAATCTACAGACCAATTTCAGACGTACGAAATTCCTTGGGAGGAATTAATAGAAGCACTGCGAGGTGAAATGAAGAAACAAGTAGGGGCGGATATTATTGATACGGTCGTATGTAATTTGAAAGATGGTTTTGAAGTGTATACATATGTGCAGGGTGATTTGGATTTCGAGTATACAGAAGCTCTTGAACGAAAATATGGAAGTGACGGGAAAATCCCTAATTTGTTAACAGTTATGCTGGTAGCTAGCATTTATAATACGGGTGAAGAGAATATACGTTTACATGCAGATCAAAAGGAAAATCCGATTGTTGAAGTATATGTGAAGAAGTAAAGAGTGCGCTAATTATAGCGTGCTCTTTATTTCTTGTATTGAAAAGAAAATCAAACTTTAATGGTGGAATTTATAGCGGGAAAAGTATGAAATCTATGTGTTATTTCAGATATATAATAAGGAAAAAATTCGAAATAAAATATGGGAGTAGTTCATTTTTGTTTACATAATGTAATTGCTGTGAACTGTTGTCCTAAAATACAAGTCATATATCTTGTTTCCTCTCATAAATTTAAACATAGGAATTTGTCTACAAAGGTGGCGAAGCCTCATCATGAAAATTCGAATTTGTGCCACGTTCATGCTGTTTCTATTTATATGTTTACCTTTTTCAGTTTTTGCAAAAGGAGAGGAGGCAAAGGAAAGGGTCGTTTCACTTGTATATGATGATTCGGGCAGCATGAGAAATAACGATCGCTGGAAGTATGCCAATTACGCCTTGCAAAGTTTAGTTGCGCTATTAGATGAGAAAGATAAATTTTCTTACGTTCCAATGAGTAAGCCGGATGCTCCATTAAACATTTCATTAACAAAGGATCAAAGGCAAACAGAAATTGAGGGGATTGGGGCGTGGAAAACATATTTAAATACTCCATTTAGCGCAGTAGAAACGGCGATGCAATCTATAGAGAAGGAAGCAGATATAGATGGAAAACGTGAATTTTGGCTTATTGTATTAACTGACGGGGCATTTAATGATTTGGAGAAAGATAAGATTGGCGGAAAAGAACAAATTACACAGAAGTTAGCACAGTTTAAGAAAGAGATGGATTCTAAAAAGATCTCTTTACACCCAGTCTTAATCACGATGGAAGAGGATTTAGGGCAGCAAGAGAAGCTGCAGTTAAATACGTTTAAAGAGATTTGGAAAAAAGAAATGAATGGAGTTGTCATGCCGTCTAGCGGTGAGGATGGTATTGTACAAAGTGTGAATCAAGTGGCAGCATTAGTTGCAAATCGTGATCCATTTTCTTCTGTTGAATCGATTGTCAAAACGAAAATAGTAGGAAAAAAAGTAGAGATTACAACACCGTTTCCATTAAAGCGTATGACGCTTGTACGACAATCACCTTCTTTGTCTAATTATAAAGTTATGCAACTTTCCAAACCGTTACAATTGCAGTCTTCTTTTTCTATACATGCACCAGGAGAAGCTAAATTATTCGGAAATATAGTGCATGTAAGTACAGCGAATCAGGAAGTGATTAAGCCAGGGACATATACGATAGAAGTGGATCAGGACATTGAGAAAGAGGGATTACAAGTACTTGTTGAACCAGCGCTTAATTATACTGTTTTTACGTACGACAAAGATGATAAAGATAGAAAAAATGTTGAGAAAATGTATGAAGGTGTGACAGCTGTTATTGAAGCGAAACCTACTGAATTACCAATTCAAACTTCTTATTTCGAAGCAGAAGTAGAAATAGACGGAAAGCAGTATCCGATGAAGTGGGATGATAAAAGACATGTGTTTTATTACGAGACAAAGGTTGGTAAAGAGTTAGTACGCGGGAAAGTCCATATGAATATAAAGGGATTTTATAGACAGACGAAAGAATTCAAGATTGAACCAGCTGAAAAACCAAAATTAACACTTCAAGCTGTTACGAAAGATTATGAAGAAAAGGTAACAAATTTAGAAAATAGTAAACCATTTATTTTACAGCCCCAGTTAAATGGTAAACCGATGACAGAAGAGGCTGTAAAGAAACTATTAAAATCTACTGGTGTCACATCGAATCAATCGATCAACTATGAATTAAAACAGCATGGTAGTCAAGTTTATGTTTATCCTCGACCTTATTACTCCGACACATTCAATTTTACAGATACCGGCACCGTAGAGGCTACCATCACGATCAATGATTCAAAATTACAAGAAGTAAAGGAAAAGATCGTACTGCACATTGAAAATGCGCCGTTTTTTGAGAAGTATGCGCTCGTTTTTAAATTTGTAATTCCTATTACTTTATTACTTTTAATAGTAGGAATTATTATTTTAGGATGGATTGTTCGTCCGAGATTTCATCGGAAAGCATTACTATATTACGAATGGGATCAAGAAGTAGCGAAAGATTGGCTTTATCAATCTGAACCAGAGTTACTTAAAAATAAATGGTGGAAGCACTATTTTGGCATTCCATTTCGAGCAGAAAGAAAGGCGGTGCAATCTGTAACATTAATAGCGAAAAAAGGATCGAAATCTATATTTGTAGCAAAAGAATCGCAAGTGGTTGGGATGATTATTGATGGGATGTTTATAACAGAGGAAGAGGTAGGAATGGAGCATAAGACGTTGTATCCCAATGAACTTTTAGTAATTGATAGAGGATATGGTAAGGAGATTTACCGGTACGAATGTGAATAGTAGATAGGGTGTAAGAGGGGCGGAGGAGGCCCGGCTCTCTTTATTCTTCTTTTCAAACAAGCAAGAATAGGAAGGTGGTTCACATGACATTACAAGTTCCAACAATTTTAATTGGCTTAGGTGGAATCGGTAGTACTGTCACACATCAAATATATGAAAGATTACCTGAGGAGCGTCGTAAAAAGGTAGCGATGCATGTATTTGATACAGATGTGAATACATTGAGTAAATTTGATCATATTCGGAAGTTTAAGACGCAAACGAGCTCGAGTAAAACACCGAGAGAGTATATTGCGGGAGATCCAACGATTCCAGAGTGGTTTCCGATGGATCCGACTATACTTGATAAACCGTTAACAGAAGGGGCTGGACAGTTACGCGTCATTTCACGGTTAGCGTTACGTGCTGCGATGAAAGAAGATAAACTCACATCGTTTTGGCAAGAAATCGAGAAGATTTTTCCAGTTACAAGTGATCAGACCGAATATGGTGTACGTGTCATTATTGTAACATCACTAGCCGGCGGAACAGGTTCAGGGATGTTTTTACAAATCGCATTATATTTGCGTGAGATGCTCCGGAAGAAATTGCAGCATCATAACATTTTAATTCGCGGTGCTTTTTTAATGCCGGATGTTTTAGTTAAGACGAGAACGGTTAGTGCGAAAGAGTTTGAAACTGTGCAAGCGAATGGTTATGCATCGTTAAAAGAGTTGCACGCTATTACGCTTGGGTCGACTGGTGAATTATCAAAACGAGGCGGCGTAACGATTGAATTAGAATATCGTCCTGATCAAGTGGATGAAGATGGAAGAACAAACCATACGATAAAGCAGCATCATTTACCGTACAATTATTGTTTCTTATATGATTATGAAAATTTACATGGGCACCATTTGCACAATTTATCGGATTATATGGAGCAAATGGCAAATACGATTTATTTACAGTTATTTAGTCCAATGTCTGCAAATCATTTTGCCCAAGAAGATAATCAAATTCAGCAATTGGCAGAATCGAGTGGGAAAGGGAGATATTGCGGAGCAGGAACGGCAAAACTTATTTATCCGTATGAGCACGTTTTGAAATACTGTGCTTTAAAATGGGCGGTGCAAGGTTTAGATGAATCTTGGCTTCATTTAGATCAACTATTTCAAGAGAAGAGGCAAAGATACGATCAAGATGTAAAACGCGGTATGCAGCGTGAAAAGCCAGAGCGCGGGAAAAGTTATTTAGAAGACTTAGAGCATCTTGCTACTCGGCCAGAACAAGCTCATATTTTTTATAGACAAATGTACCATGAAACACGTGAAGGGGCAGAGGGTGGTAAGCTCGGTGTTGCAAAATCAAAATTGTTTTTAGATGCTGTAGAGAGTTACGTACACCGTACAGTGCAAAAAGATGAGGAATTAAACCGCCTGCAGCATGAGTGCAAAATATCGGCTGCGAAGCTTAAAATGATGGAACAAATGAAGGGGGAAGTAGCGAGAGTTGATCATGCGGTTCGTTTATATGCTTATGCCATTCCGAGCCGTGTACATGAGCATGTTACTACCCTTTTATATGACATGATCGAATCAGACCGCTTTATACCGAGTGGCTCAGAAGGACAGTCTTACCAATTAAATACATGGTTTTTAAAGAAAACGGATCCAGTTCATCCAGTTGCAGCACGTTTTATGCTGTATGAAATTCGTAAGCAGTTAGTAGAGAAGATGAATCGACTACATGAAAATAATGAACAAAAGCGTAATTTAATTCAAAACTACGATAAGAAATTTAATGTGAGTAATATTGATGGAACTGTAACGGCTGTTCGCCGCGTTGAAATTGCGCAGCAACAAGGCTGGTTTGGAAAAATGATTAATAATCAGCAACGTTTGTTTAAAAAAGAATTTGAAGATATTGTAACGCAGTACGTACACAAATTAAGTGAGTATCGTAAAGAAATGTTGTTAGAACTCGTGTATCAATCGCTATACCAAGCAGTTGATAAAATGATTCAATATTGGGAAAGATTCTTTGATAATTTATACGAAACACGTGAAAATTTATTGTTTGAAATCCAAAAGCGAAGCAAGGAATTTGAGGGGAAAACGAACCCGACGAATGTATACGTATTAGCTGAAGAGAAATTGCAAGAAAAGATTTGGCAAGATATGCAGCAACATTTAAATTTAGGTGTATTACCGAAAGATATATCGTCCGAAATTTATATGAGCTTGTACGGGGAATATTGTCGTGATGCGAAAGCCGAAGAAATTCAGTCGAAAAAGGTGGAAGACTTCTATCGTGAACATATATTGAGTTATTGTTATGACGAACTTCAAGTGCGCTATCGTGACAAATTAGAGCTTAATATCGTTGAAGCATTGCGAAAAGAAGCAGATTTCAAGAAGCGTGATCGTGATGAATACGTTCGTGAAAAAATTGAAGATCTTTTCCATTTAGCAAGTCCGTTCGTTCCGAAAGTTTCTCATCATAGAGAATTACAATATTGGGGCGTACATCCATCTTTAAAACAAGAATTGCAAGAAGAGTTATTGCAAGAAATGTTTAAAGAAAAAGATACGGTAAACGAGGCGTTTTCACCATTTGAAGTGATTTGTTATCGTGCTCATTACGGATTATCGCTACAAGATTTTCCTAAGCTTTCATCTGGACATATTGCGAATGGTTTTATGAACGATAAAGGTGATTATTTTCAATCGTATTATCGCCGCCTGAACAAATTAAATAGTAAAAAATCTAGTTTGACGCCGCATTTAGATAAATATTGGCACTTACCAGCCTTTATGCCAGACTTGAATGCAACGCAAACGAAGTTAGATTACGACAAATGTAATCGTGCTCTTCTATACGCGTATATGTATCGCTGGATTAGCTTAGTTGCTGTTGATGGACAATTCGTGTATCAATATAACGGTGTCGGCCGTAGCTTTTTAATTCAGTCGATGGGGAAAAATATTTCAAGTGAAAGTTATAAGTTGCACAGAGCATTGCTTCATAATCCGTTTATTTATGAAAACATCTTGTCACGATTTGAAGAAGAACAAGAAAAGGCAATGATACAAGGTGGACATTTATATACACATGCATTTGTATTAGGCGCTCAAGATATAAGATGGCTCCGTAAAGAGCATGTTCATAATATTTTAGATATGATTTTAATGTATGACCGTGAGGCAAAATATGACCCGACGTTAGAAGAAACATCTGACGATTTGTTAAGGTTATTCCTTGATGAAATTGAGCTGTATTTCCAAAACTATTACGGAACAGGTGCAGATATGGTTGCAAAGAAAGAGAAAGAGATGTTTATGAAACAATTGTGGGATCGTTCGTATGCGAAAGGGTATGTGGATCCAAATAGTGCGCCTTATAAAAAATGGCAAAATATATTACATGTTCCCGATGAAGAAGAAGTGCCAAAAACGAATGTATAATGAATGAAAAGGGAATCCTTAAGAATGACAATACAACTTTAGAAGTGAGGGATTCCGATGCCGTTTTTAGGTAGTGTATATCAAATATTTGGATTATATCCAGAAATTTATTATGGAATGATTTCAGCCGAACTTGCGGAGCAGCAAAGATTGGAACAGGCGGAAAACGAAGAATCAGAAACAGAAGCGTAACTGTATAGGAAACTTCAAAATAAAAATGATAACACGCTACTTGCTCTCTTTACACGTATAAGAGCAAGTAGCGTGTTTTTATTATTTAATAATCCCGTTCTCTAAAATTTTAATAGTAGGTGCTACTTTCACATTAGCTTTTGAAAAAGCACTCGGCCAATCGTCTTCAACCGTTTTCCATTCTTTATATTGAAATGCTCTCGCATAATCACCAAACCCGAATGGATCAAGTTGCTGTTTTTGAATTTTGTGGATTAAATCGTTTAAATCTTTGTTTAGTTGTTTTGTAATAAGTGAAGTTAATTTCTTTCTATCTTTGTCTATATCCATGTTGAATGTAAGTTCAGATACGGAAACTTTAAAATCCATTGCAATATTAAATTTGAAGTGGTTATCGTTATAGCCTGTATGAATATCACGATTGATGCTAAGAACATTTATTGTTACGAAATCGTCGCCGTCGGTATCTTTTAGATGACTATTACTTTCAACTGAATGAGAAGGGATTTTCAGGGTAAGTGAAACGGGTATATTCGCTTTCTTTTGCAACATAAGAAGAAGGGCACTTTCATATCGATTTAAAGACATTTTATAGATTCCACGAGAAGTTAATAGTGCAGAGCCGGTAACAATCACATCTTTTTTTCCTTTTTTTATTTCTGAGATAGCAGGTGTTATACCTTTATTAAAAGTTTGCCTATGAAATTCATGGAATGTCGTAAACACGGTTCGATTGTATAGTTTGTTCGTATTAATTAAATCTGTTAAATATTCAGGAAGTGCAGGCTTATCTTTAAAGTTATTATATATAACTGAAGAAATTGGACCGTCTACTGCAACCATACGCATATTTCCTGTGTTTTTAGGGTCTCGATACCAAACATCAAGGTAAGGCATAGCTCCTTCTTGTTTTAAAAACTTCGTGCTAAATAAAATGAGCTGTAATTTTTCTGTAGAAACTAAGCCACTACTTGAACTATTAAACGTGGCTTTTGCTTCTCGAGGTGTACGTACTTTCGCTTCATGAGTTTCGTACTTTTTCTCTACATCCTCATTAAAAATAGGGTTTACGTGGTACACAATTAATTTTCCTTTTGCTTTTGCGTCAAAACCGTAAATTAATGAAATCGATTGTTTTTCTAAGTCGAGCCGATCTCCACAACCTGTTAAAAAGATTATGAGAAAGCAAAGTATAGTGAAATGAATAAAGCGTCTCATTTAAATTTTTCTCCTTTTCCAATGCTGATAAAGTGTCATGTATAAGAGAAAGAAGACTGGGAATAGAAAAACGATAAAATAACTTGCAGTTCCCCAAAAATTCCGCAAGGCACTTATTTGATAAGAAGAAGGGATATAAAAGAATAAAACGAAAACACACCCGAATAACAATAACCAAATAGGTAATGAACTCCCTTTTTTGTTAAGTAATTGATTGATTCCATCTGAGGCAGTAAAAATATAAGGAATGCAAGAATCAAAAATAATGAAGAGATAAAATGACAAAAAGATAATTTCAAATCGTTCCAGAAATGAAAAGTGAAATGGTGTAACAAGAGAAAGAGTGGGCCATAAAAACTTAGTTATACCATCTGGGCTAAAATAAAGGAAAGAAACGAACGTAACTTGAAGATAAACAAATAGCGTAATCAAATTCGCAAGAACAATTCCTTTTTTGGCAGATGATTTATTACTGAGATAAGGATAAAGGACAAATGCAAACTCAAATCCGAGAAAGGCAATAATAGTTGATTTTACTGTGTTGAAAACTGGTATCCATCCCTCTTTCAGGAGAGGAAGAAGATAAACCCAATGCCCATCTTTAAGTGGGATAAATAATAGCAATGGCATCCAGAGTGTAAATAAGACAGTAAAAACAGCATAGCGACTAATAATAAGAACACCTTTACATGCGAGCATAAGCATTGGGATAGATAATAACATCATGATTAAAAACATTGGAGATCTAGGTAAAATCCAAATGTGAATAACGTATAAGAGGGAAAAAATTAAGGAAACAGCTGCAAGAACAGCATATAAAATCCAAAAAATCATTGCTACTCTTCCTAGCCATTTCCCAAGGTAACGAGTTAGCACATCAAGTAAAGTATATCCAGGATGATTTTCCATAATTTTTATAATACATAGACTGACTAAAGTAGTGATAGCGCACCCTATAATAATAGACATCCAGCCATCTGTATTCGCCCCTTGTGCAACTTCACGTGGCAGTGTAAGTACACCGAATCCCACTTGAACACCACTAATCGTTAAAATGTATTGAAATAAACTAATCTCCCTCTTTGCTCGCTTTGTCACTTATTTTCCTCCGTTTCTTCTATATCGCGTTGTCGCTTTTCTTGTTTTAAGTTAAGGGATAGTGGTCGTTTCTTCATTAGTTTCCATGGTAAACGTATAAGAATGTCTTTTAAATCCGAAGCAAAAGACGGAGAAAAAGGACTACCATAAGGAACACCAAGTGATTCCATAGAAAGAATATGAATGATGATAACTGCCATCCCAACCATAATGCCAATGACCCCAAATAAAGAAGCGATTATCATCATTGGAAAGCGAAGAAGCCGAATTCCTGCTGACATTTCCATGTTAGGGATGATAAAAGAAGCGACTGCGGTAATAGATACGACGATAACCATAACATTACTTACTATTCCTGCTTGAACAGCAGCTTGTCCAATGACAATCCCTCCTACGACGCCAATCGTTTGTCCAACGGGACCAGGAAGCCGAACTGCAGCTTCGCGGAGCATTTCAAGTACTAATTCCATCAAAAGTGCTTCTAATATAGGGGGAAAAGGAATTTTAGCTCGAGATTCTCCAATTGTTAACAATAATTTAAGTGGAATCACTTCATAATGGAACGAAATCATAGCAATATAAAGAGCTGGAGCAAATATAGCAATAAATAATCCGGTAAAACGAAGTAATCGTATGAAAGACGGAATCATAGGTCTAAAGCTATAATCATCTATCGTCTGAAAAAAAGATGAAAAGGTCATAGGTCCAATTAATACGCCGGGTGAGCGGTCTACAACAACAGCAATTCTTCCGTTCAAAATGTGATGGGCCGTTGTATCAGGGCGTTCGGTTATTGATAATTGCGGAAAGAGAGTGTAGGAATTATCTTCAACAAACCCTTCTAATTCTCCGGTAGTAATAATGGCATCCACTTTGATTGATTCGATGCGACATGCCATTTCTTGTACGACATCTTCGTTTGCAATGTCTGCTAGGTACAGCAAAAAAACCTTTGAAGTAGCTCGTTCACCAACAGTGAATTCCTTCACCTTCAATTCGCGATTTGGAATATATCGACGAATTAGTGCAAGGCTGTCGCTCGCTACCTCATTAAATCCTTCGTGTGAGCTTTTTATGGAAGTTTCTGTTGTAGGTTCTTCAATACTCCTTTTTGGCGTCGATTGCGTATCTAGTTCTAACGCTGTAAGCTGTCCATTTATAAATAAAATACTTTTACCATGTAAAAGGGACTGTTCAATATCTGACCATTGCTGAACTTTTTTTACATTTCCGATTGTAACTGAAGATTCCCAAAAATTGTCCTCATTCCACTCTTTAAATAGGAGGGGGCGAAGAATATCGATGTTAATAACAGTTTTATCTACAAGTCCTTCCATATATATGAGAGCGGCTTCTTTTCCATTTTTTAACGGGAAAGTGCGTGTAATTAATTCTGGAATACCGCTAAAAAGTTTTGACAAGTGCTTTAGATTAAGGGAAAGAGAAGAAGAGATAGATTTATTTAATATGTGATCAGCTTGCTCTTGTGCAGAAAAAGATTTTTCACCACGTATCCATTTATTAAAAGGCCCCATTTGTTCGCTTACTCCTTGTTATGTTTATATGGGTTATTATGGATAGTTCCATGCGGACATATGCGTAGTTTAAATTTTATATTGTATATTTTTAGCTTTAACGCTATAATTACAGTGTTAAAGATGGAATCGTGATATGACCTGTTATGAATCTATCGTTTTATTTATGAATAAATGGATTGGTATTTTAGCAAGATGTGCTAATAAACTACTCCACCATGACAATAACGTGCCGAAATGTGGTGCGTATATTTTCGTGGTGGAGTTTTTTTATTCTCAAAAAGGGGGAAAGACCATGAATGACAACATGGTTTATATTACAATTGACGGAAAAAAGTATGCAGCGGAGCCCGGTTCAACGGTACTGGGTATTATTAATGAGAACGGTATTGAACATCCACAAATTTGTTACGTGCCAGAAGTAGATCCTATTCAAACATGTGACACTTGTATCGTAGAAGTTGACGGAAAGTTAATGCGCTCTTGTTCGACAGTGGCGACAGAAGGTATGAACATTGAACGTAATTCTGCTCGTGTAAAAGAAGCGCAAACAGAGGCGATGGATCGATTGCTAGAAAATCATTTACTATACTGTACGGTATGTGACAACAACAATGGGAATTGTAAACTGCATAATACAGCAGAATTAATGGAAATCGAGCATCAAAAATATCCTTATGAACCGAAAGTAGATGTAAGTGAAGTTGATATGACGCATCCGTTTTATCGTTATGATCCTAATCAATGTATTGCATGCGGTCAATGTGTTGAGGTGTGTCAAAACTAACAAGTAAATGAAACGTTATCAATAGACTGGGAAGCGGAACGTCCACGAGTTATTTGGGATGAAGGAGTAAATATTAATGATTCTTCATGTGTGAGCTGTGGTCAATGTGTAACCATTTGTCCTTGTAACGCTTTAATGGAGAAGACGATGCTCGGTGAAGCTGGATTTATGACGGGATTAAAACCAGATATTCTTGAACCGATGGTAGATTTAATTAAAGAAGTTGAGCCTGGATATAGCGGTATTTTTGCGGTATCAGAAGTGGAAGCGGCCATGCGTGATACTCGTACGAAGAAAACGAAAACAGTATGTACATTTTGTGGTGTAGGTTGTTCATTTGAAGTGTGGACGAAAGGGCGTAAAATCCTTAAAGTACAGCCTTCTTCTGATGCGCCAGTTAACGCAATTTCTACTTGTGTAAAAGGAAAATTCGGTTGGGATTTCGTAAATTCTAAGGAACGAATTACGAAACCTTTAATTCGTAAAAATGGAGCGTTTGTTGAATCTACATGGGAAGAAGCATTGAATGTAGTTGCAAGTAAATTAGGATCGATTAAAGAAGAGTACGGTAAAGATGCTATCGGTTTTATTTCTTCATCTAAAATTACGAATGAAGACAATTATGTTATTCAAAAATTAGCTCGACAAGTATTTGAAACGAATAATATTGATAACTGCTCACGTTATTGTCAATCACCAGCAACGGACGGATTATTCCGTACAATTGGTATGGGCGGAGATGCTGGAACAATTAAAGATATCGCACAATCCGGTCTTGTTATGATTGTAGGTTGTAATCCGACAGAAGGTCATCCAGTATTAGCTACACGCATTAAACGTGCGCATAAATTACACGGACAAAAATTAATTGTGGCTGATCTTCGTAAAACAGAAATGGCAGAGCGTTCAGACGTCTTTATTAGCCCGAAACAAGGAACAGATCAAGTATGGTTAATGGCTGTTACGAAATATATGATTGATCAAGGCTGGCACGATCAACGATTTATTGATGAGAATGTAAATTTCTTTGAAGATTTTAAAGAGAGTCTTACAGAATATACACTTGAATATGCAGAAGAAATGACTGGTATTTCAAAAGAAACACTTATTGAAATGGCTGAAATGATTCGTGATGCAGATGGTACATGTATCCTTTGGGGTATGGGAGTAACGCAAAATACAGGTGGATCTGATACTTCCGCTGCGATTTCAAACTTACTTCTTGCAACAGGTAATTATCGTCGTCCAGGTGCTGGTGCATATCCACTTCGAGGTCATAATAACGTACAAGGTGCTTGTGATATGGGTACTTTACCCGGATGGCTTCCTGGATATCAGCACGTTACTAATGATATGGAACGTGCGAAATTTGAAATGGCGTACGGAGTGAAAATTAATAGTGAACCAGGTCTTAATAATATTGAAATGCTGCACGCAATTGACGAAGGAAAAATGAAAGCTATGTATCTTGTCGGAGAGGATATGGCTCTTGTAGACTCAAACGCGAACCACGTACACGAAGTGTTATCAAGCCTTGATTTCTTCGTTGTGCAAGACGTTTTCTTATCTAAAACTGCTCAATATGCAGATGTTGTATTACCGGCAGCACCGTCTCTTGAGAAAGAAGGTACTTTCACAAATACAGAGCGTCGTGTACAAAGATTGTATCAAGTTCTTCCTGCGCTTGGAGATGCGAAGCCAGATTGGTGGATTGTGCAGGAGATTGCTAATAAATTAGGAGCAAACTGGAATTATAGCCATCCAAGTGAAATTTTTGCGGAAATGGCAAGTTTATCACCCTATTCTCACAAGCAAATTATGAAGTACTTGAAGGCTGGAATAGTTTCCATTGGGGAAGTTTTGATGGAACGAATACACCATTACTTTTCCAAGATGGATTTAATTTCCCAGATAAAAAAGCTCGTTTTGCGATTGCTGACTGGGTACGTCCAGCTGAATTCCCAGCGGAGTTCGATCTTCACATTAATAACGGTCGTATGCTTGAACATTTCCATGAAGGGAATATGACAAATAAATCAACAGGTATTCAAACGAAAGTACCTGGTGTGTTTGTTGAAGTTTCTCCAGCACTTGCAAAAGAACGTGGAGTGAAAACAGGTTCATTAGTTCGTCTTGTTTCTCCTTTTGGAGCATTAAAATTACGTGCACTTGTAACAGACCGTGTAAAAGCGAATGAGTTATATTTACCGATGAACTCTACAGATAATGAAACAGCAATTAATTTCTTAACAGGTCCTGCTGTGGACGTACGTACGAACACACCTGCTTATAAACAAACGAAAGTGCGTATGGAAGTGCTAGAAGTTGATGGCGCAAATCCGATGCCAAAAGCGAACCCACGTAACAAAAAACGTCATCCTCAAGCTGGTATTGAGGTAAATCGTAAGTGGGCACGTCCAGGGTATGTGCATTTAACGGATAAGTAGGAGGAGAAAAATATGGCTGCACCTATAAAAATGATTCAAAAACAAGAATTAACTGAGGAAGAAATAAAACAGCAAAAATTAGATGATTTAAAAGAGCTCCTAGCTAATAATGAAGAAGCTTTAAATCAAATGTTTAATATTGTTGGGGAATTAAATGACATCGGAATGCTAGAAGCTGCAAATTCTATGCTAAAGGCGAAAGAACCAATCGCAAAGATTGTTCTTGGCCAAGTGACTCGTGAGCCTGTTACAAATTTAATTAATAATATGATGGGTGCTGCGGGTGCTCTAACAGAACTTGATCCGGGGCTTACGAAAAAGCTTATAGGTAGCTTATTAGTAGGACTAGAAGAAGGTAATGAACATCTAGAGAGTAACAAAAAAGTAGGGGTATTCGATCTTATGAAAGTATTGAAAGACCCAGACATTAACCGTGCTATCGGGTTTGGACTTCATTTCTTAAAAGGTATGGGGAAAGGGTTAAAAGACGAATAAACTTCATGAAGTGAACCTTTTCGCCCAAATGTTTGTACGAAATAGTTTGGGCGGAAGGATCATTTTGGTAAAATATATAATAAAGTAAAATGAGGCTTTTGGGAGGTATAATTGTATGTCAAAAAAAGTACATGAATTTAATGATATGATACGAAAACTTCGAAAAGAACTTTTCGGAAAAGGGCCGGAAAGAATTCATACTGTATTTGCTGAAAATATGGCGATTGCAACCCTTTATGGAAACTTAACACCTACTGAAAAATTCATTTCAAGTACGATGGACGGTGCGGAAATGGTTCATATGGCTAGAACGAAAATGATTCAAGAAGTGTATGCTGCGAATTCCCGTGAACACTTGGAGGAACTTGTTGAAGCGAAATTAGTGAATTTATTTTCAGATATGAAAGTAGAAGAGGATATTGCAGTTTCGGTATTTGTTTTTGATAAAAATATAACGTGAGAGAAGGATACTGATCGTGAAACCGATACAGGTAGAAAGAGAAATCTTCCGTTATGAACAAGGGGCGTTTAAGCATATAGAGGACAGCATTGTAACAGAGTTTCCAGTCACGATCAAAATGAACGGACAGGAGTTTGTTACAATGGTTAGTACTCCAGAATATATAGAAGACATGGTAATCGGGTTCTTGGCATCTGAAGGAATCATTCGGAAGTATGAAGATATTGATGACATATGGGTACAGGAAAAAGAAGGATTTGTACATGTAACAACGACAAAAGTAAATCCGTATTATGAACAAATGCAAAATAAACGATATATTACTTCCTGTTGTGGTATGAGTAGACAAGGGTTTGTTTTTGCAAATGATGCACTAAGCGCTAAAAAAATGAATGGTGTCCATGTACAGGTTGCTGCAGAAGACTGCTTTCGATTAATGAAAGAAATGCAGCAATCTGCGGAGACGTTTCAACATACAGGTGGCGTTCATAATGCATCTTTGTGCGATGTGAATGGCATTGTTTTAAGCCGAATGGATATCGGTAGGCATAATGCATTAGATAAAATCTACGGTTATTGTTTAAAAAATAATATTTCTATAAGGAATAAAATCATTGTATTTAGTGGTCGTATTTCTTCGGAAATATTATTGAAAGTTGCAAAGATTGGTTGTGAAATTATATTGTCAAAATCAGCTCCAACTGAGTTGGCTTTGCAGCTAGCAGAAGAATTAGGTATTACTACGATAGGGTTTATTCGTAATCAATCCTTAAATATATATACGCATCCAGAGCGTGTTGTAAATATAAAATAAGTAAAAGTGAGGCAATAAATATGAAATCTGTCACATTAGACAAACTACAACGTCCTTTAAAGGATTTACGTATTTCTGTTACTGATCGCTGTAATTTCCGCTGTCGTTATTGTATGCCAGAAGAAATATTTGGTCCTGATTATTCGTTTTTGTCTAATGATAAAATTTTATCTTTTGATGAGATTGAAAGGATAACACGTATTTTTGTTTCTTTAGGTGTAAGAAAGTTACGAATTACAGGCGGAGAACCGTTACTTCGAAGAGGTCTTCCGCAGCTTATTGAGCGCCTTAATAAAATAGAAGGTGTGGAGGATATCGGTTTAACAACCAATGGATCACTACTGAAAAAGTTTGCTCCTGATTTATATAAGGCGGGTTTATCACGTGTGACAGTTAGTTTAGATTCCTTAGAAGAAGAGCGATTTTTCTATTTGAATGGTAATAGAAGCAAAGTGCAAAGGGTTCTGGAAGGAATACAGGCTGCAGCTGAAGTTGGTATGAAAATTAAAATAAACATGGTCGTTCAAAAAGGGAAAAACGAACAGGACATCTTGCAGATGGCGCAATACTTTAAGGGAAATAAGCATATTCTTCGGTTTATTGAGTATATGGACGTTGGAAATTATAACGGTTGGGAGTTAAAAGAGGTTGTCTCTAAACAAGAAATAGTAGATGCCATTCATCAAGTTATGCCATTAGAACGGATAGAAGCGAATTATGCAGGTGAAGTTGCTACTCGCTATCGTTATATTGGAAGTGATGAAGAGATAGGTATTATTTCATCAGTAACAGATTCCTTCTGTTCATCATGTACGAGAGCACGTATTTCTGCAGAAGGAAAATTATATACTTGTTTGTTCGCTTCTAAAGGAAATGACTTGAGAGAACTACTTCGATCTGGATACACTGACGAGGAAATAACATATATCGTACGCGATATATGGAACAATCGAGAAGATCGTTATTCAGATGAACGCTTAAATAATACAAGTAAAAAAAGAATACCTAAAATTGAAATGTCACATATTGGTGGTTGATATATAAAAGTGACGCTATGATGAAGTATATACAAAATGGAAAATGTGCAACGTTTGTAGATTTTCTATTTTATAGTAAAAGTGATGATTGATATCTCTGTAAAAGATGTGCAGAGAAATTAAGCAGCATTCAAAAACCTTTATTTTGAGGAGGTTTTTTGAAGCTGCTTTTTTATTTGGAGAAAATGGAGGAATTAGTAATGGCATTTCATAAACCGGAACAAATTGCTGAACTCGTAATTGAGGCCGGTGTTCAAAAAGTAAGTCAGACGTTGCCAGCAATGCTTATTCTCGGTTTTTTAGGAGGAGCGTTTATTTCGCTCGGTTTTTTACTTAACATTCGCGTTTTAGGTAATTTACCTGAGCGCTGGGGGAGTTTAGTGAATGTTTTAGGAGGAGCGGTTTTTCCTGTTGGACTGATGCTCGTCGTATTAGCAGGAGGAGAATTAATTACCGGAAATATGATGTCACTTTCTATGGCGCTTTATGCAAAGAAAATTACATTGGTAAGTGTACTAAATAACTGGGTTTGGATTACTTTCATGAATTTCGTGGGAGCTATTTTTGTTGCGTATTGTTTCGGTCATCTTGGCGGATTAACAGAGGGAGATTATTTAAATAAAACGGTAGCGATAGCAGAAGGAAAGTTACATGAAACGTTTGGAAGAACTTTAATTTTAGCCATTGGATGTAATTGGCTCGTTTGTCTTGCGCTTTGGCTCGCTTATGGGACGAGTGATTTTGTCGGGAAAATAATCGGAATTTGGATTCCAATTATGGCATTTGTAGTGATTGGATTTCAGCAAGTAGTAGCAAATATGTTTGTCATCTCGGCAGTTATTTTTGCAGGTCATCTGACGTGGATGGATCTTGCTAGAAATTTTGTTCCTGTCTTTATCGGAAATGTAATTGGAGGAGCTGGATTTGTTGGATTTGCTTACTTTGCTTGTTATCAAAAACAACATTCTAATATGAAATAGAGTTCTTGAGAGGAAGGGTATGTAATGGCTGAGCGGTATTCACGACAACAGTTGTTCAAACCGATTGGGAGTAGAGGGCAAGAAAAAATTCGAAATAAACATGTGTTAATTGTAGGAGCAGGCGCATTAGGAAGTGCAAGTGCCGAAAGTTTCGTACGTGCAGGTATTGGCAAATTGACGATTATTGATCGTGACTACGTTGAATGGAGTAATTTACAAAGGCAACAATTGTACTCTGAACAAGATGCGAGAGAGAAAATGCCGAAAGCAATTGCTGCTAAAAACCGGTTAGAGCGAATTAATTCGGAAGTACACATAGATGCCTTCGTAATGGATGCAAGTGCAGAAAACATGGAAGACCTATTAAAAAATGTAGATGTAATAATTGATGCAACAGATAATTTCGATATTCGATTTGTAATAAATGATTTATCACAAAAACATAATATTCCTTGGGTATATGGTTCTTGCGTTGGATCGTACGGTATGAGTTATACGGTTATTCCGCAAGAGACACCATGTTTACATTGTGTGCTGAAGAACGTTCCTGTTACAGGTGTGACATGTGATACAGCTGGAATTATTAGCCCGACTGTTCAAGTTGTCGCAGCATATCAAGTGGCGGAAGCATTCAAAATTTTAGTAGGAGATTTTTCAGCAATTAGAAAAACATTTTTCATGTTTGATATATGGAGTAATCAAAACCATTTTATAAAACTAGGGAAAATCAAAACAGACGATTGCCCTTCGTGCGGTTCGAATCGAACTTATCCTTATTTATCATACGAAAACCAAACGAAGGTAGCTGCTTTATGCGGAAGAAATACAGTGCAAATTAGGCCAGTGGAAAATAGAAAGTACGATTTTGACGATATGGAAAAGGTATTAAATAAACTAGGGAAAGTAGATCGGAATCCGTATTTACTATCTTGCCAACTAAATGATTACCGCGTCGTTATTTTTCGAGATGCTCGTGTTTTCATTCATGGTACAAATGATATTTCGAAAGCGAAACAATTATATTATCGCGTATTCGGTTAATAGAAAGGGTTGTCAATAATGGAAAGAAGAGTGCCAATTACGGTTGAAGAAGCTGTTCGTAAAGTAATGGGATTTGCTAATGAGGGATTAAAGGAGCTACTACCTATTGAATTAGCTTACGGACGTATATTAGCGGAGGATTTAATAGCTGACCATGACGTACCTTCATTCAATCGTTCACCGTATGACGGATTTGCTATTAGAGCAGAAGATACGAATGTAGCGAGTTATGAAACGCCAATTGCATTTAAAGTAGTTGGTGAAATTGGCGCAGGATCGCTATTCGATGAGAATGTAGGTCCGTTTCAAGCAGTTCGAATTATGACGGGAGCACAAATTCCGAATGGGTGTGATGCGGTTGTTATGTTAGAGCTGACTTGTCAATATGAGGAAGCTGGCAACAATTATATGGAAGTGAAGCGATCATTCAAAGCGGGCGACAATATTTCTTTTCAAGGTGAAGATGCTCGTAAAGGAACGGTTCTTGCAAAAAAAGGATCATACATTCATCCAGGTATTTCAGCTCTTCTTGCTACGTTCGGGTATAGCGAGGTGCCAGTTGCGAGAAAGCCTGTAATTGGACTATTAGCGACCGGTAGTGAATTGCTGGATGTAAATGATTCATTACAACCAGGGAAAATCCGAAATAGTAATACGTATATGATATTGTCTCAAATTCGAAGAGCGGGCGGAAGAGTAAAATATTTTGGGAAGTTTAGCGATGATTTTCATACATGTTTCACAGCTGTAAAAGAAGCGTTAAGCCAAGTAGATATGCTCATTACAACAGGCGGTGTATCAGTAGGGGATTACGATTATTTACCAGCTATTTATGAAAAGTTAGGTGCATCGATTCTTTTCAATAAAGTTGCAATGCGGCCAGGTAGTGTTACGACTGTAGCACAATTAAATGGCAAGTTATTATTTGGTTTATCAGGAAATCCATCTGCTTGTTACGTAGGATTTGAATTATTTGTAAGACCTTGTATTCGGACGTATATGTTTAGTGAGAAAGCACATGTAAAAAGAGAAAAAGCGTTATTAGGAGAAGATTTTCTAAAACCAAATCCATTTACAAGATTTGTGCGAGCAAAACTGACATATAACGAAGGGCAATTAATTGCTTATCCGTCAGGGTTTGATAAATCTAGCTCGGTTTCTTCTCTAGCAGAGACAAATATATTTATTGTACTTCCAGGTGGTACGAGAGGTTATAAAAAAGATATGTTCGTAGATGTTCTCTTGCTGGAAGATAACGAAGGTAGTGAATGGCCTGGGGCATTTTATAAAGTGAGAGGTGTTTTTAATGGGACAAGCGCTATTTGAGATTGTAGATATACCGATTGTAGTTGAAGAAGTAACGAATAAAGTCGCAAGAAGAGAAGCAGGTGCAATTACAACATTTATTGGTACGGTGAGAGAATTAACAAAAGGAAAACGAACGTTACATTTAGAGTATGAAGCATATAAACCGATGGCAGTAAAACAACTTACGAAAATTGGAGAAGAAATTAACGGGAAATGGCCGGACGCAAAAGTAGCAATTATGCACCGAGTAGGGCGGCTAGAAATCATGGATATTGCGGTCGTTATTGCAGTTTCATCACCGCATCGTAAAGTAGCGTATGAAGCGAATGAATACGCGATTGAACGTATAAAACAAATCGTCCCAATTTGGAAAAAAGAATTTTGGGAAGATGGGACGATGTGGATTGGAGATCAACTTGAAAATACGGCATATCCAGAAGGAAAACCGAAGAAGGAAGAATGAGAAGATGATTACAATTTTATTGTTCGCAAATTTACGTGAGGAAGTCGGATCGGATCGACTAGTAATTTTAGAAAAGCAAGAAATGACAGTTCAACAATTAACAGAATGGCTCAAAGCAAGCTATTGCTTACAATCGCTTGATAGAGTGATGGTGGCTGTTAATGAAGAGTTTGTAACGGATGAAGAGATGATAAAAGCCGGAGATATAGTCGCATTAATCCCGCCCGTTAGTGGGGGATAATAAGCTTTTTCGCCAAGAAGATGTTGTATATAAATTCGAATACGAGAAGGGATGAGTTCTATGATTACTCAAGAACAAATAATGAACGCATTAAAACATGTAGAGGATCCGGAGTTACACAAAAGTATTGTAGAATTAAATATGGTTAGAAATATACAAATGAATGGAACAGAGGTTAAACTTGAAGTAGTGCTAACGATTCAAGGTTGTCCATTAAAGGCAAAAATTCAACAAGATGTGGAAGAGTCTCTTCAGGCAATTGGTGCATCTAAGGTAGATTTGACATTTGGTTCTATGACACAAGAAGAACGAGCTGCGCTAACAGAGAAGTTAAAGAAAAATACTAGAACAGAAACTGGAATGCCAAGCATGCTTCACCTTGATTCAGGGGTACGATTTATTACTGTAACGAGCGGTAAAGGTGGAGTTGGAAAATCAACGGTGACAATTAACCTTGCAACTGCTTTAGCTCGTATGGGCAAAAAAGTGGGGATATTAGATGCAGATATATATGGTTTTAGCATTCCAGCTATGATGGAAACGAATCAAAAACCGACGATGATTGATCAAACAGCAATTCCAGTTGTTAGTCACAGTGTTAAAATTATGTCGATGGGATTTTTTACGGAAGGAAATAACCCAGTTATGTGGCGCGGACCGATGTTAAATAAATGGATTCAAAATTTCCTTGCGAATACGCACTGGGGAGAATTAGATTATTTACTTCTTGATTTACCACCTGGCACAGGAGATGTAGCTATTGATGTTGCAGCAATGATCCCGCAGGCGCAAGAAATTATCGTTACAACACCACACAACGTAGCTTCATTCGTAGCATCTAGAGTAGGTGTTATGGCAAAACATACGAAACACGAGATTTTAGGGATTGTAGAAAATATGGCTTATTATGAAGAACAAGATGGATCGAAAAATTATCTCTTCGGAAAAGGTGGCGGCGAAATGCTTGCAGAACAATTGCAAACAGAAGTGATTGCACAAATACCTTTTGCAAAACGAGAAGAAAATAACGGTTCATCTGTATATGATGAAGACTCTCTTGTAGGAGAAGTGTTTACATCGTTAGCGGAGGATATTATTTATAAAGGATAGAGGGGGAAGTTTAGTATGGCGTGTAATATCGATCATTCTATGGAAGATGTAATGAATAAGCTTGAAAGTCAGAAGAGTTTTTTGCCTAAAGAGATTTTTACAGGATTGAAGGGATTTTTGCAAGGTAATCATTCACAGGAAATATTAAATGATATCTTTCATCTTTTAAAAAAGTATGACTTAGTTAGTGAAGAAGAACGAGAGATGAGAAATACTCAATTATTGCTGATTATAAAATAAATACGCTTTGGCTTTTGTTTTTTTGCAGAAGGGGTGAATGTAATGGATATGAAAAAGATGATTGAAACGATAGAAGCAACTAAAGTGACTGACGAAGAATTATCGATTTCTATTTTACATCAAAAGCTTGTGAAGTTGTATAGTCAAAAAGATAGTGCGGAGTATACGGAGATATTAAAATATATTTTATCATTATCCGTGCAGCTGAACCTACATTTCGTATTGAAATATTTTGGTGTGCGCCCGGTTGTTGCTGCAGATGAACGTATGCAATTTCAAGAGATATTTAAATGTTTAGCTAAGAAAGATGATAATGGGGAATGGTTTCTAAATTTCGTTTCTTTATATGTAGGACTAATTGTAGTTCTGCATTTTGATGAAAAAGAGATTGAGAGAAGTTTTTTCGATGATATGGTAGTGGATGAAGGGAATGCAATATAAGGTTCTGCTCATAATATCTTTCTATTTAATTGCTTTAACTGCGATTTTAGTTGGTTATTTAAATATAAAGGTAACTAATTAATGAAAAGTGTTCTTCAGTTGTTTCCATCGTTTTTTCATGTTACCATTAAGCGAATTTTTCATAGGGAGAGAAAGCGATGAAATGGATTTATTTTATTATTATTAACGTTATAGCTTTTAGCCTTATGGGGCTTGATAAACGAAAAGCGAAGAAGAAACAGTGGAGAACGCCAGAAAGTACGTTGTTTTTATCAGCGGCAGCTGGAGGCGCAGTTGGTGCTTGGATCGGTATGTATATGTTTCACCATAAAACACATAAAAAGAAATTTGTTTTCGGTATACCGTTACTTGTCGTTATAACAGTATGTTTACTTTTTGCTGTATGAGAAATGTCGAAAGAATTGCAGATTGATTATTGGTAAAGTGAGCATGCGGGACCGTATAATGGAGAAAAATGAGAAGAGGAGAAAAGGGAAGATGGGGAGTCAATCCGCACAGCAAAAAAAAGGGATTATATATGCGGCTGGTGCTTATACGATGTGGGGAATCCTACCAATCTATTGGAAATGGGTTGAGGAAGTTCCAGCAGATGAAATATTAGCACACCGTATCGTTTGGGCGTTTGTTTTTATGTTACTTGTGTTAGGTGTTACGAAGAGGTTTCGTCAGTTTATTGGGGAGTTCGTGAATCTTTTTAAACGACCTAAATTATTAATGTCATTAACAATAGCTTCAGTCTTGATTAGCGGAAACTGGTTTGTCTACATATGGGCCGTTAATCATAATCATGTCATTGAAGCAAGTCTTGGATATTATATTAATCCGCTTATTAGTATTTTACTTGGTACAGTCGTTTTAAAGGAAAAGTTAAACTTTTGGCAATATGTTGCAGTTGGTTTAGCTGGAATAGGGGTTATCATTTTAACAGTCCGTTTCGGATCTATTCCATGGGTTTCTCTTTCACTTGCTTTTTCATTTGGATTATATGGATTAACAAAAAAATTATTAAATTATGATGCAACAATTGGGCTTACGATGGAAACGATGTTAGTGACGCCATTTGCACTTATATATTTGTTTATGACAGGAGTTCATGGCTTTGGTTCGTTCGGTTCTATTTCGGCAATATCAACGTTTCTTTTAATAGGGGCAGGTATTGTTACAGCGTTACCACTCTTTTATTTTGCTAAAGGAGCACAACTTATTCCGCTCTATATGATAGGATTTTTACAATACATCGCGCCGACTATTAGTTTAATTTTAGGTGTGTTCGTTTTTGGTGAACATTTCACATCTACTCATATGATTGCGTTTTTCTGTATATGGATTGCTTTATTTGTCTTTTCAATGGCGAAAACAAAGTTTCTACTACAGAAGCAACCAAAATTTATTAAAAATAAATCAGCAAAAGTATCATAATGCGTAGTATTTTCTACGCATTTTTCTTTATACTGATACTATATAGATTTCCATTATAGTCAGTAGGGAGCTGAAAAACATGGAAACAATTTTACATAATGATCCACTTATAGCAGCTATAATTTCTTGGTTTTTAGCACAGTTAACGAAAGTCGTTTTTAAATTAATAAAAACAGGCGAGTTTGATTTTGCTAAGTTCTTTGCTTCAGGTGGAATGCCAAGTTCGCATGCTTCGACTGTTACTGCACTTGCTACAGGTGTCGGAGTGGTGGAAGGTGTGGAGAGTCCAATATTTGCGGTTGCCGCTATTTTTGCCATTATTGTTATGTACGATGCTTCAGGAGTAAGGCTTGCGGTAAGTAAGCAAGCGAAAATATTGAATGATTTTTTTCATGGTAGACAAACAGAATATAGAAAGTTAAATGAGCTCGTTGGACATACACCGTATCAAGTTGTTGTTGGTGCACTATTAGGAATTGTTGTCGGGGTTGGGTATTGTTTGTAAGCAGAATGTGTGTAATGCACGTTCTGCTTTTCTTTGTTTTCATACATATTTAGATGAGTTTTCGAATATCGTATACGGACTTAGAAAGGGTGGGTGAGCGGTGTGCTACTATATGACAAAGTGCATGAGGAGATAGAGCGGAGAACGACTGCACTTCAAACGATGCAAAGGCAAGACGGAACGTGGCAATTTTGTTTTGAAGGAGCTTTGCTAACGGATTGTCACATGATTTTTTTACTCAAATTATTAGGGCGAAATGACGAAATAGAACCGTTTGTGAAAAGGTTAGTATCTCTTCAAACAAATGAAGGGACTTGGAAATTATACGAAGATGAAAAGGGAGGGAATTTATCCGCGACGATTCAAGCATATGCTGCTTTACTTGCTTCGGAAAAATATTCGAAAGAAGATATGAATATGAGGCGAGCTGAAATGTTTATTAAGGAACACGGGGGAGTTTCTCGTGCCCATTTTATGACGAAATTTTTATTAGCGATTCATGGAGAATATGAATTTCCTGCGCTTTTTCACTTTCCAACACCAATATTATTTTTACAAGATGACTCCCCCCTCAGTATATTTGGGTTAAGCAGCTCAGCGCGTATACATTTAATTCCGATGATGATTTGTATGAATAAGAGATTCCGTGTAGAGAAAAAGTTATTGCCAAATTTAAATCATATTGCAGGCGGGGGTGGGCAATGGTTTCGAGAGGAGCGGTCTCCGCTGTTTCAATCGTTTTTAGGTGATGTGAAAAAGGTAATATC
The DNA here is from genome assembly GCF_003264205.1 of Bacillus sp. SRB_8. NCBI lineage: Bacteria > Bacillati > Bacillota > Bacilli > Caryophanales > Bacillaceae > Bacillus > Bacillus sp. SRB_8. Next base: position 128,761 of record NZ_NADT01000020.1, on the reverse strand, counting down.
TTATCCATTATCGTTACATCATAAAGGATACGAAGAAGTAGAGCGCTTTATGAAGGAGCGTATAGATGAAAATGGAACATTATATAGTTACGCCAGTGCTACGTTTTATATGATTTATGCTTTGCTTGCATTAGGGCACTCTATTCAGTCTCCAATTATTGAGAAAGCTGTGACAGGATTAAAATCTTATATATGGAAGATGGACAGAGGAAGTCATTTGCAAAATTCTCCTTCTACCGTATGGGATACCGCTTTACTTAGCTATTCATTGCAAGAAGCTAAAGTTACAAATGAAAATAAGATGATTCAAAGGGCGACGGAGTATTTATTGCAAAAACAACAAACTAAAAAGGTAGATTGGAGCGTACATGCATCATCACTTGTAGCTGGCGGTTGGGGATTTTCAGATGTTAATACGACGATCCCTGATATAGACGATACTACAGCTGCCCTTAGAGCGTTAGCGCGAAGTAGAGGGAATGATAGAGTAGATGATGCGTGGGGAAGAGGTGTGGAATGGGTAAAAGGATTGCAAAACAATGATGGAGGCTGGGGAGCTTTTGAACGAGGGGTAACGAGCAAGTTACTATCGAATTTGCCGATTGAAAATGCGAGTGATATGATAACCGATCCGTCCACACCAGATATTACAGGTAGGGTGTTAGAATTATTCGGAACGTATGCACCGAATGAATTGCTTGAAGAGCAAAAAAAGAAAGCTATCAAATGGTTAATGGATGTACAGGAACAGAATGGATCATGGTATGGAAAATGGGGGATATGTTATATATATGGGACATGGGCAACGATGACAGGCTTACGTGCATTAGGAGTGCCTTCTACTCATCCATCGTTGAAAAAAGCAGCTTCATGGCTCGAACATTTGCAGCATGAAGACGGAGGGTGGGGAGAATCCTGTCAAAGTAGTGTAGAGAAAAAATTTATTTCTTTACCTTTTAGTACGCCGTCACAAACAGCGTGGGCACTTGATGCACTCATTTCTTACTACGATCAAGAAACACCGATTATTCGAAAAGGAATTACATATTTGCTCGCGCAGTCTACTATGAATGAAAAATATCCTACTGGTACAGGGTTACCGGGGGGCTTTTATATTCGCTATCATAGTTATGGGCATATATATCCGTTACTTGCTTTAGCGCACTACGTAAAGAAATATAGAAAATAAACCGAGAGATACTCTCGGTTTATTTTGATGGGTAGTAGGTCCCTGTTGAAAAGAATAAGGAACGTTGTAGTTCCTTATTTTTCTGTTGATTGGCGTTTTTGACGTGCATCAGCGGCATTTGCACGTGCGTTTGCTTCTAAGTCATTGTGGTCAGCGAGTTCGCGAGCGAACTCAACATCAATGCCATCGGCAGCTTTGTTTTGATTTACATTCTTTTTTTTCATTCGACACAATCTCCTTGTGTTTTATGCGGCGTTGCAAAGTTAGTTTGACACAAATAGACTTTTTTATACAAAGAGGATTTGGAAAGCATAGAGCCGAAATATACAATATAACTAATAGAAATGGGGGATAGAGATGGAATTGTTGAATGGGAAAACAGCTGTTGTAACGGGTGCTGCGCAGGGGATTGGAAAAGAAATCGCACGAGTTTTTGCAAAACTAGGGGCCAAAGTATTAATTAGTGATGTAAATGAAGAGAAGCTACAAGAAACGACACGTGAATTATCAGATGAAGGGTATGATGTGAGTTTATATCGATGTGATGTGAGTAATCAAAATGAAGCGAAGTCGTTAATTGAATATGCGGTGCAAAAATTTGGTACATTACATATTTTAGTGAATAACGCTGGGATTACAAAAGATGCAATGTTACATAAGATGGAGAAGTCTGCTTGGGAACAAGTATTACAAGTGAACTTAACTGGCGTTTTTTATTGTATGCAGCCAGCACTTCTTTATATGAGACAACAACAGTATGGACGGATTATTAATATTTCTTCTATTAGTAGGGAAGGAAACATTGGACAAGCAAATTATGCGGCTACAAAAGCAGGGGTTGTAGGCTTAACAAAAACAGCAGCGAAAGAGGTTGGAAGTTTTGGTATTACGTGTAATGCGATTTGTCCAGGGTTTATGGATACTGATATGACAAAAACAATACCGGATAAAGTAAAAGAGAAAATGGTTGGAGCGATTCCAGTTGGAAGAATTGGAACGCCGGAAGATATTGCAAACGCAGCTGCCTTTTTAGCATCAGAGTATGCGTCTTACATTACAGGAGAGGTATTAAATGTGAGCGGTGGGTTGCAAGTGTAAATGAATACATAATGAAAAGAACCTGACCGAGTAGGTCAGGTTCTTTCTCGTTAATTTAAGTTAATCCAAACGCTCTTCACTTCTGTATAGTTGTTCAGCGCGTAAGATCCCATTTCGCGGCCAAGACCGGATTGTTTAAATCCTCCAAATGGAGATGCTGCATCAAAGACGTTATAACAGTTTACCCATACAGTACCAGCACGTACTTTACTTGCAACATAGTGTGCTGTTTTAACATTTTCTGTCCACACACCAGCCGCTAAGCCGAATTGTGATTTATTTGCACGTTCAATTACTTCATCAATATCGTTAAAAGGTATTGCAGAAATAACTGGACCGAAAATTTCTTCTTTTGCGATCGTCATTTCGTCATTTACGTCAGCGAATACTGTAGGAGAAACGAAGTAGCCTTGATCGAATGGATTACTTCCTCCGCAAAGTACTTCAGCGCCTTCTTCAATCCCTTTTTCAATGTAGCTCATTACACGTTTTTGTTGTTCTTCGGAAACGAGAGGACCGATTGTTGTTTCAGGGTTAAGACCGGCACCTTGATTTAGTTTTTTAGAATAGAGGACGAGATCAGCCATGACATTATCATACATTTTCTTTGGAATAAATAAGCGTGATCCAGCAGAGCATACTTGTCCTTGGTTAAACATAACACCAGAAAGTGCACCAGGAATCGCGCGAGATAAGTCGGCATCTGGTAAAATAATGTTCGGTGATTTACCGCCAAGCTCTAAAGTAACACGTTTCAATGATTCAGATGCTTGTCGCATAATTTGTTTACCGACTGGAGTAGAACCAGTAAATGCAATTTTATCAACGAGTGGATGATTAACAAGTGCTTGTCCAGCTGATTCACCGAATCCAGGAACGATATTAATAACACCTTTCGGGAATCCAGCTTCTTCAATTAATTCAGCTAAGTATAGAGCGGATAGTGGAGTTTGTTCTGCAGGTTTTAAAACGATTGTACATCCTGTAGCAAGCGCAGCTCCCATTTTCCACATTGCCATAAGAAGTGGGAAGTTCCAAGGGATAATTTGACCGACGACACCAACAGCCTCATGGCGTGTATAGTTAAAGTAATCACCGGAAACAGGAATTGTTTGACCAACAATTTTCGTCGCCCAGCCAGCATAATAGCGCATATGCTCAATTGCAAGTGGTATGTCTGCCGCCATTGTTTCACGGATTGGCTTTCCGTTATCTAACGTTTCGAGCTGTGCGAGCTCTTCTTTATGCTCTTCCATTAAATCAGCGAGCTTGTACATAAGACGGCTGCGTTCAGCGGTGCTCATGCGTGACCAAGGACCTTCATCGAAAGCCATTCGAGCAGCTACCACAGCTTTATGAATGTCTTCGCGACCAGCTTCAGCAACGATAGCGAGTGTTTCACCAGTTGCTGGGTTAGGCGTTTTAAATGTTTTTCCGGAAGCGCTTTCAATGAACGCTCCGTTCACATATAGTTTCTTTGTGCCTTGAAGAAATTTCTCTACCTTTTCATGAAGATTTACAGCTAGTTGACTCATTGTATAACCCCCTTGAAAATATAATTTAAACGCAGTACGAGACGGCGTTTATTCCGAAATCAAGGATGTGGGAACTAGATGAAAAGCCTCTACTTAAAATCATAAATAAAAAATGCTGAAAATTCAAATTTCATTTTCGTTACAATTGTAAAAAATATGTAATGAAACATTGTATTCTATATAATTACAAAAAATCCTGCGCGTTTTTGTTTTCTAGTAGGAAAAACTAGAAAAACAGTGGTACAATTATACATCGTGAGAGGAGGGGGAAAATGAAGAATTATCATGATGATCCGCGCTTTCGAGTTGCCCATAGAGAAGCGTTAATTGGTCTTGGATTAGCTATTATTAATTTTATAATATGGTATGGATTTGCCTATGGGCTTGGAAGTAAGGATCCGAGTGAATATACATATGTATTAGGTTTTCCAGCATGGTTTTTTTATAGCTGTATCGTTGGATTTATCGTAATGGTTATTTTGCTTATTTTAGTTGTTCGTTTTTTATTTCAAGATATTTCACTCGATGAGGAAGAAAAAAGTGAGGAATGATAGATGAATTGGTATGTAATAATCCCAATGATAATTTCTTTTATCGTTGTGTTTTTAATAGGTGTATATGCATCAAGACGTGTACAAGCAACCGCTAATAATAAATTTTTACAAGAATATTTTCTTGGTGGGCGTGAACTTGGTGGCTTATTATTAGCTATGACGATGATTGCTACGTACGGTAGTGCAAGTAGCTTTATAGGCGGGCCTGGTATTGCTTACAATATGGGTCTTGGATGGGTGCTGTTATCAGCGATTCAAGTTGTAACAGGATATATCGTTTTAACAGTTATTGGTAAAAAGTTTGCTATTATCGCTAGAAAGATGGAAGCAATTACGCTTATTGATTATTTAAAGGGCAGATACAATAATAAAGCGGTAGTTGTTCTTTCTGCGTTATGTATTATAATCTTTTTGTTCTCAGCAACAGTAGCCCAGTGGGTTGGCGGCGGACGATTAATTGAGTCGCTAACAGGACTTTCCTACACAACGGCACTATTTTTATTTACATTTTCTGTACTTGTGTATGTGTTAATTGGTGGATTTCGTGCAGTCGCTTTATCAGATACGTTATTAGGAATCATTATGTTAGTCGGAACAACAATCATTTTAATTGCTACTGTCATTGCTGGTGGCGGAGTTGAAAAGATTATGCAGGAACTTATTCAAATTAATCCGAATCTAATAACACCGTTCGGAGCGGATGGAAGTTTAACGAAATCATATGTCACATCATTTTGGATTTTAATTGGGATTGGTGTCGTTGGATTACCGCAAATTAGTGTGCGTGCTATGTCTTATAAAAATTCAAAAGCTATGCACCAAGCATTAATCATTGGAACGGTTGTCGTCGGTACAATTATGATTGGTATGCATTTAACAGGTGTGTTTGCAAGAGTAGTCCTTCCAGGCATAACGGTACCAGATAAAGTAATGCCGCTACTCGCAATGGAAGTGTTGCCACCTTGGTTAGCTGGAGTTTTCTTAGCTGCACCAATGGCAGCGATAATGTCTACTGTGAACTCATTATTATTACTTGTAAGTTCGTCAATTATTAAAGATATATATGTGAACTACATAAATAAAGATGCCGCGGATAGTACGATAAAGAAAGGTAGCCTATTGATTACTGGTATCGTAGGATTACTCGTATATGCTGCCGCTATTAAGCCACCAGACTTTTTAATTTGGTTAAATTTATTTTCTTTCGGTGGTTTAGAAGCAGCGTTCATTTGGCCGATTGTGTTAGGTTTATATTGGAAAAAAGGAAATGCAACTGGAGCTCTCGCATCTATTTTAGTTGGAGTAGGTTCCTATATGTTTATTCACCTTTGCTACCCTAATCCATTCGGTATACATACAGTTGTTTTCCCGATTTGCTTTGCATTTATCTCTTATATAATTGGTAGTATGGTTACGATGAAAAAGGTAGCATAAAAATATAGAAAAACGTAGGAACTTCTAATATGAAGTTCCTACGTTTTTTGTTTATACAAAATTTATCTTTTTCATTCTGTATTCCGTCATGTATTCATAAAGTAATAACAATTGATGGGATGGAGTTGAGGTCTATGAAAAAAATATTATTTTTAGGAGACCCAGGAATTGATGACTCTTTAGCAATTATGTATGGATTATTGCATCCTGATATTGATATTGTTGGAGTAGTAACAGGATATGGGAATGTAACGCAGGAAAAGGCGACGAGTAATGCGGCGTATTTATTGCAAATGGCGGGCCGGGAAGATATACCTGTTATTAATGGAGCGAAAATTCCTTTATCTGGGGATTTTGTAACATATTATCCGGAAATTCATGGGGTAGACGGTTTGGGACCTATTAAGCCTCCTAAAACTTTTTCTCCCAATATTAAACCTTTTTGTGCATTTTTCGATATCATTGAAAAATATAAAGGAGAACTAATTATTGTTGATGCCGGCAGATCAACAACATTAGCGACGGCATTTATTTTAGAAAAACCAATGATGAAGTATGTGAAAGAATATTATATAATGGGCGGAGCTTTTTTAATGCCCGGAAATGTTACACCAGTCGCGGAAGCCAATTTTCATGGTGACCCAATTGCATCACAATTAGTTATGCAAAATGCAAAAAATGTGACATTAATACCACTTAACGTTACATCAGAAGCGATTATTACACCGGAGATGGTGAAATACATTACGAAACATTCTAAAACGAATTTCAAGAAATTAATAGAACCGATTTTCAATTATTATTATAAAGCTTATAAAAATCTGAATCCTAAAATAACAGGGAGCCCAGTGCATGATGTAGTAACGATGATGGTAGCGGCAAATCCATCAATTTTAGATTACGTGTATCGTCGTGTTGATGTAGATACGGTTGGAGTTGCGAAAGGGGAAAGTATCGCTGATTTTCGCCCGCAACCTGAAGCAAAAGCGTTGAAAAATTGGGTTAAAATTGGCTGGTCTTTACATTATAAAAAGTTTCTAGAGGATTTTGTGAAAATTATGACGTAGACATAATAGTAGCATACAAGTTAAAATAATGGAGATGATTATTTAAACAATCATCTCCATTATTTTGTTTTTAAGAGATAAATAGAGAAGAGTTACACAATAGGAGAGGAATTTTACTTGAAAAAAACTATAGTATGCGCAGTGATTGTGGGTATTTTTGTTTTGCTGATATCAGGTAACTTTTTAGTGAAAAAAGTGTGGAGTTCAAATAATGATGATGCGCAGTACATAGCATCCTTTATTGAAGAACATAAAGATGAAAAGAATAGTGCACTTTTAATAAAAAGAAATGATAAAGTCGTGTATTCTGTGAATCCGGATGTTGTATTGCCAGTTGCTAGTACGATGAAGTTAATTGTGGCGCTTGAATATACGAAACAAGTTACAGAGGGGAAAATCGATCCGTCTAGTTTCGTTTCAATTAATGATGTGAATCGTTATTATGTGCCGGGTACAGATGGTGGTGCACAAGATAGATGGCAAAATTATTTGCAAAAAAAAGAAAAGATAACTGAAGGAGCGGTTTCTTTAGAAGAAGTTGCAAAAGGAATGGTTAAGTTTAGTTCTAATGCAAATACTGAATATTTAATGGAGGTATTAGGATTAGACAATATTAATCGGAATTTACAAAGTTTAGCACTTCCTGCACATCAACCGCTATTTCCGATTGTTTCATCTTTATACATTCCGGGATATTTGCATAAAGAATTACATGTTCCAAAATATAAAATAGAGAAAAAGTTAAAAGAAATGTCTCAAGAGCAATATCGTGAATATGCTATGATTATTCATGAACGCTTAAAAAAGAAGGGGCCATTATTACAGAAGGAAATTCCTCTGTATTTAGAGGAACGTTACGACAAAATTTGGTCGGATAGATTGCCGGCTGCTTCCGCTAACGATTATATGGTACTGCTTCAAAAGGCAAATCATCAAGGTGGTCTTACAGAAGCGGAAGAAAAAGTGTGGGCGAATATCGTTGAAACAGATATGAGCGCAAAGAAATATCGTAAAACATTCAGGCATGCTGGACAAAAGAATGGTTATACACCATGGACGGTAACAAAAGCAGTTTATGCAATGGATAAACGCGGAAACTGTACAGAAATTGTTTTCTTGGCAAATAATTTAAATGAAGATGACAGTGCTGAAATACGTAAACATTTAGCAAATCTACACTTTCAAGTGTTGCAAAGTGATAAGTATGATGCGACTTTTATTAAATAAACTCGGTGCTATGAGCGCCGAGTTTATTTTTATGTACAAGCACTTTTTCACCATCCCTGGGTATGATGGGTAGTAACACTTAGGTGAAAGGGGAAAAGGTGATGAAACAGAGTAAAGAAGAGTTTATTAAGAATGAAGGCGCTGATTTCCCTGGGAAAACATATGTAGATTGTGTATTACAGCACGTATTTAATTTTCAGCGTAATTATTTATTAAAAGATATGTTTCAAGTGCATAGGGCACATATTACTATGTTAACTGAAGAGAAGTTAATGAAAAGAGAAGAAGCGAAAGTTATATTAATCGCACTTAAAAAAGTAGAGGGGATTCCAAAGGAGAAGTTGCTATATACAGAGAAACATGAAGATCTTTTTTTCTTAGTTGAACATTTGCTTTCTCAAGAAGCAAAGTGTGAATTTGTAAGTAATATGCATATCGGTAGAAGTAGAAATGATATGGGTGTAACGATGTATCGCATGAGTTTACGGCAATTTATATTGCGGTTAATGGAACATCATTTATTGCTGCAAGAAAGTATGCTGGAGCTCGCCGGTGAACATATGGAAACAATTATGCCCGCGTATACACATACACAACCGGCGCAGCCGACAACATTTGGTCATTATGTTTTGGCAATTTATGATACGATGCAACGAGATTTAGAAAGAATGAAAAAAGCGTATCATCTTTTAAATCATTCTCCAATGGGGGCAGCTGCCCTTTCTACAACAAGCTTCCCAATTAAGAGAAAACGAGTGGCACAGTTACTTGGGTTTACAAATGTAATTGAGAACTCATATGATGCTGTTGCTGGAGCAGATTATTTATTAGAAGTTAGCTCGTTACTAATGGTTATTATGACGAATACGAGTAGATGGATTCATGATTTTTTACTATTAGCGACGAAAGAATATGATGGGATTACTGTAGCGAAGCCATATGTGCAAATAAGTAGTATTATGCCGCAAAAACGAAATCCTGTTTCAATAGAACATGCCCGTGCTATTACGAGTAGTGCTTTAGGGGAAGCATTTACTGTATTTCAAATGATTCATAATACACCATTTGGCGATATTGTCGATACGGAGGATGACTTGCAGCCGTATTTATATAAAGGAATCGAAAAGGCGATTCGTGTTTTTTGTATGATGAACGCAGTTATTCGAACGATGAAAGTAGAAGAGGAAACGTTAAAAAGTCGTTCATATAAACACGCGATTACGATTACAGATTTCGCAGATGTTTTAACAAAAAACTATGAAATACCATTTCGGCATGCACATCATGCAGCAAGTGCGATTGCAAATATGTCATTGGAGCAGAAAAAGGAGTTACATGAATTAAATTTCAAAGACATAAATGTATACTTACAAGAAAATTTGAAAGTAAATTTATTAGAAGAAGAGTGGAAAGAAATTATATCACCAGAAGCTTTTATTCAAAAAAGAAATGTATATGGTGGACCGAGTAAAAAAGAGATGGAGCGTATGATTAAAAATCGAAAAGAGTCATTTCAAAAAGAAGAAGAGGTATTTGAAAAGGAAAAACAAAGAATTTTACAAGCTGAAAATGATTTGAATACGTTAGCTTCGAACATTATTGAATCGTAAAAGAAGGATTTAATGAATTAATCGCCAATACTTAATTTAAATATAAATCGAGGGAAGAGATTGTCGATGATTCAATTACATGTATATGAAGAGATTCTTAATTTTACAGAAGAGGTTACACCATTTTTAGAGAAGAATGAGCAGGAAAATAATCTCATATTAGGTGTATTACAAATGGTCCAAGAACCGATATTTATAGGAGTAGCAAAACAAGAGGAAGAAATTGCAGCTGTATTTCTTCAAACAGAAGAAAAGAAACAAATAATTGTTGCTACGTCTGAGATTTCGGCAGTAGCTATTAAGGAACTTGCAAAAGAGTTAACGAAAGTATATCCACATATTCCTGGATTGATTGGTAATAAAAAAATCGTACAGAAATTAGCGGAAGAGATTGCAGTGTTAGAGAATAAGAAAACTAATGTTGCAATGGAGCAAGGTATATATGAATTAAAACAAGTAAAGAAAAAGTGGAACGAAGATGGAATCTTTCGAGAAGTAAGTAGTGATGAGCTAACATTAATAGAGCAGTGGATATATCAATTTTGCGAAGATGTGAAGCTTCCTACTACGAAAGAAGAAGCGAAACAAACTGCTCATACATTAATTACTAATCATCGTCTATTTGGTTTAGAAGTAGACGGGAAGATTGTTTCTGTAGCTGCAAAAACGAGACCGACTACAAACAATATAACAGTTAATTTCGTATATACACCGAAAGAAGCTCGGAAAAAAGGGTACGCATCTAGTTGTGTCGCTGCACTTAGTCAACGTATGTTAGATGAAGGCTACAAAACAACGACATTATATACGGACCTGGCAAATCCAACATCAAATAAAATTTATCAAGAGATTGGTTATGAGAAGATGATGGAGTCTGTACTCATATTTTTAGAGAAATAGAATGAAAAGGCACGCTATTATAGCGTGCCTCTTTGTTATTCATCAATTCGAATTACTTCACCCTGCGGGAAGTCCTCCGTTTCTAGTAAGTTACGAATAGCTTTCGCAACATATTCAGGTGATAATAGCTTTCCTTCTTCTTTTAATGAGATGAAGCGGTCTAAATTTGTGAAGTCTTCTTTATTTGTTTCACGAATTTGTGTTTGCATATTTGTATCAACAACACCTGGTGCAAAAGAAACGATTTTTACAGGGTATTCTTTTTCTACTTCTTCAGTAGCTACGCACTGCGTAAACATATTTACACCGGCTTTCGTTGTACAATAAGCGCCCCATCCAAAATAAGGGTTTTTCCCTGCTCCAGACGAAATATTTATAACTCGTTTATCTATTTTCCAGTTTTTCGTATGTTTCATGAAAGTAGATGTAAGAATCATAGGTGCAAGTAAATTAATGTGAACGTTCGTAATGAATTGTTCGCTTTCTGCTTTTTCAATTGGCATCATTGGTGCGACTGTGCCTGCATTATTAATTAAATGAATAGATGAAACTTTGTCTTCTTCTATAGATGAAACGACTTCGCTAAAACGAGTTTCTAAATTATGTACATCTTGAAGATCTACGGAATGGAAAATACAAGTACTGTTTTTTTGCTCTGCGAGTTTAGTAAGCTCTTTATTTTCTCTTCTAGAAATAGAGATGATGGTTGTGTTTTCTTCTAACAATTGTGCGGCGATTGCCTCACCTAAACCTTGTGAAGTTCCTGTTACGATAACGTAGCGCATAGTTTTATAAACTCCTCTCGTATGTGCGGAATTTTTTTGGACACCGTACACTCTATAGTTTGTCTACATTTTATAGTATAGAGCACTTTTTACTATAAATGAAATGAGATGATTACGTGCCTTTTTTGAATCGCTTTACAACAACAGTAACTGGTGCCGTCACGTTCACTGGGAATACGTTGGGACTTAGTCCTACATCGCCTGCGCCAGGTAATATTTTTGGTACACTTGCTGTATTTACGACAGTAAATACGTCGTTACAAGTACCAGGATTCCCAGCAGGAACAACGGATGACTGGCAATTGAATTCTTCAAGTGCAATTTTAAACCTTCCGGCAGGGAGTAGTATTTTGTATGCAGAGTTGGTTTGGGCTGGTACTTTCCGGACTGATACGGAAGATGTATTATCATTTTTAAATGATAATATTACATTTACAACACCAGCAGGAACATTTTCAGTTACGCCAGACCCTGCTACCGCGCAGCAAGGTTCGGTAGGAAACCAGTTTTATTATGCTCGCTCTGCTAATGTAACGAATCTTGTAAGTGCAGGTGGGGCAGGCACATATACAACAGGTGCCGTGCCAGCTGCAAGAACTTCAGCTGATCCAACAATCAGTCGTTCAGCTGGCTGGACGCTTGAGGTAGTTTATCAAAATGCAAGTTTACCACTTCGGAATTTGTCAGTATATGCAGGTCAAGAAATTATCGATGCTTCATCCCCGCCAGTTGATGCTACTATTTCAGGATTTGCTACTCCAGCAACAGGAGCTGTTACAGGAAGAGTGCTCGTAACTGCTCAAGAAGGTGATTCTAACATTGTTGGAGATCAGCTTCGCTTTGGACCGAATGCAAATGCTACAGTCGCATTATTCGGACCGAGAAACCCCGCGAATAATTTCTTTCAATCACAAATTTGTAATGATAGTGGCAATCTAGATACGAGCGGCACATTTGGAGATTTGAATCAGCCGTTAGGAATCGCTTTAGCAGTCCGAAGACAAGGGTGGGATATTACGAATGTAGACGCCTCATCTTCTTTAGTAAACAATCAGACGTCAGCAACTGTTCGCTTTGTCACAAATGGAGATGGATACGCTGCAGCTGGTTTTGGTGTTCAAATTGATGCGACAGGTCCAATCATTAATCCTGTTAAATCGGTTAATAGAACAGTTGCAGGGGTAGGGGATACTCTCACCTATACGATTACGGTCCCGAACACAGGAACAGGAAGTGCAGAAAACGTTGTATTACAAGATAGTATTCCGAACGGAACGACATTTGTAGCAGGTAGTGTAACGGTAGGTGGAGTAACACAACCGAGTGCGAATCCAGCGAATGGAATTAATTTAGGTACAATCCCAAATAACACGCAAAGAATTGTTACATTTCAAGTTCGAATAACATCGTTCCCGAACCCAAACCCTATTCCAAATCGTGCAATGGTGTCATATCAATTCCGTCCTTTTGTCGGTAGTCCCCCTATTACAAGTACGTCTTCTTCAAATACAGTACAAACGACAGTGAATCAAGCAACTATAAGTATGCAAAAATCTGTAGACCTACAGACGGCAACGCTTAATGACGTATTAACGTACACAGTTAATGTCACGAATAATGGGAATGTTGCTGCAAACAATGTTATTTTTGTTGATAGTATCCCTGCAGGAACAACATTTGTCGCAAATAGTGTTACGGTAAATGGAGTAGCACGTCCAGGAGCGAATCCATCAAGTAGTATTAATCTTGGAAGTATTAATGCTTCACAAACGACTGTAGTGCGCTTTCAAGTTCGAGTAACATCTAATCCTCTTGTAAATCCAATTCCGAACCGTGCAAGTGTAACATTTAACTTTACTCCAGTGCCTGGCCAACAACCAATTTCAGGTCAAGCGACAAGTAATACTGTATTTACTACTATTAATATAGCTGATATAAGAACGAGAAAAACAGTGGATAGAGCTTTTGCGACAGTTAATGACGTTCTTACGTACACCGTTACAATTGAAAATACAGGAAATGTACTTGCGACAAATGTTATTTTTCAAGATCCGATCCCAACTGGAACGACTTTTATTCCAAATAGTGTGACTGTAGATGGGGTTTCACAGCCTGGAGCAAATCCTGCGACTGGGTTTACAGTAGCGAATATATCTCCAGGTGGAAGTAGGACAGTGACTTTTCAAGTACGAGTCACATCTACGCCATCAGGAGGGACGATTGCGAATCGTGGAAATGTATCGGCTAATTTCGTCGTTATTCCGAATCAGCCGCCAGTAACGATTAATAGACAAACGAATACAGTTGTAACACAAGTTAATACAGGTGGTTTAAATGTAATAAAGGAAGTGAATACAACGCAAGCGGCAGTAGGGGACACTTTAACATACACGATTGCCGTCCAAAATACAGGAAACGTTCCGTTAACAAATGTGTTTTTCCAAGACACTATTTCTTCGGCTGTTTCATTTGTTGCAAATACTGTAACGATTAATGGAGTACCGCAAAGTGGATTGAATCCGAATACAGGATTTTCTCTTCCAAATATTCCTGCGGCTCAAACCGTTGTAGTCACATTTGACGTATTAATTGTACAGGATCCAGAAAATGAAGATATTTTAAATCAAGCAAATGTAACAGCAAGTTTTCAAGTGAATCCGAGCGAACCGCCAGTAACAATCAATGTTCCTAGTAACATTGTGAATACAACTGTACAATCAGGGAATTTTGAAGTTGTGAAAGCAGTGAATACGGATGTTGCAACGGTAGGGGATGTTTTAGTATATACAATCGAAGTCATAAATGCAGGTAGTGTACCAGCTACAAATGTATTTTTCCAAGATTCAATTCCACAAGGGACATTATTTATTGAAAACAGTGTATTTGTTAATGGTGTTTTACAAGAAGGGGCAGATCCAGAACTTGGATTCCCATTAAATAATTTGCCTACTGGCGCGAGTGTAATTGTTACGTTTGAAGTATTAATTGATGAAATTCCCCAAGGAAATAATGTCGTAAATAATGCGAATGTAACTGGAGATTTCCTTGTAAATCCAACAGAGCCACCGATTACTGTAACAGTACCAAGTAATATTGTTATGACAGTCGTGAATTCTTCAGGGTTAAATGTAATGAAAAGTGTAAGCGCTACTGAAGCAGGTGTAGGAGATACGTTAACGTATACAGTTCGTATACAAAATAGTGGAACAGTAGCAGCAACAAATGTATCATTCCTCGATCCTATTCCATCTGGAACAACGTTTGTAGCAAATAGTGTAACAATAAACGGAACACCTCAGCCAGGTTTAAACCCAACGACTGGATTTCCGCTTGCCAATATTCCAGTAGGAGGGATGGTAACAGCTGCTTTTCAGGTGACAATCACGAGTGTACCACCAAATAGAGTTCTTCCGAATAATGCAAATGTGACTGCTGATTTTCAAGTAAGTCCTTTGCAGCCACCAATTACAATTGTAACAATTAGTAATATTGTTGTGACGCGAGTGAATGTAGGATCAATTAATGTAATAAAGAGTGTAAACACACCGCAAGCAGGTGTAGGAGATACGTTAACGTATACGATTCTTATTCAAAATACAGGAACTGTTCCTGCAACAAATATTATTTTTCAAGATCCGATTCCTGTTGGAACTGCGTTTGTAGCGAATAGTGTCACGATAAATGGAGTTGTTCAGCAAGGTGCAGACCCTGTGGTAGGTTTTCCAGTTCCGAATATTCCAGTTGGGCAAACCGTTACAGTTACGTTTCAAGTTATAGTGACGAGTGTCCCGAGTGGTGGAAATATTAGAAACCAATCAAACGTTACTGCAAGTTTTCTTATAAATCCAGCTAATCCTCCAATAACGACTGTTACGAATAGCAATTTCGTCGTGACGCAAGTAAACACAGCACAGTTAAATATACAAAAATCTTCATCTGTACAACAAGCGGCACTTGGAGAAATTTACACGTATTCTGTTGTCATTAGAAATAATGGAACGGTAACAGCAACGAATGTCTCTTTCATTGATCCAATTGCTCCAGAAACAACATTTGTAGCAAATAGTGTAACGATAAATGGAACTCCTCAACCTGGATTTGATCCAAATATAGGTTTTACGCTTCCTAATATAGCTGCTGGCACATCATTGACTGTAACGTTCCAAGTAACAGTAGTTGCGCCATCCATGCGTGGAGCCGTACTAAACACGGCAGCTGCTACGGCCACTTTTTTATTAAATCCTTTACAGCCCCCTGTAACAACGACAAATTCAAGTAATACGACAGTAGTTACGATACCGTTACCTCCTCCTGGTGAAGTAACAGCAACCAAAACAGTTGACGTTGCAACTGGAGCAGTTGGGGATGTATTAACGTATACCGTGCTAATTTCAAACGTAGGAATTATACCTGTTACAGATGTGTTCTTCCAAGATGTCATACCAGAAGGAACGACATTTGTAGAAGATAGTGTAACGATAGGTGGGGTGCAGCAACTTGGTTTAAATCCAGAAATAGGATTTACAGTTACTCCATTATTAATTAATGGTGGAAGTATTGAGGTAACGTTCCGAGTGACGATTACAGAAATTCCAGATAATGAAGTCATATTAAATGATGCAGACGTTACATTTACTTCACAACCAAATCCGCAGGAACCACCGATTACGGAAACGATATTAACAAATTTAGTCGTTACGACAATTAATATAGCGTTTATTTTTCCGTTAAAACTAGTAGATAAAGAAGTAGCGACTGTAGGAGAAATTTTAACGTATGATGTATTGATTTTTAATTTTGGAACAGTGGCAGCGACGAATGTTCAATTTATAGATACTACTTCCGCGGGTGTAGCATTTGTACCAGGAAGTGTGAGCATAAACGGGGTACCAGCACCAGGATTAGATCCTTTTATCGGTTTTACAGTTCCAGATATACCTGTAGATGATTTTGTACTTGTCACATATCAAGAGATGGTAACGAGCATACCAGAAGGTGGAACAGTTGTTAACTTTGTAGATGTTACGGCTACATTTGCTGTAAGTGAAACAGAGCCGCCTATTACTGAAACAACGACAAGTAACACGACATTAACCGAAATAAATGAACCTGGTTTGAATGTTTTAAAATCAGTAAGTGAGCCAATTGTTGCAGTAGGCGATACAATCACATATACGACAGTAGTTCAAAATACAGGGACAGTGACAGCGACGAATATTCAATATAGTGATGTATTACCTTCCTCTATAGCATTCGTGCCGAATAGTGTAACGATAGGTGGTGTGATACAACCTGGGTTCAATCCTAATAATGGATTCCCACTTCCAGATATAAATTCAGGGGGAAGTGTAGAAGTCACGTTCCAAGTAACCGTTGTTAGTGTTCCATCAAACGGAACAATTGCCAATACGGCAAATGTTACTGGAAGCTTTATATTAGTACCAGGAGAACCACCAGTTATAGTAAATCAGCCAAGTAACACAACGCTCACAACTGTAAATAGAGGACGCTTTAATGTTATTAAACAAGTCAATAGAGCTGCTACCTTAGTTGGAGATGTATTAACGTATACAGTGCAAATAACGAATACAGGAACAGTAACAGCTAACGATGTTCAGTTTATTGATACGATTTCAGCAGGAGCGTCATTTGTACCAAATAGTGTAACGGTAAATGGAACTCCGCAACCTGGTTTGAATCCGATTACTGGGTTTGGAATTGGCGATATACTTGTTGGCAATACGACTATAGTGACGTTCCAAGCGATAGTGACAAATATTCCATCTTCAGGAACGATAACGAATGTTGCAAATATAACAGGAAGTTTTACTTTAGTACCAGGAGAACCACCAGTTGTAGTAACAGAGCCGAGTAATACGACAATAACAAGGGTAAATAGAGGGCGATTCAATGTTATAAAAACTGTCAACAAACAGGCGACACGATTAGGAGATACGTTAACGTATAGTGTGCAAGTTACAAATACAGGAACGGTAACAGCGACAAATGTGCAATTTATTGACGTTCCATCACCTAGTTTAGAATTCGTTCCAGGGAGTGTACAGATAAATGGGATTCCACAAGTAGGTTTAGATCCTTTTGTAGGCTTTTCATTACCGGATCTTGCAGTAGGAGATAGCATACTAATCACATTTGAAGTAAATGTAATCGTAATTCCGCCTTCTAGTAGCATTATGAATACAGCGAGAGTAACTGGTGATTTCGAATTGATTCCAGGAGAACCACCGTTTACAATTACGAATTCAAGTAATACGACAGTCACACCAGTAAATAGAGGCAGTTTAGATATGCTGAAAGAAGTAGATCATTCAATTGTTGGAGTAGGAGAAACGGTAACGTACCGTGTTCGCATATTAAATACTGGTACGGCTGATGCAATGAATGTTCAATTTATTGATGTGTTATCTCCGGAAGCGGCTTTTGTACCAAATAGTGTAACGGTAAATGGAGTAGCACGTCCAGGAGTAAATCCGCAGGTTGGATTTACGATTTTAGACATTCCAGTCGGTGAGACGGCGATTGTAACATATGAAGCTACAATTACAAGTTTTCCAGATGGTGGTACAGTGGTGAACGTTGCTGGGGCATCGGCAGAATATATTTTAGTACCAGGGGAACCGCCAGTTACAGTGATGGACACGAGTAATACAGTTATTGTAACGGTAAATACTGCAATCTTATTTGTTGCAAAAGGAGCAAACTTTGAAGTAGCAATGGTAGGAGATGTTGTCACTTACGGAATTGCTGTTATAAATGATAGTACAGTTCCTGTGACGAATATTATTTTAACAGACATCATTGACCCAAATACGTTATTTATAAATGGCACGGTAACGGTAAATGATGTACCTTTTCCATTTGCCAATCCGAATACCGGTATCCTTTTAGGTGATTTTCAGCCGAATGATGCAGCAATTATTAATTTCCAAGTTGTAATAACAGGAGGGCAAATAAATAACTTAGTAACAAATACAGCTACAGCGAATGGGCTTGCAACTGTAAATCCTAATGAGCCGCCAGTAGTAGTTGAAGGCGATAGTAATACAGTTGTTATCCAGTTTATTCCTCAAAATGTTTCAACAACAGTCGTAAAAACGGCAGATCTTCAATCAGCAACGATAGGCGATGTTATTACGTTTACGACAGTTATTACGAATACGGGGGATACAGCGATACAAAATATTCGTTTTCAAGATATGTTAGATAGTAGTTTTCGATTTGTTCCTGGAAGTGTAACTGTTGATAATACGCCAGTGCCAAATGTAAGCCCAGTATCAGGGTTTCTTATAGGAAGTTTAAATCCAGGTGAAGCACGGACAGTTTCGTTCCAAGTAACAGTTCAGAGTGCACCAAGTGGTTCAGGAAATTATATTAATCAAGCGAGTATTCGCTTCGAACATCAAGTAGGCACAGTATTGCCACCTGTTACACAAATAATAGATAGTAACATAGTTGTCATTCCATTTGTTCCAACGATAGAACAAATTTGTGAAACAAACTTTAATTGTTTAGACAAAATTCCATTTCACTGTTCTCCGTGTAATCAGTTGCGAATAAATAAAAAATAAACACAAAAAGAGCATCCTGAAAGAATAGGATGCTCTTTTTGTTTAGATCAAGTAGCTTCTTCTTCGGGAGAAGTGAAAAATTCGTTGACTTTGTTGGAGAGTAGAAATGGAATAGCTCCTTTTATAACGGAAATGTCCCAGTCCCACCATGCAAGGTTTTCTAGTTTTTCAATGATTTCTTGCGGGAAACGATATCGAACTAGTTTGGCAGGATTACCAGCGACGATTGCATATGGAGGTACGTCTTTTGTAACAACACTCTTGGCCCCGATAATGGCCCCGTTACCAATTGTAACACCAGATAAAATGCAGGATTGATAACCAATCCATACATCATTGCCGACTACGATATCACCTTTTGAAGAAGGATGACCAGTAATGTGTGCTCCTTCTTCGAAGAGGACATTAAATGGATAAGTTGTTATCCAATCAGCACGATGTTCACCGCCAAGTACGAAAACGACTTCTTCTCCTAATGAACAAAACTTACCTATTTTTAATTTTGTTTCATCATTCCAAGAAAAAATAATAGGGCCTACTTTACTGTAAGTATAATCACCGATATCATATTTATTATATTCAGGTTTTTGATTTAAATATAACATACCAATTTTAGCATCCTCTCTAAAGAAAGTAATGGATATGGAACATTATATGTAAGGTGAAGTAAGGCGAACTATGTTGTATGAAATGGTAATGTGCAAAAATGTTAGTAGGTAAGATGAATAAAAGGGAGTGAAATGTATGAGATACGAAATGGGATTATATAATAAACCTTTTCAGTCGATTCAATTAGGAAAAAAAGTATATGAAGTACGCTTATACGATAGAAAACGTCAACTTATAAAACAAGACGATGAAATTGTATTTACGAACCTTACGACAGCAGAAACGATGGCTGTAAAAGTAACGGAGATAAAACGATACGAAAGCTTTAAAGCAATGTACGAACAAATTGATAAAAAATTATTTGATTGTGAAGAACTTAGTATAAAAGAAATGTTAGAAAGTACATACGGAATATATACGAAAGAACAAGAAAAAGAATGGGGAACAGTTGCGATTGGTGTTGAGGTAATAAAGTGAGAAGAAATCGCGGTGCAGCTATAATTATACAAGGTGGTAAAATCGCTCTTATAAAACGTGTTCGAGAAGGTGAGCTGTATTTTGTTTTTCCAGGCGGGGGAATTGAAGAAGGAGAAACGCCTGAAGAAGCAACGAAGCGAGAGGTTTATGAAGAATTAGGGGTACATATACAAGTGGAGCATCGGATTGCAAAGGTGGAGTATAAAGGTACGGAGTATTATTATAATGCCCATATTATAGGTGGAGTTTTCGGAAGTGGTAAAGGCGAGGAGTTCGAGCTGAAAGATAGAGGGAGTTATATTCCTTTATGGATGCCGGTAAATGAGTTGCCAAATTTAAATGTAAAACCTTATGATGTGGCCAAATGTGTATTTGATTATTATGGAATATAAGGTCTGACAACATACAAAAAAAACCATTGACATAGCCTTCTGATTTAAGTATTGTATTCGAGTATGTTTATAATCAGGAGGTTTATATGAGCAATCAAACTACTACACATCATGTGAAAATGACAACAGCAGATCCATCTGGAATCGGTCTATTTGGATTAGCGATGGTAACACTTGTAGCATCATCTCAAAAGTTAGGCTTAACAGATGGCGTTTCACTTGTATTACCATGGGCAATCTTTTTAGGAGGATTTGCACAAATCTTTGCATGCATTCACGATGCAAAGCACAACAATACGTTCGGTACAACAGCATTTGGTGCGTACGGCCTATTTTGGTTAGGTGTTGGAATGACTTGGTTAATTCAACTTGGAGTATTTGGTGAAAAATTAGCCCAAACTGCAGATTCAAAACAGCTCGGTGTAGCCTTTATCGGATACTTGATTTTCACGATCTTTATGACAATTGGTGCAATGGAAACACATAAAGTATTATTTATGATTTTCGTCCTTATTGATTTCTTATTTATCGGTCTTTCATTAAGTACTTTAGGTGTTATGCCGCACGCAATGCATAATTTAGCAGCGTATTCTGAACTATGTATTTCATTATTATCTTTCTATGGTTCAGCAGCAGCTGTGTTAAATACACACTTCGGAAAAGTTGTATTACCAGTTGGAAAACCCTTTGGTATTTTTAAAAAGTAATAAAAAAGAACAGATGATTGTATAGTCATCTGTTCTTTTTTTTATGGAATAAAATAAAATAGCAAAAAATATAATTGAAATTGATTCTCATTATTAATATAATGAGAATGAGAATCATTTATTGTAAGAGGGGGATGCCAAAGTGGCGAAAATTTTAATAGCGTATGCAAGTATGTCAGGGAATACAGAGAGTATTGCTGATTTAATTAAAGTAAGTTTAGATGCCTTTGATCATGAAGTAGTATTACAAGAGATGGAAGGTATGGATGCTGAAGAATTATTAGCTTATGATGGAATCATTTTAGGATCTTATACGTGGGGTGATGGTGAATTACCATTTGAAGCGGAAGATTTCCATGATGAGTTAGAAAATATAGATTTGACGGGTAAAAAAGTGGCTGTTTTTGGATCAGGTGATACGGCGTATGAACTGTTTTGTGAAGCGGTAACGATATTTGAAGAACGTCTTGTAAAATGTGGGGCAGAACTTGTACAAGAAGGATTGAAAATTGAATTAGCTCCAGAAGATAAAGAAGACGTTGAAAAATGCAGTGATTTTGCAATTGCTTTTGCCGAGAAGTTCTAGGAACGGGAGTGTCAACGTGGAAACAATGTTAAGTGCAACTGCTATTACAAAGTTAAGAGATGGAAAGCTTTTGTTAGCTACTACATATAATGGTTTATTCATTGAAAAAGATGGAGAATGGAAACAGGCTTTAACTGGTTTCCAAAAACGAATTCGAGATTTACATAGTGAAGGTAACGTAGTTTACGGAGTAGGAGACGAAGGAGTTTTTATTCGTAGTATGAATGGTGGAGAAACGTGGACGATCCAGCGCTTTCCAACGAAAGCAACGAGCTGGAATGTATGTAGTAATGAGAATGGAACAGTAATTGCTCATGGAGATAAAACACTGTATCATTCTAATAATTTTGGTTCCACATGGGAGACTATTCAGCCATTTCTTAATTACGGTAGTGAGGCACCATCTATTCGATCATTATTTTTATATAAACATTACTTATTTATCGGTACGAAAATACATACTAAATATGGTGGTGTTTGGCTTTTTGATTTAGAGACACGTAAATTAAAAAGGATTAAAATAGCGATGAATCAGATGATTTCTGCGTTGACTATACATAATTCCTATTTAGTAGCGGCAAGTGGATCGTGCAAGGGGATTAGCGGAAATATTTCTTTTTGCAGAATAAATGAGAGTATCGAAAGTGATAAAATAGGTTGGCATACATGTCAAAGTGAACAAAAAGCGAGTAGTTATTTAGATTTAAGTGTGGATCAACATGTGTTATATACAACGTCAACGCAAAATAAGGCGGGAATTAGCACTGTTTGCCGTGTGCTTCTTGAAGAAGGAATTGTTACAGTATGTGATTCGGTTAAAGGGCATGGTTGGCGCATTGTTAATGAAAAAGAAGGCTATGTTGTAGCTGGATCAGGTGAATTAAAAACGATGCAGTGGAAAAAAAAAGCTGTATAACTTTAAAAAAACTTTACTTTTATTATATTGGTATGATATAGTTACTTTAAACCATTTTACTTTTAATAATATAGAGATTTAAATGAGCTGTAACTTCCGAGGAGGATAGCAATGTTAAATCTCCTCTGGGGTTGCAGTTTTTTAATATATGATGTATTATTGTAAAGTGGTTGAAAATGAATATGTACATATAGGTACATTGTAGGAGGATTTTTTAAATGCAAAACGGTAAAGTAAAATGGTTTAACGCAGAAAAAGGTTTCGGTTTCATCGAGGTTGAAGGCGGAGAAGACGTATTCGTTCATTTCTCAGCTATCCAAGGCGACGGCTTCAAATCTTTAGAAGAAGGTCAAGAAGTTACTTTCGAAGTAGAACAAGGTAACCGTGGACCTCAAGCTACAAACGTAAACAAGAAGTAATTATGAAAAAAAGAAGGGCTTGCCCTTCTTTTTTTTGCGTTTTTATTGAATATCCTCCTATGTACATGTAATAATAAGACTGAATTTTTGATTTTTATGCGAAGTTTTTCATGCATAAAGTGCATTAATAAATAAATACTGAAAATAAAGTATGTGTGTGAAAAGGAATTTAGAAAGAGGTAAATAAATTGAAAAACGCTACACACTTCATTGTGTTTGATATTGAAAGGAATTTTAGGCCGTATAAATCAGAAGATCCGTCAGAAATAGTTGATATTGGAGCTGTAAAAATAGATGTGAGTACAATGAAGGTTATTGGAGAATTTTCAGAGTTAGTAAAACCAAGTGCCCCATTAACTCGTCATACAACAAAATTAACTGGAATTACAAAGAAAGATTTAATAGGTGTAGGGAATTTCCCTCAAATTATAGAGAAATTTATTCAGTTCATCGGAGAAGATTCAATATTTGTTTCATGGGGAAAAGAAGATTACCGTTTTCTATCTCAAGATTGTACATTATACGGTGTAGAATGCCCATGTATGGAAAAAGAGAGTAGATTTGATGTGCAAAAATTTGTTTTTCAGGCGTATGAAGAATTATTTGAGCATACACCAAGTTTACAATTAGCAGTGGATCAGCTCGGCTTAACGTGGGAAGGGAAGCAGCACCGGGCTTTAGCAGATGCTGAGAATACAGCAAATATCTTTCTGAAAGTATATGGCGAGAGAGATATTAACAAGCGATACAAGAGACATGGTGAGCTTGAACTTGTAAAGAACGGAAAACTAACAGAAAAAGCGAAAAAAAGGATGCGGAAATGGGTGTTTAAAGAACTGAGAAAAAATACAGAGCGTCCTTTTGTATGGAGTGCATTTGAAAGTAGTGACACATGGGAAAGTATAACGGAAAGATATTATATAAGTGAATCAGCAGTAGAACTTCTGAAAAAACACTTTCCTACTGCGGTGAGAAAAGCGGAGCGGCAGCTTAGGTATTTGGCTGAGATGGAGAAAGTAGTAGAAGAAAGTTAGTAATAAAATTTATTTTATTCATATGTACAACTAGACTTCAGGATTAAGTTGCTGAAGTTTAGTTGGAGAATTCACGGCTTGTCCTGTATTGTTAATGGAATATTTTGTTGTTTTTAGTACGGATATACATAGAAAAGAGTGTAGTTTAATGGAAGTAATCTTTAACATTTTAACCGTTTTAGTTTTTTTGATAATATTTACCACACTATTTGCACTAATTACACTTCCTTTCATAGCAAAGAAGAAGAATTGGAAAAAGCTTAATATATCTTTAGCTCGTGGTGTATTAAAGATTAAAATCGAAGAGTAAGGTAAGAGTCTTATACAAGGGAGGTGTGATAGTGATAGACTTGGAAATCAAAGATGTCACCGTACAGATGGAATTAAATGGTGTCTTTTGGAATGAGGATGGAATTGCTGAAATGATGGTGACTACAAAAGCGGAGCATTCTCTTATTCTTCGTCTAGTAGTTGACTTAGAAAGTAAAACGATTCGTGCGATGAATGCCGAGATAGTGGGTGGGTTCTGTCCTCTATGTAAACAGAAAAGGAACGAATGTAGTGAACTTAATGACGTGCAAAATAAAATGGATATTTTAGAAGAAGCCTACGATTGGGTGAGAGAGCATCCGGAATATCGTTTTCAATTATCTTTTTACGAGTACAATAAATTTGAGGTAGTAAAGTGAAATTTTCATTTTAACAACATACATAATGACTAAAAGGAAAAACACCAAAAACTTATAGAAGGACTTGGTCAACTAGGAATATTGAAGTAGATGTCTCTCATGGAAATACGCTTGTACAACAAGGAAGGAATCTGCTTGATTCTACAAGAAATGTCATCTTGGAGCAAAAATATTTTTTGAAAATAAGCATATTTGTTATAAAGAAGAAAAACCGATTCTTAGTAGAATCGGTTTTTAGTATAAATGTCAACTATGTCCCAAATAAAAGAGCGCTTGTTAATAGAGCTCAGTACAAATAGGTATATGGAAGCATTTATTCGATCCCATTCGGATCATAAGAATACTGCTGTTTATTCTCAATCCGCTCAATTACGTCTTGTAATTCATCCGGCTTCAAAAACTCAATTGGAGAGAAGCCTTTCTCAAACGTAAGTGTATCAGCCTCAATCATTAATACATATCGGTCGTTTACCTTTGCAATATGTATTAGGTCTCCGAAATCAGCAAGCAAAGCCTTCACAGAGATATGATCTGCTTTTAGCTTTAATTCCACTTCAGGGGCGTGCTCGACGATTTGAGCGGTAGCTTCCATTACTTCTTCTGTTGAAAATTGTTCCATAATTTCGCGTTTCGGACTGGCAGCCCATACTTCCATCGCTTGGTCGAACTGTTCACGTTCTTCAGTACCTTCTTCAAATACATCTTCAATTTGGTCGTATACCATGTCCATTACTTGTGTTTTCATAATTTCAGGCATAGAGCGTTCGTATTCGACGAATTTTAAGAAGTCTTCAAAGTAGCGGGCGTGTGATGCTTGGTGTATTTTTAGTTCGCCAGGCTCCACCATACCTTCTTCAGGCATGTATGGGTACTGGATAGATTTCATATTCTTTGTTGTGATGGCCATTTCAACGTTACGAATAAGTGTTGATTCATCAGAAATGGAAGCAACCTTTGGTTCGAAGTCACATTTCATTACGAATACGAATGGATCATCAAAGTATTTGCGTAGTTTTGCTTGAGCGATTAAAAACACACCACCACGTACAGCGCTTGTGTCAAGGTATGTATAAACGAGAGGTTCGCTCATATCTTTGAAGTTTTCTTTTGTTTCTGCAAAGCGAATACGATTAAATAAGTTGTAATGAGGGTTTGAATCGAGTTCATGCCCTTCTTCTACAATAAAGCGACCGATCTTCGTTGGGGCTTGTTCTGTTTTTGCGTGACGTTCTACTTTTCGCTTTGAAATTTTTAATAATTCACCATTCAAAAATTCTTTTAAAGAGCTATCTTCATACTCTT
The DNA here is from genome assembly GCF_003264205.1 of Bacillus sp. SRB_8. Lineage (NCBI taxonomy): Bacteria > Bacillati > Bacillota > Bacilli > Caryophanales > Bacillaceae > Bacillus > Bacillus sp. SRB_8. The sequence goes on along the minus strand of NZ_NADT01000020.1, from coordinate 102,642 downwards.
CAGCGTCTAATGTTTGAAAATGTTTATAGCGCTTATCAACTGCTTCACCTTTTCCTTCTACTTGTACTACATAAAAAGAAAGAAAATTTATTTCAAAATCCATATTTATCACCTTGTTTCATTTCATTAACTCTTATCAGTATAGAGATGGAAAAAACTTTCGTCAATTTATATAAGGAAGGGGGAGCCCCTTCCTTATATATTTGTTATTTTCGAAATTAAAATCCGTCTTCTAATGCTGAAAATGGAATATTTAGCCTATTTTCTACTGTACGTAAACGCTGATTTAAGCGGTTTAATCTACGCGTATGACGCTCAACTGTGTTTTCTAGTTGACGTACTCTTTGCTCAAGCTCATTTACTCGTCTTTCTAATTGACGGTTTCCAGTACCAGGGAAAGAGATTGGAAGTTGAAATTGTCGATTTTGATCATATGGATTAACTTGTTCTGTTTGATCTATATATTGTTGGTATTGTGCCTGTAAATCATACTGAGGTTGGTAACCATATTGGTTATATGGATCATAAGGATTGTAGGGATACATAAAAACATCCTCCATTTCTTTATAATAGGTTAAATTCATCATAATGTATGTGCAAAAGCGGAGTAGTGGCACGGCAAATACCTATATACCGGAAGTGAATGATTGTTTTTACCGATAAAAGCTCGGTTTAAGTTGTTAATAATGATCACATATGAGAAAGCGGTATTGCGGTTTCTGAAGCATGCAGGTGAATAGAGAGGTGAAATGAAAGGGTGTTACATTTGTATTTCATCTGTTGAATGGTATATACTGGATGGAGATAGGTTGCATAAAAGTTACAATTTTATCAAACTCGAAAATTTATATAAATATGTATAGACATTTACAAAGGAAAAGAGTAATTTTAATAGAGTAAAAAACAACTTGTAACATTTTCTAAATATATTGTAAAATGATTGTAACAAAAGATACATAAAAATGAAATAATACATAAGAAATAATGTTGGGGAAAAGGAGAGAGTATATTGTTCCGAAAAATAAAGGGTATATTAGTAGGGGTGCTATGCGTAGCTGTAGTAAGTGGTTGTGGTACAAAAGTAAGTGATGTGGCATTAGTAAGTGATTTTGGTGGGAATGTTGTAGAGGCTAAGGCTGATGTGCAGGATTCAATTAGCTTAGTGGATGGGCGTACTGGTACTGAAGTGAAAAAAATAGACTTATCGAGTTTAGGTTATTTTGAAGATGAGGCGAAATTCAAAAAATCCGTAACGAAGGTTGCAGGTGAAGTCGGGAAAAGTGTTGACAAAAAGATGGTCCCTTCACGTATAGCATCTGATGGATCATGGCAAGAAGGAAAGCCTTCTTTTGAATTAATGGAAAAAGAATTAGTAGATAAATTATTAAACGTTGGTATGTGGGATTCTTCATATCAGTTACCTATCGTTGAGAAAAAGCCTACCGCAACATTAAGTGATGCGCAAGGAAGTGGCACGGTAATTGGTAGATATGAAACGAATTTAGGTGGATCAGCAGGTGGCCGTATTGAGAATATTCGTTTGTCGGCAGCGAGCATAAATGGAGTTGTATTAGCAAAAGGAGACAGTTTCTCTTTCAATGCATTAATCGGTGATACAACGCCAGATAAAGGATATCAATTAGGTAAAGAAATTGTCGATGGTAAATTAGTAGATGGTTATGGTGGTGGCGTTTGTCAAACATCATCAACGCTATACAATGCAGCAGATCAAGCTGGTTTGAAAATGGTAGAGAGAACTACACATTCTAAAACAGTAGGTTATGTCCCTCAGGGAAGAGATGCAACAATTGCGTATCCATATTTAGATTTAGTATTTGAAAACACGAATGATGCTCCTGTTAAGCTTTATATGGGCATTCAGGGCGGAAAGTTAGTTGCTGAAGTACATAAGATGAAATAAATATGTAGTTAAAGGATAAGAAAGTAAAATATTTATAGTTTCTATAATTGAAGCCATCTCTTCTGAATTTCAGAGGAGATGGCTTTTGTGTACAGTTTATTAAGAATAGTAAATTGATGTATTACTAGTATGTTCGAAAAAGGGTTGAGTTTAATTCTTAGTTTTCTTATTGACATTGTTTAATTTTAACTGTATTCTTCATAATAACAACTAAATAAATGGAAAAATTTATTAGTTTTCTTATCAAGAGAGATGGAGGGACTGGCCCGGTGAAATCTCAGCAACAGGCTAAAAAAGCACTGTGCTAATTCCAGCAAACGTAAAAGGCGTTTGGAAGATGAAGGGAAATGGATTAACATTCAACTCTTCTTATTTGTGTAAGAAGAGTTTTTTGTTTAGAGAGGGGGGATAGAGTGAAATTTGATGTAGCGTATTTTTTAGAAAGTTTTCCGCAATTATTTAAGTATGTATACATAACTTTAGGGATTACTGTAGTTTCAATGATTATTTCTTTCTTTATAGGGATTGGCTTGGCGATCATTACAAAAAACAAAACGAAATTTTTATATCCAATTGCAAGGGTGTATATCTCTTTCTTTAGAGGGACACCGTTATTAGTTCAATTGTTTGTGTTATATTTCGGATTGCCACAAATATCTCCGGCTTTTACAGTACTTACAGCTATGCAAGCAACTTTAATTGGCCTCAGTTTAAATAATGCTGCTTATTTGTCAGAAATCATTCGAGGTTCATTAAATGCTGTGGAATCAGGGCAAATGGATGCTTGTTTATCAGTTGGAATGACAAAAGCACAAGCGATGCGACAAATTATCTTTCCGCAGGCTATTCGTGTAGCAGTGCCGTCACTTGGAAATAATTTTGTTGGATTGTTAAAAGAATCTTCGTTATCTTTTGCACTTGGAGTGGCTGAAATATTGGCACAAGCGAAAATGCTGGCGGCACAATCGTATCGTTATATGGAAAGCTATTTAGCGGTAGCGATTGTGTATTGGATTATTACAATCGTAATCAGCTGGGGACAGAAAAGGTTGGAGAAGAAACTTGATGCACCGTATTTATAAGAGAAATGAGGTGATATATGTGATCGAGTTGAAAAAATTGTATAAATCTTACAAACATAATGAAGTGCTGAGAGGAATCTCACTTACTGTAAAAAAAGGGGAAGTGGTAGTAATTATTGGACCTTCTGGTTCAGGGAAATCGACATTACTACGATGTTTAAATTTATTAGAACAACCGGATGATGGCAGTATTAGAATTGAAGATTTAGAGATTCATACAAAGAAACTTTATCAAAAAGAAATCATAAAATTACGTCAAAAAACAGCTATGGTTTTTCAAAACTATAATTTATTTAAAAATAAAACAGCATTGCAAAATATTACAACAGCATTAACGGTTGTACAGAAAAAAAGTGAAGAAGAGGCAAATGGAATAGCGAGAGAAATATTAAAACAAGTAGGCTTAGCTGATAAAGAAGATTTTTATCCGACGATGTTATCAGGTGGACAACAGCAAAGGGTAGGGATTGCTAGGGCAATGGCTTTAAATCCAGCTGTATTATTGTTTGATGAACCGACTTCAGCACTTGATCCAGAATTAGTTAATGAGGTATTACAAGTTATTAAAGACTTGGCAAGACAACATATAACGATGGTTATTGTTACACATGAAATGAATTTTGCAAAAGAGGTGGCTGATCGCGTTATTTTTATGGCTGATGGAATTATCGTAGAGCAGGGAACGCCAGAAGAGATTTTTCGAAACCCACAAAATGAACGTACGAAAAAGTTTTTACGGCAATTAAATGCATCTGAAGAAGGAAATCATTTCGTTATTTAGGAGGAAGAGTTATGAGAAAATCGTCATTATTACTAACATTAGCATTAACACTATCAGTTGGAGCTTTGTCTGCATGTGGTTCTAATGCAGCAAGTAAAAAGACAGATGAAAAAGTAGTGAAAGTTGGGACTTCTGCAGGTCGTAGCCCATTTATATTTAAAGAAGGTGAGAAAGTAAAAGGTTTTGATGCTGAAATTATTGAAGCGGCTGCTAAAAAAGCTGGATATAAAGTAGAATGGAATGTTTCTGATTTTGAAGGATTATTCGGTTTATTAGATTCAGGCCGTATTGATACGATTGCAAATGAATTATCCGTTTCTCCGGAAAGAAAAAAGAAATATGACTTTTCGATACCGTATGTGTATTCAGGTTCTGTTTTTGCGGTGAAGAAAAATAATAATACAATTAAATCGCTAGAGGATCTAAAAGGAAAGACTGTAGGTGTTGGACTTGGTACAGCAGGAGAGCAAGAGTTAAAAGCTTTAAATAAAAATAATGCTTTTACGATTAAAACGTACTCAGAGGACCCAACGGCGGAATTGAACGAAGTAGGGTTTGGACGCGTCGATGCTTATTATAATGATAAAGTTCAAGTGGAAACAACAATAACAAAGGCGAAACTAGATAATGTCAAAGTTGGATTTGGCCCACTTGAATGGGGAGAGATTGCATTTCCATTTGCAAAAAAGAGTGAAAAGTTAGAAGATATAAACAAGGCGTTAAAAGAATTAGAGCAAGATGGAACATTAAGTGACATATCGAAAAAATGGCTGAAAGTTGATGCTACAAAAAAACAAAATTAAGGTGTATTCGTTGAATGCGGCTATTGCCTATCAACTTACATAAGAAACTAAAGGGGAACTGGAGAGGAAGTTATTCATGGTACAAATTCATCCGAAAACACGTATTGGTCATGTTGCATTTAAAGTAAAAGATCTAGAGCGTCAAATTGCCTTCTATGAAAATGTAGTAGGATTAGAAGTAATTAAACAAGAGGAGAACAAAGCACACTTAGCTGGAAAGGGTGGTAAGAATACGTTACTTGTTCTTGAGCAGTTGGAAGATGCAGCGCTACAAGAACCGCGTACGACGGGTATATATCACGTTGCCTTTTTAGTTCCGACTCGTGAAGCTTTTGCTTCGGCACTATTTGGTGTTATTCGCAATAAAAAGGTAATTGATAGTCCGGCTGAGCAAGAAGGACGTTATACATATTCAAATGAAATTTTGCCAATTTCAAGATTTAATAGTGCAAGTGATCATACGTATAGTGAGGCGTTTTATTTACAAGATTTAGAGGGGAATGGTATCGAGATTTATGCAGATCGCCCTCGAGGTCAATGGGGAGAAGGGCCAGGGGGAAGTACGCCACTAGATTTAAAAGAACTGGCAACGCTCGTTAATTATGAGTTTGATGGATTACCTGCTGACACTGTCGTTGGGCACGTCCATTTACGAATAGCTGATGTAGAAAAGTCACATGAGTTTTATGTAGAAACAGTAGGCTTTGAAGTGCAGCAGCGTGAAGATGATTGCTTATTTATTTCGGCAGGAGGGTATCATCACCATATCGGTGCAAATACGTGGAACGGAGTAAATAATCCGTATCCACCAGCACATGCAACTGGACTAAAAGTGTATACGATAGTACTACCGCATAAAGAAGCGTTAGATGAAGTGAAAGAAAGATTAATAGAAAAACAACATGAAATAAATGAAACTTCAAATGGATTTAATGTAGTAGACCCAAGTGGTATTACAGTGCAGTTTGAAATAGAAGCAGTATAAAGTGAAACTTTCATCAGTGGGGGTTTTGTTCATCCCCCACTGATTATTAGCCTTCACCAATCGGGCGTTTATGGGCAGTTAATCTCCCACCTAACTTCTTTGTTCCAGCTGAATTTTGAGGTGGGAGTTGTACTGCCCGTTAACGCGGGATAAAAGGAGCCAGAAAGTGTTTAATCACTTTCTGGCTTGTTTTTGATTATTTAGAGCTCAATCCAATACCTTCTCACAACATTCCCATCTTCTTCAGTGAAATCATCATCACGGAGACCTCCGTTATGTAAAATCGTTTTCTCTGAAGCAGTATTCACTTCGTCGCAAACGACAAGTGCTTTCGTGATGTTTAATTCTTTCGTTTTTTCTAATGATAACTCTAGTAACTTTGTAGCATAACCTTTTCTTCTTTCAGAAGGGCGAATACCATAACCGATATGGCCTCCAGCATTAAATAAATGCTCCGTCAAACTATGACGAATATTAACAGCTCCTACAATTTTATTTTCATTTGTAACAAGCCAATAAGTAGAATCTGGTACCCAAGTTTCAGGAATATTTATTCCGTTATGTGCGTCGTGTAATTCTTGAATCATTGCCGTGAAATTAGAAGGATTTTTTGAAATAACCCATGGAATCATCGTTTCACCGCTATCTTTCCATTCGTTATAAAAATCTAAATATTCTTCTTGTAAATCGGTAGTAGGTGTAAGTAAAGAGACGTTCATTGTTAGTAAGCTCCTTTTATTTATGTTTTATTTCACAAAAATTATGATATAAAATGAAAGCGTTTCCTTATTTTCTCAACCTCATTTCATCCAACTCATATGCCATTTTTAACTGAAAATAAGTTAGACGTTGAACTTTAAAGTTTTTTTGTATGAGAAGTAGGTTGTTTTATTTATGTTAATATTTAAAATATTAACATAAATAAGTTGAGATATTAAGTATATTTTAATGAAATGCTTTTATATCGATAAACGGATGTTTGTGATAATTTTTATTTTATCTATCTATAATGAATGAAAGGGGGAAGTGCCCGTGAGCTTACATATTGATTTTATTATACGAATCGGTGTTGCCGGTTTATTAGGAGCAATAATTGGAATTGAAAGGGAAATTCGCTCAAAAGAAGCTGGATTAAAAACACATTTCCTAGTAGTCGTAGGGAGTGCTTTAATAATGGTCGTTTCGAAATATGCTTTTTCGGATATTGTGTTTGAAGAACATATGGCTCTTGATCCGAGCCGGATTGCAGCGCAAGTTGTTAGTGGAGTTGTATTTTTAGGTGCAGGTACAATCATTATTCAAAAGCAGGCAGTGAAAGGATTAACGACAGCGGCTGGTTTATGGGCTACAGCAGGAATAGGGCTAGCAATTGGAGCAGGTATGTATGTTGTAGGGATTGGAGCGATGATTCTCGTTTTGATTGGTTTAGAGATTGTAAGTCGTATTTTTAAGGTGCAATTTTTATTTCCGCAAAATATAACGGTGCAAATGTGTATAAATAAATACGAAGCGGTACAACAAATAGTAGAGACGCTACGAGTGAAAGGTATTCCAATACTTTCATATGAAGTTGAAGCCTTACAGCAAGATACAGAAATAGTTTATAAGGTAGGAATGCAATTGAAAAATATATCGTCAGAAGAAAAGAATGCATTTATTCAGCATATGCAAACATTGCCGGAAATTACGTTTATAAAGTTAAAATCATAGTGTTGAAATAGAGGATAGATGTAGCAGGAATTTCGCTATTATCTATCCTTTTTTTGACATAAATCACATGTGAAGTCAAGTGTTAATTTCGCTTTGAATGGATACATGTGTGAACGTTCCCTTCTTTTTTCTCAATACAGAATAAATAGTCAGAATAGTAAAATAATGGAGTGGGATACTAAAAAATGTAAGGTAGGGGAGAGCATGAAAGGCTATTCAAAAAAAGTTTTAGTAGGGGTAAGTTTTGCTAGTTTAATGTTAGGGAGTTTTTAAGGAAGCATATTGGCGGAAGATACTAAGGGAGAGCAAGTTTCATATCGAAATGTGCTAAAAATGGAGCCGGTTGGTGTACAACTGCCCGTGGAAGAATTAGCTCATTCATCGAAAGTATTAGAAAGCAAGTCTTTTGAGAAAAGGCTACAATTTGCTGATTTATCGCAAAGACCGCCTGAAGTAAAAAAGGAAAGTAAGCAATTAGCTGTAGCAAAAACTTATACAATTGCTGAATTAAATCAATTAAGCAATCAACAATTAGTAGATTTACTTGTTACAATCGATTGGGAGCAAATTACGGGGCTATTTCAGTTTAATAAGGACAGTCTTGCATTCTATCAAAATGATAGTAGGATGCAGGCAATTATTGATAAATTGAAGCAGCAAGGACAGGCTTATACGCAAGACGATTCAAAAGGGATTGAGACATTAGTGGAAGTTTTGCGATCAGGGTTTTATTTAGGGTTTTATAATACAGAATTAAGTAAACTAAATGAACGTAGCTATCATGACAAGTGCTTACCTGCATTAAAAACGATTGCGAACAATCCAAATTTCAAACTCGGTACGTTAGAACAAAATAAAGTTGTATCATCATATGGGAAATTAATGGGAAATGCTTCGAGTGATGTGGAAACGATAACATCGGCTGCAAAGATTTTTAAGCAATATAATGATAATTTTTCTACATTGGTAGATAATCTTTCAGCTGGAAATGCGATTTACGATATTATGCAAGGTGTTGATTACGATATTCAATCGTATTTGTACGATACGAGAAAAGCACCGAAAGATACAGTATGGTACCAAAAAATAGATAGCTATATTAATGAATTAAGTAGATTCGCGTTAATGGGAACGATTACAGAGAAAAACGGATGGCTTATTAATAATGGCATTTATTATACAGGTAGACTCGGCACATTCCATAGTACAGGGACAAAAGGATTACAAGTTGTAACAGATGCGATGAAAATCTATCCTTATTTAGGTGAGCAATATTTCGTAGCAGCTGAGCAAATTACGACGAATTATGGCGGGAAAGATGCGAACGGTAACGTTGTTAATTTAGATCAAATACGAGAAGATGGGAAGAAAAAGTATTTGCCGAAAACGTATACGTTTGATGATGGTGCAATTGTTTTAAAAGCGGGAGATAAAGTGACTGAGGAGAAAGTTAAACGTTTATATTGGGCAGCAAAAGAAGTGAAGGCACAATTCCATCGTACGGTTGAAAGTGACCAACCGTTAGAAAAAGGAAATCCAGATGATGTATTAACGATGGTTATTTATAATAGCCCGGCTGAATATCAATTTAATCGTCAATTGTACGGGTATGAAACGAATAACGGCGGTCTTTATATAGAAGGAACAGGTACGTTCTTTACTTATGAACGTACGCCAGAAGAAAGTATTTATAGTTTAGAAGAATTGTTCCGACATGAATTCACGCATTATTTACAAGGTAGATATGAAGTGCCAGGACTTTGGGGACAAGGTAAGATGTATGAGAATGAGAGATTATCTTGGTTTGAAGAAGGGAATGCTGAGTTTTTTGCAGGTGCAACGAGAACGGACAACGTCGTTCCAAGAAAGAGTATTATAGGAGGACTATCTTCGAATCCAGCAGAACGTTATACCGCAGAGCGAACGTTAAATGCAAAGTATGGAACGTGGGATTTCTATAATTATTCCTTTGCTTTACAATCGTATATGTACAATAAGAGATACGATATGTTTGATAAAGTTCATGATCTTATTAGGAAAAATGATGTAACAGCATATGATGCATATCGCTCTGCTTTAAGTAAAGATGCGAATTTAAATAAAGAGTATCAAGACTATATGCAAATGTTAGTAGACAACCGTGAGAAATATAATGTTCCGTTAGTGTCAGATGATTATTTAGCAACTCATGCACCGAAACCAGTTTCAGCTATTGCCGCAGAAATTACAGCGGAAGCAAAATTAAGTAATGTATCAGTAAAGAAAAATAAATCACAATTCTTCAATACATTTACACTGCAAGGAACGTATACAGGTACTGCTGCAAAAGGAGAAAATGAAGACTGGAAAACAATTACGCAAAACGTTAATGATACGTTAAAACGTTTAAGTGCAAAAGAATGGACAGGCTATAAAACTGTAACAGCATACTTTGTGAATTATCGTGTGAATGCATCAGGGCAATTTGAATATGATGTTGTGTTCCACGGTATTAATACAGAAGAAGGTGCAGTGAATAAAGCGCCGGTCGCGGTTATAAATGGTCCGTATAGCGGACATACGAATGAAGCGATCTCGTTTAAAAGCGATGGATCAAAAGATGAAGATGGGAAAATTATTTCTTATAAATGGGAGCTTGGTGATGGTACTGTAAGTAATGAACAAAATCCAACTCACGTTTATACAAAAGAAGGGACGTATACAGCGAAATTAACAGTAACAGACGATAAAGGGTTAACTAATACTGCTACAACAAGTGTAACGGTTCAAAAGAAAGAAGATAACAGTGTAGAAAAAGAGCCAAATAATTCATTCCAAACGGCAAATAAACTGCAGTTAAATCAAGTTTTACGTGCTAGTTTAGGAAACGGTGATACGAGTGATTACTTTGAAATAAATATAGAAACTGCGAAAAATCTTCAAATTAATGTAACGAAGGAAAATAATATCGGAGTAAACTGGGTTCTTTATTCAGAAGCAGATTTAAATAATTATGTTACGTATGCACAGCAACAAGGAAATAAATTAGTAGGTAGTTACTATACGTATCCAGGGAAGTACTATTTACATGTATACCAGTATGGTGGTGGAACAGGGAATTATACGGTAGAAGTGAAGTGAAAAAAAGGGTCGCCATGAATGGCGACCCTTTTTTGTTATGCGTTATACCCGAATAATTTTAGATCTTCTCCTGAGTCTGAAATTATTTTTTCGAATCGCAATCCTACTTTTTCTAACAGCGTGCCTGAAGCAACATTATCTATAGAAGTAATTGCTACAATTCGTTTCAGTCCGAGCTTTTGTACACCGTATTCGATTACTGCAGCAGCTGATTCATAGCCGTACCCTTTTGAACGGAATTTTTCTAAAAAAGCAAAGCCGATATCAACATCTTCTAATGAATCTCTTTTAATAAGGCCGCACATACCAAGTGGAGTGAGATCTTCTTTTCGTTCAACTAAGTAAAGACCAAAGCCCATTTTATTGTACATATCGACGGGTCCGTTTAAGATGTATTTTTTTGCATCTTCTAAGTTTTTAATGCCTTTATCACCAATAAATTGAATCCATGCAGGATCATTTACTAATTCAAGAATAAACGGAGCATCTTTTACATCGAGCCAGCGAAGAGTGAGTCTTTCAGTTTCAAGAACTATCAATCTATTGCACCCCCTTTAAAAGTTATAACAATTAGTATGGATTGTGCGAAATAAAAGTGCAAGTTATTTTAATTGAGAGTTACTGTTCACATAAAGTTCGATTGTTTTGTATAAAAGGATATTTTATAATTAGGATTGATTGTATAAGTATCATTATTACTAAATATGACACACTACACATTCTACTCAAGGAGGTACATAATGAAGAAATTATATAATGCATCGTTTACTTATTTGATTATCGGTTTATTGTCAGGAATATTTGCTAGGGAGTATGGGAAATATAAAGGGATTTTAGGCTCTACTTTATTAAATCTTTTGCATACGCATACGTTAGTACTTGGCTTTTTCTTCTTTTTAATTGCTTTAGGATTAGCGAAAGTATTCGCGTTTCATGAAGTGAAAGGATTTAATAACTGGTTTATTTTACATAATATCGCATTAACTTTAATGTTAGGTTCGCTAGCAGCGAGAGGACTTCTTCAACTAAATGGAGCGGACTTTAAAGGGTTAACTTATATTGTAGGGTTCTCTCATTCTATGATGGCATTTACTTTAGTTTGGTTTATGATTTTATTGAAAAAATCGTCTAAAATATAGTTTTAAAAAAGAACTTGTAGGGAATACTGCAAGTTCTTTTTTTATATAAAACCTCAGGAATCTAACTATTCTGATTATTATGTATAAAAATGGTATAATTAATGCAGAGTAAATAATATAAAAGGAGAGTGCGTAATGGAAATAACAATTGAGCGATTAGTAAATGAATTAAAGGATGTACTTCCTGAAGATCAAGTAGTGGTTAATAAGACAGTAAGAGAGTTACATAGTAAAGATGAATCTTACCATAATAGTAGTTTACCTGATGTAGTTGTTTTTCCAAAAACAATGGAAGAGGTTAGAGCAATAATAAAAGTAGCGAGTGAGCATAAAAAACCTGTCATTCCATTTGGAGTAGGTTCTAGTTTAGAAGGTCATATAATTCCTTATGAAAAGGGGATTACAGTTGATTTTTCATTAATGAACAAAATACTTGAAATAAGAGAGAAAGATTTTCTTGTGAAAGTACAACCAGGAGTGACTCGTTCTCAGCTCAATAAAGAATTGAAAAAGTACGGTTTGTTTTTTAGTGTAGATCCAGGTGCAGATGCAACGTTAGGAGGCATGGCTGCTACGAATGCGAGCGGAACGACAGCGGTTAAGTATGGCGTAATGCGTGATCAAGTTCGTGATTTAGAAGTGGTGCTTGCTGATGGGCAAGTGATACATACTGGCAATTTAGCGGCGAAGTCATCATCAGGTTATCATTTAAATGGTATTTTCGTAGGATCAGAGGGTACGCTTGGATGCTTTACAGAGCTAACATTAAAAGTATACGGCATACCAGAACATGTTATGGCTGCGAGAGCATCGTTTCCAACTATAAATGATGCAGTAGAAGCTGTTATTAATATACTGCAAGCTGGTATTCCAATTGCGAGAATAGAACTTGTTGATGAATTATCTATGAAACAAGTAAATCATTATAATGAGACAAATTACAGAGAAGAACCAACACTGTTTTTAGAGTTTCACGGAAATGAAGCAGGGCTAACGCAAGATATCGAGTTTACGAAGGAAATTGTTTTTGATCATAAATGTAAAGAAGTTGCTTTTGAAACTGAAACTGCGGCAAGAAATAAATTATGGGATGCAAGACATAACTTAGCTTATTCTTACGTTCATAGTTACCCTGGTAAAAAGCTAATGAGTACAGATGTATGTGTGCCAATTTCAGAGTTAGCTGGCGCGATTCAAAATGCGAAAGAGACGTTAGATAAGGTGGGCCTTGTTGGTGGTATTCTTGGCCATGTAGGAGACGGGAATTTTCACGTGCTCTTAATGATTGATCCAAATGATAAAGATGAAGTGAAAAAAGCGGACGAAATAAATGAAAGTATTGTACTGTATGCTCTTAAGCGTGGCGGAACTTGTACAGGAGAGCATGGCGTTGGAATAGGAAAGCAGAAGTATCAAGAAGAAGAACATGGTGCGGCATTATTGGTAATGGAGAAAATAAAGAAAGCTCTTGATCCGCAAAATATTTTAAATCCGAATAAAATTTTCAAGCTAACAGATAAGGAATGATGAATTTTGGAGAAACGAATTATACACTTTGAAGGATTGGTCGTCTTATTAGCTGCGATTTATATATATGCATTATGTGGATTTAGTTGGTTATTATTTATCGTATTACTTTTTGCACCTGATTTAGCAATGGTGGCGTACGCTATTAACAAACGTGTTGGTGCACAAATTTATAATCTATTTCACACATATATCATATCAATATTACTTGTTTTAATAGGGGCCTATTTAAAGATGGATACAATTTTAATGGTTGGTTTAATATGGACAGCACATATTGGAATGGATCGAATGCTTGGGTATGGATTGAAGTATGAAACTGATTTTAAGGATACGCATATTCAGAGGTTATAGCTTAGGTAAAACGGAATTTATTGAATATGTATTAGAAAAAGCTATGAAGGATAGTTGAATAGAAGAGTTTGTATCAATACGAAAATAGACTAAGGTGGCAGAAATCATATAATGCCACCTATTGTTTTTGAAGAAGAGGTTTTACTATATGAACTGACCTTATAAAACAATTACAATCTGCCCCTGCCAAATAATAAATCTCGTAAATATAATGGGAAATAAGAAGATAAGAAAAGAGGGAGCTTATGTACATACCAAAACATTTCACTATAAAAGATGAAGAGACGAAGTACGAAATGATTGAACAAAATAGCTTTGCAACTTTATTTTCTCAGCATAACGGGGAACCATATGCAACGCATTTACCGTTGTTATTAAATAGGGAGACTCTAACTTTACATGGCCATTTCGCACGTCCGAATGAACAGTGGAAAGATAGTGGGAATCAACAAGCACTCGCTATATTCCAAGGGCCACATAGTTACATCTCGCCGTCATGGTATGAAACAAATAAAGCAGTACCAACATGGAACTATGTTGCGGTGCATGTATATGGAGAGTTAGAAATTGTTGAAGATGAACAGGAATTAATAGATTCTCTTCAAGATTTAGTACATAAATATGAAAATCCAAAGAGCACGTACTCACTGAATGATGTAGATCCGAATTATATGGAAGGATTAAGTAGGGGAATAGTTGGGTTCAAAATAAAGATAAATAAAATAGAAGGAAAAGCGAAGTTAAGTCAAAATCATTCTGTGGAGAGACGGAAATTAGTTGTAGAAGAACTTGAGAAAGTTGGTAGTGAAGGAAGTAGGGGGATTGCAGAATTGATGAAGGAAATAGAGTGATTTCATATGAAACAAAGGGATATTTCTATTTTTGTAGAAATATTTTTTACTTGAAAGAAAAACTGCCTCCGTAGCTCTAGAAGGGAAGAGCGCCGGAAAACAGTGTAGAACCGGGTCGCAAGGCGAAGGTTTCAGAAGCACCGAAAAGCAAATAAGCTGAGACAGGTGAAACTCCTGTCGGTGAAATTCCGTAGGGAAGCGTGTTCCCCTTAGCCTATGCTTACGAAAGGAGTGCGGGTTCGAATCCCGTCGGAGGCATATAGAAAACCGTATATTAAGAAATAGTTTGTCTTTGTTATACTCATTTAATGGTAAAATTAAAGTTAGGATATTTTATAGTGGGAAACAAAATGGAAGTGTTTTTAGTAGCCATCTTTTCAGCGATTATCATAATGATGACTGTTTTTGTTATAACAAAGGCTTGTTTTACGGGGGACAAGAGGAATGATATATCATTTCGGAAATTTATTTTTTTTTATTAAGTGTTTCAATTATGATAGGCTGTTTAGTATCATGGGTGTTACCGTTTGGCTATGAAAAAATATTGGATTATATTAACTAAATAAGTGCATTTAAAAAGACCTTCTTAATTGAAGGTCTTTCATTTTTTAAAGTGCTTTTTCAGCTGTTGTTGTGTTGTAGTCTTTACTTACCTCAACGGATTGAACAAAGTCAGGTCTTTGTGGTGCCGGGAAATCCGCATGGCCTGCTTGATATGTAAATGAACTATTGAGACCGATAGATACAATACTTAGAACAGATAACCCTAAAACGATAGAACTAATTTTTTTTATCATTTTAATGCCCCTTTCTCAAATGTTTTTTCTTTTGCTTGTAACGCTTTATGAAAATACTCACTTGCTTTTATATGATTATTTTCATCGTAAAGTTTAATGGCTAACTTTTCTGAATATTCTTGAGTGTAGTTATATAAAGATTCTTTGTCGAAATACGTAATTCCTTCAAGAATAATTTTTTCTAAGTCTTCAGTTGACTCGTTATTGTTAAGGGACTCTAAAATTTTAAAGTGAAGCATATATTCTTCATTCTTAAGTTCTGTACAAATTTTCAATCCTTTTTTAATAAATTCTGAAGCGATATTTATTTCACCAAGTTTAGAATGTTCTCTTGCTTGTAAGAAAATTGCTTTAAAATGTGTCGGCATTTTTGTTGTCACTTCAGATAGATGACGAATAGCTAATGTCGATAAGTTTTGGTTAGCATATAGCCATCCTAAGTTATTACGCACTCTTAATAGTAATGATTCTTCATCCTGTTTCTGTAAAATATTGATTGCTGAATTATATTTTTCCTCTGCTTGCTCGTATTGTTTTAAATATACTAATGCTGCACCTAATACGCTTTCACAAGAGGCGACGTTCTTTTCATACCCTACAGCTTTTATGAAGAATTCTTTCGCTTTGGTTGCATATTCAATAGCTTCAATTGGCTGGTAAAAGTGATAATGGAAAATAGCCATTCGATAATTAAATTCACCTTTTTCTAGATCATCAATGGCATTTAGCAGTAGTGTTCCAGCCTTTTCATAATGTTCACTTGCTAAATTATAACTTGTTGTTAAAGTAGCATGAATAGCTTTAAATAAATGATAGTAGTAAGAAAGTGAATGGTTAGATGAGATTGCATAAGAATCTATCTTATCAAAACTATGTTTTGAAATGCTTAAACTATCTGCTAAAACTTTAAATCGAAAGTCTAGTAATGAATGATATAATGCTAAGTTTTCATCTTCTTCAAAGTTTAGTTCCTTTTCCTCAATTTCATGCTTTAAATTCGTTGCCTGTGAAACATCTTGCTTTAGCATAGCTAAATACCAATCATTAAATAGTTTTGTAATTTGTTCATTACCTTGTAGTTGAACGTTCATGAAATCCCCTCACTTTTTGAATATTCTTATAAAGTATATTATCAAAAATAATAATATTTAGAAATGGGGTTTTATATTTCTCAATATTTGTTTAGTGGATTTATTATTAAACAAATTGGAATAAAGTCAGTTTTGTTCTTTAGTTTAAGGGAGGGGAGTGTGGAATATAGTAAGGATAACTATAAAATGCTTCAGTCTATCTGTTTAAAAGGGAAGTGTATAAAAAAAGTGTGTTCACACAATTTGTATGAACACACCTTTTTACATATGAAACAATCACGTCCCACAAAAAGTACGATAAGGACGATTCGACGGCGCTGGAGGCGTGCAGTAATCCGCTTGTTCTTGAGAATATTCATAAGGATTTGCTAAAGCTTGAAGAAGTTTCTCCATTACGCTATAGTCTCCATTTTTAACAGCTGCTTCTAGTGCTTCTTCTACTCTGTGGTTTCGAGGGATGATTACTGGGTTGTTATTTTTCATTAATTTGTATGCATCATCTTTCGATTCTTTTTGTCTTTCTAACCGAGATTGCCATAGCTCGTACCATTCTTTAAATTCAGGACTTTCAAATAAAGGTGCATTTTCTAATATATTGTCAGTTAATGCACGGAATGTATTTGTATAATCTGCTTTATATTTTTCCATTGCTTTTAAAAGTTTCTCAATAAGTGATTGATCTTGCTCTTCATTGCTAAATAGTCCTAATTTCTTCTTCGTTCCGAGGAACCAATTGTTTTCGTACTGCACACTGAACTTTGAAATTTCATCTTGTGCAATTTTTAGTGCTTCTTCTTCATCTTCATGTAGTATCGGTATTAAAGATTCAGCTAAACGTGCGAGATCCCATGCAGCCATATATGGTTGATTTCCGTATGCATAACGGCCTTGTGTGTCAATAGAGCTAAATACTGTTCCTTGATTATAACTATCCATAAAGGCACATGGACCGTAATCAATCGTTTCACCGCTAATCGTTATATTGTCAGTGTTCATTACGCCGTGAATGAAGCCAACGAGTTGCCATTTTGCGATAAGGCTTGCTTGTCTCTTAATGACTTCTTGTAGTAGTGCGACATATGGATTTTCAGTAGATTCAACCTCTAGATAATGTCTTTTTATCGTATAATCAGCTAAAGCTTTGAGATCTTCGATTGAGCCTCGAGCTGCGGCGTATTGGAACGTTCCAACGCGTATATGACTGCTTGCAACTCTAGTTAAAATAGCTCCAGGTAACTTCGTTTCGCGATAGATTGGTTCGCCAGTTGAGACTACTGCTAAACTGCGAGTAGTTGGAATATCAAGCGCGTACATCGCTTCACTAATAATATACTCACGTAGCATTGGACCGAGTGCAGCACGACCATCACCGCGGCGTGAATATGGAGTTGGACCGGAACCTTTCAATTGAATATCAAACCGTTCGCCTGAAGGAGTAATTTGTTCTCCAATTAAAAGGGCACGACCATCTCCTAACATGTTGAAATGACCAAATTGGTGCCCAGCATACGCTTGAGCTAGTGGATGAGCTCCTTCTGGAATAGTATTACCAGCTAAAATGGCGATTTCAGCGTCCTTTTTTAGTTCCTCAGGATTAAAGCCAAGAGATATTGCTAAAGAATTATTTAGTTTAATTAACTCCGGTGAGTGTACAGGAGTTGGGGGGATTTCTGTATAAAATGATTGTGGTAAAGTCGTATAACTATTATCTAAATTCCAACCTGCTTCATTATTTTTAGTCATTTTATCTCCTCCTTGTTTATTTTTTTATTATGTATTTGTACGTATGTATTCTTTGTAAAATTAGCTAAAAGTATAATATGATATTTCCCCTTGAAATCTATTGTAAGGACTTCATTGTACTATGTCTATTTAACAGCAAATAATAAAACTCCATTTTAAAAAAATGGAGTTTTATTATTATTTGATTTTTACAATTATCTTTCCTTTTGCTCTTCCAGACTCTGAATATTCCATTGCTTTTTGAGTATCTTCAAAAGGGAAAATGCGATCGATTATAGGTTTGATTTGTCCAGATTCAATATACTTTGCAATTATACGTAATTGATCTCCGCTTGGTTTCATAAACAAAAACGAATATTGAGCATTATGCTTTTTTTCAAGTGCAGTAAGTTTTTTGCTTGCTAATGAAAATAAGAGTGTTTTGAAAAATCCTGAACCAAATTCTTTACCGAAGCGAGCATTCGGCATTCCTGAAACGGAAACAATGTTCCCTTCGCTTTTTATAATATCGAATGATTTTTCAAGTGTTGTACCGCCAAGTGTATCAAATACCGCATCATAATTTTTCAGTATATCTTCAAACTTTTCTTTTTTGTAATTAATAATTTCATCTGCGCCAAGAGACTTTACTAAATTTTCACCAGCTTCACTAGCAGTTGTTGCAACAGTGGCACCCATTATTTTTGCTAACTGAATTGCGAAAGTACCAACACCGCCGGATCCAGCGTGAATCAAAATCTTTTGTCCTTTTTGTAATTGCATGATGTCATGTAATGCTTGATATGATGTTAAGCCAACGAGTGGAATCGACGCCGCTTCCTCAAAAGTTAAATTTTTCGGTTTTAAGGCTATATCATCTTCATGAATGGCTATATATTCCGCAAAAGTACCGATCTTATCTTTTCTTGGACGTGCATATATTTCATCACCAACTTTAAATTGAGTCACCTTTGTTCCGACTTTTACAATGACACCAGAAAAGTCATTACCAAGAATAAGGGGCATTTTATATTTAAGTAACAACTTCACTTTTCCATCGCGTATTTTAAAATCAATTGGGTTAATGCTAGCTGCATGAATTTCTGCGAGCACCTCATACTGATTTATTTCAGGGGTGGGCATCTCAGTCATACGCATTGGAACTTTCCCGTACTTATCAATCACCATTGCTCTCATTTCTTATACCTCCAAAGTTCAATAAAAGTTTTGCAGTAGCTTCTCAATATCTAATACAAGATTTTTTAATAATCCTAATTTTGTACGTATGTCAATATAATAAAAGTTCTTTGTACCTTCTTTACGCATTAAGATAATACCAGCTTCTCGTAAAATCTTAAGGTGATGTGATACTGCTGGTCGAGAAAGGTATGTTTGTTTAGTGATTTCGCCAACACGTAATCCAGTTCGACATTTTGTTTTCATTAGAACTAACAAAATAGCTTGACGTGTTTCGTCACCAATTGCCACTAATACTTTTTGACAATTAATAAAATCTTCTTTAATAACATTTAATTGTTCTTGTTTATTCATTTCAATCACTATACCTCCAATAATTAGTCGAAAGGTTTAAGATGATGAACTATTACATCGATACGGTAATGCTACATGAATGTTGTATGAGCTGCAATATTGAGAAAGAAAATCGAGACGAATCCATTTTTACGTATTGAAAATTATGGAGTAGTTATTATAGGGAATAGAAAATAATGGAGTTGAAAGGTAGAAAATGATTTAACAATACGATGTCTGCCGAGGATAAAGGGTAGCCATTTAACAATAAAATAAGCGGTCGTAACCTTGTATAATTTACAAGGTTACGACCGCTTATAATGTTTTTATTATTTTTGATGTCTATATCAGAGAATAGTTCAAAGTAAAGTAGGGCCTTCTTTTTTATCCTTTCATACACACACAAATTAAGTGACTTGTAGATGTATGAAAGGATAAAAGTAATTTGGGGCGTAATCTATCTATATGATAATTCAAAATGAAATATAAGTCTATATTTTTGTTGGTTTTTTGATTATATTTATGTCACTGAGCTCAGAAGAATATATGTGGAGGGAAAATGTATGGAATCGAAACATGTACCAGTTTTAATTGTTGGAGGGGGATTATCAGGATTATCGTCTGCATTATTTCTTGCGAAACATAACATTGATTATGTACTTATTGAAAGGCATCCGTCTACTGCGATTCATCCGAAAGCGGGTGGAATTACATTTCGCACAATGGAATTATTCCGAGAACTGGGTCTAGAAAAAGGAATTAGATTAGCTGGTAAAGCATTAGAGAATTGTCACGGGAGAATTGCAGTTCAAACAATAGCTGAGGTAAAGCATGAAGAGTTGGAACAAATAAGGGCGGCGCAGTATGAAAATAATGAAAATTTATTTCGTAAAGTGGAAGAGATTAGCCCATCAAAACAAACTGCTTGTTATCAAATTACTTTAGAGGAGATGATGTTACAAGAAGCACAGAGATTAGGCGGGAAGCTATCTTTTTATCATGAACTAGTTTCTAATGAGCAAAATGGAAACGGAGTAATAGCAACTATTCGAAATCGTGACACGAAAGAAGAGAGTATGATTCATTGTGATTATGTAATTGCAGCAGATGGAGCGAAAAGTAAAATACGTGAACAGTTAGGTATTTTAACCGAGGGCCGTGGTACAATCGGTGGTTATTATATGAACATATATTTTGAAGCGGATTTGAGTGAATTTATTAAAGGAGACGCATTCGGTTTTACTATGATACTTCATCCAGAAGTAATTGGTGCGCTTATTCCAGTCGATAACGAAAGTAAATGGATTTATCATGTAGCTTATGATCCAGTAAAAGGGGAGCGACCAGAGGATTTCTCTATAGAACGCTGTAAACAAATTATTCAAACTGCAATTGGAAGTACGGATATTAAGCCAGAAATAGTAAGTGCTTTGCCGTGGGAAGCGAGTGAAAGTACAGCGGTAAAATTTCAGGACAATCGCATCTTTTTAGTTGGTGACTCGGCGCATATTATGCCGCCAACAGGAGGATTCGGTTCAAATACAGGAATACAAGATGCACATAATTTAGCTTGGAAATTAGCGGCTGTTATAAAAGGGAAAGCAAATCCAAAATTGTTAGAAACATATCATGACGAGAGATATCCTGTTGCAAAATTAACGACGGACCATGCGAGTAGTATATTATTTCGTGCTGCGAATAGAGAGGAAGGTAATTTGAGTAATATGGATAGTTTAGCTGTCACTGCTGGTTATCAGTATTGCTCAGAAGCAATTATAGACGAATGTAACACACCGCATAGAATGAATATAGTTGATTTGAACGGACGCCCGGGAACGCGTGCGCCACATTTTTGGGGAACTTATGAAGGAAAAGAAGTTTCTATACTTGATCTATTTGGTAGCAACTTTGTGTTACTTACTGGAGCAGAGCCTAGTGCTTGGAATGAAGCTGCACATGACGTTTTATCTGAATTAGGAGTAAGTATAAAAGTATATCGGGTGGGTTTAAGTGGAGACTTTGTTGCTCAAGAAAATGTTTTTAGTGAATTATATGGGATAGGGCATGAAGGAGCTGTAGTAATTAGACCGGATGGCTTTATTGGATGGCGTACGGAAAAAGCGGTAGTAAATCCAGATATAGTACTTAAAGAGGTGATGAACAATTTGTTATGTAATTTTTAATTAAATAAGGAAGTGTTGTTTGTATAAGACAATGCTTCCTGTGTTTTTATATTTCTCTTTCAACTTACAAAATAAAAATATTATTTGAAAGTACCGAAAGCATTATTTCAAAACGAAACGAGTAAAGGGAGAGATGCTTAATGGCTAATCAATTTTATACTTTTCAAAACTGCAGTAAAGAAGTTTCAATGTTAGTACCAATTCCGAAGTATATAAAATTAGTGCATGAGCATGAAGAATTACGTGATGGCGTAAATGTTGAAATACATCGTTATCAAGCAGAAGAACCACTGAATTATGGTGATTCTCATATTACAACGATTACTTCTCAAAATGGTAAATACTTGTTGAGTTATACGAACATGATGCCCGTATACTCTAGTAAACTGCCTCATAAGGATGAGGCAGAGAAAATAGCGATGGATGTAATGGAAAAGGTTGATCGACAATATGCAAATGGCCTAACTTTGCTTCGCATAGAAAAACAAACTCCACAGTGTGTTGACGGTGGACAAACTGTGGAGTTTCCTGTTCTATGGGTAAAGATGATGCATGATAACGGAAGTTTTAACTGGGTGACAATTGGTGGTAACGGACAAATCATCGAATTTGAGCGCGAGGTATGCTGGGATTATATGATGAGCCGCCGCCGAACAGAAATGTAGTATTACGATAATTGGGTATTGGCGCGTATGGGGGAAGGACCACAATTATTGCCGCCGTCTGCATTGGCTTAATATGTGTACAATGGTAGGCGTCTATGATAATATATCGCTAGTTATGCCTTATCTGTATAATAAAATGAACATAAAGGGCTGAGCGTTATGAGAAGAAAAGGTTATTTTATAGACAATGAGAGTAAGCGGTTATACAACAATGACATCGTAGTCTCAAATAAAATATATTCTAATAATCCTACGTTGGCAGAACTGAAACAAATGATTTATAACGGTGGAATAGAAGAAGTGTTTATATCCAATTATTTTGACGATCGAAGAAGTAATTTAGAGCGTGAATCAATAGATGATGTGAGAGCCGAATGGGATACAAAATATCACAATAATATTTGTCTTACTGATGAACCAGTATCTTTAGAAGATTTCCCAAAAGATTATCTTTTCTTTGTTGAAATGTGGGGGAATGAAAAAGGAAAAGTAATTTTAGTGTTATTTATGCATCATTAGAATGTTCGGGAAACCTTTATATTGGCTTCCCGATATTTTTTATGTTGAAAAATATTATGCAAGATGTTGGTAATATGATACGTATTTTTCTAATCCTTCAATCTCTTTCTCAGGTGGCTCAATACCACCTTTTCGGCCGTAGCAAACATTTCTTAAGTACTCTCCAAAAATCATAGAACGACTTTTTTTATTTTCCATCCAATTATATCTATTAATAACAAATTCACCATCAAAGCTTGTATCAAATGTATAAGGAATACAGGTTATGTTTTGGGGCAAATGTTTTTTTAATACTCTATATTGCCGACCTGCTCCTAAACTTTTACATACAAACAATAAACTATTAATTGTTGTAAAATCAAAAATCTTCTTAGCTTCAATTACATTTGCGATAGAATGGAGAGAGTTTTTCTCGAAAATGATAGCATCTTCCGGTACATCGTGTTCAATTAACTTGTTAACAATTACTTCTGATTCTGATAAATCTCCATAATTCCAGTTTGGATGTTTCATTCCATGTAAACTAGTACCACCTGTGACGATAATTTGTGCACCTAAATCTTGTTGATAAGCATGTAAAGGAGCTTGCCAATTACCAGGATGGGAACCACCGAAAACGAAAATTGCATCACACTGTTGTGGTGTTGATTTTTTTAGGAAAGCGATTTCGGTTATTTCTTCAATTTGTTTTTTCGTAAGATGTGGGACTTCAGGATATTTAGGGATTACCATATGAAAACCTCCTATATAGTGAAACGTTAAATTCATTATATAGCGATGTTGTTTAGTGGAAAAAGGGAAGTTTTTCATTTGACAGTTCCCCTTTTATGATAACTCTCCTATAAACAAAAGTTCTCCTTCATCATAAAATTTATCTTCATCCTTGATTATCTCTTGGAAATGCAATGTTTGGACACTGTTAGAAATTGATATTTTCCATTCATGCCCGAAGTCGGAAGCATTAGAGAGAGGAATCCATTTTTGAAATTCGTTATCTCTATTGAAAAAATTTTGAAAGTAGTCATCGTTTTTAAATATGATGATTTGTGAGTTCCATAAGCTTGCTATTTTGATCATAACAACGACTCGATATGTATTTGTATCGTTCGGTTTCATTTTCATTAAAAGATCCGCTCTATCTAATAAAGTTTGAATACACAATCCTTTTACTTTCCTAGGTGTTTTATTAGAATCGATAAAAGCTTGAGAGCCTGGTAAAGACATATGCCAGTATTCATCGTTATAGAAAGTAGACGGAAATGCTTTAGTGGCGTCTTCAATTCTTTTTATAAGAGTTTTTGTTTTTCGTTTCATTCCGCGTATTTTCTTTTCACGCATTGTTGATCATCTCCATAAATTTTTGCAAGGCAGCTGAGTGGAAAATATCTTTTCGAATAATAAAAGTAGTAGGAACCTTTCTAAAGTGATTTGGTAATGTATTTAAAGATAAACCATGTTCGTAATCTGGAATAATAGATTTCAGCATAATAGCCGTACCCATACCTGATTTTACACATGCAAGTATTGCTTCAATTGTTCCGAACTCTAGTATTCTTTTAGGTGAAATCCCTTCTTCTTGAAGCCAGTTTTCTAATAGTTTTCTGTAATAACAACCTTGACTAAAAGTGAGTAAATTCAGTTCTTCTATTGTTTTAAAGGAAGATAGAGGAGTCTTGCTAATGAGAACGAGTTCTTCTTCTCGAAATGAAAGTGTATGAAGTTCAGTATGCTGAATATTTCCAGCGATAAGAGCCCCGTCTAGTTTTCGCTCTAAACGAGCTGAGTTAATTGGTCTGTCGTATTTGTTTCTAGAATCAATTCAACTTCTGGATACTTTTCATAATAGGTCGTTAATATAGGCGGGAGACGAACGGCTGTTGTCGATTCTGTACACCCGATTTTTAACGTGCCTTTTGGCTCGGTTCCGTTACTTTGGACAGCTTGAATGGATTGATCGATTAGATGGATGATTTGTTTTGCATATGTTAATAAAATTTCTCCGTTAGAAGTTAAAGTAACGCCTTTTCCATTTCGATAAAATAAAGGCACACCTAACTCAATTTCTAGTTGTTTTATACGCATCGTTACACCTGATTGTACATAGTTTAAGTTTTTAGCAGCATGAGATATATTTTCTACTGTCGCAACTTCGTAAAAAACCGTTAAATCTTTTATGTCCATTTATTATCACCCCGAAAAAGGTATCAATTTTTTTGATGGATTCTATTATTAACACTTATTTTACATGATATCAGAACCTTCATACAATGAAAGGGATATGGGGGAGATAACGTTGATAAGTGAAGAAAAAATTGAAAAGTACAGTGGTTCTAATAAATGGATCATGTTAACTTTGGCAACGGTAGCACAGGCAAGTGCAACACTTATAACATATGGAGTAGGGGTACTCGCTTTATTTTGGAAACAGAAATATGTACTTTCGAATATGCAGGTTGGGTTGTTAATAAGTTCTGTAAATATTGGTCCGCTGTTTTGTATGCTTTTTGCCGGAAGGTTACTTGATCGATATAACGAAAGAATATTAATTGGAGCGAGCACTGTATTACTTGGCGGGGCGCTTTTACTTGCTCATATGGCAAGGGGCTTTATTGGGCTATTATTTGTCCTTCTTTTAATAGGAACTTTTTATAGCGTATCTCAGCCAGGGGGAAGTAAAGTAATCTTGAAATGGTTTCCGAAAGAAATGCGCGGATTAGCTATGGGAATACGGCAAGCTGGTATACCTATTGGCGGGGCATTAGCAGGAGTAATAATCCCTTTGCTTACAATCAAATTTAGTTTATCTTATACGATAAATGTTATTGCAACTATATGTATAATAGGCGGGTTATTGTTTTTCATATTTTATAAGGAATCGTACGTACGAGAACACACGAGCCAAGAAAATGTAAGTATTTCTTTTTGGATGCAGTTAAAAAAGGTAATATGTAAAAAAGAGCTGTATCCAATTTTTATTACAGGTATTTGCATGATTTCTTTACAAATGATATTAGTCGGACATTTTATAAAATTTTTAGTCATTGAAAAATCGATAACACCTATTGTAGCAGGGAAAGTATTTTCAGTTATGCTAGTTGCAGGAATGATTGGGCGAATTATATTAGCTACAATAAGTGATACATATTACAAAGGTGATCGTCGTACACCTTTATTAATAACTGTATGTATTTCTTTTTGCTTAATTTTAGTTGTTGTAATGAGTATAAAGACAATGGCACTTGAGGCATTGTTTGTGATGAGCGGACTGCTAGGGTTCTTTGCGATCGGTTGGTTTAGTCTTTTTATGGTTGAAGTTGCTGAGTCTGCAAGTGAGGAATCGGTAGGCGTAACAGTGAGTTTTGCGCTTACGCTTAATCAAATTGCTATTATCTTTGCGCCTGCTTTGTTTGGTTATATAGTAGATGGAAAAGGCTACACATATGCATGGATGGGGATAGCTGCATTAATAAGCGTTTCAGCAGTGAGTTTATGTAAAAGTAAACGAATATTAAAAATGTAAATCTTTTATGAAGAAAATCTAAAGAAATGTCGTGGGAGTGACATTTCTTTTTTAATATGTTGTATAATCAAGTTATAAATGAGATTCGTTTTCATTAACGCTCATTCCCTCTTTTGAAATTACCTGTAATTTTGGCCATAATAAGCTGTTTTTCTTTTTCGTTACTTGCCCGATTTATTTTGTTTAAAAATTTTTCAGCATCATTTCCTTTTAAAATCATAATCTGTTTTCCGTAATATTCAATTGAAACTGTATTGTTTTTTGTTACTCGATAATGAAACATCATATCATCTAAACGATTGCGCTTATCGGTCTTTTTCAAATTAACGCCTCCATTCTTGTTAATGTGTAACGAATGTTACATAAAAAATTAAAATTAAAGTTGGATGTATCCGATTGTAAGGTGGAAATTTTGTAAAAAAGAACTACAATAGAGAGTAGTTAAAATTTGAACGTTAGAAAAAGGAATCTAGTTTACTATGAGGAATAATAGAGTAGATAGATTATAAGATATTTAAAAACTAAAAGATATATAATAGAATGGAAAAGTATAAAGTGAAACTAGATAAAAGAGGGTTCCCATATGTTTAAGAAATGGTTAATCGCTTTCTTTGTTTTTGCTATTTTTTGTGGGAGTGTCGCTGCACTCATACATGCAAATAAAGAAAAGAAATACAGTTTGAAGGCATTTTCAAATTTTGAGGATAAAGTTGGAAATGTTCAACCGAAAGTTGATGCGAATCAGCAAAAACGTTATGATATTGCAGCAACGAAACTCGATCAATATTTAAAAGATAAAGGATTTAACGGAACGGTTCTCGTAACGGATAAAAATAATGTGGTTTTACGAAAAGGCTACGGGTATGCGAATATAAAAGATAAAGTTTTAACAACGCCAAGAACAAAATATCGCATCGGTTCCATAACGAAAACAGTAGTTGCAATATCTATATTACAGCTAAGAGAAAAAGGGAAATTGAATATTGAAGACAATGTAAATAAGTATATTCCATCGTTTCCAGCAGATAAAAACATTACGTTACGAAATTTGTTAACACATACGTCCGGGTTACCAGATCAGGGACAAGGTAGTGTTGATGCGGCATCACGTTTAAAGTTAGTAACGTGGATTGGAGCGCAAAAGTTGCAATTTCCTGCAGGGACAGGATGGAAATATACAGATTATAATTATATGGTACTTGCGTATATTGTAGAAAAGATATCGAATAAACCGCTTGCTGAATATGTGAAAGAAAACATTTTTACTCCTGTTGAAATGAATGAATCTGGTATGGGTGCAACTCTCCCTGAAGATATTTTCTTAGCAGAAGGTTACACGAAAAAAGATAATGAGTTAATAGCTGCACCCCGCTTAAAAATGAACTGGCTGTATGGTTGTGGTGAAATGTATACGACCGTTGAAGATATGAAAAGATTAGATGAGGCTATTATGGATGGAAAGCTGATTTCTAAACAAAGCTTATCAGATATGTTTACAGTATCACCTGCGAGAAAATATGGATTTAGCTTCTATATTTACCCAGATTATTATCATAACCACGGTGTATTAGCTGGCTGGAACACTTTTAATAATTTTAACTGGGATAAAAGAACGTTTGTAATATTATTCTCTAACGTACAAAATGGTATGAATGATACATTTAATCAAGAGTTTAGGAAATTAGCGAATGATTTAATAGAAGGAAAATAATTATTTAAAAATCGGTATTGATATAAAATTATCAATACCGATTTTTTTATTTAGTAATGTTTTATTTAGTGAACAAGCATGTATGAGAGGGGATTAGTATTAGAATAAATTTATGAAGGAAGTTAAATGATATGGATGTTAAATATAGGAAGTGTATTTTGTGAATGTCATCTATTTGTATTGAAATTATGTGATTATCATGCGGAAGAATAATTGGTAATTTTTACATTGATGAAAAAGCTTGAGCTTCACACTATGTTAAGCCTTACAGTATTGTAGACATGAACAGGAGGTTGAAAAATGAAAAAAATAGTAAAGTTTTGTTTAATAGCTACATTATCTACAACGATTATTAGTGGATGTTCTTTTGAAGGGAATAATGAAAATGCCAAAGGGAAAGAGAAAGAGGATAAAAAAGTAGAGGTACAGAAAAACGCTGGAAAATATACGATGCCGGATGAAAAAGATAAACATGAAGGTACATGGCTACAATGGCCTCATGAATACACATATGGTCAAGAGTATAAACAAGAAGTTGAACCTATTTGGATTAAGATGGCAAGTGCTTTAACTGAGGGTGAAAAAGTCCACATTGTTGCATATGATGAGGAAGAGAAAGAGCGAATCAATAAGCTTTTAATAGATAAGGGGCTGAATATGGATAAAGTTGATTTCTTTATCGCTCCTACTGATGATGTGTGGGCAAGAGATAGTGGACCGATTTTTGTTTATGACAATAATAAAAATCTAAAAATATTAGATCCAGCATTTAATGGTTGGGGAAAGAAAACTCCATATAAAAATGATGCCCGTATACGTGAGAATGTTAGTAAACAATTAGGGATTGAAAGAATTGATTGGGGGAAATTTGTCCTTGAAGGTGGCGCAATTGAATTAGACAGCAATGGGACTGCTTTATTAACTCGAAGCGCAGTAACGAATAAAAATAGAAATCCTGATTTATCAGAAGCGGAAATTGAAAAATATATAAGTGACCTTGGGGTGACAAACTTTATTTGGTTAGATGGAGTGCCTAATTTAGATATTACTGATTTTCATATTGATGGATTTGCTAAATTCCATGATAAATCTACAATCGTAACGATGGCAGAAGATGACTTGGCTGAATGGGGCTTGTCAAACAAAGATATGGATAAATTGTTAGATGCAAAAAATGCTTCAGGACAGAAATATAAGTACGAATACTTACCGCTTAGTAAAGATAAAGTTACTTTAGAAGGTGGAAAAACTCTAGATTATAAGGGGTCGTATATCAATTATTATGTTGGGAATACAGTTGTATTGGTTCCTAACTATAATGATCCAAATGACAAAATCGCAAACGATACGATTCAGAAATTATACCCGGATCGTAAAGTAGTGGGAATTGATGTGAGAGAGCTTTATAAAAATGGCGGAATGATCCATTGTGTGACACAGCAACAACCGATTCAATTGAAGTAATCGATTATAGTTTCGTTATGTTGCTTTATAGACAAAATAGGTGAAATGCTATCTTTACTTATTTTGTCTTGTTTTAACATCTGTAACAAGAATGGAATGTATAATTTCAATGTAACGATAATTGAATAAAAGTATATTGTCATTATTGGTTTATATGGAAAAGGAGAAAAATGTTTGTGGTAAAGAATTTTAAAAGAGTATTTTCGTTTTTCCCTATCGTTCTACAGTACATTATAAATGTAGCTTTGATCTGTTTGGGAATTGTTTTAAGTGTGTTTCTTATGAAAGAAGTCATTCAATTTATACAAGAACTTAAATTAAATAGTGAGGAATCTAGTTATCATTTAATTGATAGCATTGTCGTATTCTTTTTATATTTTGAATTCATCGTAATGATTATAAAGTATTTTCAAATGAACTTTCATTTTCCATTACGATATTTTATATATATATAGGTATTACGGCTATTGTTCGTCTAATTATTATAGACCATGATAGTCCAATGGATTCATTGATATATGCTTGCGCGATTCTTGTATTAATTAGTGCTTTATTCATTGCAAATTCTAAAATAATGCGTCGTGATTTAGAAGAGTGAACGTTTGTTGTTTAAATCAAAAAAGATGTTTTATCTTTTGGTAAAAAGGAGTAACAGTATTGAAAGAAATAATCTTAACCAGTTTTATAATAATAGGGTTTATGATTCTACTATTTAATTGTATACTTTCATAATTTAAAAGAATAAAAGGTTAATAAGGAAAGAGGTTTTTGTAAGTATGGTTCATTACAATAATCAAAATAGTTTACATCAAATATTTACATTAAAGGGAACAGTTATAAGAGATATTTTCCCGCAAATTTTATTATATATATGTATTTCAACGATAGTAACTGTGATTAATTATTATTATGTAGAAATAAAAATTAATCAAACTCCTTGGGTAATTGTTGGAGGAGCTTTAGGTCTACTGTTAGTTTTTCGTACTAACACTGCCTATGATAGGTATTGGGAAGGTAGAAAGTTATTTGGCACGGTTGGTGCTTGTACTAGAAATTTGGCAGTTAGTTTTTTATGTTATTGGGAGTCTGAAGGGAAAAAGACGAATCAGGAAAAATTAAAATTTTTACATTTGTTAATTGCTTTTCCAAAGATAGCGAAAGGACATTTGAGAGACGAAAAAGATTTATCCGAAATAAAAGCATTGTTTGATATTTGTTCTGAGAAGGAAAAAGAAATGTTGGCTGAGTCTATTCATTTACCGATTAGTATAGTTTTTATGTTAAAAACTATACTATCAAAAGGTTTGAAAACGGGTCAAATTCACCCAAATGCAATAATTAATATGGAAGCTGATTTGAATACTCTGCTTATGGCTGTGGGTGGATGTGATCGGATCAAAACAACGCCTATTCCTTTTGCTTATTTTGCTCATATTAAAATTTTACTGCTCATATTTTGCGGGACTTTATCGATTGGTCTTGTTGATAGTCTTGGATGGTTTACAGTACTTGCAACTACGTTTATAAGTTTTGCATTTATAGGGATTGAAGCAATAGGAGTTGAAATTGAGGATCCATTTGGTCAAGATCCAAACGATCTGCCGCTAGAAGGGATTTGCATTGGTGTAGAAACGCATTTAGTGAATTTATATAATCAAAACGCTCTATTAGAAGTAATGGATTTGAATC
Organism: Bacillus sp. SRB_8; assembly: GCF_003264205.1. Classification (NCBI taxonomy): domain Bacteria; kingdom Bacillati; phylum Bacillota; class Bacilli; order Caryophanales; family Bacillaceae; genus Bacillus; species Bacillus sp. SRB_8. The sequence goes on along the minus strand of NZ_NADT01000020.1, from coordinate 71,478 downwards.
TTGATAAAAAAATCATCTAATCCTTCATTGTGTACGACGATTAAAATTTAAAAATCTTGTCAAGAGTCAGTTTACGGCTTAACGACGGCTTTATATTTTTTATATAAATATATAATATTTCTCCGTGCTATAATCCATTCATGAAATGTGCACGTTTCAAAAATTGTAATGAAAAGAGAAATGAATTGGGGAATAGTTGGCTTATTGAAAACAGTTATTCAATCATTATTAAAAAGCGAGGTAAGTAATATGGAACAAAAACATAGTGGCATTATTTTTACTGCAATACCAGATGAATCGAATGAATATTATCGACCATTTTATGAAGACATTATTTATTTTAATGAATACTTAAATGAAAATAAAGCATTTACCGATCAACTTATATCTTTATCTGTTGAAGAGCAAGACTTTCATACAAACTTTTTTGAGTATGATGATATTTGGCTAAGAGATGTTGCACCAGTTGTAACAAATCATCTAGTTAAATTCAAATATCAACCGAATTATTTACCGAAAGATCAAGGACGATATTTAGATCAACAATTTAATAAATGGTTGAAAAAGAACGATTTTGAATATGTGACATCTCCATTGATATTAGACGGTGGAAATCTTATTTGGAATAAAAAAGATACCGTTATATTAACGGAACGCATATTTGATGATAATTATGATTGGACGGAAGAAGAAATTATAGAGCAACTGGAATGGGATTTAGATGTGAGTCGGGTTATTATTATTCCTGCTGAAGAGGGAGATGTACTTGCACACGCAGACGGGATGGTTAAATTTATTGATGAACATACAATGTTTATTAGTGATTTTTTAGGGGATCATGAATTTAGATATAAGGTTCAAGAGATTATTCAAGAGCAAATGCCAGAGGCTGAATTTATAGTTGTTCCTTCGTCATATACAGAGAAGGGGCAATACGATGAAGAGATAGCGTCAGCAAAAGGTTTATATATAAATATGTTAGAAACATGTGATACGCTTTACGTTCCTAAGTTTGGATTAGCTAAAGATGAGGAAGTTTTAAGATATATTCAACAGCATACTGAGAAACAAGTTATTCAAAGTCATGTAGGAGAAATATCGACAATGGGAGGCGCGATGAATTGTTTAACGTGGTATTGTCCTAGTCATTTGTTACCTTCAAAAATGAAAAGGCTGAACGATCAGAATGAAGGTTCTTCAATCAGAAAAATATTTGATTGGTTTTAATAAATAAGCTTATATATAAGAAAATGTATTCAAGGGGTATTTATATGTATACAATTACTGAGTTTTCGCGGATTTGTAAAATGAGTACACGGATGCTAAGGCATTATGATAAAGAGGAAATATTGAAACCAGCATATGTGAATCCGGTAAATGGATATAGATATTATGAGCAAGGGCAGCTTGAAATAGCGCTGAAAATTAAAAAGCTAAGGGAGTATAAGTTTCCTTTACCGAAAATCAAAATAATTCTTCAATCATCAGATCAAGATTCATTTATTAAACATATGCAATCACAAATTATAGAGTTGTCTCATGAGGTGAAACAAAATTTACAGGTTATTTCAGAAATGAATGAAATGGTAAATATGAATCATGCTTTAAATACTGCTTGTCATAGAAATTACGATATATTTATTGGAATGAGAAATGAAATAACAGTAATTGCTCAAAGACTGCAAATAAATATAGATGATATGGATGATTATTTTTATGACTTATATGAAAAAGTACAAAAGCATAACTTACAAATGGTCGGTTCGCCCTCTACGGTCTTTTATGATGAAGAGTATATTCCAAATGAAAGTGATGTTGAATTAAGGATTCCGGTCATGCATGGGAACAATAAAGATGTAGTACAAGAATATGAAATGAAAAAATTAAATCCACATCAAATCGTTACTACTATGCATTATGGAAGTTATGACTATATAGGCTACGCTTATATTGCGTTAGAAAAATGGATTGAAAGAAATGGTTATGTAATAGATGGTTCACCATATGAGGTCTACATAAAGGGACCTGAATGTGATTGTTTAGTAGAGGAGTATGTGACACAAATTTGTTTTTTAGTTACGAAAATAGACTGAGAATAAGGATTGACATTAACATTATGTCAATCCTTATTCTATTTATGTAAGTAATTCATCATAATAAAAAGGAGAAAGAATATGAAAAGAACAATCATGATTATTTGTCTGATTCTAAGTATGACATGGGTTTCAGCGTGTACTCCTGGAGTAGGAGAAGGTGAGAATGGTAGCTTCGTTCTACCAAATCAGTTGCCAAAAAATGTAGTGTTTAAAAATGGTACAATCTATACTTCAAATGACAAGCAAGACATTGTAGAGGCTGTAGCCGTTAAAGAAGGGAAAATTACATTTGTTGGTTCAAACAAAGATGTAGAAGGATTTATAAATGAAGATACGAAAGTGGTGGATTTACAAGGACGTTTTATTCTTCCTGGTTTTGTGGACAATCACAATCATATATTTGAGGCGAAATCACCAGCAGCAGGGAATTGTAGTGTTTCACCGGATGCTGCGCTGCAAGAACAACGCTCGTATTTAAAGGCTTGTAAAAAAGATGTGAAAGATGGCGAATGGATAAGCGGAACAGGATTTAGTTTGGAAGAGCTGTTAAAAGATATGGAAGAAAAATCAGAACAACAAACGCCATTACAAGTTCTTGATGAGTTATTTCCTAATAACCCTGTATTAATTATGGAAAGAACTTCTCATTCTGTATGGGTTAACTCAAAAGCATTGGAAGTAGCGGGAATAAATAAAGAGACGAAAGATCCGCAAGGCGGAAGGATCATCCGGGATCCAGAAACAGGAGAACCTTTCGGGCTTCTGTATGATACAGCAGGGGATATCGTGATGGAAAAAGCATGGAATTCCCAGCCCAATCTCTTTGAAAAAAATTATGAAGGTTTGTTAGACGGTTTAGATGAGGTTGCGAAGAATGGTATTACTACAGTCGGCGATGGACGTCTTTATTGGAAACGAGGCTGGTTAGATGTTTGGAATAAAGTTAATGATGAGAAAAAGTTAACGTCGCGAGTAGTACTTCGTCCGTGGGTATATCCGAACTTAAATGAAGCAGAGCAAATGGAGTATTTCAAAAAAATTAAGCGTGATGATGTATCATCTAGAATGCTTATTAATCAAGTGAAGATGTATAGTGATGGAATTAGCATTAACAGCACAGCTAAAATACTAGAAAAATATAAATTTGAGTGGTTTAAAGGAACACCGTACGGTTTGAACTATATTCCAGAAGAAAAAATGAAGTGGTGGTTGAGTGAACTCAATAAAATTGGTTACGGTGCACTCATCCACACAATTGGAGATGGCGGAGTAAGAGAAAGTTTAAATGCAATTGAAGCAGCGAAAAAAGAAGGGGCGAATCAACCTTATACGCTTACACATGTGGAAATGGTAGAAGATAGTGATATAAATCGTTTTGCTAAGTTAGGTATTAGTGCTGATTTCCAAGTAGGCCATGATTTTGCAGAAGATCCTAAACAAAGCTGGGTAAGTGCGTATTTTTCAAATCAACAGATGAAACGAATTATGCCGTTAGGACGCATTTGGAAAACAGGAGCAAACGTATCACTTAGTAGTGATTGGGATGTAAATGAACTAAATCCACTTGTGACGATTTCGAATGCACTAAGTATTGATGAAAAGGGCTTGTCTGATGTATACGCAGCTATTGATGCATATACAATTAAGCCCGCCAAAGCATTAGGTCTTGATAATATTACTGGTTCAATTGAAGTAGGTAAATCAGCCGATATGGTATTACTAAATGAAGATATTACTAAAATGAGTGCCGATAAGATTCCGAATGCGAAAGTTTTAGTGACGGTTTTACAAGGAGAAGTAGTGTATCACAAGGGAAAATAAAGAATCAGTTTATGAAGTAGTTAATATATTTCTGTGGACCTTAACACGATGTCAAAGTTTAGACTGAACTTACATTCGAAGAAGGGGTGAACATGTATGAGAAATATGGGAAATAGTTTATATTATATGCCTGCTGAGTGGGAAAAACATGAGGGAACATGGCTCCAATGGCCTCATGATAAAGCTCATAGAGGCGAAGGTTACAGATCTAAGCTAGATGATATTTGGGTAACGATGGCAAAGGAGCTTCATTACGGAGAGAATGTGCATATTGTTGTATTTGATGAGGAAGAAAAAGTACATGTACAATCGAAGTTAATTGAAGCGAATGTAGATATGGATAAAATTGATTTTTTAATTGAAGAAACGGATGATGTTTGGATAAGAGATAATGGACCGATCTTTGTAAAAGATAAGGAAGGCAATCTCTGTTTAACACACTGGGTATTTAATGGTTGGGGGGATAAATATCCGTATGAAAATGATGCTGTTATTCCGGGAAAAATAAGTGAAATGTATAGCATTCCAAAAGTTAAATCTAGTGTCTGTATAGAAGGTGGAGGAATAGAGATAAATGGAAATGGCACCTTAATGGCGGCAAAAACTTCTATTATAAATGAAAATCGAAATCCTACACTAAATCAGGAAGAGATTGAAATAGAGTTAACGAAGTATTTGGGAGTAACGAATTTTATATGGATAACTGGTATTCGCGGAGAGGATAATTATGATGAAGATACAGATTACCATATTGATGGGGCAGCGCGTTTTGTAAATGAAAATACAATTCTTTATGAATATGATCCTTTTGGGGAGAGTGAATCCTACCTTTTGGAGGCGTACGAAAAGCATTATCAAGAATTGAGACAAGCAAGAAATATAGATGGAAAACCATTTCAGCTCATACCAGTACCGGTGACAAGAAAAATGGTAAAAGAAGCAGACTGTAAGGGCTCATATTTGAACTTTTATATTGGAAATGAAGTTGTATTGGTTCCTATATATGGCGATGAGCATGACAAGTTAGCGCTTCAAATCATGGAAGGGCAGTTTCCGGGAAGAAGAATTGTTGGTATTTATGTAAATGAACTGTTTGCGTATGGTGGTATGATTCACTGTGTGACACAGCAACATTTAGCATAAAGTAACCGAAATGAAAAAAGCATACAGAGTATATACTCTGCATGCTTTTTATAATGCTGAAAACTCTTCAACAAGTGAGCTAAAACGATTTAGTGCACTTTCAATCGGTTTTGGCGTAGTTAAATCAACACCAGGTTTTTTCAGTAAGTTTAATGGATAGTCAGAACTTCCGCCTTTAAGGAATTCAATATAGTTTTTCTGAGCATTTGGATCGCCGCTCAATAACTTATCAGCAATTTGGATTGCAGAAGCGAATCCAGTTGCGTATTTGTACACGTAAAATGGACGATAGAAATGCGGTATTCTAGCCCAGCCGTATTTTACTTCTTCGTCAAATACGAGAGAGTCGCCATTATACTCTCTAAATAAGTTTTCATAAACTTCGCTAAAGACTTGGGCATTTAATGGTTTACCTTGTTCGGCCATTTCATGTGTAATTTTTTCAAATTCTGCAAACATGATTTGTGTAAAGAAAGTACCTTTAAAGCTATCGATAAAGTAGTTAATTAAATGATTACGTACGTTCGTTTCTTTTGCTTCTTTTAATAAATAATGAATTAATAACACTTCATTTACTGTAGAAGCGACTTCTGCAACAAAGATAGTATAGTGTGCAGAAATTCTTGGTTGGTATCCGTGTGAGTAATGCGTATGCATACCGTGCCCGCATTCATGAGTAAGGGTGAAAAGGCTATTTAAATCATCGTGATGATTTAAAAGAATGAAAGGATGAACACCGTATACACCAAAGTTATAAGCGCCAGAACGTTTTCCTGGTGTTTCTCTCACGTCTATATAGCGTTTATCTTTAAAGTTTTTTAATGTTTCGATATATTCTTTACCTAAAGGAGCTAGTGACGCGATCATTATATCAAACGCTTCGTCGTATGGAATGTCTTGTTTTACACCTTTTACTAAATCAACACTCAAGTCGTATTGTCGTAGTTCATCTACATTTAATTTTTCTTTTCTAAGTTCATTATACGTATGTAATGATTGAATGTTTTTTTTCGTTGTCTCAATTAAATTTTCATATACTTCTTTCGGAACCATGTCGCCAAATAATGATTTTTCTAAAGCTGATGGATATTTTCGTAGCTTTGAGACAGTAACATTGTTTTTAATAGCTGCGGACAAAGTAGAAGCGATAGAATTCTTTAATTGAACGTATGGTTTGTAATAAGCTTTATAGGCTTCTTCACGTTTCTCACGATTCTCATCTTCTATTAGCTTTGAATACATTCCACGTGTTAAGTTTACTTTTTCTCCATCATCAGTAGTCACTTCACCAAAAATTATATCTGCATTATTTAACATGCCAAATGTATGCTGCGGGGAGGAGAGTGCTTCACCCATTTGTGATAAAATCTCTTCTTGGTCTTTATTCAAAACGTGTTTTTTATAACGGTATAGCTCAAATAAGTCTTTTTTATAATAGTGTAAGCCTTCTGTTTCTTCTATGTAAGAATGTAATGTGTTTTCATCTACACTAAGTAAGAATGGGGAAAAGAAAGATTTAGCCGCACTTACTTTCACGTGTAATTGTGATACTTTATCGACAAGGGATTGAGCGTCAGTATCGCGTGTATCAAGATCAGATTGTAATCGTGCATAAGCGAACATTAAAGATATTATGCTAGATATTTCTTCACTCTTTGTTAAATAAGCTAATAAACTATTGCCATCGTGAATATTTCCATTAAACTTGTGTAATTCATTCGTTAATACTTCAATTTTATGAAAATCGCTTTCCCAATCTTCAATTGTATGATAAATATCCGTTAAATCCCATTTTTCTTTATCAGCTACTTGTAGTCGATCTTTAAGTTCAGTCATAATCATTTCCTTTCTAAATATGTAGTTATATTCCTATATAACTATGAAATACAACAAATTGCAAAAAATCCCTGCTGGAAAATGAAAAGCCTTGCCGGAAATGGCGAGGCTTTAAAAGTTATAATGTAATGCCGAACGTTGAATGAAGGAGGTTTGTATATTGCTCTTTTGTAATTGTTTCTTTTGTTTTATTTCTATTTTTCGTTACTGTAAGGCTATCTTTTGTTAATGATGCGTGCCCGTCATGAGTAAGTTTTACAACAAGAGGTACTTTGTTAAATGGTGAACCTTCATGTTCAACAATAATTTTTTGTGCTGCATTTGCTTTCGTTTCATCCACTTCTTCCAAGTAAAATGCATAACCTACTGTCCAATCATCAGTAGAAGATTGATCTAGAAACTCATTGCTTTTACGCATTTCTAAAATATAATTACCTTTTTCAGTCGTTTCTTTACGAATACGATAGTCGCCTGTTACAGAATGAACGATCTCACCTGAGAAAGGAACAGGGGAAAGGGGTAAATATGATCCGAAACCTACTTCAATTAAGTAAAGTTCATTATGATGTTGTAAAACAGTTGCGATATGCCCTGAATCTACAGCCCATATAGAATTTGCAGCGTTATAAACTGTTCCTGAAACGAGATGGACATCGAATTTAGAGTCTTTAAGGAAGTAATACATAGCCGGATTCAATTCATAACAAAGGCCGCCACGGTTGTTTATTAAAATTTTTTCTTTTAGATTTTCTTTTGATATTTCTTTAAAGTTGTTTTCGAGAATATTTAAGTTTTCAAAAGGGACAGTTTGTGCCATTGCGTACATAATGTTAGGTAAATCTTCAAATGAAACTTTGTGTTTTTCTTCTATATTTAATCTTGCAAAAAATTGTTTTTGAAAGTCGGTCATAGAAATCCCTCCGTTATGCTTTTATAGATAAATTGTAAACAATTTTGAATCCGATGTGAATTTTAAACTATATGGGGTACTTGTGGAATAGTTGAATTCATATTTTGAAAAATAATGTGAGAGATTAAAAGATTGTTACTTTACTAACTGTAGAACGAATATTATAATAACTTTAACAAATTATGCAAACGTTTTCTTGAAGGGGATGGTGTAAATATGTTGAAAAGGATTACGGTAGTCTGTTTATTGTTTATTTTGCTTTTTCCTAATATATATGAGGGAAATAAGGCAGAAGCAGCAACAGTGAACAATGGAACATTAATGCAGTATTTTGAGTGGTACGCTCCGAATGATGGGAATCATTGGAATCGTTTGCGTTCCGATGCTGAAAGTTTAGCTCATAAAGGAATCACATCTGTATGGATACCACCTGCATATAAAGGGACTTCGCAAAATGATGTAGGGTATGGGGCCTATGATTTATATGATTTAGGGGAGTTCAATCAAAAAGGAACGGTGCGGACGAAATATGGGACAAAAGCACAGTTGAAATCTGCAATTGACGCATTACATAAGCAAAACATCGACGTATACGGTGATGTAGTTATGAATCATAAAGGTGGGGCTGATTATACTGAAACCGTAACAGCTGTTGAGGTAGACCGTAACAATCGAAATATTGAAGTATCAGGTGATTATCAAATTAGTGCATGGACGGGGTTTAATTTTCCAGGGCGCGGAGATGCTTATTCTAATTTCAAATGGAAATGGTATCATTTTGACGGAACGGATTGGGATGAAGGAAGGAAATTAAATCGAATTTATAAATTTAGGGGTGTAGATAAAGCGTGGGATTGGGAAGTGTCTAGCGAAAATGGAAATTATGATTATTTGATGTATGCAGATCTTGATTTTGATCATCCTGATGTTGCGAATGAGATGAAAAATTGGGGAACATGGTATGCGAATGAATTAAATTTAGATGGCTTTCGTTTGGACGCTGTTAAACATATTGATCATGAATATTTACGCGATTGGGTAAATCATGCCAGACAGCAAACGGGGAAAGAAATGTTTACAGTAGCTGAATATTGGCAAAATGATGTTCAGGCTTTAAACAATTATTTAGCGAAAGTCAATTATAATCAATCTGTGTTTGATGCACCGCTTCATTACAATTTTCATTATGCTTCAACAGGAAATGGGAATTATGATATGAGAAATATTTTAAATGGAACAGTAATGAAAAATCACCCTGCACTCGCAGTTACTCTCGTTGAGAATCATGATTCTCAGCCTGGGCAGTCATTGGAATCTGTAGTAAGTCCGTGGTTTAAGCCGCTGGCATATGCATTTATTTTAACTCGTGCAGAGGGTTATCCTTCAGTTTTCTATGGTGATTACTATGGGACAAGCGGAAATAGTAGTTATGAAATTCCAGCGTTAAAAGATAAAATTGATCCAATTTTGACGGCACGAAAAAACTTTGCATATGGTACGCAGCGTGATTATTTAGACCATCCAGATGTGATTGGCTGGACAAGAGAAGGCGATGGTGTACATGCTAATTCTGGTTTAGCGACATTACTCTCGGACGGACCAGGAGGATCAAAGTGGATGGATGTTGGAAAGAATAACGCTGGGGAAGTATGGTACGATATTACGGGTAATCAAACAAATACTGTAACAATTAATAAAGATGGATGGGGGCAGTTCCATGTAAATGGAGGCTCAGTTTCAATATATATTCAGCAGTAAATTTGTGATAAAAAAGAAGGGGCAGACTGAAATATAAGTTCTCCTCTTCTTTTTTACATTCTGCATAGTTATTAAAGTATGACACCTTTACTTCTTATAAAACATATAGTATGATGATTTCAATAAATTAGATTTCAATGAACATAAAATATAAATTAATGAGAGGTGCTTTTTGTGAGTGCGGTAGGTACTAAATAGGAAAAATTTAATGAAATAAATCGGATAAGACCAGGGGATTTTTATGTATATCATAACCCTAATTTTGTCATGCACTTATTTCGAAACCTATGAAGATACCTACAATACTTTATAAAGCGTGTAATAAGGGGATTGCCATCTGTTTTTATGGCTTATTTTCTCATATGTTATTACACATGCCTTGTAAATGTAAAAGCTGCGGTATCCCCGCAGCTTTTTTGTATATGTTTTTAATGTATAAAAATGATAATTGAATAATGTAGAACTCATTGGAATCTAATGAGTAGGTATCTTCATTGATGATAAAAACCAATCATAGTGAGGAGAAACAAAATGAATACGATGACTTTTGAAAAGTTACAATATAACGAATTAAAGGATATAGTGAAATCTTATTGTGTAAGTGGATTAGGTAAGGAATTATTAAATAAATTAGAGCCGAGTACGAGTATAAAAGTAGTGAGAAATCGCTTAAATGAAACGACAGAAGCACGAGCTATAGTAGATGCAGAAGGGCATGTGCCTTTCTTCGGAATTTCTAATATCGCTAGTACAATTCAAAAATTAGAAAAAGGGATGATTTTAGATCCAGCAGAGTTAGTGAGTGTTTCAGACTTTTTACGTGGATGTAGAAAGATTAAAAAATTTATGTTAGATAAAGAATTTTTTGCACCAGTATTAGCTTCTTATGCGAATTCGATGACTGAATTTAAAAGTATTGAAGAGGAAATTAACTTTTCAATTAAAGGAAATAGCATTGATGCAGCGGCTAGTAAAGAGTTAAAACGAATTCGAAATAACATTGATTCTGTAGACGGAAAAATAAAAGAACGTTTAACGAAGTTTTTAAATAGTAGTGCAAATAAGAAATATATTCAGGAATTCTTTATTAGTAAGAAGGACGATAGGTATACGATTCCAATTAAATCTTCTTATAAAAATCAAGTTGCGGGAAGTATAGTTGAAGCTTCCGCTAAAGGTTCAACTGTATTTATAGAACCGCATACGGTTACAAAGTTAAATGCGGAACTCGCAAGTTGGAAAGCAGAAGAAGCGATGGAAGAGTATCAAATTTTAGCGACTTTATCAGGAATGGTATTAGAAAATATTTATCATATAAAAATTAATATGGAACTAATTAGCCAATATGATATGGTATTTGCGAAAGCGAAGTTTAGTAAATCAATCGATGGAATAGAGCCGAAATTAAACGATCATGGCTACATTCATTTAGTAAATTGTAAGCATCCGCTTTTAAGTGGAAAAGTAGTACCATTAAACTTTGAAATCGGTCAAGAATACCGTAGTTTAATTATTACTGGGCCGAATGCAGGCGGGAAAACAATTGTGCTAAAAACAATTGGATTGTTAACATTAGCGACAATGTCAGGCCTTCACATCGCTGGAGATAAAGAAACGGAAATTGCTATTTTCGAAAATATATTTGTAGACATTGGTGATAACCAAAGTATCGAAAATGCACTAAGTACATTTTCATCTCATATGAAAAATCTTTCTGAAATTATGAGGATGTCAAATAATAATACGTTACTGTTATTTGACGAAATAGGAAGCGGTACAGAACCGAATGAAGGTGCGGCGCTTGCGATATCTATTTTAGAAGAATTTTACCTTGCGGGATGTATTACAATTGCGAGTACGCATTACGGTGAAATTAAACGCTTTTCAGAAATGCACGATGATTTTATGAACGCAGCAATGCAATTTAATAGTGAAACACTAGAGCCACTTTATAAATTAGTGATCGGTAAATCAGGTGAAAGTAATGCACTTTGGATTGCGAATAAAATGAATGTGAGAGAACATGTACTGCAAAGAGCGAAAGAGTATATGGGAAATAAAGAATACGCTATAGAAAAAGTGAATGAAAGTAAGATTAGAAAACCGAAAATGGTGCAAGAAAAAAGAGAAAATGACTATGAATATAAAATCGGCGACCGTGTGAATTTGTTAGATCATAACGATTTCGGGATTGTATATAAGGAAAAAGATAATTTCTATAATGTCGTTGTATATTATAACGGTGAATTCGTTGAAGTGAATGTGAAACGTATTACTTTAGAGGTAGCGGCGAAAGAATTATACCCAGAAGGATATGATTTAAATACACTATTTGTTGATTATAAAGAAAGAAAAATGCAACACGATATGGAGCGCGGATCGAAAAAAGCGCTTCGTAAAATTGAAAAAGAAATAAGAAAGAATAGAGGATAATATAGAATGGTAACGATTAGACAAGAACAAAAAAATGATTATAGTAAGACAGAAGAAGTTGTAAAACAAGCATTTTTAAATGAAGAATTTAGTGATAAAAAGGAACATGAACTTGTAAAACGTATTAGAGAATGTGACGCGTTTATTCCTGAATTATCAATCGTTGCAGTAGATGAGGAAATAGTCGGGCATATTATGTTATCAAAAATTACGATAGAACAGGATGGAACTTCTGTAGAATCATTAGCGCTCGCACCAGTTTCAGTTGCTAGGGGCCATCAGAAAAAAGGAATCGGCGGAAAACTAATCGCTTCTGCTTTAGAAAAGGCGGAAGAACTTGGATATGAATCTGTTGTGGTATTAGGGCATCCAGAGTACTATCCGAAATTCGGATTTAAGAAAGCAAGTGATTGGAATATAAAAGCACCATTTGAAGTGCCAGATGAAGTGTTTATGGTGATGGAATTAAGAGGGAGTGCTCTTGAAGGCGTAGAAGGAATTGTACAATATTCGAGTGCTTTTGCTGAGTAGGAGTATCGGTTAAGAAATGTAATCATAAAAGATGCTATCTTTTTGTAGGGATATACAGAAAGATAGCTTTTTTTATTAAGCAGATCTACTTACGTATATTTTGCTCAATGAATAATTGAGATGGTAAAATTGATATAGAAATGTAAAGGGAGAGAATAGAATGAAGAAGCGAGAAACAGATAGCAATGAGAATGTAGTTACGTTATATGTTACAAGACATGGAAAAACAATATTAAATACGAACCAGCGCGCGCAAGGTTGGGCAGATTCTCCGTTAGTAGAAAAAGGTGTGGAAGTTGCCTCTAATTTAGGAACAGGATTAAAAGATGTTCATTTTGCGAATGCGTACAGTAGTGATAGCGGCCGAGCGATTGAAACTGCTAATTTAGTATTAAAATATAGTGAGCAATCCACCTTAAAACTTGAGCAAAGGAAAAATTTACGAGAATTAAATTTTGGTATTTTTGAAGGTGAAAAACTTGAAAATATGTGGGATGTGGTTGGAAAAGCTGCGGGCGTTGCATCACCAGAAGAACTCATGAAGTTTTCTATTCAAGAAGTGATTAATCTTATTAGAGCAGCAGATCCTACGAAACAGGCGGAAGATTGGGAATTATTTTCTACTCGCATAAAAACAGAGATTGATAAAATTAGTGAAGAAGCTGCTAAAAATGGAGGTGGCAACGTTCTAGTTGTCGTTCATGGGCTTTTGATTACTGCATTAATTGAAATGTTAGACAGTACCAAAACAAAACTTGGAGTGGAAAATGCTAGTGTGACGAAGATTGTATATCAAGATGGAACATATACAGTCGAGTCGGTTGGAGATATGAGCTATGTTGCAAAAGGGAAAGAAAGTGTGGAAATATAAAGGTAAGAAAAGGAAGATAGAGAAATCTAGCTTCCTTTTTATTTTTCAGTATATCATTCATTAATTTTAAACGGAATATTCTGTTAAAAACGAACTGTGAAAATTATTGTAATGGTATAATTACAGAGTAGGAACAACAAATTAGTTTGCAGTGTATTGGAGGGACATTAGTCTAGCCTTACATTTCATCTCGGAATCTAAAGTAAGTATACGAGAAATAAAACAAAGTAAGGAATGTGTGAATATGGATCGAATATATTTTGTGGACAACCCGTGGCCTAATGGTCATCGAATTGTTAATTTTAAGTGGAGTGCACATTTTAAATATGCAGAGGAAGAAGAGTTAAATGGTATGGCTGGTTTGTATTTTGATTTGCATTTAGAGACCGCGGATTATGATGAGGAAGATTTGGATGAAGAAGATGAAGAGAATGAGGAAGAAGATGATTGGCACGCTAAGATTGTATGGAACAACTTCCATAGATGCACTTTGTCATCAGAAGAATGGGATTTTAAAGGGTTTCGTGTAGGAAGTGATGAGGCGCCTTTTAATTTGGATATGCTAAACGGGAAGAGATTTGCAATTGATTTTTTATCGGAAGATGAGCAGAAGGACTTAGATTTAGAGTTAACTGCATTTGACGTTTATTTACTTGGACATGATGCGTCAGCCTTTCATAATATTAAGTTTACTAGATTAGAAGGGCAGACATATCAAATTGAATGGAAAGGGAAATTGGCACTAGCGTATATTGGTGATTATGAATTTAAATATGATTTTCATACACTAATTTCCTCAACATCATTTAGTGGAATTAATATTCCTAATGACATAAATGATCATGAGGCGTATGTTTTGCTAAAAAGATTTGTTAGTAATCCAGTATTGTTTGAATTGCAACATGATAATGGGGATAGACGATTTGTAATTAAATAAAAATATATTGTTGCATTTTTGAAATATATGAGTAAAAGGCTACCGTATTCGACATAGCTAATAACTTCGGTGCCGGAAAACTTAAAGAAAATGATACATAGTATGTGATTTATGTTCAGTTCTAAGGAGAAAAGAATATTAACAATTATATGGAGAAGTGATTATGTTGATTAAATTCGTTCATTTGTTATTTGGAAAACCGTGTGAAAAAGGTGATTCGTTCCAAACTAAGTTTCCACGGTTTATTTATTGGAGTGCAGTTGTATTTTATTTTTTTGGAATGCTATTATTTGGGATTTTTTCTTTTATTGATACTGTATTTATTGGATCGTTGATATCGGGAGGTTTGTTTTTTCCTTTAATATTTAGATTCATTTATTTTATAAACTTAAAAATGAGGGGCCTAGAAAGAGAAGTATAGACAGAAAAAATATAAATAACAGGGTAATTGAAAAGAAGCGAAATTGAACATTAATAATATTTAAAAAGGAAGCAATGGAATATATTCTAGCTTCCTTTTTAAATGGGAACGATTAAGGGATTAATAAAATCTTCCCTGTACTTTTTCTGCTCTCTAATAATTCATGAGCACGGGCACCGTCTCGTAAAGAGAATGTAGTAGGACTTGCGATCTTTAATTTTTCGGCCGTAATCCATTCGAATAATTGAGAGGAGCGTTCTTTTCTCTCTTCATAAGATGTAAGCACGTTCCAAAGGTCTCCACCTGTTAAAGTCTTTGAAGTATCCATAAGCATACGTGGATCTACAGGTATAGGATTACCGCCGGCCATTCCGTAAAATACGACAGTACCGCCAATTTTAGTAGCGTTAAAACTTTCCACGAGTGTAGAACCTACTGATTCATACACAACATTTACTCCGGCACCATTAGTCACCTCAAGTACTTTCGTATGCCATGCTTCAGTATATAAAAATACGTGATCAGCACCAGCTAACGTAGCTACTTGTGCTTTTTCTTTTGATGATGTAAGACCGATTACTGTTCCGCCCAGTAGTTTAATCATTTGAACGAGAAGTTGACCAACGCCACCAGCTGCAGCGTGTACTAAAGCTATATCGCCTTGTTTTATTTGATAGCTATCTTTCGTTAAATAATGTGCTGTTAGACCTTGCAATAAGACAGAAGCGGCTGTTTCAAAAGAAATAGAGTCTGGAAGTGTAATTGCTTTTTCAGATGGAACGGCAACTAATTTTGCATTTGAGAATGGAACGTCAGCAAATGCAATGTGGTCTCCGGGATTGATAGTAGTAACGTTAGCTCCTACTTTTTCAACAATACCAGCGCCTTCATAACCTAATATATAAGGCGGGTTACCAGCGAGATGATAATCGCCGCGGCGTCTATAAATATCAGCGAAATTTAAACCGATTGCTTGCATGCGAACAAGAATTTCATTTGGATGTATGATTGGATCAGGTATTTCTTTATATTGTAGTACATCAGCGTCTCCGAATGCTTCGAAACAAAGTGCTTTCATATGGAATACCTCCATTTATATTGTTTGTCGATGTTCTTTATCATACAATACAAATATCAATAGGCAAAGAGGATTATTTCGATAAAATCAATCGGGAATATCGATTGAAAAGAGGGATGATAAATGGAGATAAAACAATTAATTACATTTAAAGTAGCTGCAGAGACTTTGAACTTTACACAAACTGCGAAGAAATTAAACTTTGCACAATCGAGCGTAACGGCGCAAATTAAAACGTTAGAGGCTGAGCTCGGTACGCCATTATTTGAAAGATTAGGAAAACGTCTTTTCTTAACTGAAGCAGGCAGGAAGTTTCAACTATATGCTGATAAGATGATTGCACTCAGTAACGAAGCGAAAATGGCTGTGAAAGATGATGAGGAAATAGCGGGTACGTTAATAATCGGTGCACAAGAAAGTCAATGTACATATAGGCTTCCATCTATATTAAAGAAATTTAAAGCACAATTTCCCCAAATAAAGCTTATATTTAAACCTGCACATTCCAATAAAGATGCGAAGGAACAATTGATGGAGGGGAAAGTAGATCTTGTATTTATTTTGGACGAATGTAAAACAGAGGATGTTTTACATGTGGAGCCACTTATGAAAGAAGAATTAAAAGTAGTAGCTGCTCCTACGCATCGTTTACTTGAACAACCTTCCGTTTCTACAAAAGATTTAGAAAGCGAAACACTTTTACTAACAGAACTAGGTTGCTCGTATCGGACTTTATTTGAAGAGTTATTCCGTGCGGAAGATGTATACCCAGCAAATAAGATTGAATTTGTTAGTGTCGAGGCAATTAAACAATGCGTTATTGCAGATTTAGGTATAGCAGTTTTGCCAGCAATAGTAGTAGAAAAAGATATACGAGAGGGAACGATAAAGGAATTAGTCTTAAAGAATACAATTACTCCGATCTATACGCAAATTGCTTGGCATAAAGATAAATGGATGACAGCGCCACTGCAGCAATTTATTGAGGTGACGAGGGAGTCTTTTAATTAACAGGTGTTATAGGAGAGGAATTAATATAATAAACGATTAACTTATTTACGGAAAGAAAGCGCATGTTTTGAAAAAGATTAATCAAAACGTGCGCTTTCTTTTTTGTGTTTATCCCGCTATTTGTGGGAGTCTTACTGCCCGTAAACGCCCGATTGGTGAAGGCTAATAATCAGTGGAGGACGAACAAAGCCCCCACTGATTATTAGCCTTCACTTTATTAAGTTCAGTTGCAGTAATTAATTAACTAAGGTCTGTGTCAGGAGGAGTGTATCCGAGGTGACGAGCCATTGATACAAGTTGACCTTTATGATGAAATTCATGTGTTTCCGCATGAGTTAAAAGCCATAGCGGAGTTGTGCTCCAAGGTTCTTTTTGCCATTTCACTTCATTTGCTATATTTTCGAGCCAACGGTCATTGTATTCATCTAAAAAACGCATTACAACCTCATCGACTAACTTAAATCTAGCACGAACTTTCTCGACATCTGCATGCTCAATTTCATAATCACTAGCGAATGAAAAATCTGCTCGTTTTTGCTTGAATGCGAATGATCCAAGCCAGTATCGGTAGCAATCAGCTACATGAATATGGGTTTTTAAAATGCTGCCACTTCCGAAATTAGGAACTGTACTGTGCAATTTTTCTCGTGGAATTTCTTCCAAAAATGTAAATAGATTTTCTCTTGTAGAACGAATAAGATTATATTGTTGTTTTAAAACATGTAACATGCCATGACACTCCTCTTTTATTTACTAAACTAAATGCGTAGTAAGTAATTCTATATTTAGGAGGAGTGAACCTTTGTATTATTTTTACAGCTTTTCCCGAACAAGAAAGCCCATTGCCTTTAGGCATGGGATGAAAGTGAGGTTGGATACGGAGTACCACTAAAAATCGCAAGGTTCGTGGTACTTTAAGTATCCAAAGTATAGGTAGTTTCTTCGGATGTTTTTGTTGGAACCTTTCGAAAATAAATGATATAAATAGAATAAATGATGATAGAAGAATGTTTCAAAGTGTTTGAGAGGAAAACCTTCTCGTTTAATACAGTTGTAAAGTTTATAAACACGTCTGATTTTGTTATGATCGCTAGAAATGTATCAAATGAACGATGCTACAAATCAAAAAACAAGGGGATGAAACGTATGTCACAGACCCTAACAGTGAAAGTGAAATTGATTCCAACAAAAGGACAAATCCGTTTATTGGAACAAAGTAGTCACGAATATATTAAAGTTATAAATACACTTGTATCGGAAATAGTTAAAGCAAAGAAAAGTACGAAAAAAAGCACAAAAGATATTGAAGCAAATATCCCAAGTGCGGTGAAGAATCAGGCGATTAAAGACGCGAAAAGTTTGTTTGCTACAAAAGTAAAGAAAAGCCATTATAAAATCATCCCGATTCTAAAGAGACCTGTTTGTGTATGGAACAATCAAAATTATTCATTTGACCCTACTTATATTTCAATCCCATTTAAGGTAAATGGAAAGTCGACTCGTGTAAAAATCCGAGCTTTATTAAGCGATAAAAACAATCGTAATCTGAATCTGTTAAAACATAAATTAGGTACACTTCGCATCATAAAGAAATCGAATAAGTGGATAGCCCAAATATCTGTCACACTTTCTATCAATAAAAGGACAGGAACGAAAATTTTAGGAGTAGACTTAGGTCTCAAGGTTCCCGCGGTAGCAATCACAGATGATGATAAGGTTCGTTTCTTTGGGAGTGGTAGGCACAATAAATATAAGAAGCGTAAGTTTCGTAGTGTTCGTAAGAAGTTAGGAAAAGACAAAAAAGTGAAAGCCATTCGGCGAATGGATGATAAAGAGAAAAGATGGATGCAAGATAAAGATCACAAAATAAGTCGTGCAATTATTAATTTTGCGATTGCAAATCATATTTCTGTCATTCGATTAGAACAATTAACGAATATAAGACAGACGGCAAGAACAAGCCGTAAAAACGAAAAAAATCTACACACTTGGTCATTCTATCGTTTGGCACAATGTATTGCCTATAAAGCAACGATAGCTGGTATTCAGATTGAATATGTGAATCCAGCTTATACAAGTCAAAGTTGTCCGAAATGTGCTGAAAAGAATAAGGCTCGAGATAGAAAATACAAGTGTCCATGTGGGTTTAAGACACATCGTGATATCGTTGGAGCGATGAATATTCGCTACGCAAATGTGATTGATGGTAACAGTCAATCAGCCTAAGCACCTTTATGGTCTGGTTTAGGAGGGGCAATGAGATGCCCTTATCTTGAAGGATGTTCAAAACAGAAATGGATTGCGAACGCTTAGTCATTCAAGAATCCCACCCATAAATCCGTAAGGATTCGGGCTTGCGACTTTAGTCGTGGGAGTCTCAATAAGCATATTAGATGTTTTTCTTAATTGTTTCTGATAGATTAAACAAGGTGAAACTCTAATAAGTTTAACATCCTTAGTTCATAATAAATTGTACATAAAAAAGGAGACGATAAAATGAATAGAATAATTGGTTTAAAACAATTTGAAATAACGCGTGGGGCATTACTTCAATTTATGGAAACGTTAGATGACAAAACTGCGGATACGCAGCCGGAGGGCTTTAACAATACAATTCGCTGGCATATCGGTCATGTGTTAACGGCAGCAGAAGTTTTCATGTTTGGAAAAGAATTTAAACAATTACCAACTGAATATCCAGGTATGTTTGGATATGGTTCAAGACCATCTAAATGGAAAACAGAAGGGCCATCATTAGAAGTGTTAACGGTTCAATTAAAAGAACAAGCGAAGCGCATTCAAGAAATTCCAGCAGAAGCATTTGAAAATAAACTTCCAGAGCCATTTTTAGGGTTGGAAACAGTTGGAGAGCTTTACGGTATGATGCTTTATCATGAAGCAGACCATATTGGGCAAATGAAGGCGATGGAACGTATTATTAAGGCTCTTTAGTTTTGGGTAAAGTTAAATAATATATAGACAAAAAAGGGTAGATAATTTATTATCTATCCTTTTTTGTTGTTGAACTTCTTGAAGGATTAAGGATTATGAACGCTAATCATCGTGATGCTGATGAAGAAGGAAAGAAAACCAACCAACCAATTAGGATAAAGAAACATCCTAAATTTTATGGTAGTTATTATTTTTTTGTATTACTTAATAGAAAAATATTGAAAATAATACAGAAGAAAGTATAAGGTTGCAAAATCTGTATGAAATAGGGTATTCCTAAATATGGAATATACGTATAATAAAAGAGAGGAACTAGAAAATGGGGGAATACTATGATTACATTGGAACAAAAGTTGGAGCAATACACACATACATATGCACAGTTAAAGGGAGAACTAAAATGGAAAACGAGTGATTCTCGAACAGGTATGATGATTGCTGCTATGTATGCAGGTAGTGATAAACTGTTTGATCTCGGACGTTTTTTAGAAATTAGTAGTTATATTAAGAATCAGGTAGGGATGTTTTCATACTTAAAGTCTTATCATCGCTTTGTGGTGTCCGCAACATTAGATATTCATTTTACAGATTACAAGGAAGCTTTTCAGAGATTTTTAGATTTATATGAACAATTGGTCGCTGGTGGCTTTAGCCGGAGTATATTTACTTATCTCGCAGCAGCTGTGCTTTTAACAGAAGAAAATGAACAGCATGGCACGCACATTCAGCGTTCGATGCAAGTATATAAACGGATGAAAGAGGATCATCTTTTTCTTACAGGTACAAATGATTATCCACTCGCGGTTTTACTAGCAGGACAATCAGAGAATGTAGAAACACTTATGGACCGAGTAGAACGTCTTTATCAGAAACTAGCGAAAGCTGGTTTGCGTAAAGGGAATGATCTTCAGTTTTTAAGTCATATCCTCTCACTAAAGAAGGATGTCCGTGAAGAAATGTTAGTTGCAACATGTACAAACATATGGAATTTGTTAAAACAAGAAAAGATAAAAGTGAAACAGATGCATTATCCAGCTATCGGGTTACTAGCGTTACTTGAGGATGGAGAAAAAGAGATTCATTCTATTAAAGCGTTGATTGAAAAATTGCAAGGGGAGAAATTTTTCTGTTGGCATACAGATACGAATATTCTTATTGCTATTCAACTGTTCGTAAGTCAGAAAGGTGAGGAAAGTAAAGCTACCAACGCAGGTTTACAAACAATGATAGAAGTCCTCATACAGGCACAACAGGCAGCTATGATGGCAACGATCGCCGCTTCATCTGCAGCAACCTCTTCTGCTAGTAGTAGTTCATAATGTGCAACTGCTTATGCGCTTGTAAATTATGATGAACCTATAACCTCTTTGATGAGAACGGTTTAAAAAATATTAATAAAAAAGGCCCATCACTCTCTAATGAGTGATGGGCTAACTGTTTTTACAGAGTGGATCTTTTATTGGGTAAGGAAGGAAGATAAGTTGTTATTTTAATGTTTTTACATAATTAGCATTATCTTTTCGATTCCTTTAAATGTTTGAGTTGTGTAACAATCATAATGCTAATAACAACGAGTAAAAACCATGAGCTAATTTTGCTTAAGTGAACGAGGCTCCATGTTTCCCGTTGATTTGGATATTGCCATGCTCCGAAGAAGGTAGCGATGTTTTCTGCAATCCAAATAAAGAATCCGATAAGGAAAAATGAGAGTACGAGCGGCATTTTATATGTAAAGTCTTGTACTGAAAATTCCACAAATGTGCGAAAGAAAACAATGAATAAAATTAAAGTTAATACCCATCTAAAGTCATATAGAAAATGATGTGTAAAAAAATTAAAGTAAATCATTGCTCCTAGAGGTATTGCAAAAATAGCTTTCGGCCAATGATGCATTTGTAAATGCAATCTTCTCCACGCTTGGCATATGTAACTTGCAACACTTGCATACATAAAACCACTGTAAAGCGGAACTCCCAAAATCTTCGAATACGCCTCTTCGGGGTAACTCCATGAACCGAAATGTACTTTATATATTTCTAGCAAAAGGCCGATGAGGTGGAAGACAGTAATTACTTTTAGTTCGTCTTTCGTTTCAAGTCCTGTTTTATACATTATATATTGCATAAGAAGACATACAATGAGTATGAGATCATAGCGATATAACCCTGAGATAGAAATGATTTTTGAAAGGGCTAGTGTTAAAAAAATGACGACTGGGAATAAGCAAGATAATGCTTGTTCGTAAGTAAAATAGAGTAGTTGTTTTACATAAAACATTATTTCACCTTCTGCGAGTTCTTATTTTGATTGAATAATCTGAAGAATAATTAAGTATACTATAGTTCTAAATAATAGAGAACTATAATTGGTTTGTTTAAAAAAACAAAAAAATGTAAAATGAAGTTAATTTAATGTAGAGGAGATGTGCCAATGTCAGCGCTTATTGTAAGTATCCCGTTAAAAAAACAGTTTATGGAACAAGGGGATGAATAGGCTAGAATTATTGTCCCCGCTATTTAAAAAAGGGGAGTTTTAGATGACGATGAATCTTTTTCAAAATAAAACTATTAAATTATCAGCTATTAGAGAAGCAGATGCTGAAGTAATGGCTATGTGGCAAGAGGATAGTGAGTACTTAAGAAATGTAGATACAGACTTGGCATTCCCGCAATCGTTACATGAAATAGCGAGTGATGGGCTATTAAAGGGACGGAGATCGAATAGTGTTTCTTTCATGTTAAGAACAGTTCAAGATGATCGCTTAATTGGTTTTGTTGCAATTCACGGCATAGAGTGGAATAACAGAACAGGTTTATTAGCAATTGGTATAGGAGATGCGAATGATAGAGGGAAGGGATATGGAAGGGAAACAATACACCTTATTCTAAAGTATGCTTTCTATGAATTGAATTTACACCGCATCGGTCTCGATGTTATTTCGTATAATAAATCTGCCATTGCACTATATAAAAAGATGGGTTTTCAGATGGAAGGATGTATGAGGGAAGCAGTTCAAAGAGACGGAAAGTGTTTTGATCGTATGATTATGGGGATATTGCGAGATGAATGGATAGAGCTGCAGAACTAGCAAAAACATACAGAATAATTGTGTAGTGTAGAGTGAAAAGTTGTAATATTTAGGTAATGATGAGCAGAGGAGTGTACTAATGGAAGGTTTATCTTCATTAAGAGAGTGTTTATATCAGCTAGAGGAACGATTACTTAAACCAGGGGTTCGCACATCTCAAAAGGAGCTTAAAAAGATACTTGCCGCTGATTTTTTTGAGTTTGGGAGTTCTGGTAAAGTTTTATATAAAAATGAGGATATCGATAAAAATGGAATTGGTGTGGTAAAAATGACTTTGAGTGATTTTGAAGTACATCCATTATCCAAAGATGTAGCATTAACTACTTATCGAATATTCAATGAAATGAATAATCAACACTCGTTACGTAGTTCGATATGGAAATTTAGAGAAGGAAGATGGCAAATGTATTTTCATCAAGGTACACCTGCTAAATTTTAGTGAAGCTTTTTGTATGAAAAAGAAACTATAAAGAATAGAATTGTTGAATATATTAGTCCTTTATATATATATATATATAGGACTAATGAAAGTTGTCTTTCTAAAATATCTAAATTTGTTCTTAAAAGGGTCTTGTTAATAAAGGTACATTCCATATTATATATGTAGTATGCAGGAGATATAACGGTAATTGGCGAAATTTTACAGTGAGCTGATTGAATTTATAAGGAGTTATGCGAGATGAACTTAGAAAAAAGTAAGCCAGTAAACGAAGAGGTCACTGAATTAAAAGAACTAATTAAAGAACTACACGGAAGTGTACATCAACTTCAAAGTGAAGTGCAGCAACTAAGGCACGAAAGACCAGTTGTTGAAGTGAGAAAAGGTGTTCAATTATCACCGGCAATCATTGGACAAATTGGTGGTATGATTTTAGGTGGATTAGCAATTATAGGTATATTTTGGTGATGAAAACAGGTATGCGGCGTAGTGCTGCATACCTGTTTTACTGTCGTTATTTGTCGACAAGTCGATATTCGTTGTCGAATCGCCGATATATTTAGAAAATCGCTGATATATTTTAAAAATCGCCGACATAATTTCATGCAATACAACTTCTACATTAAATAACGTAAATAAATGTAAGCATGTGATAACAATAGCGCAATGATCGTTAAGGGGAAACCGATTTTTAAGAAGTCCATATAAGAGAATCCATGTCCTTCACGTTTTGCAATACCAGCAACGACTACGTTTGCTGATGCTCCAATTAATGTTCCGTTGCCTCCTAGGCAAGCTCCAAGTGATAACGCCCACCATAGTACTTCAATTTGCGGAGAATCGACAGATAGTCCGAGTCCTGTAGCTAAATCTTGAATAAGTGGAATCATCGTTGCGACAAATGGGATGTTATCAATTGTCGCAGATGCGATGCCAGATACCCATAAGATAAGTATAGCAGCGAAACCGATATCGCCATTTGTTACGTCGAGTACTTCTTTTGCGAGTGAAGAAATAAGTCCGATATCAATTAATCCGCCAACGAGAACGAATAGTCCGGCGAAGAAGAAAATTGTTACCCATTCAACGTGGGCAAATACATCTTCAATATCATGTTCTTTCACACCGATTAACATAAGAAGTGTAGCACCTGTCATCGCAATAACGGCAGCGTCTACATGAATAATAGAATGAAGTACAAAGCCTAAAATAGTTAGTCCTAAAATCGTAATGGATTTTAAAAGGAGGCTCTGATCTTTAATATAATCTTTTTCATTTAATGCCATTAGCTTTTCGATTTGCTCAGGCGTTGTTTTTAGTTTGTTGCGATACATGAAGTAAATAATGCCAAGTGTAACGATAGAAATAATGATTACGATTGGAGCTAAGTTTAGTAAAAAGGCATTAAAGTCTAAATGCTTATTAGCTGATCCAATCATAATGTTCGGCGGGTCACCAATTAATGTTGCTGTTCCGCCTATATTTGAAAATAGTACTTCTGAAATTAAATAAGGAACAGGATTTACTTTTAAAATACGTGTAATGGATAGTGTAACAGGTACGATTAATAATACGGTTGTTACGTTGTCCAAAAATGCAGAACCGACAGCAGTTAATAGGGATAGTAATAATAAAATGCGGATTGGTTTTCCGCCAGCTGCTTTTGCTGCTTTTATGGCTACAAATTCAAATACGCCTGATTGACTCGTAATATGTACGAGAATCATCATCCCAATTAAAAGGGTAATCGTTTCCCATTGAATATGCGATGTGAAAGCAGTATGTAAATCTACAATTCCAAAAATAATCATAATAGCAGCACCGAATAGTGCGATTACAGCACGATTCAATTTCTCAGAAATAATAAAACCGTACGTGACTAAAAATACGGCAATTGTAAAATAATATTGCCAATTTGCTACTTCATGTGCTGATTGTTCCAATCATGTCACCTTCTTTAAAGTATGTATTCAATTGTCGAAATGTATCTCGCTGTATTAATACGGGATAAAATATATTGTAGCAAATTCAAAAAAGAAAGAAAACTATTTAACAATGTGAAGGAAAAAATGTGATTTTTACATATCATATAAAGTGAAACTTTAATCAGTGGGGGTTTTTGTTCATCCCCGACTGATTATTAGCCCTCACCAATCGGGCATTTACGGATAGTTGATTTCCCACCTAGCTGACGTGTGTTCGCTGGATTTTGGGGTGGGAATCTTACTATCCGTTAATGCGGGATAAAAAATATAAAAAACACAGTGCAAATTATTAGGAAAAGTGGGCGTTGTCCTCTAATATAGAGATAGCAATTTACATTATTTTTGCGTAAAATGGTTTAAAGAGGTGAATTCCGATGGAAATAGTAAAAGATAGTTCTCTTATTCAAAATGAAATTGAACGTTTTGTAAATAAAGATGTATATATTCATTTAGAAACGACGAATGGAGCGTATGCGTCACACTTTAATGAAAAGATGATGACAGTAGGAGCATTCATTCGAAATGCAATGATTCGCTTTGAGCGTGGGAAAATAACTGGAACAAACCCATACCGAGTTGGTTTGAAAATGGATCATGGCTGGGTATATGCAGAAGGCATTACGCACTGGGAAGTAGACGATAAAGAGCGTTTATTACTAGCAGGGCATGATAACCAAGGCCGCTTAGCGGTAGCGCTTGAGCTAAGCTTAACGCCATTTAAGTAAGAAGGAGGGAAACTTATGGAGAGACATGTACTTGTTGTATTTCCGCATCCAGATGATGAAGCATTTGCTGCGGGAGGAACAATTCGCTTATTAACAGATCAAGGAGTACCTGTAACATACGCATGTGGTACTCTTGGACAAATGGGACGTAACATGGGGAAAAACGTATTCGCTAACCGTGAAACGATTCCAAATATACGTGAAAAAGAATTAAAAGATGCATGTGAAGCGATGGGGATTCAAGATTTAAGAATGCTCGGTTTCCATGATAAAACGTTAGAATTTGAAGATGTTGATTTTGTTGCCGATAAAATCGAAGCGATTATTCAAGAAGTAAATCCATCTCGAATTATTACATTTTATCCAGAACACGGCGTACATCCGGATCATGATGCATTTGGCCGCGCTGTAGTTCGCGCTGTATCACGTATGCCAAAAGAAGAACGTCCAGCCATTCATGCGGTTGCGATTACGAGAAATCGCGAAGCAGTACTCGGTGAACCGGATGTTGTAAATAATATTAGTGAAGTATTTGAACATAAATTAGCTGCACTAGGCGCGCATCGTTCACAAACGGAAGCGATGCTAGAAGAAACGCATGCAAAAATAAAAAACAAAGACGCAGCAACATTAAAATGGCTGCAACTTGAACAGTTTTGGACTTATAAATGGGAGTAGGCTAGAAGGGTACCTTCTAGTAGCTCTTACATAGAAAAAGCGCCGTCACTTGTGATGGCGCTTTTTGTGCTATTGTTTCGTATTAGCCAAATACATGAGCATGTGGAATTTTTCGTCTCTTACATGATAATCGAAATAAGGTCCTGGATCTGTACAGTAACCAATATTTTCATTTTGCATGATTTGAAATCCGTTAACTGATAAATTTTCTTCTAAGTATTTTGGATGTAAAATATGCTCATGGGAATTTGGATATAAGGCTGAAATATTTTTCAAGGATTTGGCCGAGTTATCATAATACGAGTATCCACCGACAATTGTTGAACTGTTATGTAAATAGTTTTTTAGAACATGACTTGGGAACTCTGGGTTGAGCAATGAAAAATCAGTTATTGTAAAACTATCCACAAAAACATCGATGCTAAGCGGTTTCAATGGTAGATTTAAATCTGAATTCAAAATATAAAGGACGCGTGGCTTCGGATTCATACGCTCAATTCTATTTCTCACCTTCTTGAGCATTGCAAGCGAATAGCCACTGAATACATAGTTTGCGCTTGGTTCAAGAACATCGATATATTTGGGTAGTGATACAAAAGCATCAACGTTTGTTTCCACAATTAATTTGTTTTTCAAATCTATATTTTGTAGAACTTTTTGAAATCGAAAATTACTTTTTTCAAATAAGTTAATCATTTTGGGATTGATCTCATTAATCGTTTCTTTATCGTAAAAATAAGATGGATAAGGAGACGTCTCGTACAAGTTCGCGGTAATGATAATACCCTCCTCGATAGCTGCTTCGTATCCACAGCTACAAGTTAAACTCCCCGTGTGAATGTAGACTTTTTTAATCGTTACATCTTTCATTTCAAGTGGAATGCGGCATTTTGGACAATAGAGAAAATTTACAAAGTCAAGCGGGATTCCTGTAATACTTTCTTCTTTGGATGAAGGCGAGCTAGTTTGAACCGCTTTTTCAATCAATTGGATAGCTTTTGATATGTCTTCTTTTTTCTTGGTTAGCTCGTCCTTTTTATCAATGAGCGAGTTGTTGTAGTAGTCGATATCCTCATGGTCCGAGAAGTTTGTGACACGCCGATATGATAAAATTCGTTGGATTTCTATCAATGAAAAATGAATTTTTTTCAGCTCAGTAATAAAAGTCATGTCGTCGAAACACAATTGGTTCATTTGATACTGAGTGTTTTTTTTGTCTGGTATTAATAATCCTAGTTCAATGTAATAACGAACGGTATCAGTCGTAACATGAAAAAGCTTAGCAAATGTACCAATTTTCATAGATATACCCCCCAATGAAAAAAGTGGAGTTACTCCACTTTTTTCGCAAAATGAATTCAAAAAACTCTCAAATAGCTATTGACTTGGAGGAAACTCCAAGTCATATTATTAACTCAATAAGTTTGAATATTAAGAATATTTTTGACTGTATTGTAACATACATGTCACGAAAGGAGAAGGATTAGCTATGGATAAGATGGATCATATGGATACACTCTCACTATGGACAGCGACTGCAAACAGATATGACAAAGGAAAACCTCTTGAAGGAAATGAAGAGGCGGATGTTGTCATTATTGGCGCAGGTTTCACAGGTCTTTCTTCTGCATATCATTTGCAAAAGTTAGGGAAGAGTGTCATTGTCCTTGAGCAGGAAACAATCGGATATGGCGCAAGCGGTCGCAACGGCGGGATGGTATTGCCAGGCTATAAGTCAACGATGCAGGAGCTTGCCAAGAAGTATGGTGCTGAAGAGGCGAGGCAGCTTAACGATCTTTCTCTGCTTAGTGTTGAATTAGTTAAAAACATTATTGACGAGCATCAAATCAACTGTAACTTCAGAAAGACAGGTCACATTGTGGCGGCTTACAAAGCCAAGCATTTTGAAGGGTTGAAACTTGAAAGCGAATACTTAAACAAAAATTTTGGATATGAATGTAGCGTGCTTAATCGAAGTCAGTTGCATCAAGAAATTGATTCCCCGCAATATCATGGTTGCTTAGTCGACGACTCGAGTTACTCGTTCCAACCACTGAACTATGCAATTGGTTTGGGAGAAGCAGCTAAATCGATCGGTGCAAAAATCTTTGAGCATTCGAAAGCACTATCTATTGAGTACGGCCGAAATAGTGTGAAAGTTATTACAGAAAAAGGTACTGTTACAGCGAAAGACATTATTGTGGCTACAGATGGTTACTCCGGAAAAATTATGGCTGAATTGAATAAAGGCGTACTGCCAATTTCGGCACGTATTATTGGTACTGAACAGCTGCCAGAATCACTAGTGAATAGCGTCATTCCTAAAGATCGCATGG
The DNA here is from genome assembly GCF_003264205.1 of Bacillus sp. SRB_8. Taxonomy (NCBI): domain Bacteria; kingdom Bacillati; phylum Bacillota; class Bacilli; order Caryophanales; family Bacillaceae; genus Bacillus; species Bacillus sp. SRB_8. The sequence continues at coordinate 42,429 of NZ_NADT01000020.1, read as the reverse complement.
TTTTTGATACAAGCAGTTTCCTTTACTATTTCAGGCGTACACCAGATAATCGGATCATATTTGGCGGTGGCGATATTCGTCCAAACTTAGGTGATGCTGTTTATCAAAATGTTTACGATGCCATGGTTAAAATAATGCCAAAACTAGAAGGAAGCAAGATTGATTACAGGTGGGGTGGATTTATCGGGGTTACAATTGATACGTTCCCCGTTATCGGTAGATCCAAAGAAGGCGCATATTTTGCAACGGGTTATACGGGACATGGCGCGTCTCTCTCGACATTGTTTGGTAAGTTATTGGCACAATGGATCGTTACGGGGAGTGCAGGTGGATATCGATTTGAAAAAGAACGCCTTAAATCATTCCCATTCTATAATCAGAAAACGATGCTGGTCAATATAGCACATATTGGTTTCAAACTGGTAGATATTATCGCGTAAAGGAGAGGTGTTTATGAAAATTAACATGTTCATTGACGGGAAATGGGTAGAAGCATTCTCGGGTGCTAGACGAAACATTATCAATCCTGCAACCGGAGCGGTTATCGCAACGTCTGCTCATGGATCAGCAGATGATGCGAAGATAGCAATTAAGGCGGCTCGTAAAGCGTTTGATAGCGGGATCTGGTCGGATTTATCGGCTGATGAAAGAGCTGACTATCTATATAAGATTGCAGACCGTCTTGAAGAGAATACAGCTGAAATTGCCCGTTTGGAAACTGCAAATAACGGTAAGGTTATCCGTGCAACAACCTATGTAGATATTCCTGTATCGATTCAATGCTTCCGCTATTATGCTGACTTGATTAAAGGTATGAAAAAGGAATCTTACACTCGTGATGATGCTTCAGAAACGATTATTATTCATGAACCGATTGGTGTTTGTGGACTTATTGTACCTTGGAATTTCCCGCTTATGTTAGCTGTTTGGCAAATTGCTCCTGCACTTGCCGCAGGGAATACAATTGTAATTAAGCCTGCTGACGTCACTCCTGTAAGCGTATTCAAATTATTTGAAATTATCGAAGAGGTTGGACTTCCGGATGGAGTAGCAAACTTAGTATTGGGACCTGGTTCAAAGGTTGGGAATGAGCTTGCAGAGAGCCATGATGTCGACAAAATTGCCTTTACTGGTGGAACAAAAACAGGTCAAAGTATTATGCGCGCAGCTGCAGGCAATATGAAAAAAATCACACTTGAACTAGGTGGTAAATCTCCACTTATTGTGTTCGACGATGTGGATTTTGAAACCGCAGTCGATAATGCGATGTTTGGTATTTTCCACAATGCTGGGCAAGTTTGTTCAGCTGCATCTCGTTTACTTGTACAAGAGACTATTTATGATAAGTTTGTTGAAAGATTGGCCGAGCGTGCGAACAAAATTGTAGTTGGCAACGGGGAAAGTGAGAATATTGAAATGGGAGCTCTCACAAACGAGTCTCATATGAATGAAGTTTTACATTATATTCAGAGAGGAATCGAAGAAGGTGCAAAATTAGTTTGTGGTGGTAAGCGCTTAACAGAAAATGGGCTTGATCGAGGGTTTTTCATTGCACCAACAATCTTTGCTGATGTAAATGAGAATATGTGTATTGTGAAGGAAGAGATTTTTGGCCCAGTCCTTGTTGTACAGAAATTTAAAGATGAGGAAGATGCCATCCAAAAAGCGAATGATTCTATTTATGGATTAGCCGGTGCTGTATTTACGGAAGATATGGACCTGGCAAAACGTGTCATTAGTAAATTGCGTGCGGGAATTACTTGGATTAATAGTTATCATCTCGCTTATGTGGAAGGTCCTTGGGGAGGGTATAAGCAAAGTGGCATCGGCAGAGCGTTAGGTGTTGCCGGACTGGAGCACTTTATGGAAACGAAGCAAATCAATATCCACCAGCATGCAAATCCGGTAGGGTGGTATGCGAATTAATTGAGCAAAACGTGCTATATAAATTATTTATAAGGGGATATGCTCATGAAAATAGTGGACAACGGTCCGTCATCAAAAATAGAGCAACCAGAAGTAATGAATAAGCCGGTGGATGATTCAGTGCTAGGAACCAAAAGTATTCCGTTACTATATTTACGGTTTGCTTTGGCGGGAATTATGGCTAACGTAATTTTAGGAGTTGTATCGGTTGTTGATGGCTATTTCGTCAGTGGCTTTCAGGAGCTGGAAGTCGAAGGGATCGGAATTGGATTTACGGTCATGGTTATTACCCGTATGATTGGTGTTCTTTTAGGTGTGGGAGCCGGAGCGGTCATTTCACTTCGACTGGGGAAAGGGAAAATCGAAGAAGCTAGAAGTATTATGGGACAAACTTTATGGTTTACTCTTTTCCTGTCTTCTTTGTTAGCTATACTTGGGTTGGTCTTTGAAAATGATATTATGATTTTATTCGGAGCAAGTGATGAAGCACTTCCGTATGCGGTGCAATATAGCCGACTGCTATGGATTTCGTTGCCATTAACGATATTGGCCGTTGTATTAAGTATTTTAGCTAATATTGATGAAAAGCCTATATTATCAATGAACAGTTGGTTAGTCGCAGCGGTTGTTGCTGGGACTATGGAATGGATTATGGTAGTGAAGTATGACATGGGGATGATGGGTTCTTCATGGGCTAATACGATTTCGCAATCGATTCCTGTTCTCCTAATCTTTTATTTCTGGTTTGGTAAAACAAAACTTAAGCCAAAAATGAAAGATATGATGATTAATCTCAAGAAGATTGGTGAAGTGGTTTGGACGGGCTTTGCATCTTTCTCGAGTCAGTTCATGATGTTTATTGCAATTATTTTCACCAACAACTTACTGCAAAGCTACGGTGGTGGTCTACACGTTGCAGCTTTCACGATTCAAAACGGTTATATTACAAATCTCCTCGCCTTAGCAGCGCTCGGTGGGATGACAGGGCTTCAACCGATTATTAGTTATAATTACGGTGCGGGCAACCTTGATCGTGTGAAACAAGCAATTAAGATGGGACTCATTTTTACAGTTTCCTTCTTTGTAATCGTGACAGCCATACTAGTCATTTTTGCAGATCCAATTGTGTCATTTTTTTCCGGTGGTAATCCTGAATTGCAAAAACTGGGCATTTGGACGACAGTTGTATTCAATTGTTTGTTTACGCTTAGTGCAGTTAGCCTGCTTATCTCCGGTTATTTCGAATCGCAAGAGAGAAACTGGTCCGCAACGTTTATTAGTGTAAGCAAAATATTGTTGTTCATGTTACCGTTTCTATTTATTTTCCCGAAATTCTGGGGTGTAGAAGGTGTATGGTACGCTGCTCCTGCTGCAGAAATTCCAGGTGTTCTCATTGCCATATACTTTATGAAAAAAGAGTTTAAACGTTTAAAAAATCCAAATGTTAAGGCAGTAGATTTATAGACTTATTCCTTCAAAATTATCAATACGAAAGAGAGAGGATTGTCATGTTTTTTGCGAAAAAACTTACAGCAGAAGAAGCAGAGCAACTAGGTGCCAACGCATGGGAACCGTGGGTAGGCGAACCGAATAAAGGAACGTGGCATGTAGAAGAGCAGGAAGTTTTCTATGTGACAGATGGTGAAGTGTTTATTACTGTTGATGGGGAAAAGTATCATATTACAAAGGACTGGATCGTTTCCTTGGCTAAGGACCTTGTTTGTGAATGGGATTGCCCAGTATTTTTGAAAAAGAATTATAAGATGAACCATGAGATCCATCTGAAATAATGTGAACTGGGGAGTGGACAAATGCTAAGCAGATGACTGCTCCTGCGTATTCAATGAATAAGATTAATAATGTTGAAGAAATGTATGGAAATAAGTTTACATACCGTCAAATGAATGCGCTTTCTTTTTAGGGGCGATAACATAGGACGGTTATCTTAAAATAGGAGGCTTCACCATGGTAGTAATGAAAAATGTACAAACGTTGAAAAATTATATTGGCGGACAATGGATAGAATCCACAAGTAAGCAAGTTGAAGATGTACCAAATCCAGCAACAGGAGAGATTATTGCTCGTGTGCCTCTTTCGACTAAAGAAGATTTAGATAGAGCTGTAGCAACTGCGAAAGAAGCATTCAAAACATGGAGAAAGGTCGCTGTGCCTCGGCGTGCTCGGATTCTATTTCGCTATCAACAGCTATTGATTGAAAACTGGGAAGAGTTAGCTAAACTCGTAACCTTGGAAAACGGAAAAAGTTATAAGGAAGCATACGGTGAAGTGCAGCGGGGGATTGAATGTGTTGAATTTGCCGCAGGCGCACCCACTTTAATGATGGGAGAGCAACTTCCCGATATTGCTACTGGTGTTGAATCAGGGATGTATCGTTATCCGATCGGAGTAATCGCAGGAATAACGCCATTTAACTTTCCGATGATGGTGCCATGCTGGATGTTTCCACTCGCGATTGCATGCGGGAATACATTTGTATTAAAACCATCTGAAAGAACACCGCTATTGGCTAATCGCATAGCTGAACTGTTTAAAGAAGCAGGTCTTCCAGATGGAGTACTAAATATTGTGCATGGTGCACATGACGTCGTTAACGGCATTCTTGACAATGAGGATGTGAAAGCTGTATCTTTCGTTGGTTCTCAACCTGTGGCTGAGTATATATATAAAACAGCAGCAGCTAACGGTAAACGTGTACAAGCTCTTGCAGGGGCAAAAAATCATTCGATCGTATTAAAAGATGCGGACCTTAGTTCTACAGTGAAAGAAATTACAAGTGCTGCCTTCGGTTCAGCTGGTGAACGATGCATGGCAGCGGCTGTTGTTGTCGTGGAAGAAGACGTTGCAGATGAGCTCGTTAATAGACTGCTTCAAGAGGCTAATGCAATTACGATTGGTAATGGTCTGGAAGAAGGTGTTTTCCTTGGTCCCGTTATTCGTGAAGTACATAAAGAGCGGACACTCGGATACATTCAATCCGGTGTAGAGCAGGGAGCGACACTTATTCGTGACGGACGTGAAGACGATGTAGCAAACAGCCAAGGTTATTTTGTTGGCCCAACGATTTTTGATAACGTGACAGAGGAAATGAAAATCTGGCAAGATGAAATTTTCGCACCGGTTCTTTCTATTGTACGCGTAAAAGACTTGATGGAAGCGATTCATGTTGCTAATGCATCACCATTCGCAAATGGTGCATGTCTGTACACAAATAGCGCGAAAGCTATTCGTGAATTCCGTGAAGAAATTGATGCAGGTATGCTTGGGGTTAATCTTGGAGTTCCTGCTCCAATGGCATTCTTCCCGTTCTCAGGTTATAAGAAATCTTTCTATGGTGATCTCCATGCAAATGGAAAAGATGGCGTAGAATTCTATACTCGCAAGAAAATGCTTACGGCTCGTTATTGAAAGAGTGATGTAAAACCATAAAAAGATAGAATGGAGCTGGTGATTGTGCAAGCGACAGAACAAACACAAAGTTTGAAAAAAGCAGATGAAAAGTACCTTTGGCATGCGATGAGAGGAGCAGCCCCTAGTCCAACGAATTTAATTATCACAAAAGCAGAAGGGGCATGGGTGACGGATATTGATGGAAACCGTTATTTAGACGGTATGTCTGGTCTTTGGTGTGTGAATGTTGGATACGGCCGAAAAGAGCTTGCAAGAGCGGCGTTTGAGCAGCTTGAAGAAATGCCGTATTTCCCTCTGACTCAAAGTCATGTTCCTGCTATTAAATTAGCAGAAAAATTGAATGAATGGCTTGATGATGAATACGTTATTTTCTTTTCTAACAGTGGATCGGAAGCGAATGAAACAGCGTTTAAAATTGCTCGTCAATATCATCAACAAAAAGGTGATCATGGACGCTATAAGTTTATTTCACGCTACCGCGCTTATCACGGTAACTCAATGGGAGCTCTTGCAGCAACAGGTCAAGCACAGCGAAAGTATAAATATGAACCACTCGGGCAAGGATTCCTGCATGTAGCACCGCCTGATACGTATCGAAATCCAGAGGATGTTCATACACTGGCAAGTGCTGAGGAAATCGATCGTGTCATGACATGGGAGTTAAGCCAAACAGTAGCCGGTGTGATTATGGAGCCAATCATTACTGGGGGTGGAATTTTAATGCCTCCTGATGGATATATGGAAAAAGTAAAAGAAATTTGCGAGAAGCACGGTGCGTTGCTCATTTGTGATGAAGTTATATGTGGATTTGGACGAACAGGGAAGCCGTTTGGATTTATGAATTATGGCGTCAAACCAGATATCATAACAATGGCAAAAGGTATTACAAGTGCGTATCTTCCTTTGTCAGCAACAGCAGTTAGACGAGAGGTTTATGAGGCATTCGTAGGTAGTGATGATTATGATCGCTTCCGCCATGTAAATACGTTCGGAGGAAATCCTGCTGCTTGCGCTTTAGCTTTGAAGAATTTAGAAATTATGGAGAATGAGAAACTCATTGAACGTTCCAAAGAATTGGGTGAACGACTGTTATATGAGCTAGAGGATGTAAAAGAGCATCCAAACGTAGGGGATGTTCGCGGAAAGGGCCTTCTTTTAGGCATTGAACTAGTGGAAGATAAGCAAACAAAAGAACCGGCTTCCATTGAAAAGATGAACAAAGTCATCAATGCTTGTAAAGAAAAAGGTCTAATTATTGGTAAAAATGGTGACACTGTTGCAGGTTACAATAATATTTTACAGCTTGCTCCTCCATTAAGCATCACAGAGGAAGACTTTACTTTTATCGTTAAAACAATGAAAGAATGTTTAGCTCAACTTTAATTAATTATTGATAAATCTTGTTAAAAAGCGGATGAGCCTATTAGGAGATGTAACTTTAAATACTGAATGAATTACTCGAAAAGAGTAATTCCGAAAGGGTTGAGTTTATGAAAGCTGATGTTGTATTGATAAATGGAGAAGTTATTACAGTAGACCAAAAGAATGCAGTAGTCGAAGCTGTCGCAATAAAAGATAATCAAATCGTAGTTGTTGGCTCAAATCAGGAGGTTAAGAGTTTTATAGGAGAAAACACGGATGTAATTGACCTACAAGGGAAAACGCTTCTTCCTGGATTCATTGATTCCCATCTTCACATCATTTCTCATGGACTAAATCAGTTGGCTGTCAGTTGTAAAGCTGAACATATTGATTCTATCGATGCTTTATTAGATGATCTGAAAAAGAAGGCCTTAGAAACGCCAAAAGGTGAATGGATACGTGCTTGGGGCTTTAATGAAACCGCTGTGGAGGAAAAGCGTTATCCAACAATTACTGAGCTGGATGAAATTTCAGTTGAACATCCTATTATTATAACTCGTACTTGTCACCACATAAGCGTGGTGAACAGTAAAGCATTAGAAATTGCGCAAATTAACGAGAACACACCGGATACGAATGGGGGAGTTATTGAAAAGAATCAGGCAGGAAGGCTTACAGGAAAGTTAATTGAAGCAGCAAATATGAGTATGAGCGAGGTTGCAAGTTATACAGAAAGTGAAATGATGAAGGCTGTGAAAATTGCATCAGATCATTTCGTTGCAGCTGGCATAACAAGTATACATGACGCAGGTGGAGATGGACCGGAGAGTTTTCGTTTACTACAACGAGCTGTGAAGAGTAGGGATATTCGTGTCCGAATATATGCAATGATATGTCAAATAAATAACTCTCATGAATTTGTTAATAAAATGGTCGAGGCTGGTGTGGTAACTGGTACCGGGGATGAAAGATTCAAAGTCGGACCAGCTAAATTGTTTACAGATGGAAGTAGCACGGGGCCTACAATTGCAACCCGTAAGTCATATTCAAGTGACCCTAACAATTACGGTATTCTTTATTATAGTGAGGAAGAAATCTATAAGATTTTAGGTGAAGCGCATAAAAAAGGCTATCAAATCACTGTACATGCACAAGGTGATAAAGCTATTGAAATGTATTTGAATTGTGTAGAAAGGGCGCTAGAGGAATCACCAAGAAAAAATCACCGTCATCGAATCGAGCATGCGGGAATTTCTTCACCAGATTTACAAGAGAGAATGAAAAAACTCGAGATGATTCCTATTCCAAATCCTCCATTTCCATATGAATTCGGAGAGATATATGTAGAGCACTATGGTGATCGTGTTAATCACATGTACGCTGCTCGTGATTTTATTGATCGTGGCATCATTGCAGCAGGTAGTTCGGATGCACCAGTTACTGACTATAATCCTTTATTAGGAATTCATGTTGCTGTCAATAGAAAAACTAAGTCTGGAATAGAGGTTGGTGCTAATCAATCTATAAGCGTAATGGAAGCTATTAAACTATACACATGGAATGGTGCTTATGCGAGTTTTGAAGAAGAGATAAAAGGAAGCATAGAGGCCGGAAAGTTGGCGGATTTAGTTATATTAAATGACAGCATTTTAAGTGTCAATCCAAACCAAATTAAAGATTTAAAAGTAGAAACAACAATTATTGATGGTGAAATTATCTATCAAAAAGAACAATCAGTGAAAATGTAGCAATAAAAAAACGCCCCTTCAATTGTGAGAATGATTTTAACAATTGAAGGGGTGTTTCAGTTGTTTAGTTGCGCTTTTTAAATCGTATTAATTTTCCAAGAGAATTGAAAGGATATTCGTCTACTAACAAATATTAAGATTATGAACACTAGAAAACGAACACAACCTATCATATAATTGAAAGACTATATTTTAAAATCAATGTTAATATTACCCTCCTATAAGTATTAACATGCGTAATTGAGGTGTTTTCTTTGTTGTTTTATGATCGAATTTCTATAATGGCCCCTCCTGTTCCATAGCTAAGGAAAGTCTATTCATTTCTGAGATTTTCAAAGTTATAGGAGGGTATTAAAAGTGAAAAAAGTCTCAATACCATCACTTTGGTTAATGATTATTCTTGTGGCATTTCCACAAATTAGTGAAACAATTTACACACCGTCTTTACCGGATATTTCAAAGGCGTTGCACGTAAGTAATAATGAGGTACAGTTAACGCTTAGTGTTTATTTTGCTGGATTTGCTTTAGGTGTATTTTTTATTGGATGGTTATCAGATATAATTGGTCGTCGCCCAGCAATGTTATTTGGAATTGTAGTATATGGCGCTGGAAGTTTCTTATGCTATATTGCAAATTCTATTGAATTTTTATTGTTTAGTCGTTTTATTCAAGCATTTGGAGCAAGTGCTGGTTCAGTTGTGACACAAACGATTCTTCGTGAAAGTGTAGAGGGGCATAAACGTCATGTTATGTTTGCTCAAATTTCGGCAGTCATTGCTTTTACACCAGCGATAGGTCCACTAATTGGGGGCTTTCTTGATCAAATGTTTGGATTTAAAATAGTATTTTTAAGTTTAGTTGTTATGAGTGTCGGGATTTTGCTTTATACTTTTGTTTCGCTTCCGGAAACAAAAACGGACGCAATAACGGGTAAAATAAATGTATTTTCTGTATTAAAACGGTTGATTACAAATCCGAAAGTAGTAACATATGGGTTATTAATTGGAGGAGCGAATGGTGTTTTATTTAGCTATTATGCGGAAGCGCCGTTTATCTTTATTGAATACTTTCAGTTATCACCTAGTATGTACGGGTTTCTAGGAATTGTTGTCGCTTCCGCTTCTATTATTGGAGCGAAAGTTTCAAAGCGGTTACTGCCTATTTATAAACCGGAGAAAATTATATATATAGGTTGTATTGGAATGACAGTGGGAGCAGTCATTTTATCTGTTATTACGTTTGTTGGATCAAATCCAAACGTAATATATATGATTGGATTTTTAGTAGCGATGTTTATATTGCTATTAGGAATTGGGGTAGCATTGCCTAACTGTTTAAGTTTAGCATTAGTAGATTTTCAAGATGTCATTGGTACAGCTGGAGCATTGTTTAGCTTAGGCTACTATGTAATTGTAACGATGACAATTTGGGGAATGAGTCAGCTTCATACGGGCTCGTTAATGGTGATGCCACTTTATTTTCTGGCTATAGTAGTTATCATGATGGTATTTACTAAAGTGTTTATTTTAGGTAAACAAACTTCAAAAATGATTTAAATATGAAATTGTAAAAGAGTCTCATTTTTTAATGAGACTCTTTTATACTTTATGAAAATAACTATAGGTATGAATATGTAATTAATGTTAAAATACAACAAAATTGTATAGTTATAGTTTTTAGGGAGGGTAAAAATATGTTAATGAATTTAGCATGCGCTCTACTAATCATTTCCGGACTTACAGTAGTTATACGAAAAACTTTCATTTTAAACCACTATCTTTGTAATTTAATGGCATTCTTTTGTGCTTATATGAAAACATCTTCCTACGTATTAGAGCAAATTTCATTAACAAAAACTATATTAATACTATGTTTGTTGCTTATAACTCTTATTCTTATATACTCACATTTCGATATTAGAGGGCTAGCTTTTAATGATTATACAGTGTTTAATTTACCTTCTAGCGGAGTGAATAGATTAGTGAAAGAAGGGCTTACTGAAGCAAATATAGAATTTACTTTGGATAAAAATAATATATATTTATCAGGATCTCCCGTGAAAATCCGAATATTACATAGACCGTTACATACAACTAATATTTTATTTAGGAAATGTCCAGAGAATATGAGGACAGAAATTAAAGGTATTATTGAGAAAAAGATAAAAGCTGAAGAAAAGAGTTTTCCGCTTTCAGGTGTAGTGTTGATTGTATTAAGTATAGTTATATTTTTCTTAAAATAGGAGATGGGAAAGAGAAAATTTATATGTAAGCATTGGGTAAACAAGAGAGGGAGAAGTTAGTAATATTATAGTTTTACTGATATATTAAATTCCCTGCATGATGTGTTAATCGAACATGCGGGGAATTACATTATAAACTATAAAGATTGAAGTACATGAGGTATGAAACCGAGGCGGATATTTTCTCCTCGGTTATTTATATTGTAATAATATTCATACTAGAATCATATTGAATAGATGTATTTTATTGTTAATTTAGTAAAAATTTAATCAGATTATGTATAATGATTTATCGAAAAAATAATTGAACTTTTCAGATAAATGAATTAATATGAAGGAAGCAATTTTAAGTTTTATAGAAAATAGGAAGATGAGAGGTTTTGAGAATTTTATAAGAAGCGAAAAACGATTTTAGGATAGCTTTAAAGCTAGTGTAAAATGACGTTTGCTTCATCATTTTCAAGCCAAACAGGAATTAGGGGAAAGCATCTTGTTTTAAATGCGGCTATGAATCATCTAAGAGGGGGAAATGAAGTGGCAAACAAAGAATTGAAACGAGGTTTAGAAGCACGTCATATTCAAATGATTGCTTTGGGCGGAACAATTGGTGTTGGTTTGTTTATGGGATCAGCCAGCACGATTAAATGGACAGGTCCGTCAGTAATGCTTGCATATGCAATCGCAGGTATTTTTATCTTCTTCATTATGCGTGCCATGGGAGAAATGTTGTATATGGAGCCAAGCACAGGTTCATTTGCAACATTTGGTCACAAGTATATTCATCCGCTAGCTGGTTATATGACAGCGTGGAGTAACTGGTTCCAGTGGGTTATCGTTGGGATGTCAGAGATTATCGCAGTTGGAGCGTATATGAAATATTGGTTCCCAGATTTACCAGCTTGGATACCAGGTATTATCGCGATGGTTATTCTTGGTGCGGCTAACTTAATTTCGGTTAAGTCATTTGGTGAATTTGAATTTTGGTTTGCAATGATTAAAATCGTTACGATTTTATTAATGATTATTGCCGGATTCGGTCTCATTTTCTTCGGAATTGGGAACGGAGGAGAAGCAATCGGTATATCTAATCTTTGGGCAAACGGCGGTTTCTTCACAGGTGGTTTTTCAGGATTTTTCTTTGCGCTATCACTTGTAGTTGGGGCATATCAAGGTGTGGAATTAATCGGGATTACTGCTGGTGAAGCGAAAGATCCGAAGAAGACACTTACTAGAGCAATTCAAAGTACAATTTGGCGTATTCTAATTTTCTATATTGGTGCTATTTTCGTTATTGTAACTGTTTATCCTTGGGATCAATTAAGTTCAATTGGTAGTCCGTTCGTAGCAACTTTTGCGAAAGTTGGTATTACGGCAGCTGCGGGACTTATTAACTTCGTTGTTATTACAGCGGCAATGTCTGGTTGTAACAGTGGTATTTATAGTGCTGGACGTATGCTTTATACACTAGGTGTGAATGGACAAGCACCGAAATACTTTACGAAGATTTCTAATAACGGTGTACCTTTATTCGGTACAGTTGGTGTAATTATCGGTTTAGCGGTTGGTGTTGTTTTAAGTTATATTGCACCAAAAAACTTATTCGTATATGTATATAGTGCAAGTGTACTTCCTGGTATGGTGCCATGGTTTGTTATTTTAATTAGTCAAATTCGTTTTAGAAAAGAAAAGGGAGCAGAGATGAAAGATCATCCATTCAAAATGCCATTTGCTCCTGTAACAAACTATTTAACGATTGCCTTTTTAATTATGGTATTAATCGGTATGTGGTTTAACGATGATACTCGTATTTCACTAATTGTGGGTATTGTTTTCTTAGCTATCGTTACAATTAGTTTCTATGCTTTCGGAATAGGGAAGCGAGCTCCGTTAGACGTTCAAAATGATCAAGAGGTTTCAAGTAAATAAAGATAGTAAAAAAGTCCGATTTCTTATTTAGAAATCGGACTTTTGTTATTAAAATTTCTCTAATACAATCTTCCCAATTGTACGTCCACTTTCAAGTAATGCATGTGCTTTTTTAAGATTTTCTGCATTAATTGGTGTTAACGTATCATTTAAAGTAGTTTGAAGAATACCTTCATCTAATAGCTCGCTTACTTTATTTAATAGTTCGTGCTGCGTACTCATATCACCAGTTTCATACATCGCTTTTGTAAACATAAACTCCCAAACGAATGTAGCACTTTTACTTTTTAAAATCCCCATCTCAAGAGGGTGTTCATTTTCTACGATAGAGCAAATTTTCCCTTGTGGTTTAATGATGTCACCCATCGCGTGCCAATGTTGATCAGTATTGTTTAAGCAGAAGATATAATCTACATCTTTTAGCCCAAATTCTAATATTTGATCTTTTAAAGGTTGGTGATGATTAACTATATAATCGGCACCGAATTTTTCAACCCAGTGTATGGTTTCGTTGCGGGATGCGGTTGCGATTACGTTTAGTCCAGCCCATTTAGCTAACTGAATAGCAATCGAGCCAACACCACCAGCTCCGCCGATAATTAAAATGTTTTTAAATGAATTTTCATCTTTTTTATTATAATCAATCCCTAAACGTTCAAACAAACCTTCCCATGCTGTGATGGCTGTTAAAGGAAGTGCTGCAGATTCAGCATCACTCAAAGTTTTTGGTTTTTTACCAACAATTCTTTCATCAACTAGATGGTATTCACTGTATGTACCTTGCCTTGTAATGCTTCCAGCGTAAAACACTTCATCGCCTTCTTTAAATAACGTACAACTTTCGCCAGTTTGTACGACAACGCCACTAGCATCCCAGCCAAGTATTTTCGCTACATCTTCTTTTTTATCTTTCGGAGATCGAACTTTTGTATCAACTGGATTAACGGAAATAGCGTTAATTTTAACAAGTATATCCCTTCCTGTGGCAACAGGTCTTTCAACTTCAATATCAATTAAACTGTTTTCTTCTTCAATAGGTAAGTATTCATGTAAACCAATTGCTTTCATTTCTATTCCCTCCATTAAAGTAAGAGTTTTTCTCTTTTATTATAGTAGGTAAAGTGTCATTATGTAAAAAAGTTGAGTCCTTTCCATTTTGTTAAAGGCTTGTTTCAGCCTCATTTAGAACTTTGTAACTGGAGAGGAGCCATCGTTTTGATTTTATAAGCGTCGAATGAAAGGTATACTTATTTTTCCAGTGTACCTTGCAATGAACAATACCAAGTGTTATATTATACTTGTAGTTACTTGTTATAAAACAGTACTAAATAATAAACAGTAGTAGATGCCAATTAGAATAGGGTGAATGAATATTGAATGTACAATTTAAAAAAGGAGTTTTAGAACTTTGTGTTCTTGTCTTACTTGATAAGCAAGACCGTTATGGGTATGAATTAGTTCGAAGTATTTCCAATCAAATTGAAATATCAGAAGGGTCTGTTTATCCTTTACTTCGTAGATTAACTAAAGAAGAATATTTTACAACGTATTTACAGGAGTCTTCAGAAGGCCCTTCAAGGAAGTATTATACACTGACGGATAAAGGTAGAACGTATTTGTATCAACTTTTGGAGGAATGGAATGAGTTTTCACAAGGTGTCAATCAATTAATAAAAGAAGGTGTACGTAATGACGAAAAATAAATTTTTACAACAATTAAATGCATCTCTAAAAAGATTATCTGAAAAAGAGCGTACAGATATTTTAAAAGATTATGAAGAACATTTTACTTTCGGATTAGAGGAAGGGAAAAGTGAAGAAGAAATTGTAGCTTCATTAGGTTCTCCAGCTCAAATCGCCAAAGAGTTATTAGCAGATTATCATATTGAGAAAGTAACAGCAAGTGCAACAACAGGAAATGTTTTTCGGGCAATTTGGGCAGTAATTGGATTAGGTTTTTTCAATTTGTTAATCGTGCTTGGACCTGCAATTACATTAGCGGCATTGATTTTTTCAGGATGGGTTCTAGGAATCTCATTTTTAGGTTCACCATTACTTGTTCTAGTTGATACTATTATACATCCAAATACATTCTTGCTATTTAATCTTTTCGTTTCTTTAGCACTTTGTGGACTTGGATATTTCATTGTAATTGCTATGTTATTTTTAACGAAGCTAGCAAAGAATGGATTTGTTCGTTATTTAAAGTTCAATATAGCACTAGTAAAAGGTGGTTTGAAGCATGATAAATAAAAAGAGTCTTTCAATCATTGCAGGTATTATTTTCATTATTGGTATTATCGGGAGTTTATTCACTTATCGTTCAATTGCGGCAGTACCAATTTCAGAAGAAAAGGTCATTAACAATAATAATGTGTTAAGCGTCATTATCGATACGAATAACGTTCGTGTTAACATCAATCCTACAACAGATAGTAACATGAAAGTAAAATTAGATGGCGAAGTTAATCCTAACGTAAAAAGAACATTAGCTATGGATGAGAAAGATTCGACGCTTCTTATTTCTTACAAAGAAAAACAACAGAGCTGGTTCAATTTTAATATTTCTGAAGTATTGGCGCCATTAACATTAAATGTGTATCTACCCGAAAAACAATATGATTCATTAAAAGTTTCTAATAGTAATGGTTTCGTTTCTATAAAAAAAATAAACACAACGCATTTGAATGCCAATACAAACAATGGACGTGTTGAATTAAGAGAAATCAATTCGCCAAAAATTATCGCGGAAACAAACAATGGAATTATGGATTTCAAAGATATATTGGCACAAAATATTCATGTGAAATCGAACAACGGACGAATAATGCTAGACCATGTTGAAGGTGAAATAGAGGGGCAAACTAAAAATGGAAGTCTTACTCTGAAAACGAATGAACTGGATCGAAATCTCAATTTTACGACTCACAATGGAAAAATTAATATTGAAACCGAAAAAGAACCAACTAATGTTCAATTTAATGTTTCTGTCGACAATGGCAACGCGAATATCCTGAATAAATATAACGGGAATACGGTTATTGGAAAGGGAGAAAATATAATTAAATTAAACACACATAACGGAAATATTACAGTGAAAAAACAATAGCATATTATCTTTTATAATCTCAGCTCTTCACACATATAGAGGAATAATAAATAAGAAAAAGAACCGACTCCTTTTCTCAACATCTAGGTAGTCGGTTCTTTTATATTTAACATTTGTTTAAGTTTGTATCCTTTTCATATTTCAAAATACAAACAGTGGTTTTATTACTCTCGATTCTTAGGAGAGTAACGAATAGTAATTAACGATGTAAGGAGAATTTGTGAATGACTCAAAAATAATAGCTGAAACAACGAAAAGTGAGAAGGAGTTTATTTCTAACAAGAGGAATTCTTTACTGTATTGTTTTATTCAAAACTAAATGTAAAGGTGGATACATAATGACGGTAAAGAAGCTTTATTTCGTACCAGCAGGTCGTTGTATGTTGGATCATTCGTCTGTTAACAGTACATTAACACGAGGGGAATTATTAGACTTACCGGTTTGGTGTTATCTTTTGGAGACTGAAGAAGGACCTATTTTAGTAGATACAGGTATGCCAGAAAGTGCGGTTAATAATGAAGGCCTTTTTAACGGTACATTTGTTGAAGGACATATTTTACCAAAAATGACTGAAGAAGATAGAATCGTGAATATTTTAAAACGCGTTGGTTATGAGCCGGAAGACCTTCTTTATATTATTAGTTCTCACTTACATTTTGATCATGCAGGAGGAAATGGTGCTTTTACAAATACACCGATTATTGTGCAGCGTGCTGAATACGAGGCGGCACAACATAGTGAAGAATATATGAAAGAATGTATCTTGCCAAATTTAAACTACAAAATCATTGAAGGGGATTATGAAGTCGTACCAGGAGTTCAATTATTGTATACACCAGGACATACTCCGGGGCATCAGTCACTATTCATTGAGACAGAGAACTCTGGCCCAGTGTTATTAACGATCGATGCATCGTATACGAAAGAAAATTTTGAAGATGAAGTGCCGTTCGCTGGATTTGATTCGGAATTAGCTTTATCTTCAATTAAACGTTTAAAAGAAGTTGTTAGGAAAGAGAACCCAATTGTTTTCTTTGGACATGATATAGAGCAGGAAAAGAGTTGTAAAGTGTTCCCTGAATATATATAAATAGAAAAAGTCATGGGCCTAGTAGCTCATGACTTTTTCTATTAAATAACCTTTTTAAATAAGTTATATACTTTTTTTGAATTACCTTCATTTAATTGATAATAAGTAAGGTCTACGTCATCAGGAGTGTTTTGATGGGCAATCATAACTTCACTACTGTTGTTATCTACTATCCAAATTAAATATTGTTTATAAGTTCCATCTTGGAAAGTAATCCACATGTTACAATCTACTAAATCAGAACCTTCTTCATCTAGCGTTAAATCGCCTTTTTTTGCTGTATCCATACTGTTAATGAATGTTTTTAATTCATCTGTTTTTGTAAGGAAGATAGATTTTTTTGACTTAAGCGACTCTACATGTATATCTTTTATTTCCTGCTTTCCTAAAAAAACAGGAGGTGCATTTGGGTCTCTTTGAGTTGAAATAATAGTAGCTTTCTTCTTTGGTTTACTTGCTGTATAGAGATCTTGAATAGATTTTCCAGAGTTTAAAAACCATACGGTTCCAAAAACAATCAATGCGCTACCTATCAATAAAATGATTTTCTTAATAGGGTATTCTCCTCTCTATGGCTTCATGTGAAGAGCTTTTCTATTAATATATGATAGGTAAGCGTAAAGTATTATAGTTGAACGTGGTTATGCTTCACGGTTTTTATAGGGCGATCAACGAGTAAATTGTAAGTGAGCCCTATTAATACGAGAATTCCACCGATAATTTTTCCGGTTGATAGTTCGTGTGACAGGAAGAAATCGATGATAGTCCCCGTAAACAATTGTCCGATAAAGATGAGTAATGTTAAATAAAATGCTGATATTTTAGGAGTAATATAGTTTGATAATGAGATGACGATAACGCCTACTAATCCGCCTAAGTATACAGCGATAGGTATGGATTGTAACGTATGACTAGAAATATACAACGAATCTGAACTGAAAATTAAAAATAACATGGAGAAAAATAATCCAGTAATATAATTGAAAAATGTGCCTTCCCAATTTCCAATTTCCTTTGCTAAATTCGCGTTAATAATTCTAGCAACAACGATAGAAACACCAGCTAAAATAGCGATACAAATATATAACATTTTCTTGCCTCCATTAATAAATTGTCATGACTATAATTCCAGAAGAGATGAATAATAATCCAATTAATTTTTTCTTATCAAACTTCGAAACTTTCATTCCTAATAAACCGAAATGATCAATAACTATGGAAGCGATGGATTGACCAAGTAAGCTTAATGCAATCGTAATAGAGGCACCAAGAGCAGAGAAACTTATATTATTAAAAAGAACAGTGAATACTCCAATTGCCCCAGCGCTATATAAAAAAAGTGGAATACCTTTATCAAAATGGATTTTATTTTTGTTAAGGATTAAAACGAAAATAACTGCTATTAAACCGACAAGATGAATGACAACGCTTGCTGTATACTTGCCAATTAACTCAGATAATATCCCATTCAATGGGAGCATAATGGCAATAAGCACACCAATAAAGACAGAAAGAAAGTTATACAATGTAATATCCCCTTTTTATATTTCATATTTGTAATGACTGTATCATGCTGAAATTGTGTATTACTATGACATATGTCATAGTGAAAGAAGAAAATTTTGTTTACAATTGGGATGAGTTGTAAAGGTGGGGGACTATGAAGAAAGTATGTAATTCTAATAAATTAGCAGAGTATATGAAACAAAATAATATTGATTCATTTTTTAGTAGTGATATGAAACCATATATGGAACTTATATTTTTTAAAAAGAATGAGTTCATTTGTAGAGAAAACGAAGAGATAGATTATTTATATTTCTTTGTTGAAGGAAAAGCGAAAGCGTTTAACACATTAAGTAACGGGAAATCTGTATTATTATGTTTTTATGACAGTTTGCAGTTGCTAGGAGATGTAGAGTTAATTCACTCTCAAAGAATCACCTCAAACGTACAAGTTATGGCAGACTCATATTGTGTTGGCCTACCTTTAGGAAAAGTGAGAAACCAATTATTTCATGATGCGAAATTTTTAAGATGTATTTGCGGTTCTTTAGCCCATAAATTAAATCGACTTTCAAAAAATAGTACAATTAATTTACTGTATCCACTTGAAAATCGACTTGCGAGTTACATGTTAGCAGCAGGGGAACGGGCGGTTCAGCACGGAAATAGAATTGTGTTTAGTGGGAATTTAACGGAAATAGCTGAATTGTTAGGGACGAGTTATCGGCATTTATTACGTACATTAAATGTTTTTTGTGATAAAGAAATTATAAAGAAAAATAATGGTTGCTTTGAAGTGATGAATGTAGATGTTTTGCGGGAATTGGCGGCGGATGTTTATAAATAGGAGGGTATTATAAATGATTACACCTATATTTAGAATTTTTGATATTGAAAAGGCTCAGTTATTTTACTTGAATTTTTTAGGGTTTAAACTGGATTGGGAACATCGGTATGAGGAAAATATGCCATTATATATGCAAATTTCGTTAAATGATACTGTAATACATCTATCTGAACATCATGGGGATGCTTCACCAGGCGGTGCAATTCGTGTGAAAATAGAGGATTTAAAAAGTTATTATGCTATTTTATCAAGTAAAGATTATGCGTATTCAAAACCTGATATAGAGAGAACACCTTGGGATACAATTGAATTAACTGTGATTGATCCATTTTTAAATAGAATAACATTTTATGAGGAACGGGTTTAGAAATTGAGGTGTTATAAATAATTTATCAAAGTAGGGGTTACAATGAAGAGAAAAATAGCGATGATTTCAGATATTCATGGGAATAGTCACGCTTTAAAGGTGGTATTAAAAGATATTCGAAATGATAATAAATTTAGGTGATAGTGTGTATGGGCCGTTAGATCCTTTGGGGACAATTGAAATATTAATGAGTAACGAGATGATACATATTAAGGGGAGTTTACTTTATAGTGAACTGCTCTTTTTTATTTTGGATAGATATTGAATTATAAAAAAATAAAATGTTATGATTATGGAAACGTATGAACATATGAACATGTATTCATGTGTTTGTGAGAAGGAGGAATTGGAGTGAAAGATATAATTATCGTTGGAGCTGGTCAAGCTGGATTAACAATGGGATACTACTTGAAGCAGGAAGGATATAGTTTCTTATTACTTGAGGCGGGAAACCGAATTGGCGATTCTTGGAGAGACCGCTATGATTCTTTGCAGCTCTTCACACCAAGGGAATATAGTAGTTTACCAGGTATGATATTAAAAGGAGAAGGGAATGGATTTCCATGTAAAGATGAAATTGCAATTTATTTAGAAGAATATGCAAGGTATTTTCAATTGCCGGTACAATTACAGACTCAAGTTTTAAAAATAAGAAAAGAGAAAGAAATATTTGAATTACACACTCCTACAGAAATTTTACAATCGAAAAAAGTTATTATCGCATCAGGTGGTTTTCAGCAACCATTCATCCCCTCATTTTCACAACATCTTTCATCACATATTTTTCAAATACATTCATCACAATATAAATCACCATTACAAATTCCAAAGGGAAAAGTACTTGTAGTAGGTGGTGGGAATTCAGGCATGCAAATAGCAGTAGAACTTGCAAAAACTCATGAAGTTACAATGTCTATAAGTCATCCGTTAACCTTTTTACCGTTATATCTTTTTAGAAAAAGCATTTTTAATTGGTTAGAAAAAATGGGTTTATTGTATGCCGAAATACATACAAAGAGAGGAAGGTGGTTTCAGAAGCGAAAGGATCCCATTTTTGGTTTTGAAGGTAAGGAACTTATTCGTAGTGGAGCAATAAAACTACAGGGAAAAGTGGTAAGTGCATCAGGAAATAATATTATGTTTCAGAATGGTGGCACGTATAGTGCACAAAGTATTATATGGTCAACTGGTTTTGTTCAAGATTATAAATGGATTGAAATAGAAAAGGCAGTGAATATGAATGGATTTCCTAATCATACAAAGGGAATGAGTCCAGTAAGAGGATTGTATTATATTGGACTGCCGTGGCAATCTCAAAGGGGTTCTGCGCTTATTTGTGGTGTAGGAAAGGATGCGGTGTATTTGCTTTCTGAAATCAAAAAATAGATCAGTAGCAACAGCTACTGATCATCCATATGTACATGAATTAGGAGAGGTCAAACATTTCAAACGTTTATTAGCTTTAGTAGAATAGATTTTCATGAAATAAAAAACTGAAAATTGTAATTTTTTTGTTGAGAAAGTTTTTTGTATCGAAATATATAAAAAAACGGGGATTTCTATTGAAAGAAAATATGATATTTATATTTTAGTAAATTATGATATAGTCTATATAAGATTCTTTTCCTTAAATTAGGTTTTTTGTATAGTAATTACATTCGCAGTTGGAAAGGGGAAAAAATTGTGAAGTTTGATGATCAACGTCTACTAGGAATACGATTAGGTTCTGTACTCATAACAGAAGAAAATCAATATTTAGTAATTAAGAAGAAAGATCATTATGCACTATTAAACATACATAATTTAGAATGCACACATGTCGAAGTGCAGCTAGAGCATATTGAAGAACTGCTGCTTGAAGATTTCCAAGAAAGTATAACTGAAATTATCGCACCAGAACATATTAAAATTGTGGTGAAAAATGTTATATAAAGAAAGAAGCTGGGAGAATCAGCTTCTTTCTTTGTTTTACTTCGTTAATTATAAGGATAACATTTTTAAAATCTCACCAATAATCCCATCCTTTTGATGAACACCTAAATCCGAGTTCGTTATAATAACAGCGCCATTACCTCGGTATGGATTACATACCATCATACATTGAAATCCAACACCCCAGCCAAGTGAATGAATTTGTAAGTCTTCATTAGAATACTCTAGAAAAACACCTAACCCAGTCCATTTGGTGCATCCTTGAGGAGAAATCATATCTTGTACTGTTTTTTGAGAAAGTTCCAGTTTGCTATTTCCCTGTAAGGACTGAATGATTTCAATAATTAAAGTTGATAAGTCAGTTGGTGTTGTCCAAATGCCTGAAGCAGCTGCGAATGGATAAAATGGATACTTCTCATTTGTAACGGTGCCATCTTTATTATGTCCACAAGCAAATGTATCTAATTTATTTATATCTTCAGTAGGGAATACCGTACTATTCTTCAGTTGAAGTGGTTGAAAGATATATTCTTCAAGTAAAAGGTTGAATCGTTTTCCAGTTATATTTTCAAGTAGTAGTTCGATAATACAAAAATTTGCGTCAGAGTAGTGGAATTGGCTTTCTGGTGCATAAGTTACTTCTATAGGTACTGGGCAATATAATGTTTTACCAGCAAGAAGTTCAGGGATTTTAGGTATTCCTTGCACTAGCTTATAATGTTCAAAACTATTGGGAGGATCAATAATTCCAGATTGGTGACTTAATAAGTTTCGCAGCGTGACTTTTTTCTGTGAAGTAAATAGAGTGGTAGGGATGTTCCAAGATGTGAGTCTATCATTTACGTCTTCATCTAAATATACGATTCCTTGATCTGATAACGTTAGTACAAGCATTGAAGTGATGAATTTGCTAATAGAACAAGAATTGAATATGGAATCCGTAGTGACAGTTCTAGTTGTTCCAGATTCAAGTGTTCCGAAAGCAGTAGCTTCATCAAGTTTACCGTCACGTATAACGGCAAAGCTTAACCCTGCAACAGAATATTGGTTCATTTTCTCATATATATTGTTACTTTTTAAGTTCATAGTGACTCCTTTCTTTTAAAAACAGAATATTAACTTTATTATACAGTAGTAAATAGAGAGAAAAGGAAAACACTTCATCTTTTATCGATGAAGTGTTTTCTTAGTGTAAGTTAATTCGAAGTAAATGCTTTAAAAAATTTATCTCTGTACATGTACATAAGCCATGAGGCTGTTATAAAGGAAATAAAGATTTGTTTGTTTTTAATTGGTGCATTGAAAACAAGCCAACCAACTATATCAAATAACAAATGTAGTGCAATTGAAAGAACTACAAATTGTAGTAACGTCTTAAAAAATCTTTTCATAAAGTGTCCCCCTAAAATAAAAGGTTTTATCCCGCATTAACGGGTAGTAAAACTCCCACCTCAAAATTCGACTGGGCAAAGAAGTTAGGTGGGAGTCGGGCTGCCCGTAAACGCCCGATTGGTGAAGACTAATAATCAGTGGGGGACGAACAAAACCCCCACTGATTAAAGTTTCACTTTATCAACAATGTTGTATATTACTATTATACATTAAATGTGTCTTGTGGTAAAATTTACATAAGTTACTTAAATAAAACAATGCTAGTGAGGAGGAACAGTCTTGGAATTTTGGATTGTCATACCGATAGCGGCCTTTGGATTTATGTATCTCGCTGAAAAATTAAATAAAATCGAAAAGAAAACAGATACGCGTTTAAAGAGGATGGAAGATAGATTACAATTAATTTCGAAAGAAATGGGAATTGTAGATAGAGAACCTGAAATTAATAAAGAATTACGCCAGCTTGTGGAAGAAGGAAAAACAGTTACAGCAATTAAGAGAGTAAGAGAGGCTTTTGGATTTTCATTGTTAGAAGCGAAGCAATATGTTGATAAGTTATAAAAAAGATCATCCAATTGGATGGTCTTTTTTTACTGAACCATACGTGTATTTACATAAGCAGCGATTATAACGTGGCCAATAATAATGATGGGAAATATAATTTTAACATTAGGAGTAATGAAGACACTGCCAATTGTGGCAATAACACCAGCAATTAAATTATAAAGACCAACTATTTTTGATAACTTCACTTTGTCAGGTACACGGCGTTCATTGAATCCTGATAAGAGCCAAGTGTATTGTTTTACTCCGATGAAATAAGCTAGTGCAAATGAAATGATGGCTAGTATGAATGTTATTATTTAACAAAATACAATGGTGATTTTAAGTTTAATAGAAAAAAGGAAGGTTAAGTTTTAAATCGTACAGAATTTTGTGCGCTTTTTATTAATGGTATGAAAAATATGTAAAAAAAGATGGAACAAACATTTGAGACGAATTGTCTAATATAGGTAATAACTATTTAGTTTGAAAGAAAGGGTGGAGAAAATGAAAAAGAATACATTATTAAAAGTAGGGGTATGTGTTAGTTTACTAGGAACAATTCAATTTGTTAGCACAATTTCTTCTGTGAAAGCGGAACAAAAGCTAGAGAAAAAAGTAATAAAGAATGAGACAGGAACTATTTCAATTTCTCAGTTAAACAAAAATGTATGGGTTCATACTGAGTTAGGTTATTTTAATGGAGTAGCAGTTCCTTCGAACGGTCTAGTTCTTAACACTTCTAAAGGGTTAGTGCTTGTCGATTCTTCTTGGGATGATAAGTTAACGAAGGAACTAATAGAGATGGTAGAAAAGAAATTTCAGAAGCGCGTAACGGATGTTATTATTACGCATGCGCATGCTGATCGAATTGGCGGGATAAAAACGTTGAAAGAAAGAGGCATTAAAGCGCATAGTACAGCATTAACTGCGGAACTAGCAAAGAAAAATGGATATGAAGAGCCACTTGGAGACTTACAAACAATTACGAATATGAAGTTTGGAAATATAAAAGTAGAAACGTTCTATCCAGGGAAAGGGCATACAGAAGATAATATTGTCGTATGGTTACCGCAATACAACATTTTAGCTGGAGGCTGTTTAGTGAAATCTGCGGAAGCTAAAGATTTAGGGAATGTTGCTGATGCATATGTAAATGAATGGTCGATATCGATTGAGAATGTATTGAACCGATATGGAAATACGAATTCCGTAGTACCTGGTCATGGTGATGTAGGTGATAAAGGATTGCTTTTACATACACTGAATTTGTTGAAATAAGAAACAAGAAATAAAGTAATAATGAAGCGAATTGTAGATTTAAGAAATTTTTGGAATACAAAAGAGAGGAGAAAACTATTTCCTCCTCTTTTTCTTTTAACTATATTGAAATGCCGAAGCTATTGATTACGCCTGCATAAGTTACTGAGATTTTAATTCCAAGTATACAAATACCAGTACCGTCATAATTGCTATAACAACGTAAGTAACATCAAGCATTATAAGTGTCTTTAAAGTTTCAGTCATCCTAATTCACCCCTGGTATGAAAATATAACATAATCTCTTATCAATCAGTTAAGAGATTATAAAGATAACAATGTACATGAAATTTCTTAAGTAGTTTCTATATAAATATATCATATAAATAATGTAAAAAATGTTAAGATGGTGTAAATGTATTGTAAATAAAGAGGTTTCCTATAAAATCTTTAATCAAAAAATTGATAGTTCTTCAAAATGAAAAAACGCTATTCTTTCTGTTGAATGATAGAATAGCGTTTTTGTATGCTTATTAGTTGCTAATAGTTCTCTAAATCAATTATCTAGCTATTTGAAAGCATCAACAAAGTTGTCCATTTTTCTGTATGTTTTTTTGATGTCAATAAAAATATTATGTCAACAATATGAACTGGCACAAATTTATATATATTATTGTGATTGATATCACATCCCTTTTTCTCAATGGGTATTATGCTTAATTTGTAACGAATGATTGGGAGAGGGTGGGATGATATGTTTTGTTATCAATGTGAACAAACGCCAACAGGCGGATGTAAAGTGATGGGTGTTTGTGGTAAGAATGAAACAATTGCAAGTTTACAAGATACGATTGTGTTTGGATTAAAAGGAATTGCTGCTTATCGTACTCATGCTGCTCAGCTAGGGTATACAGATGCATTTGTAGATGCTACAACTCAAGAAGCGCTATATATGACATTAACAAATTCTAACTTTAATGAACAAGAACATATTGATATGGCTATGAAAGTAGGGAAATCGGCTTTACGAGTAATGGAGTTATTAGATGAGGCACATACGAATCACTTTGGTGTTCCGGAGCCTGTTCAAATTACGCAGAACCATGTAGAAGGTAAGGCAATTGTAGTTACTGGTCATAATTTATTTGCATTAGAAGAGTTATTAAAGCAAACAGAAGGAAAAGAAATTAATATTTATACGCATTCTGAAATGCTACCAGCACACGGATATCCACAACTGAAAAAATATAAACATTTAAAAGGAAACATCGGTAAGGCATGGTATGATCAACGACGCCTTTTCGAAAAATTTACAGGTGCCATATTAGCTACAACGAACTGTGTTATGCCAATTAAAGGATCATACTCTGATCGATTCTTTTCATATGATATTGCAGGTTTAGAGGGTGTACAAAAAATTGAAAATGATGATTTTGCACCATTGATTCAAAAAGCGCTTGAACTTCCAGAAGTACATATGGAGTCGGATGAGCAGTTAGTAACAGGGTTTCATCATAATACAGTATTATCATTAGCTCCGGAAATTATTAATGCAGTAAAAGAAGGAAAGATTAAGCGTTTCTTTGTCATCGCAGGTTGTGATGCTCCGGGAAAAGGCGGAGAATATTATCGTGAATTAGCAACGTCACTTCCGCCAGAAACGGTTATTTTAACAACTTCTTGCGGGAAATTCCGCTTTAATGATGTAAGTTATGGTGTTGTGCCCGGTACGGAGATTCCACGTTACATTGACTTAGGACAATGTAATAATTCAATTTCTACAGTGAAAATAGCGGCCGCTTTAGCAGATGCTTTCCAATGTGAAGTGAATGAATTGCCAGTGAGTATTGTCTTATCATGGTTTGAACAAAAAGCGGTTGCCATTTTACTTGGGCTATTTAGTCTTGGTATTCAAGATATTCGCATTGGTCCAAAGGCACCTGAATTTATTTCGCCTGGTGTGCTTGATGTATTACAAGAGACATTCGGTTTAAAACTAATTACAACCGCAGCAGAAGATATGAATATGATGTTATCGTAACAAAAAGGATGTCCTATATGTAGAGTTGACTTTATAAAGAGTTTGTATGTATTCGCAAGCTCATGTATTAGATGCACAGGTGCATTAGTAGAAGAACAAAAAAATGATCCGTCTTTTTAATAAGGAGAGCTATCCACATTCATTAACTTCGGAATATTATAACGCCCAAAATAAAAATGCGGAATTTTTGTTTTGGGTATTTCCTTTTCTTAGCTGGATAGGTATGTGGTGAGATTTCTTAAGAAGAAAATAGGCAGTATCCAATAGATAATAGCGGATTTAAGAAAAAATTTAAAAATCGAGTTGACATTCCATCTACATAGTCATACAATGTAGTGGTAATGAGTAATACTGAATAGCGTAGTTTTTAAAAATATATTCAGTATCCAAGAGGTAAAAGCGGATTTAAGAAAAAATTTAAAAATCGAGTTGACATTCCATCTACTTAGTCATACAATGTAGTTGTAATAAGTAATACTGAATAGTGAGGTTTCTCAAAAGCTATTCAGTAAAAATTAGCTTTAGTACTCTGTGATACTGAATATAAGTCAGACAGAATAGGGGGTAAAGGAGGATCAGAATATGGAAAATTTAACTGAAATGCTGAAAGGTTCGCTGGAAGGATGTGTTCTGGAAATCATTAGCCGCCGTGAAACTTATGGCTATGAGATTACCCGCCACCTGAATGAGCTTGGGTTTACTGAAGTCGTGGAAGGAACGGTCTATACCATCCTTGTGCGATTAGAGAAGAAAAAACTTGTGAATATTGAAAAGAAACCGTCAGACATGGGGCCGCCTCGCAAGTTTTATTCACTAAATGAGGATGGCCGTCAGGAGCTTGAATTGTTTTGGAGAAAATGGGATTTTGTATCATCAAAAATTAACGTCTTGAAGTCAAACTAGCCTCATAAGATTAAATATTCGGCCGATATTTTGGGAGTTTCTTGTTCTGCTTTATAAAAAAGGAGGAAAAATAATATGTTGGAAATGTTCAAAAAATTAATTGGTGATAAAAAAGAGTACAAAATGATGATGGCACGGGTTGGAGCTCTGCCAGAGGACTATCAGTTTGTGTTTAAGAAAATTCAAAACTACATGTGGAATTTCTCAGCTGGTAACGGGATGGATATGCTACACATACAGTATGAACTAATCGATTTGTTTGAAGCCGGTGCGGCGGAAGGCAGACAAGTGCTAGAAATCACTGGGGAGGACGTGGCATCCTTTGCTGACGAACTAGTGGCAAACGCTAAAACTTATGTTTCCAAGTATCGTGAAGATTTGAATGAAAGTATCATGAAGCAATTGAGAAAAAAATAAATGCAACAGGTAATACCGACTGATTAGCTGGTTACAAATGTGAATTGACGCCATTGCTATTCAGTTATATTTTTAAATCAGTACTAAGTAATACAGATTATCAGTAATACTAAATAGAGGGTGTAGGCAGTCTATCTTTACAAAACATTTTTTAAGGAGGAAAAAAGTATGACCAATACAGCGATTTCTGTAAAAGGATTAAAAAAATCTTTTAAAGATAAGGAAGTGTTAAAAGGGGTAGATTTTGAAGTGCAGCGTGGCTCCATTTTCGCACTGCTGGGCTCAAATGGAGCGGGCAAGACGACGATAGTCAATATCCTCTCGACGCTGCTGAAGCAAGATGGCGGCGAAGTAGGTATTTGTGGTTTTGACGTTCAGCGTCAACCGGATCATGTTCGTCAAAGTATCAGTCTGACAGGGCAGTTTGCAGCTTTAGACGGTATGCTCACGGGGAGAGAAAACTTGATAATGATTGCCAATTTGCGTGGAGTTTCTAGTCCTGCTCAAGTTGCTGATAATTTGCTTGCAAGATTCAGCCTGACTGATGCAGCCAACCAGAGGGCAGACCAGTACTCAGGTGGGATGAAGCGCCGGCTTGATATCGCCATGAGCTTGATTGGGACGCCAGCAGTCATTTTTCTCGATGAACCGACGACAGGGCTTGACCCCGAAGCGCGGATTGAAGTGTGGGATACCGTCAAGGAACTTGCCGGCGGCGGCACAACCATCTTGCTCACGACCCAGTACCTCGAGGAAGCCGAACAACTGGCGGACCGTATCGCTATCTTGCATGGCGGAAAAATTATTACGACTGGTACTCTTACAGAACTTAAAGAGATGTTCCCGCCAACAAAAGTGGAGTATATCGAGAAGCAGCCGACATTGGAAGAAATTTTCCTTGCGATCATTGGCAAAAAGGAGGAGATGTAAATGAAGAGCAAAACAGGGGTATTATTAGGGCGTTTAATGCGCAACATTATGTGCAGTCCGGATACAATTATTACGGTAGCGATTACGCCGATTATGATGATGCTGTTGTTTGTCTACGTATTTGGCGGCGCCATAAAGACAGGAACGGATAACTACGTCAATTATTTATTGCCGGGAATCTTGCTGATGGCTATCGCATCCGGTGTCGCTTACACTTCCGTACGGTTGTTTACGGATGTAAAGAGCGGGCTGATGGCACGTTTCATTACTATGCCTATCAAGCGTTCGTCGGTATTATGGGCTCACGTATTAACATCACTTGTTGCTAATGTGCTTACTATCGTGGTGGTTATTCTTGTTGCGCTCTTAATGGGCTTCCGTTCCAGTGCTAATATTCTGGATTGGCTCGCGGTAGCTGGAATACTCGGGATGTTTACGCTGGCGCTGACATGGTTGGCTATCATTCCTGGGTTGACAGCGAAGTCTATGGAAGGGGCGACAGCCTACTCGTACCCACTAATTTTTCTGCCCTTTATTAGTTCGGCCTTTGTTCCTACCGAAACTATGCCAAAAATTGTTCGTGCGTTCGCTGAAAACCAGCCTGTGACTTCAATCGTGAATGCGATTCGTGCCCTCTTATATGAAGGGGCTGTTGGCAACGATATTTGGATTGCACTTGCTTGGTGTGTGGGCATTATGGTTATCGCTTACTTCTTCGCCGGCAAAGCATTTAAACGTCAGTTAGGGTAACACCACCAGTTCGGTGCACAATGGCAACTAAACCTTCTGGAATAATATATATATGGGAAAATGGATTTAAATCACATTAATCTTAGTTATTGCTATAATTGTTAGTATTCTTACTGGTTATGCAGTTGGTACGTAAGTAGGCTCAGACGTTGAGAAAAAGCAGACTGAGAGAGTTAAAAGGGAAGAGATAATATTTTGCCCTCAATTCTAATTGCCATATAATAAATGCAATTTTTATACATGAAAAGCCCACCTATTTCCGTAGGTGGGCTATATCTTTACTACACAATTCGAAAGTATACTCTCTTTTTCTAAATATGTAATTATGCATATTTAGAAAAAACTACACTTAATAAATATTACATATAGTAAATGGAAACTTATGGTGTAATTCTTTTAACAGGCTCAACATGATAACCATTATATAAGGTGCGTAGGCTCCTTTGGAAAAGTTCTTCTTTTCTGAAAAATGAATATTAATTCTTTATATGTAATAAAAATTCGTGGGAATAATTTTATGTTTTCTAAATTTATTCCTTTACATCAATGTGTATTATTTATTACAACAGCTTCATGTCAAAGATAAGATGTGAAAGCAAAGGGAAATATAAGTATCTTTATAACGAGTTCCTAATATAATCAATGTGTTAACGAAAGGAACTCTGTATTATGTTTACTTTTCTATTAACTAATACAGCTTCAAAAAATAGACACAATTGCTACATACCAATTGTAATTTATTATCTATTCATAATTCTGTTTATTCTGTCTTTCTAAAAATAAAAAAATATTAGACTCGCAAATATAAACGTTATAATGAGGGCGTCGAGAGGTAACCGATTACCTACGAAGAAAATATCAAACATTTTAAAATTGGACAGACTGAAACGATTAATTACAGAAAGGTGTGTGACCAGAAGGGGGATTTCTTCAAAATAGTTTAGCAGCAGCGGACATCGTATTAGCTGGTGTAAACAATATCATCAATGGTAAGTATAGGGTTGGAGGATAAATGCCTCGCACATTAAGAGAGACAGCTTTAGGTGGAATCGTTTACAATATGGCGCATCTAGTAAGCGGTTCATTTTTTAAGAATGGTCTATATTCTTAAGCCTAAAAAGAGACGTAAGAATAGGATACAAGGGGGATTTATTATATGAATGGGAATACTGCAAAAAAAATAGAATTTCAAGCTGAAAATAATGCAGTGAAAAATGAGAACTATCTAGATCCTAAAAAGTGGCATAAACAAGATACTACTTGGGCATTGAGCCTTTTTGGAACAGCAATTGGAGCAGGAGTACTCTTTTTACCTATTAATGCAGGTTCAGGTGGTTTATTATCATTACTGTTAATTACGATACTTGCATTTCCTGTTATGTATTACTCACATAGGGCGCTTGCTAAAATGATATACGCTTCTAATTCTGCTGATCAGGGGATTACAGGTACAATTAGAGAGTATTTCGGAAATAAGGCAAGTATCATTTTTAACATAGTATATTTCGGCTCAATTTATACAATCGTACTGATGTATTCGGTTGCGCTTACAAATACTGCAAGTAGTTTTATCGTGCATCAATTGCACATGCCGGAGCCTCCAAGGGCCATTTTATCGCTTGTATTAGTGCTTGGTCTTATCGCTATACTAAATTTTGGTCAAGATATTACTGTAAAGATCATGAGTATGCTAGTGTATCCTTTCATAGCTTCTTTACTTTTTATCGCAATATCTTTGATCCCGCAGTGGAATACGTCAATGCTTAGTTTTTCAAGTGTTTCTACTGCTTCAACAGGAACAGGATATTTTGGAACGATATTGATGATACTACCAATCATCGTATTCTCATTTAATCATTCACCTATGATTTCATCATTCGTTGTGAAACAGAGGGCTACGTATGGAATAGAAGCTACTGATGCCAAATGTGCACAAATACAAAAGGTTTGTTATATCATGACATTCGTGGTTGTTATGTTCTTCGTCTGGAGCAGTACATTGAGTTTGACTCCAGAGGATCTTAAAATGGCAAAAGAGCAGAACTTATCGATCCTTTCATATCTTGCTAATGAGCTTAATTCGCCTGTAATCACTATTGCAGCTCCTATCATTGCTTTTGTGGCTATTACAAAGTCTTTCCTTGGCCATTATATAGGGGCATATGAGGTAATGCGTGACGTAATTATCAAGTTTGGAAAAACACGCGGAAAAGCTATCGAAGAAAAAACAGTTAAGACAATGATTCTTTCTTTTGTCGTATTAACATGCTGGTATGTTGCTTATGCAAATCCAAGTATTCTTGGAATCATTGATTCTCTTAGCGGTCCGTTAGTTGCTGCTATCTTATGTCTATTACCAATGTATGCGATTCGTAAAGTACCAGTACTAGCTAAATACAGAGGAAAAATGAGCAATGTGTTTGTCATTGTTGTAGGTATACTTACTGTCCTAGCAAGTATTAAGTCATTATTCTAATTCGTTATTGTTAGTTCAAGTGCTAAAATAGTGGGATATGAATAAAGAATGAAAGAGATTATGGATAAGATAAATCCACATTCGAATTTTAAACAAGTAATTTAATGAGGGTTAAACTCTAATATAAAAAGACATGAACAAAGATTAGTTCATGTCTTTTTTGTGTTGGCGTTATTACTAGAAGAGCGTTTAAAGTAGCGGTAGTAAATAAAATGTTTTTACTAGGTATTTGAATAGAAGTAACTGGCATCTAGTCAAACTCAATATTATTTTGGGTTTAACTGGTCACTGCTTATGGGCAGTATAAACATAATCTCTCTTTTAAACCTTCTAACACTTCTTCAGGCACTTCCTTGATTTTGATATCTTTACCTAGGAAAAGTAGCCAATTTGTTATTTCTGTTAATTCATCGAGATTGTTAACATTGATAAAAGTCTTTAGAATGGCTGTGGATTGGTAAGGATTAGTATAGGAAATAGAAATTTTTATAGGATGGTATTTTTTGAACTGGGCAATCGCTTTTGGACCAAGTTCAAGTACAAGGTTGATTGCCTCGTCCTTCTTACTTAGTTTTTCTAAAATTTTTTTCTTACTTAATCTCTTTTTCGTCGTATAGGGTTCGACATTGATGAGATGATCGACAGGGAGCATCTTCTTTTTTTCTTCTTTTATGTCAAAGGCTTCAATTATCCAATGGCTTTTTTCTTGATAAAGGTGTAGTAGATAAATTGGATAAGACTTGATTTCTTCCTCTTCTTTTACGGTAATCAATAAATGACTATCCAAAAGAAGGATTTGGATGAGTTTTTCTAACATAGGATGGGGGAGGTCAGAAAGCTCAAGTAGGTCAGGATTATGAGGGTTAGTTCCTTCAAAAAGCAAGATTTGATTTAAAAGAACAAGGTCATCCTGCTGGATTTCTGAGATGAGTCCTAGTAGTTTTTCGGCTAAAGACTGACGACTCTTTAGATAGGGAAGTTGTTGATTTCTTGTGGCCATAAAGGCAATAAAAAGAGCTTTGACCTCATTATCAGTAAAGCGAACAACGGGCAAGATAGAGTTATGCATGACAAAATATCCTCCATCCCTGCCAACTTCAGCGACGAGCGGCATCCCCATGGCTTCAATTTCTCTAATGTCTCTAATAGCTGTCGATCGTGAGATGTTAAATTCTCGTATGATTTCAGAAATTGTAAAGTGGGAGCGGTTGTTAATGTACCGCATGATCGTATTAATCCGTTCAACTTTTTTCATGTTGGTCTCCTAAACAGTATCATTTTTTGACATGATTTAAAGATATTATAAACTCATCAAGTGAAAAGATAAATCGTTTGATTAATTTAAAAGTGAGGAAGGTTTTAAATATGAAAAATTATACAATAGAAGAAAAAGATAGCTTTATCGTGTTAGGTATTGGAACTGAACTTAAGAGCCACTATACAGACTTTGCGGGCATAAACAAGGAAAAGGCAGACTTTTGGCTGGCCGTCGAACAAGATGGAAGGTTGGACACTTTAAAAGCTTTAGCTACAAATGATTACATTTTTTCTGTGAGTGAAGCGGTGAATAACAAGATGATGTATTACGCTGGTGTCATGACAGAGGCAACGATACAAGAAGAATCTAGAGTTATCCAGTTTCCGAGGGGAGAATACCTAGTAGTTAAAGGTGAAGGCAATACAGCTGAGGAGCTAAGTAATAAGCTTACTGGTATTGCATTTGGTCAAGCATTAGCAGAAGTAAAAGATTTTGCCTATGTTGGTGGGCCAAATACAACAGTTGAGATGGGGCAGCGAAACGGCTCAGTATTTGGTGAAATATGGATTCCAGTTGTTAGGAAGTAAAGTATTAAAAGGAGAGATGGAATTGTCCGATATCGTTGATTTTAAAAACGTAACTACAGCTGGCATGGAGTCTTCACCTGTAGCAGAAGCACTTGCTGGTTTACGTGCTCATGAAGCACGTTACTTTATGAATAAATACAAGCATGAATTTACGGTTGTACCAGCTAGTGAAAGCGAGAAGACTCTTGATTATGTGAACCGCATTTTGAAAGAAGAACGTGATATTGAGTTTGCGGCAAAACCTTTAGAAACATCGTGTTTTCAAGTGGAAAATATTAAATTTGCCTATGTCTTCTATGAGGATGGCCTTGCAGTCAACGTTATGTATACGCTGGATAACCCAAAGAAGCGGGCTGTTGGATTTAAGCTTTCTGAGGGAATGGAGATACCAACGGAGTTAGTAGAGAAGTTTAAGTTTGCTAGACAGAAGTCTAAACTTGCTGGAACAATTCGAGGTTCGTTTTTTGTAATTAAAGGAGAATATATTGCAAGTTGAAGAATCAGTCATTTGTTGTATTGAGTTATTCTTTTAAAAGGCGCGATTAAGGCTAACAATCTTGAATTGTTAGCCTTTTTTTACATAAGTATAATATTCATAGTCTGCTACACACTACGTTCAGATAAAATAGAACGAAAGGAAATTACTGTAGGGTGGTGGTGGCGTGAGCAAAAAAAGGCTATTTGAGTTATTCTTAGTAACTTTTGCTTTACTATTCCTTCATGTAAGCACATTTACTAATGAAAAATTGAATGATAAATTTGGTAACTTAACCTTCTTTGTTGTATTTATCATGTTTTATATCAACGTTGCATTTATAGAACGGTATTTTGATGATATACAAAAGTGGATTCGAAATATCACATTTCTTCTTGCCCTGTTAGTAGTAACTTTAATATCACTATGGATAGGTTACTTTTAAAGCCTTGTGATTAAGGAAATTTTGTTTTGTTATCTTTCCTTAACAACAAACAAGACGCCAACCAGATCATGGTAGCGCCTACTATAATATAATATCTTTTCTAGATATGCCTTTATCAAGAATCAAAGAATTTAATACCACTTAGTACAAAAGCATCAGAACTTGGGCTATAACCAACTAACTTTCTTGTTCCTTCAATATCAATTCGTTTAAACCTGTTGTTAGATACACCATGTAAAATTGAAAATGGAGGTAAGTTCTTTGCCGTCATCGACTTTAAGAGAAGGTCCATAAAATCTTCTGGGCTTAAGTATGCACTCATATCTCTAGCTGTTAGTGGTTTACCATATGGATTATAATCATCATATGCACCTATACGAATAGCAAGACTTTGTAACCCTTCTTCATAAGCAAAATAAGAAGCAACAGCCTCTGCAAAACACTTACTTACCCCGTACATATTTTTGGGTCTCGTGGGTGAATAAGCATGTGGTTGATAATCCAAAGGATAGCCTTCAATTGTTTGAGCACTGGAAGCAACTATCACTTTGGATACATTATTATCACTAGCAGCTCTAAAAATATTATAGGTTCCCTTTATATGATTTTCTAATAAGGAGCCATAAAAATCAGCATTTGGCGAAGGATTACCTGCCAAGTGTATAACTATATCTATACCTTTCGTAAATTCTTGACAAGCAGCTAAATCAGAAACATCTAAATATATGATTTCATGATTTGTATCTTTAAAAGTTTCTAAAGCAGATAAGTTAATATCTGCTAGCCGTAACTGGTAATTCCCTTGCTTATCTAGGAATCTTGTAACATCTTGGCCAATCTTACCTGCAGCACCTGTAACTAAAATTTTTTGCATTTCACTTCATCCTTCCATAAAAAATACATCCCTTGTCAAGGGTCATATAATAGAGCATGCACTTATTGTATGTTGGTAATGGCATTAAATAAAACGAAGAAATATAATGGAGACATGAATAAAATTCATGAGGAGGACCATAGTGACTTTAACAAAATATGAAATATTTAACAAAGTGGCAGAACTCAATAGTTTTACAAAAGCTGCAGAAGTGTTAGGTTTCACCCAATCTGCTGTAAGTCATGCAATTAGCAGTTTGGAAAAAGAGTTTTCCTTTCCTTTATTTATTCGTAATCACTCTACTTTAACATTGACCAAAAATGCAGAGGAGCTTTTAATTACCGTTCGGAAAATTTTATACTATAACAACATGCTGAAGCAGGAAGTAGCCGCTATCAATGGGCTCCAAAAAGGAACAGTAAGAGTGGGGGTTTTTTCGAGTATTTCTAAAAACTGGATTCCTGGTATTTTTAAAAAAATGGAGGGGAAGTTTCCAAATATTGAAATCGAATTACTGGAAGGAAACTATGCTGAGGTTGAGAATTGGTTACAAAACGGGAGATTAGATTGTGGATTTATTAATAATGATACTTACTTTAAATCCTTTGAAAAATCCTTTGAAATCGTACAATTGAAGAGGGATCGACTTTTATGTGTTGTATCTAACCAATCCCCATTATGTAAGGAAAACCAAGTATCAATGCAACAAATAGAAAATGTACCTTTTATTATGCCAACATATCAGTGTTATGATGATATTCAAAAAATATTTAGGGAGAATAAAGTTAGCCCCAATATTCGATTCGAAAATATGAATGAATACTCAGTGATCTCCATGGTGGAGAATAATCTAGGAATTAGTATATTGCCAGAAATGATTATACCGACATCAAAAATTTCTTTTGCAGCAATTCCACTTGAAAGTGATAGCTATCGAACTATTGGATTAGCTATAAGAAAACCAACCTCACTCGCGACTAAGAAATTTTCTGAGATTACTAAAAGGTGGGTATCATTTGAATCAATTTAATTTTGCCAAAATCTGAGTTATTTAAACTGATATGGTTCTTCTTGAACGGAGCAGATTAATTCAATAGGCAATGAGAAAAAGTTATATATTATGTGTCGATGTAGAACTATAATATACGAAAATCAGGAGGTAATTATATAGTAATATATAAATTATATGACAGAATACCCTAATAACTTTGACTAATTACTAAACCTATATGAATCTTTATGATGGAATTCACTTAAATTAACAAGTAATGATTTGGAACGAATGTGCAATCAAAGTTGATACGCCATACGCATTTGATGAAAAATAATTAGTGGGTATGGGACGTGTTATTTCAGATGGTGTAATTACTGGAGTAGTTTGGGGAATATGTGTTCTATCAATCTATCTGTCCGAAGGAATCGCCGCCATGTACAAATCGCGCTGGGTAATTGAATCATTTTTCCGCTGGATTTAGCTGAATTTGAACGTTCCCGTATTGTTTGGCACAACATCCAATGCGTTGTTCAATCAGTTATTCACAGCTATAATTGCCTATGCTTTGCTGAAATTTCTTCGTGCACAAGGCCAAAAGACAAAATAAACGCTTGTCATTTGCAGGTTTCACATGCCTGTTTCTTTGTGAAGCCTTGTCAATTGAGTGGCAAATTAGTTCGAAAGAAACACTTGAATTCTACAGGTCGATAAATCAAGAAACTGTATTACTTTGGTTAATCAACATACGTGTTAATTTATAGTATAATGATTGCTTGAAATAATGCGGTGGAAAACAGGGAAAAGAGGGAACCGATGCCTACTATACTAGTTGCTGACGACGATGCGAACATTCGCGAACTCGTCTGTTTATTTCTACGCAACGACGGATTCGCAACAGCTGAAGCAGCGGACGGCAAGGAAGCACTGGCCGTCTACATCTCAACGAATGTCGATCTTGTCGTACTTGACATTATGATGCCGATTATGGATGGTTGGACGTTAAGCAAGGAGCTCCGAAGAGCCAATCCTGATCTACCTTTACTTATGCTGACTGCGAGAGGAGAAACATGGGAGAAAGTGAAAGGTTTCGAACTTGGGACGGACGATTATTTAACCAAACCATTCGATCCGTTAGAGTTGACGGTTCGTGTTAGGGCACTACTCAAACGATACAAGATTGGCTCCACGCAGACGATCCATTTAGGGAACGTCATCCTTGATCGACAGACCTATAAAGTGATGAAAGGGACGGAGTCGCTTACGTTGCCGCTAAAGGAGTTCGAATTGCTGTATAAGCTCGCTGGAACACCCGGACAAGTCTATACGCGCGTGCAGTTGATCGATCAGATTTGGGGTATCGATTACGCCGGAGATGATCGAACGGTAGACGTACATATTAAACGGCTGCGTGAACGGTTCGCGACAACACACGATTTTCGGATCGAAACGGTGCGCGGGCTTGGGTATCGGCTTGAGGTTTATGAATGATCAGATCCTTATATATACGTGTTGTCCTGACATTTTTAGTCTCCATCATCGGGGGCACGATCATTTCTTTTTTGGTGTCAACTTGGATATTCGAAGATAAATTGAACGAAAACGCTCAAATCAACTCACGTAACTTTGGCCAAGACATCGTCCGGATTTACAAGACCTTTCCGTTACGTGAAGCGGACTTGTTCGTAAGTGAAATGAAGCAGCTCGATTCTTATTATATTCGAATTTACGAAGCAACGGGTCAGTTCAAGTCTTACGGTAAACTTCACGGACACAAACCTGCGCCTGTGACGATGGAGCAACTAAAGAAAGTATTAGATGGAGGTGTTGTTCAGGACACTCCTAATGGTATTGCCACGGTCCTCTTAGGGTTGCCGTTGAAAACGGAAATGGGAACGAAAGCGATATTTTTGGAAGCGCTCGCCCCTCCTTCAGCCTCTTTTGTCACAAAGTGGGCATTGGTCTTTGCAACATGTTCGTTGATTGCAGGAAGCTTATTGATTCTAGTTGCCTCTGTATTCCTGGTAAGACCGATAAAAAAGCTGACAAAAGCGACCAAGCGGATAGCATCTGGAGATTTCAACGTCAAGTTGAATATTAAGCAAACGAGTGAGCTGGGTACTTTGGCTCGCAGCTTCGAAGAAATGATGCACGATCTGCAGCAACTTGAGCAGATGCGCAGGGAATTCGTAACGAACGTGTCGCACGAGGTTCAGTCTCCGCTCACTTCGATATCCGGTTATGCTCTAGTGCTTAAGCAAGTTGACCTTTCAGAATACGAACGAAGCCGTTATCTTGATATTATCATCGCTGAAGCGAAAAGGATGTCCAAAATGAGCGATAGCCTGCTAAAGCTGAGTTTTCTTGAATCGCAGTCAAAGCAACTGCGGCTCGTCACACTCAGCCTCGATGAACAAATCCGACGGATAATCGTGGCGCTCCAGCCACAATGGTCTGCTCGCGATATACATTTCGAGCTTGATTTACAGACAGTTAAAGTAACGGCTGATCATGACCTGTTAAATCAGGTATGGACGAATATCCTCAGAAATAGCATCAAATTTTCTGAGGATGCCGGCGTGATTAACGTAAGCATCAAACAAGATATCAAAAACGTGACAATCCTAATATCCGACACTGGTATTGGTATTCACCTTGACGACCAGAAGCGTATATTCGAGCGTTTTTTTAAGGCCGATCGTTCCCACAGTCGTAAGTATGACGGAAGTGGTATGGGACTCGCTATCGTTAAACAGATCGTGTCGCTTCATCAAGGTGACATCCGAGTGAAAAGTGAACTTGGTCAAGGAACGACCTTCATTGTCAACTTGCCAATCACTACACCAACAGATTAGTTAGATTCATTCTCTATGCTACGACTCATATGCAAGCTTACTTGCATATAGAGCCGTAGCATTTTTTTTGGCAGTTCATATTCAGTTCATATTGTCGTCATGGTGAGTACATCTTCATTGGTTAAGTTTTCATTACAGGCACATGAAGGAAGGCAAACAGATCAGGACAGGAGAAGATGAAAGTGACACAACAAGAGGAAAAGAAAACGCTGAGGGGAATGAAAATAAAGAAAGTGCGAAACATCTTACTTAAAATCATAGGAGCAATCGTTCTAGTCATTGTACTTTTTTTAGGTATTGTTTATATCGTAAATGTGATGAGTAGTCATTCGGAGCAAAAACGAATAGTGCCCTACGGGCAGCACGTATCTGTAGACGGGAAAAACATGAATGTGTTAATTCAAGGCGAGGGCGAGGAAACGATCGTGCTCCTGCCTGGTTATGGAACAGCTACTCCAGGGCTTGATTTTAAGCTTCTTATCGATGAATTATCTCCATTTTACAAAGTTGTTGCGGTAGAGCCTTTCGGTTATGGATTAAGTGATGAAACTGTAAAAGAGCGAACCACGGAGAATATGGTAAGTGAAGTTCATGAAGCTCTACAGCAGCTTAATATTAACAGATACATGCTCATGGGCCACTCCATTACAGGCATTTATGGAATTGATT
This sequence comes from Bacillus sp. SRB_8, assembly GCF_003264205.1. NCBI lineage: Bacteria > Bacillati > Bacillota > Bacilli > Caryophanales > Bacillaceae > Bacillus > Bacillus sp. SRB_8. The sequence goes on along the minus strand of NZ_NADT01000020.1, from coordinate 2,077 downwards.
ATGTGAACAAATATCCAAACGAGGTGACTGCATTTGTCGGAATCGATAGCAGTGTTGCAACACAACCGGGTATGGATATCAATTTCCCATTAAAAACGTTTGCATATCTCAAAAAATCAGGTCTCTTAAGATTGGCTATGAAAATCAGTGCTGACCCCTATGCTGGACTGGCATTTGATGAAAAAACCGTAGAGCAAATGAAAATGATTTCGAATAAAAACATGTATAATGACACAACCTTGAATGAGATGGATCATATTTCGTCTAATTTTAAAGGGGCTCAAGGTTTAATCTTCCCTAAATATCTCCCACTTCTTCTCTTTGTACAAGCGAATAATGAAGATGTAGCAGGATGGATACCTCTGCATGAAGGGCAGATCAAAGACTCGGTACATGGAAAAGTAGTAACCATGGATGGATCACATTATTTACACCATACCAAATTCAAAGAAATCGCTGAAAACGTTAGACTATTTATGAAAGAAGTAAAGTAAGTGTTCAGAGAAAGGTTCATTCGTTATTTTATGCATTTGTCTACAGTCTGCAAGACCATCATTTCGATGGTCTTTTTTATGTCCAAACAGTTGTATATTTCCAAACCAAGATTATACTTTCGCCTGAAAGACATTGGGTTTCATTTTCATATTAACTAACGAGGTAGGTGTGCGGCCGATCCTAGGTCGTATCATATAACGGGTGGGATTCCCGTCGAGTAAGAACTAGCCGTTCGCTCGTAGCGAGTCTTGGAGGGCTAAAGGTAACTTTAGTCTTTAAGCGTAAACAGTTAGGTGGCGGACTTGCTTTACTGATCGTTCTATTCATCCTGTTAATCATTATAGGATGTAGTTGTTGGGGCGGCGGTAGCGGCGGATTCGGTTACTAAAAAAAGGGGCACTCATAAGAGTGTCTTTTTTCTCAATATAAGAACTCTAAGAATATGATATTATTTTCATGCAAATTCCCTTTTGTGCAATGAGATAGTAATGCCTAACAAAAAACCCACCTATTTCCGTAGGTGGACCTTATCTTTATTACACAATATCAAAGTATACTCTCTTTTTCTCGTGAATTTTATGTAATTATACATATTTGTAAAAAATACATAAAATAAATATTACATGTAGTAAAATATAAATTGTGGACACGTTCTATAAAGCTGATTCTCCGATTAGAAGGCGTAACACATCTCAACCATATAGGTGTGGTGTGGCGTTGCTTTAATCTAGCCAAACAAACGATCTCGATTCTCTTGTATTTGTACACTAACAATCTGTTGAAAATAAATGATTCTGTTTTATAGGACGTGTTTACTTAATGTCCAATACATATTATTAAATTAAAGTGGTTCAAGTCGGAGGAAGGCACCTTAGGGTGTCTTTTCTTTATGGGGTCTCACCACATCGGTATCTGACTTATTTTTTATGTTTATCATGCAATTTTTTGTTGTTGCATTTATTGAGGAAATCTTTTTTCGTGGATTTATGCTCAAAATGTTGTTTTCAAAGGGGATAAAAAAATCAGTTTTGATTTCAAGTTTTTTGTTTGGTATCCCCCATTTATTACAACTAATTGGTGGGCAGTCTATTAAAGATACCATTTTACAAATCATATATGCATTTTTAGTTGGACTTGTTCTGTCCTTACTTATCGTAAATAAGCAATCAATTATTATCACCATTACTTTCCACGCTTTTAATAATTTCTTTAATTTTATGGGGAATGTTCAAGCCTCGTCGCTTTTTGTATATATTATTATTGCAATTTTATTCTTCTACACCATATATTTATGGAAACGTGCTAATAAAAAAGAGTGTATTCGACAGGAAATAAATATAGCAATTTGAGTTGTGATATTACCTTTTCAGTATAGAGGGCAGCCTGGTACCACAATATTACCTTTAAAGGGGCTTGCTGCATGCTCATCAACTTAAGAGATTAATTATTCCCCTAAAATGAAAAAATACGGTATTCTTTCTGTAGAATCATAGGAAAGGATGGCGTTTTTTTCATTCTAGGGGGCATTTCTTTTTTATTAGCTTGATAGCGATGTGGCGGTACCCCACATCCATCAACTTAA
>NZ_NADT01000002.1:0-4068 GCF_003264205.1 Bacillus sp. SRB_8 | reverse complement strand
AGGTTTTTAATATTAACTCTTATAGCAGTTAATATTAACTGTTATAGCAGTTAACATTAACTGCTATAGCGGTTAATGTTAACTCTATATAAGAGTTAATTTTGATTTTAGTTGTCCTTTTTAAATGTATTTTTTTAACTCTAGTTTAACAGTTAGACTTAACTCTAAATAAGAGTTGATTCAAATTTATATAGGTGTTATTATTAACTCAAACATTTTTAGGGAGGATATAAAAATGCCTAAAGTCTCAATGGTTGAGAACACTAAAATAGTTAACCCTGATGGAGAAATACTAGAAGAAACAAAAAGCGTTACTTTCAATTATGGAAAAGAACCCGACTACATAAAAGTTTATCTTGATAACATCATGTTTCTTGCTGAAATATCGGGATGGATCAGTAAAATCATGTATGAATTAATAAAATCAGTTTCGTATGCTAACAAAGGACAATTTATAATCATAAATGCTGGCTACAAAAGAATAATCGCTTCGAGTTTAGGAATTAAACTACAATCAGTTACAAATGCAATAAATCAATTAGTGAAAAAAGGAATTTTGATAAAAATAGAATCAGGAGTTTTTCAACTCAATCCACAATATTTCGGAAAAGGTGAATGGAAAGACATTTCAAAAATTAGATATGAAGTCGAATTAAATGCTAAAGGTAAATCTATTAAACTAAAAGAAATCGAAACTGAAGAAGAACCACAAAAAATAGAAGCATAAAAAAACGCCCTAGAATCAATTCTAAGGCATTTTTAATGTTCTAGTTCATCTTCATACTCATGTAATTCAATGATATTTTCTAAATCTCCCTGCATACGTGCATACTCTAAACCACCATCCACCGCTACAGAACGACACGAACAATACTTAAAATCATGAGTAAATTTAGATTCAATTACATCACCACATTTTCGGCATTGAATCGCATTTCTCTTTAGCTTTTTCATTGATAATCCTCCTATCAAAGTCCTCTTTCATTTTCACGTTCTTTTCTTTGTTGTTTTTGTTCTTTTTGTTGATTTTCAAGAAACTTTGATGCTGTTTCATATCCTTTTTTCTCATGTTCATTCAATCTTTCTTCTGAGTACCTAAGAGAACTAAATCTATTCATCGATGCATTTACTTTTCTTTTACAAAAACCAATAATCTCATGGAATTTAGGCAACTCTTTCGGAACAAACTTCTCATAAAATTTATCCATCTCGTCTATTAATTTTGCGAGACGTTCAAATTTACCCTTATATGGCTTCAACTCTTCATTTTCTTTTTCTAAACGCTTCACAGTTGTATGTAAATCTGTATTACTTGCTTGTAGTGCTTCATTCTTGCGGTGTAACGTCATATTTTCACGTTTAAAGGCTTCTGATGCCTTTGCCTTAGTTTTGAGTTCCTCAAAGTCTTCTACGCTCATTTCAACGGTTTTAGAGCGTAAGATACCACCCTTGTGTTTAACTTCGATCTTATCGACGTTATTTGTTGATTTCACTGCGTTTTGTAATTGATTCAAACGAGATTCTAATTGCTCCATTTGCTTATTTACTACTTCTTTTTTCTGTAAACATTGTCTAATGTCTGTTTCTAAAATTTTTATTTCTTCTTTTGCCGTCATAGCTTTGAACTTTCGTATTTCTACATGCTTTTTATCACTTGATACACCACGTTCCAAATAAAAACCTTTTTCTACCATGTGCGCATGAAAATCGTCCTGGAGTGAAACCAATTCTTTTCGGTTAAAAATCTGTTTCGCTGATAATTTATTCTCTTCAGTTACTGGAACCATTCCAACATGCATATGAGGTGTTTTCTCATCCAAATGTACTGCTGCATGTACAATATTTCGCTCCCCATATCGGTCTTTTAAAAAATTGTAGGCTTCTTTAAAAAATACTTTCTGTTGAGCTGGATCAATCATATCCAGCTCATCAAAAAATTCTCTATCACTTGTCACAACAAACTCACACATCACAACCGCATCTTTTCGAATCGCTCGATTGGTTTCTACGTTTTGTTCAATCTTGTCTTTCACCGTTTTCAAATAATCAATGTGGCCATCATTATGTAAATCATAATTCAGTTGTGTTCGTTCTGACTCAATATCATGATTTGTGTGACTCTCTTTTTCTCGCTGATTATGAATCTGAATTCCCTTCACATCTCGCATTTTAAATTTCTGCATACGGCAAATTGCGAAACTCATTTTTTCGCCTCTTTTCCATATGGTTCTATGTCCTTATCAGTCCCTAGAACCATATAAAGTATATAGACTTCACCCCTGTTTTTCGGTGGACTTCCATGTAAAGTATAGCACACTATACTTTACTATCGTAAAGGTGTGCCCTGCGGGGCTATTCGGCAAGCCGAATAAAGACCTTGGGCATTGCCCAAACCCACTGGGGAACTCTTCCCCAGACCCCATATAAAAACAAAAAACGTGGAATAAATAGTTGTTCTCCCATGAACGCTATTTATTCCACGTTTTCTTGACCACGAGCCTCTAAACCCTCAAACTCCCGAAGGCAACCCCACCGGTCAAAAACCGCCCTGTGGGGCCACCTCCCGTAGTTTGCATGAGGGTTCCCCTCATGGTAAAGAAACTTTCGCGGCATAATCGCTTTGTCATTATGCCAAATATTTGGGAATCAAATCTATTAATTTCAAGATACTTTAGCATTTCTAGAAACAATGTATAAAATTAATACAAAAATAAATAATGAAATGCTAACTACACCAGTTACCGCTTCATTACTTACTGTATAATTTACAATAGTAATAATAAATAAACAAAGAGCACCTATTAATGCTAACTTTTCTTTTATAAATTTAAGCATAAAAGTCCCTCCTTCTATATATTTACTCTATTAATATACCATATTTTCCCCAAATATGGTAATATATGATTGTATGAAAATTAAAATAAAAAGGGGTAATGTAAATGTTTAAAAAGAAATTTTTGCCTGTATTAATCGGTACTTTCTTATTTAGTTCTGTAGTTCCTGGAATTTCCTTTGCAGCTGAAACAAAAAATGCAAAAGTAGAACAACAACAGCAACAAGCAATTGATAATGAAATGTTTAGTCAATCAAAAACTATCTTGCAAGCAATTGAAAATATCCCTAATAGTGTAGTAGAACAAGGCCCACAAAAAACTGCAGAATGGTTACAAAATAAAACAGGATATTATGTAAGCATTGATAATAAGGAAAATTTAATCTTTAATGAAATTGATCCTGCTAAATCTAAAAATGTACAATCATTTAGCGCTTCAGCTTGTATTGGAGCTGTTGGAGTAGCACTTGTTAGTAATGGTATTCCATTTACTAAAATATTAAAAGTTAAATCGGCACTTAAAGCTCTTGGAGGAACTGCAAATGCAGTTTCTAAAATCAAAAAATATTATGATTCATATCGTTATAATGGATTTTCTAGAAATGATTCAATAAAAAAAGCTTTAAATAAAGCATCTAGTGGACTAGCTGGAGATACTAAAGCTGCACTTTTAGACTTTTTCAATTTAAGCAATGTTATTGCAAACTGTTTTTAAATAATAAATATTTTCATAATACATATGAAAACTAAACAAAAAAGAGTGTTTGTATATTAATTTATACTACACTCTTTTTTAATGCCTTCTTGTTTTTGGGTGTGAGTGCTGGCTAGTCGTGTGGGGGCTAAACCCCACGAATTTAACGTAACTAGATATGGCAAGAGCTGATTACTTTGGTCGATGGATCTAGGCGGTTCGGCTGGTACAATTGCTAGCCCAAGTCGAGCAACTTAACCTCGTTTTTGGTCTGTTCGGCTTGGCGAAAGCTAAAAACCAGCCGAATTTTTCCAGGCAATGGAGGAAAGGTGGAGATTTTTGAGTGTTCTTTACTCAAAAATACTACCTGACCATTGCCTGGAAAAAAGCCGTTCTTAGAACGATATAAAGATGTTTAACTTTTAACTCTGCTAAACTCAAAAAAAGAACAAAATCAAAACTATATAATAAATAAAAGAAGGAAAAGCTCTTTAGTTTTTTTAGTTAAGTCCTTGATATATAAGGGTTTGTGATGTTTTTT
>NZ_NADT01000181.1:0-304 GCF_003264205.1 Bacillus sp. SRB_8 | reverse complement strand
TTTTCAGTAACTTTATCTGAGTCCATGTTGAGTATAGACAGTTAAAAGAGATGTAGTACCGAAATCCTTCTTTGCTCGGTTCTAGTATTGGGCCTTTGATGTCGGATGATACGATTTCGAATGGTTTCGTCGGGTTAGTTCTGCGTGCCTTTGGGAATGGCTGTCGGCGCGTCTTCCCTTGGGCGCAACTGTCGCAGAATGTTCGTTCGTTGCTGTTGATTTTAATGCCGTCCGTTGTTGATGTGGCTGAAGGTAAGTGCTGTAGTCGTTCATTTGAGGCGTGTCCGAATCTTCGATGAGCCAG
>NZ_NADT01000180.1:0-267 GCF_003264205.1 Bacillus sp. SRB_8 | reverse complement strand
ACCAACCGTCTTTCGGGTCGCCGCCACGACTCGGGACAGCCTGTTGGCGACATCCTGGAGACGATGCCCCATCAATCGACAGGCGCAAGCCATCGCCCGCCGTTTCGCTCACGAGTACGCCCACGCCGCCGCCAACCCGCTTAACGACCTGCCGGCGCGCCCGACTCCGGCCCAGAAGCAGCGATTCCAGATAGCCGCCGTTACCTCGGCCATCAGGACCGCCTCCTGGCACGACCACCGAGCGAGCAAGTTGATGCGAATCCAACG
>NZ_NADT01000179.1:0-333 GCF_003264205.1 Bacillus sp. SRB_8 | reverse complement strand
GCGCGCTTTGCACAGCGCCCCAGGGCGAGCGCAGCGATGGCCTGTGTGGTTGTTGGGCAGCCGGTCTCACGCCCCTCTGTATGCGCCGAGGAGCGCAGGGCTGGGCGGATCAGGGCCGCATGCTGTTTGAGCGCGAAGCGCGAGTTCATGCGGACCCCGCCCAGTCCGAGCACCGCAGGTTGCCGCGCTCGCCCAAAGGGCGAGCGGGGTCGCGGACAGTGGGGTCGCCCTTTCTTTGGTGACTTTCTTTCGGCGAAGCGAAAGAAAGTTACTGCGCCGCCGGGCGCACATCCCGGCCAGCAGTCCCAAGCAAAAGCGCCATGGCGAATTCCC
>NZ_NADT01000178.1:0-399 GCF_003264205.1 Bacillus sp. SRB_8 | reverse complement strand
TGCCCAGTTCTTGCTCTGTTGAGAAGCGGGGTTGTAGGTTCAATCTTCCTTTCGTTTAGCGTCATTAATATCTTAAATTTATCCCTTTCTGGGTATCCTTTGAATCTGCTAGCTTGAACTCGTTCTTTGATGTAATCTTTAAGGTTTTCTCTCTCTCTTTTCTTAAGATGCAGTTTGAACGATGATATAAATGGGTCATGTTGAATTTCATCGCCGTCCATCCATGCTTGCTTTGCTAGTTGATCAATGTCATCGCTGTGTCCTATGGGGACTTTCATCTCGTCTTCGTTATTGTTGTCGTTTTCCACGTGACTTGGTATAAAGTGTATATCCACCATGTTTTCTTTTGTTAATTTCGCTAATTTATCTGCACATTCCGCAACGATAGCGTTCACTCTC
>NZ_NADT01000177.1:0-353 GCF_003264205.1 Bacillus sp. SRB_8 | reverse complement strand
CGATTTTCTGGCGGCGCCCATGCCGCCCATCGCAGACGCCACACTCGCAGCCCACGACTTTCCGCTCTGGATCCGGCAGTTTGAAAGCTTCGGCACGGCCTGAAAGCATACGGCAACGCCGCCGCACCCGTCCTTCTTCACGCATGCATCGCGCACGCCACACACGTATCCATGACACCGACCCACGCCAAACTCCCCAGCCTATTTGATCGTTGGTCACAAAGGCTGCTGGTAGGCGCATTTTTGACGTTCCCGGTCGCGCTGGCGCTGGGCAACGCGCTCGCGGCGCTTTGCCTTGTGGCCACCCTGCTGTCGGGCAACCTGCGGACGCAGTGGCGCAGGGTCTTCCAGCT
>NZ_NADT01000176.1:0-309 GCF_003264205.1 Bacillus sp. SRB_8 | reverse complement strand
CGACGATCTGGCGCAGGACCTGCAGAGCGTGCTGCAGGACCTGCGCACCGTCGAGCGTCCGGTGCGCAGCCTGGACGCGCGCCACTACCTGGCGCGCCTGCGCCCCTACCGCACGGTGGACAACAAGATCGCCGGCGCGGTGCTGGCGTTCGTCGATTTGACCGAACTGCGGCAGGCCGAGCAGCGCGTGCGCGCCAGCGAGGAGCGCCTGCGCCTGGCGGCGCTCACCACGCGCGACTACATCATCGTGACGCTCGACGACGACGGCCTGATCACCTCGTGGAACGAGGGCGCGCGGCGCGTGTTCGG
>NZ_NADT01000019.1:522317-532248 GCF_003264205.1 Bacillus sp. SRB_8 | reverse complement strand
CATTTTATAGGGTACAGTTCAAATCTAGGAGGGTTCTTTTAGTAATAGGCTTCGATATGTTTTTTATTGCTAACTTAACAAACACTTGTATTCTAAAATAATGTGGTTTAAAAATGAAAAACAGAAGTTTTATGGAATTTTATGTTAAAATATAGATATCAGATGTTATTCAATTAAAGGGTTAGTTAAAGAAAGTTTAAATCTCTTCCAAAGATAGAACTAATTTTTAGCATACAAATATTTAATTGGATCGGGGTGTTTAGATGAAAAAATTATATAAGTCCACTCAAGATAAACAAGTATCAGGTGTATTAGGTGGCTTAAGCGATAAGTATGGAATTGATGTAAGTATCCTTCGAATAGTAACTGCATTATCAGCCTTTTTTACTAGTGGATTTACGGTGTTACTTTATATAATAGCTGCAATTGTTTTGCCTACAGATAAAGATATTAAGAGATAAATGTATGAACTTAAATCTAATTCCACAATCGAGAACTCTGTTTTTTGTCTATTGAAAGTTTCCAAAGTAAAAGCAATAGTACGATTGTTATAAGACTGAAATGAACAAACGAAAAATCCTCATAAAACATTCGGAATATATCGAGAACGAAAATAATAACTTTTGAATTAAACGATGACTATTGATCGCTAACGAATCGATAAATAGTCGCCATTTTCTAAAAAAACTATATATAAATATATAGAAATATCCAGAAATTTTAAAAATATATGAAGGTATTTATAACAAGAAAAAACTTCATATTTTTTAGGGCCAGATTTTTTGGTAAGGCTAATGGATATTGTGAAAAAGTACACTTAAAATAAAGAATAAAGTTTAGGTCGATAAGATAAAATTATGAATTTGTATAAATAATCCATAATTTTCTTTATGAGTCATATTTGATATGTTAAAGAAAAGAGAGGGGAGGGAAATGAAATGAGAATTTTTGATGCACATTTTCATATTGTTGATTTTAATTTTCCGATTATTGAGAACCAAGGGTATTTTCCACCCAACTTTGTTGTAGAAGATTATCAGAATGAAACTCCTAATTTGAATGTAATTGGTGGAGCGATCGTATCTGGTTCTTTCCAAGGGTTTGATCAAGAATATTTATTAAAGGCACTAAAACAGTTGGGTTCAACATTTTGTGGCGTAACACAATTACCTTTTACAGTGACGGATGAAGAAATACTAAATTTAAATGAAAATGGGGTAAAAGCATTACGCTTTAATATTAAAAGAGGTGGTTCAGAAGATTTATCGAAGCTGGATTACTTTGCTAGAAGAGTTCATGATTTAGTAGGATGGCATAGTGAGCTTTATATGGATGCAATAGAGTTGTCCGAAATTGCATCCACTATAGAAAAGTTACCAGCTATATCAATTGACCATTTAGGGTTATCAGAAGAAGGTTTACCACATTTATTAAAACTAGTTGATAAAGGGGTACATGTGAAAGCTACTGGTTTTGGTCGTGTCGAATTAGATGTTGAGAATGCCTTAAAGTCGATTTATGAAGTTAACCCAGATGCACTTATGTTTGGAACAGATTTACCATCTACAAGAGCAAAAAGACCTTTTGAGTATGGAGATATCAAATTGATTCAACAGCTATTTGATGAACAAGCTACCGATAAAATCCTGTATACGAATGCTTTCAAATGGTATTTTGGGTAGCGTCAGGGGCTACATTTGAATTAACTGTATCCATATTTAGTAAAGAGTTTAATCCAACTATAATGTATTTAGAATGGGGTATTAAATGTTTGTTTTTATTATATTAGACGTGATATTACCAATATTAATATTGATTCTAATTGGTGCAATCTTACAAAGAAAGTTCCAATTTAACTTAAAGCAGCTATCTACACTTATTACTTATTGCTTGATGCCAGCGGCTGTATTTGTGAATATATATGATATTAGTATAGAAACAGGTTTGTTGCTCCAGATAATATACTATTTAATACTTTACAGTCTGAGTGTGATGATAGTAAGTCATTTCATTTCAAAAACATTAAGGTTAGAAAAAGGAGAAAGTGCAGCTCTAAAAAATAGCATTTCGTTAATGAATTCCGGTAATTATGGATTACCAGTAAGTCAATTGATTTTCAGTCACAATCCAGTGGGGGTTTCCATTCAGATTTTCATTGTGATTTTCCAGAATCTTTTAACTTATTCATACGGGATATATAACTTACTATCAGCAACAAAAACAATCGGAAGTATTATTCAATCATTTCTAAGACTGCCTGTATTTCATGCACTCATATTAGGGGTTCTCTTTCAATCTTTTACAATTCAAATACCTAATTCTATCTTTCTACCTCTTAATCAGCTTGCGAATAGTTTTGTTGCAATAGCACTCATATTGCTAGGAGCGCAATTATCCAACATTAAGCTTAATTTTTTCCAACGAGTCATAACATGGGCTTTAATTGGAAGATTATTGATGGGACCATTATTAGCACTTGCCATGATATACCTACTAAACATTGATGGTATTGTTGCACAATCATTATTTATTGCAAGTTCTTTTCCTACTTCAAGAAATACAGCAACTATTGCTATGGAGTATCAAATAGAGCCTGAACTACATGCACAAATCGTTTTATTTTCAACACTTTTCAGCATTATTACAGTAACTGTCGTTATTTATTTGTCATATATTTTGTTTTGAATATACGTGCAAAAACGGATAGACTTGAGGCGGTAAATGATGGACGGAAATCCCATCGATATGAGAAGAAAACAGTCTTTGATATATTGGGTGTCGTTTACAATTGTACCATGTCTGATAATCAAGCGGCTTAATTCAAAAAAGGAACCAAAACAAAAAGAACAAACGCTTCTAAAAAACGTTTGTCCAAAGGTAATTACTATTTTAGCTAAGAAATAGATTATTATTTGTGAGTACGAGAAAGCTTTTTTATAAGTTTAGGAAATATAGATGTTAGTTCCTGCTTCAAACGCTTTGTAAACGATGGATCCTTACCGGAAGTTGAAATCGTTACAATATATTCATCATTTCGGATGACACCAGGTGTGTGAAAGGATGATGCTGTGCCATCACTTACAACGTTAACCCATTGGAAATCATGTGCGGCTTGTTTGACCATCATATTGACATCATGTTGATTTGTAGCTGCATAAATAAGGTGAGCATCTTTAATATCATCATTACTAAAAGTTTTTTGCTTCCAAGTAATATAAGGAAGTTCCTTCATTTCCTCGCAAATCTCTGGGCTGATAACGGTGACAAAAGCGCCTGTATCTTTTAATCCAGATGCTTTCCGATATGCGATTTTACCACCACCAACTATAACAACTACTTTTTTATCTAAATTAAACATAAGAGGGCACATGTTATACATACACACATTCCTCCATTCGTTCTAATAATGTTAACTTCATATATGTATCAAACTGAAGACAGTTGCAAGTCGTGATGTGATCATATTTTTTTGTATGCAACTTAATTTTTTGAAGCAACAAACCGGTAAAGAGAAGGTAGGGCATGACATATACATGGGACGCAGTCGATGTTATCGTCTTGAGCTCAGCAGTAAAAGAGGGCGCTCCTTTCGTTAAAAAGGAGCACGATACTGGCATACCGAGTTTTCGTTCGACCGCTGCTCCGATTTGTTGTAACTCATGTATCGGCTGTGGATCACTACTGCCTCGTCCTACGAGTAAAACGCTACTATCTTGCTTTGGCATAGTTTCACGTATTCTTTTCACTACAAGTTCAACCATATGTGGATGCGTACTAAAAGGTGGTACAACTGAAAATGTTATTTGAGGATATTTCTTTTGTAGTTGCTCTATTTCAAAAGGAATATCACGTTTATAGTGAGCTGCTGCAAATAATAAAACAGGTACAATCATTATTTCAGTTGCACCCTCTAGTATTGCTTCTGTAACTGCATCCGAAATGGTAGGTGTCGTTAGTTCTAGAAAAGCTATTTTTTGACTCCTTTCGTTACGTTCTTTCATAACAGATTGAATAAAGTGAATGAATTGTTCATTACCTTCTCGCAGGTGACTACCGTGTCCAACATATACAATTCCTTTCATCGTACCACCAAATCTTTCTTCATAATCATGTCTTGTAATTGCTCATCTACATTATGAAAACCAACTTTATTCGCATAGTGTAACGTTGGAATGTCGGTATACGAGAAGGGAAGAGTAAGAATATCGATAAAGCCAAGTCGTTTTATTTCTGATAAAAATGTATCAAGTGAAGCACGGCCGTCAAACACAATGCTATCCCATGAGAACTCAGAAAGCATACGAGAATGAATTTCATCGAAGCGATGATCAATTGTATACTCATGAGTCATCATATAAGACCCAGCACCAATTTTTTCTTGAATAAAACCAATTCGATTAATATTTCTGCTTAAATAAATAGTTGTACCGGAAGAGAACTCTGCTTGTTTACTTAGTAGCCCATATTGCATAAGTTTTTCTTGAGTGGCAACGTTCATATACTGCAGTTTCGCCTGTAAGGAACGAATATCTTTCTGGTGTTTACTACATGATCGCATCAAGATTTCTACACTTTCATCTGAACAAAATACAAGGCGATCAACGTTAAAAATTTCATTGATTTGTTCAGATGTTAATGTGTATTCTTCCCTTTTGAAAGTTGGAATTTGATATGTTTCTGCACCGCATTCTTGTAACTTTTGCTTCATGAAACTGGTTTTATTTGTTGCGGATGCAAATAAAACTTTTTTACCATGCAATGGTTTACGTTCTTTCCAAGCGATTTGATCCCGTAAGGAAACGACATCACCAACAATTGTCATAGAAGGGTTAGAAATATTTTCGTTTTTGACGATAGGAACAATGGTTGAAAGTGTTCCTGTGACAACGCGCTGTTTTCCAGTTGTACCCCATTCAATGACTGCTACTGGCGTATCGTCTTTTTTTCCTGCTTGTAGTAAGTTTTCGCAAATTGTAGGTAAGTTTTTTATACCCATGTAGTAGGCAATTGTGTCGCTATTGTGGGATGAATTATATTTTCCATGATCGGTTAAAGGACCTTTTGCATGCCCAGTTAGTAAAGTAACGCTATTACTGTAGTTGCGGTGGGTGAGGGGGATACCTGCATAGCTACTAGCGGCGATGCTAGATGTAATACCTGGTACAATTTCATATGGAATGTCCGCTGCTGCTAAAGTTTCTGCTTCTTCACCAACACGGCCAAAAATAGATGGATCTCCGCCCTTTAAGCGGACAACGATTTTTCCTTCTTGTGCAAATTGAAGGAGATGAGCGTTAATCATTTCTTGTCTCATAGTATGATTCTTTGGCATTTTTCCGCAATAAATAAATTCACATGTTTCTTTTGAATAATTAAGAAAGAAAGGGTTTAATAAACGGTCATATAAAACGATATCTGCACGCTTTAAGCAATCTATCGCTTTCTTTGTAATAAGCCCTTCATCACCTGGTCCTGCACCAACTAAATATACATATCCGTTCATAATCGCACCTCATCATTTTTTATTTAAAAGGAAGCCAGAGGAGGCTTCCTTTCGTAAATTACATGTTTATCCCGCTATTTGCCGGGCAGTAAGACCCCTACCTCAAAATTCAGCGAAAGCAAAATAGTTAGGTGGGGATCAACTGTCCGTAAAAGCCCGATTGGTGAGGGCTAATAATCAGCGGGGGATGAACCAATCCCCGCTGATTAAAGTTTCACTTTATATAAATGTCACCGTCAATAACTTCTACTTCGTACGTTTGAATACAACCGTCATCCGGTTTTTGGACTTCACCTGTTAGTAATGAAATTTTCCAATCATGTAGTGGGCAAAAGACGAATTCCCCAGATACAATTCCTTCCGCTAACGGTCCGTTTTTATGAGGACAACGATTTTCTACAGCTCGAATATCGCCATTTGAAAGGCGGAATAGGGCGATAGACATACCTTTCATTTGTACCTCTTTACCAATTTGAATAGGAAGGTCTTCCGCACGCATAACTTTTATTTTTTCTTTCGTTTGTATCATATAGATCACAGCTCCTTATTTCACAGTTTCTACTTCATACATCGCTTTTAAAGACTTCGTTTCTAGTGCTTGTCCCCAAGCTTCCGTATATGTGCTACGAGCTGTTTGGAAACGTTCATTTAGCGTAGTAATCATACTTGCATCTTGTAGTATTTCTTTTATGTGATCGAAGCCTAAACGTTCTGTCCAGTAGGCAGTACGCTCTCCGTAAATACCAGTTTCACGATAATACTGCATGTAAGCTGTAGCGATGCGAAGGACATCGTCTTCAGTAGGGACGATCATTACAAAATCAGCTTCACGTACTTCCGTACCACCATTTCCGCCGATATACAGTTGGAATCCATTTTCAACACACACAACGCCGAAATCTTTCGTCAGTACTTCCGCACAGTTACGTGGACAACCCGTTACACCCATTTTCATTTTATGAGGTGTATCTACCATTTCTAATGACTGTTCAAGGAGCATACCAAGTCCTAAAGAATCTTTCGTACCGAAACGACAGAAGCGAGAACCAACACATGATTTTACATTACGAAGCGATTTTGAGTACGCATATCCAGAAGTCATATTTAAGTCAGCCCATACGTTAGGTAAATCTTGTTTCTTAACACCATATAAGCCGATTCGGCTCGCACCTGTAATTTTCACAAGAGGAACGTCATATTTTTTTGCGACTTCAGCAATTTTCATTAAATCATCTGCGGTTGTAACGCCTCCGTACATACGTGGAATAACAGAGAATGTACCATCATGCTGGATGTTACCATTCATTCTTTCATTAACGTAACGGGATGATTTATCATCTACATATTCTTCCGGAATCGCCATACGTAAATAGTAATTTAAAGCAGGACGACATTTCGAACAGCCGTCTTCATGTGCAAAACCGAGTACATTTCGTACTTCTTTTGGCGATTTTAAACCTTTCTCGTGAATGGCGGCTACGACTTCGTCACGTGATAAAGTTGTACATCCGCACATACCAGCAGACTGCGCAGAAGCATCAAAAGCATCTCCGAGTGTATGAGCTAGAACTTGTTCCACAAGCGGACGACATTTACCACAAGACCCTGCGGCTTTCGTGCATCCTTTAACTTCTTCAAAAGTAGTTAACTCTTGTTCTAAAATGGCATGAACGATTGTACCTTTCGTAACGCCATTACATCCACAAATTGTGTCATCCGCACTCATTGTAGCAACGTCAAGTTCACTTTCTTCACCAGCTTTGTGAAGAAGGGAAGCGGCTGTATATTCTTGTATATCTTCTTCTTTCTTTAACATGCTAAAGAGGCGTGTACCATCAGTTGCATCACCATATAAAACGATACCGACGACTTTATTGTCACGAATTAATACTTTTTTATAGGAACGTTTACATTCATCAAAGATTGAAATTGCTTTCGTTTGATCATCTTCATAAATTTGACCAGCAGAGAATAAATCACAACCTGCAACTTTTAACTGTGTACCGACGATGCTGCCCGTATATCCATTAGTTTGTAAATTCGTTATATGTTTTGCTAATATTGCGCCTTGTTCATAAAGAGGGGCAACAAGTCCATATGCGATACCGTCATGTTCTGCACATTCTCCAACTGCATAAATGGATTCATCATTTGTTAGCATATAGTCATTGACTACAATGCCGCGATTTACAAGTAAACTAGCATCTTTTGCTATTTGAGTATTTGGGCGTATTCCAACAGCCATCACGATTAAATTACAATCTACAACTTCACCATCTTCAAATTGAATGCCCTCAACATGGTCTGTACCAAGAATCTTTACAGTTTTCTTTTCCATTAGAAACTTCATGCCTTGCGCTTCTAAATCTTCACGCAATAGGGAAGCTGCTTTCGTATCTAGTTGTTGCTCCATTAAGCTAGGCATTAAATGAACAACATGTACGTCCATTCCTAAGTCAATAAGACCTCTTGCGGCTTCTAAACCGAGTAATCCACCACCAATGACAACGGCCTTTTTCTTTTCTTTAGCGGTATCCATCATAAATTGTGTATCTTCAATTGTTCGAAATCCTGTTACACCAGGAAGGGTGGAACCTTCAACTGGTAAAATAAAAGCACTAGAACCTGTTGCGATAATGAGTTTGTCGTATGTAAGAGTACGATTCTTTTCTGTAATAATGATTTTTTCTTCTCGGTTAATACTTTGAACTCTCTCGTTTGTATATAAAGTTATTTCGTTTTCTTCGTACCAACTATATTCATTCATAATGATATCTTGCATATTTGTTTTGCCTTGTAGAACATGAGAGAGCATAATGCGATTGTAGTTTGGATGTGGTTCATCTCCAAAAATAGTAATCTCATATGAATCACTATCATGTTTTAATATTTCTTCCATACAGCGTATGCCAGCCATACCATTCCCGATCATAACTAAACGTTTTTTCATATTCATTTCCCTTTCTATGTGAAAAGTTGAACAAAGAATTATATTTCCATTATAGAAAATTAAAAAAGGGGGAGATGTGATATTTATCACATTTTTATAATGATTCACAAATTGTTAAAATTCGGATTTATGTGAAGGGAGAAGCGAAAGGGAATATGGTTATATGGGTAGAGGAGAAGTGTAAATATTTTTTACACAATGAAAAAGCAGGACAGGAGCATTTATACTCATGTCCTGCACTTTATTTATGCTCTTGAAATTGCACGCGGAAATAAAATATTATTTTCTAAATGAATATGCTCAAATAAATCAGATTCAATGGCTTCAAGGCGCTGGTAAACAAGGCGATAAGTGCCGCAAGCTTCTTCTGGTGGAGTAAAGTCATTTGTCACCTTACGAAGTTCTTTAATAATATTGCCAGCGTGGTTATGTTCATTTTCGAGCGCATCTACTACTTTACGTAACTTTGCATAGTTTTCATTAGTTGGATTTTGTTCGAATTCTAAAATTAATGGGAAATCTTCCGTTTCTTCTTTAATTAAATGTTGTTCTAATTCCATTTTAAGTTCATGAAATAGTTTATGAATTTGAGCTAAATGAGGCTGACTTACCCCATGAACGCGTAATACTTTCGTCACATATGGACTTAACTGTGGCAACTCTGCATTTAAATAGCGATGATGCTTATTTACAACATAATCAATCAATTCTTGATAAGAAGCATTTTTCCAATCAATTTCAGATTCGTTTAATAGTTTTGTTTTATGATAAAGCGTATTTAACTCTGTAATTACCTCTGTTGCCGATAAATTTCTTTCATTAATTGCATCAATAAGTGGTCTACTACCACCACAACAAAAATCTATTCTATATGATTTAAAAAGATCACTAGCTTTCGGAAATTGTGTAACAATCTCACCGATAATTGAAGTTTCAGTAAATGTATGTTTCATATGAATGCCTCCATAAAGTTTAAATGTAATATCTAAATTAAGAATAGCGTTAAATTAAAATCAATGTGGTGATTTAAATCACTTATTATGTGTCATTTTTGAGAATAATAAAATGAGTTTTATAAAAGGGAGAGGGAGGGTAATTCGTCGCAATAGTTTCTGATAATAAAAAAAGAAGCTTACTAGAAGCTTCTTTTTTACTACTATTTTTCACATGCAACTCCATCGCCATCACGATCAAGTTTAGAGCTATAACCTGGTTGATCTCTATATAATGGAGCTTTTCCAGCGTTTTTAACTTCAGTACAATTTTTGTAAGTTACATTACTATTGTTACTTGCAGCTGGTTGTGTTTGAGCTTGCTGTACTTTTTGCTGATCCTCTTGTTGTTTGCGAGCTTGTTCATCAGCCTGGCGTTTTTGCTCTTCTTGTTGTTTACGAGCTTGTTCATCAGCTAGACGTTTTTGCTCTTCTTGTTGTTTACGAGCTTGTTCATCAGCTAGACGTTTTTGCTCTTCTTGTTGT
>NZ_NADT01000019.1:511591-522251 GCF_003264205.1 Bacillus sp. SRB_8 | reverse complement strand
GAGCTTGTTCATCAGCTAGACGCTTTTCATCTTCTTGCTTAAGAGCTTGTTCTTCCGCTTCTTTCTTTTCTAATTCTTTTTTCTTCTCGCTCTCTTTTTGTTCTGCATTGTTAGAAGCAACTTTTTTACTAGTGGCTGCCGTCTTTTCAGAAGAAGGAGCTGAAATACTTGATAATGCAACAAAAATGACAAATAAAATAGCAGTGATAATAAATTGTTTTTTTGCTACACCTGTCTTTTTAATTACGGATAAGATTGCTAGAACAAGGAAAAAAATAAATAAAATTAAACTTAAAGTAGCAAAAAAATCGATGACTGGGTGTTCAGATTTTGTAGTGCCCATTCCTATTAAGAGAATTGAAATCATAAAAAGAATAACAGTAGGACGACCATATTGTTTTGTTTTTCCAGTTTTCTTAAAGAATGAAATGATACATAAGATTAAAAGAATAAAAGCTATAAAAAATAAAGCTACACCAATATTACTCAAAACTGCCATTTTCATACCTCCATTTGTAAGATTTTCTCTATTGATTATATAGGGACTTATTGGATATTACACGTTTTATATTAATTTAGAAAATTAATATTTTTAATAGATGTATAAACGTTTATTTGGTATATAAGGAAAAATAGATATATTTACTATTACATTTTGAAAGAGATTTCATAAATTATAGTATATCGATTGAAAGGAGGAGATTTGAATGGAATTTCAATTATTAGTGAATTGCGTGTTACAAGAAGGGAATGCTTACTTTTTAGTAACAAAAGTAGACGATGTTATTACGTTGAAAGTGCCAATTACAGCAGGAGTAGCAGGTTTATTCTTAGCTTTAGGTGTACCAAGATGTTCTTAATTTAGCTTTTGATAGTAAAA
This sequence comes from Bacillus sp. SRB_8, assembly GCF_003264205.1. Classification (NCBI taxonomy): domain Bacteria; kingdom Bacillati; phylum Bacillota; class Bacilli; order Caryophanales; family Bacillaceae; genus Bacillus; species Bacillus sp. SRB_8. The sequence continues at coordinate 521,371 of NZ_NADT01000019.1, read as the reverse complement.
GGATGAGGGACAAGCCTTCCCCTTTTACTATTACATAATTTTTTTATGTAAACTAAATAAGACTTTTTAAGTTTTTTAATATTATTTTTGCCATAGCACGTTTAAAACGGACATGCATATACTATAATGTTTCATTGGCCTTTGATGATGAACGATAGTTTTAAAAAGTGTATCGAAAGTAGAAGTGATATTCTTTTCAATAATGAAAATAGAAGAGGTGCTAGTATATATGAAAAGACGAACGTATGATATTCCAGTCGTATTACGAAGAGAATGGTTTTTAATAGAATTAGCGCATTTAACAAAAAAATATGGGATTGAAATAGCAACTAGTAAAATAGAAGATGCACCATTTCTAAGAGATCAAGTTACAGAATTCAAAATAGGAGCGGGTTTGCAATACGATAAATATGATGATGAGTACATCATCGAGTTTTAAACAAAGAAGCTGCGTATAAAAGGTTATTAAAGAGACCTTTTATACGCAGTTTTTTTTGTAAAGAGAAAGCTTTATTGAGAAATATTCAAAACGCTTATTGTAAAAAGGAATGAAGAAATGTTGAGAGAATAACGTTTGATAAGAAAGGAATGCGGCTATTAATTTCTTATTATATTGTAACGTAAAAGTAATTGATTAAATGGAATTTAAAACAATTGGTGTTCAACGGAATGGCAGCGTTTTCTTTCAGGAGAAAAAGGGGGATGTTAATGGGAATTATGAAAAGGAGTATCGCATTATTTATTGTACTTTGTTTTATGAGTCCGCTGGTTTTTAGTGCAAATGTACACGCGGAGGTTGTAACAGAGCTTAAGACTGGCTTTCCAGATCAAGAAGTATTTACTCCTGGAGAATGGTTTTTAGGTCAGAAACCTGCTAATTATGATGAGAATAAAACACCAATTCTCTTTGTACAAGGAAGAAATGGTAATGCGGATAGTTGGTATGGAAAGACAGTATATCATGAGATGAATGATATGTACGATTATGCTTTGAAAGCAGGCTATCAAACTGTATTTATTCAATTATATGATGCCGCGGGCAAAGGATCAGCTAGCCAATGGGACAATGGAAAATTGTTAGCACAAAAGCTTGAAGAGATTTATAATCATTTTGGCAAAAAAGTAAATATTGTAGCTCACAGTAAAGGTGGTATTGATACACAAGCTGCGTTAGTTGGATATGGAGCGAATCGATTTGTTGGAAATGTTATTACTCTTGCCACTCCGCATTACGGATCCAATTTAGCGGATTTATCATATAGTTGGTGGGCAGGATGGCTTGCCTCTATATTAGGTCAAAAAGATGATGGGACATATTCATTGCAAATAGGTGAAATGGCAAAGTTTCGTTCTACAATAGATAATAATCCTGCAGCTAAATTAAACCGTTACTATACGGCTACTGGGACAAGCTGGGGACCTGTTTTTTCAGCACTATCTATGGGCGGGTTGTATTTGTCATCATACGGTTCTAATGATGGATTGGTGAACGAATGGAGTGCTAAGTTACCATATGGAACACATTTATTTACAGATTCACGATTTGATCATGATAATATACGAAAAGGTTCAGCCGTTTTCGCACGAATTGAACCATATTTACGGACAGTAAATGTACCAGTACCAGCTTTATTAGCCCCGAGTAATAGTTCAGAGGATAAGGTAGAACAATTAAACACAACTTCTAATCAAGCTATTTTAGGAGGAGAGTTGTCACAAAATGAGTGGGTAGGACAAACTGTCGCAGTTGATAAAAAAGCAGAAGGGGTAGTTTCTATTTTAACAGCTTCTTCAGATGTAGAAATACAACTAATATCTCCAAAAGGAAAAGTTTATACAAATAAAGATAGTGCTGTATCTACTGGTGAAGGTGAATCTCTCTTTAAAGGAGCCACTATAAGAACATTTAAATTTGATAAAATGGAAGCAGGAGAATGGCAAGTTAAAATGATGGCGAAGCAGCCGAAAGATGCATATTTAATCGTGACCGATTACAAAAAAGATGCTCAGTTCGTCCTTCAAATGCCGGCAAAGGTTAAAGTAAATAAAGCAGAGTATAAACTCAAAAAATCACCTGTAGCTCCAGAAATGAAAGGCGATCTTTCAGTAACAGTACGAGTAATTAATAAAGATGGAAAATTAGTTTCTGAATCAAATGAATCGAAAAACATTAATACAACTACATTTACAGGTGCTTTGAAAAATATAGAACAGCCAGGTGTATATAACGTTACAATTGATATGAAAGGAATGAATAAGGAAGGACAACCTTATAATCGTACGATAGTTAAATCGGTTTATGTGGAGAAGTAGGAAAGAATGAATCGGCTTTAATAAAAAAAGTGCCGAATTCTTGTGGAAGAAGGATTTCGGCACTTTTTCATGTTTATTAGATGAATAGAAAAGTGAAATAGGAGTTTATGTTCTATAAGAGGACGATAGGAATCAAAAAAACGTTATGCAATAAAAAAGATGCTGAATTAGCATCTGAATGTGAGGGAATAGTATTAACTTAGTTTTGTAACTGTTAATTCAACTGAATTTATACCATTATCACAAGTTACAATACTTTGATGATTGAAACCACTATTATTTCTAAGTTGAAGAGTTGAATTAGCAGGCACCGTAACAATAGTTTCGCCAACTAGTTGAAGGCATTCGTTATTTGATGAAGTATTCATTTGAAAAGCGAAATCACCTTGACTATTAGCAAGTGGATTATTATTTAAAAATATAGTGATGACTGGAATATGGGGAAATACAGGATTTAACGTAGTGTTAATACTTGAAATGAAAGAAATTCTATAATCACCAGCTTTACTAAATTGTATAGTAGTCGGATTTAATAAGGAAACTCCTCCTGCCAAAGGGCCAACGTGATTAAACGGAAAAGAACCGCCAAAAGGAACAGTTATAAACTCAGTTTGCCAAAAAGTGCCGTAAGCAGGCTTAGATGATTTATGTGAATGGTCGCATGAACATTTTTTATACGAACTGGAAGATTGATGGCACGAACATTTTTTATATGAACTAGAAGAAGAGTGGCATGAAGATCTTTTATATGAACTTGAAGAATGATAGTATGAACCCAATATATTACCTCCTATTATTAATAAATGTATAACACATAGTAGTTTATGCAATCGAAAAGCAATTGGCGTGTATACTTGTCCATATATAAGGTAATAGATTTGGGATAAAAAGCTGGCATAATATAAAGTGCTCTAATGAGGAGATATAGTTTTCAAAAAAATGGAGTTAGAATATTCTATGTAATGAATTTTGGAGAAGAAAAAGGATGAATATTTAGCAGATAACTCTATCCAAGGTTTTAAAATGTTGAAGTATTTAAACTTTAAGATAGTATATCGCCAAAGTAAAGAAGAGAAGTATTTAAAGGACAGCATTTTAGTGAAACAGAGAAATGGATAAAGCGATGATTAAGTTTTTAACTTAGTCGTCGCTTTTTATTTATGTAGTTGTGCAGGAAGAAGGCAAAAAATATCGAATGAATGTAATTATACAGAATTGTTTGTATTTATTTCGAATAGTAGTTAAAGATACGTTAGTTATATTTCAAACAGTAAGAAAAGAGAGATTAAATAATAGAGGGAGCAACTTACATGGAAAATATATTAAAGGTATCCTCAAAATCAAGTCCGAATTCAGTGGCAGGTGCAATAGCGGGCGTACTAAGAGCAAGTGGCAAAGTAGAAATCCAAGTGATTGGAGCTGGTTCTTTAAATCAAGCGATTAAAGCAATTGCGATTGCAAGAGGTTTTGTAGCTCCAAGTGGCATTGACTTGGTTCTTGTTCCAGCGTTTCAAGAGGTTACTATCGATAATCAAGAAAGAACAGCAATCAAATTAATTGTAGGTCCTAGAAGGAGAAGATCTTAATAGCGAGCATTAATATAAGGGGATTTGAAAAGGTCAATAGACTCCAAAAAGTTAGACACGTTATTTCATTTGACAGTTCCTTGGGCGTGGATACAGTATTGTACCGGATTTATGACTTTTAATTCCTCTTTATATTTAGCGGGTTTTTCTAGAAACTTAAAAATGCCAAATCCTTTGTGACATAAGGGATTTGGCATTTTTGAGGTTTTTATGTTTTTTAAAATCAACAATTCTAAAACTGCTCATTCTTCTCCCAAGATTCAACGATATAGTATGAAAAACCTTATTGTATCAAGGTTTATAAGTAGCGATTTCCCTCGATGCTCACATTTTGCTCACATTAAATCTTTTCATTTTTTATCAGGTGTTTTCATTAGATTTGATTATGCTCTCGAAGTTTTCCGCTGCTTGTTGCTGCATGTTCTGTGTGATGTGGCTATACTTGTCTAACGTCATTTGAATAGATGAGTGTCCTAAGCGATCTTGTACGATTTTAGGGTGTTCTCCAGCCTGAAGCATGAGTGTAGCGTGAGTATGTCGTAAGTCGTGTATACGAATTCGGGGAACACCAGCTTTTTTATAGTGATCATTCAAAAAGCGATGGGGAGCATCTATATGTAAGGGCGAATGTATCGTATTTCCAGTGAAAATATAGGCCTCTTCATTCAAGTGTATACCCCAGCGGAAAAATTCTTTCTTTTTATAGGAGTAGTAGGATTGTAACTTCCCTATAACAAAAGAAGAGATACTAATGCTTCTATTTGAAGACTTAGTTTTTGTAGCAGCTTTAAAAAGTCCTTTTTCTGTTTTTACAAGCGATTTATTAACCAGGATACGTTTATTATCAAAGTCAATATCTTTCCATGTTAGTGCAAGTAATTCTCCGCGTCTCATACCTGTATAGATTGCAAGTAAGAAGAACATATGGTACTTAATATTTTTTTCTTTTAGATACTGGAGGAATCGATTACATTCTTCGCTGGACCATGTTTTCATCTCACCTTGCTCTTCACGTGGTTTTTTAACCTTATTCATTATATTATCATGTATGATTTCCCATTCTACAGCGTGTTTGAAAATGCATCTTAGGCAGCGGTGGATATTGCTGATTGTACCATTTGATAGTCCTTTTTCCTTAAGTTCAGCATAGTAGCTTTGAATCATTACAGGCTTAATACTTTTAATTTTTTTATAACTAAATGGGGGAAGGATATAGAGCCTAACTAAGCTCATGTCTTTTTCATAAGATGTAATTTTTAATTCAGCTTTACGAAGAGGTTTTAACTTTTCCCATACATCTAAAACAGTTAATTGTTTGTCATCAAAATATATTCCTTTCTCTATCTCTGTAATCATTGTTGCAGCAGCATGTTGGGCTTCTTTTTTTGTTCTAAATCCACTCTTACTTTTTTGCTGTCGCTTTCCTGTAGTTGGATTTATACCGATATCTATTGTAAAAGACCACGTATTTCCACGTTTACGAAAACTTCCTTTCATATTCAATACCTCCTGTATCGTTAGTTTTGAAAATTGCGGTATAGTGATAATTGATTCTGTAATTTACTTGCTAATAATTGATTTTTATAATGTAAAAGCCTTTTTTCAGCAAATTGTGTTGTTACATTGAATTTTTCTGAGATTATATATGCTTTTAACTGTAGGGGAGGTAGCTTTCGTAACATAAAAGTAGGTACGCAAAATTGTTGTGCGAAGTTTTTAGCCTTTGCTTCTTGATAATATGGAAGAACGAAAAACACAGTTACTATAATCGAATTTGAATTTTGTTAAGAGATAAATACTTTGTTTATCATATAGATTCATTTTTTGATATTGGATTTACTTAGAAATTAAAAAAGGTCTCTCCAATAAGATTTGAAGAGACTTTTCTTTCACATACCATAGCAACTTAGCTCTTATTAAAATAGGGTTTAAGCTCTTTCTAAGGTATTTAGGGAGTACCGATAGTTCCTGCCAGTAATGCAGCAATTCTATCTAAAGCTTCCTGTACTGTAGTAGGAGGAGGAACTGCCCAATTCACTGGATTAATAGGTGTATAAGCTAAATCGAAAACGTCATCAACTCTAATTAAAGATGTATTTGTGCCTATAAGAGTTACTGGGGAACGAATAGGTAAAGAATCAACTGTCGCTCTCACTCTTGTAATAACGTTATTAACGCCATTAACAATTAAATTCCCTGAATTAGGGCTGGGATTGAAGATGTTTTCTGTAATAGCAAAACTGGTTAAATTTAAAGGGTCAATTGGAATATGACCAGATTGCACATTAATGATGACATTACCATTTATTCCGCCACCTACTAAATTGACTTGGGTATCTGTTGTTGCTTGTGAATTAATAGTAATATTCCCACTAGAAACGAATGAAGCAAACATCACCATGTTAATGCCATTTTGAGTATAACCAGCGGATAACATTGAGTCACGGATATTAACTTGATTCACAGAAGTAGTTAAAGCTGTGAATATAGGAGTAGGGGTTATATTAACGCTAACAAAGAATAACTTCCCACTAAAACTACTTGCAGTTACAAAGTTAAAATCAAGTGGTCCAGTTAATAATGTCAGGTCTACAAATCCAGATCGATTATCATTTTGAAATCCGTTTTCAAACCATGACGGATCATTAATATCGAAGGGGATAGCTAATCTAGTTAATAAAGTACTAGTTCCGATTAATTGTACATTTGCTTTTAAATGAATTAATGGTTCTGTATAAGTGCCAGGTCCAATAGAGATAGCGTAGCGTTTAGCTGGTGAAGCATCTATGATAGATGCCATTGCTGCAGTAATTGTCAAGAACGGGTCACATTCAGAACCATCAGCGGTAACGTCATTACCAGCTTTGTTTACATAGACTATTTGAGTGAATATTGGTAGAGGTTCTATGCATCCAGGTCCAGTGTCCCCGGTAGGTCCAGTGGGTCCAGTAGGCCCATCGGGTGGTCCAGTAGGTTCGGTAGGCCCAGTGTTGCCGGTAGGTCCAATTGGCCCTGTAGGAAATGTGAATGGTGGGATAGTAGGAAATGTGGGCCCGGTTAAATCTGGGTTTAATGCAGCAGCATGTAAAATTTAAAATAAATTCAGTTCATCTTTCTTTGACATAGTTCACCTCCAAAAAAATTTCTAATCGTATCTAATAGATGCACAGTATTAATGAAATATGAACATATTTGTGACTGGAAAAGAAGAATATTACTGGAAAAATTTAATGAAAACGTTATTTTAATAAAAAAACGGGGAAATGAGGAATGTATAGAAAAATCGTTGAGTATGATTCTAAAATGGTTTTGAAAATGAGGGAAGTGAAAGAAAAAGAACCCTTTATATAAAGGATTCTTCTGGTGGTTTAATCTATTAATTACATTCTTTGTAATATTCATCGCATGAATCGTTATTCTCATTACAACAGATACAAAATGTTTTTTGAACAAATAAGCTAACTAGACTAGTAGGACCTTCCTGCTTTGTAAGAGTAAGACTTTGAAAATCTTCAACTTGAAATATTTTTGTTTGAGCGGGTTGTAATATAGTATTAATTGGGCTGGTAGATATTCTTGTTAGAATAGTTACTTGAACAGGTGCACTCATACCGACAACGAATAACTGAATTAATGTTTTATTATGATTGTTTGTAAAATCCTCAAATACAGTTTGTGGAGTGGTGGTTTCAAGGAAAACAGATACAGGTATATTTCCATTTACATTTTCTTCAGAACCAGCAATTGTATGAGTCTCGATAAAACAGTTGTTTTTTTGATTGCCCGAATGCGATTGTTTTTTATAATACTTTTTACCATCTTTATAAAAATAATCAGCCATACTTATGTTGCTCTCCTTTCTTTGAGATGTCTATATATTTTATTAAACAAAAGGAAAGGGTGCTTGTACAAAATAATAAAATCCGCTCTCGTAAATAATTAAAAAAGCTATTTAATATGTAAATGTAAGAGCACTTGGGGAAGTGCTCTGTAAAGACTATTCATTCTAAAAAGAAAAGAATATAAAATATTTTATGAATTTATTTTTGATTTTGTGTGTATTCTTTGTACAAAAATTTCATTGGAAAATGCAAACTAGATGCCATAATAACCCCTAGTTTTAAAGGCGTACTTGTACTAGTTTAATTTGATAATGTTTAATTCTAAAGCATTTATTCCATTATCGCATGTACGAATGGCTGTTTCGCCTACAAAGCTATTATTTATAAGTTGAAGTGTTGAGTTGGCTGGGACTGATAAAATAGTGTCTCCAATGAGTTGAGCGCAATCTACATCCTCTGGATCTAGTATTGAAAGACCGAAAGTAGCTTTGAAATTTGGAATCAGACTGTTATTTAATAGTATAGAAATGGTAGGCGAATAAGGAAATGAAAGGGCTACAGTCAAGTTAATCGAGGAAATGAAAGAAATTCGATAATCCCCAGCTTGTGTGATATTAATTGTGGTTGGATTTAACAGAGAAATTCCCCCCACCATAGGGTCAGCCTGATTAAAAGAAAAAGGGGATTCGAAAGGGACTGTAATGATTTCCGTTTGCCAAAAAGTTCCGTAAGCTACTGATAGTGATCCAGTCGGTCCAGTCGGTCCAGTCGGTCCAGTCGGTCCAGTCGGTCCAGTCGGTCCAGTCGGCCCAGTCGGCCCAGTTGGCCCAGTCGGTAGTGTGAATGGTGGAACGGGTGGTAAAGTAGGTCCAACTAAATTAGGGTTTATTGAAGTAGAAGATAAAAACTCGTCCATTATATTTTCACCTCTGAAAAGTTCAGTTCTTATTACTAATAGTAAATGTAGGGGTAGAACAAAATGAAATGGACAAGCGCTTGTATTTTATAAATTAAACAAAATAGTTATTGTATAGATAAAAATACACAGAACCCGCTAGTTATAACGGGTTCTGTGTACAAGGAATACAAGGAACACAAGGAATACAAGGAGGCTGGTCCAGGGCGACCTGTGTATTCACTTGGATGATAATACTATATTCAAAGTGGATAAAAAGGTTAATGGCAACTAAATAAAATCCTTATTTCATAGCAAATACAAAAGAGCACACAAATAAGCGTGCTCTCAAATAAGAAAGGTAGAATGCTATGAATGGAAAGCTTCCATACAATAACATATGCTTGTCTGGTTTAAATGTGAAAAGTTTTTAAACAAAAGCGTTATTTTAATTAAAAGAGCAGCTAGCAAAAGCTAACTGCTTGTTAAAAAAAGAATCCACTCTAGGTTATTAACTGCTAGAGTTTCAAGAAATAAATCATTAAATTAATTTTTCAATTACAATCGAAGCATTTATATTCGTTTGTGTTCCACCTGCCAAAGTCTGCAAAGTAACTGCAGCAGCGGAAGTATGATTATTAAGGGTAATAATATCACCTGCAGCTAAAGCGAGAATTGTTTGACCGTTGTTTGGTTGAGTCCCTGCACCTGATCCATAAACTGCGCTGGTAACCGGAGCGCCATTTAAAAAAAGTGTGAATTGATTAGGCTCAACTCCTGATACAGAAAAAGAAATTTTATAATCTCCTGCATTAAGAACCATTAATTGAGAAGTTCCCAGCGTATGAGTAAAACCAGATGTCATTCTACCATGTGAATTAAAAAGAATAGGTGCTTCTAAGGCAACAACTTGAGCTGCTGTATTGAAAACATAAGCATAATGAGATAACCCAGATACTGTAAGTCCGGTAGGTCCAGTAGGCCCAGTAGCTCCAACAATTCCTGATAATCCGGTAGGTCCGGTAGGCCCCGGAGGTCCACCAGAAGGTCCAGTTGCTCCAGTTATTCCGGTAGGTCCAGTAGGTCCTGGAGGTCCACCAGAAGGTCCAGTTGCTCCGGTTATGCCGGTAGGCCCAGTAGGCCC